>NZ_JAHKBE010000190.1 GCF_018789675.1 Hallella faecis
TTTCTTGCCTGACCATCACAATGCGTCTAGGCTTCTCCCAACCATTTGCCTGATAGATGGTTTCGGATATTTCCAATCCGTCTGTCAACTCTATCCATTTGCGTTCATGGGTAAGACTGTACTTTATGCGATTATTGAAACGGCAGGCAATGATATAGTGTAACCCTTTCATTTCCAGATAGTCAAGTATTTCCTTTGCAAAGAAACCGCTATCCATGCGGACCAGTCCAACACGTTTGCCCTCAAGTTTTGAGAGCGTGTCCTCAA
>NZ_JAHKBE010000191.1 GCF_018789675.1 Hallella faecis
GATTTCAAACACCGGCGGTGTTTCAAAAGACATGCATTCGTAAGATTCGTGTGATTCGTGTTCAAAAAAAATAGCCGGGTCTTTTGAGATTTCAAACACCCCTGGTGTTTCTATAAACGAACACGAGACTCGGTGAAACCCCACCGACCGAAGGGGAGGTAATCTCACGAATCCACCGAATAACAGCTGGTACTATTCACCACAGTTAGTGGGTCTATGATAGTCATTACTTCCCGTTGGTCAGTGGGTCTATAATAGTCAT
>NZ_JAHKBE010000192.1 GCF_018789675.1 Hallella faecis
GAATTTATTTATCGGAGTTGATTTTTCGAAAGAAAAAGTTGATGTGGCTATCATTCTTGCAGACGGACTGACAGAAACAGCTGCACGAGTGTTCAACGAGTTCAAGACAACTGTGTCTGGCTACAAACAACTGGTCAAGTGGGTGGAGCAGAATTCCTGCGACATCGACCCGTCCCTGTGGCTCTTCTGTGGCGAGAATACGGGCGACTACAGCAAAGGACTGTGCAACTTCCTCTACGGCAAAGGCTACG
>NZ_JAHKBE010000193.1 GCF_018789675.1 Hallella faecis
GTTTGAAGTAGTTATTACTTCTGACGTGCCTTGCCTTTTTTTTTGGAGCCATGGAATGATCATCGAAAAAGTCATGAACAATAATTGTGTACAGGCATCGATGAATGGACAGGAGGTTATCATTTCTGGGCCTGGCGTCGGTTACAACAAAAAATATGGAATGTCGGTCCCTGAGCATCCGGCTAACCGGATTTTTTATGTCAGAAATGAACAAAAAAACAAACTTTATAAATTGATTGAACATGTAGAT
>NZ_JAHKBE010000194.1 GCF_018789675.1 Hallella faecis
GTTTGTAGCCATTCAGCGGCTGACTGCCCACGGGTTGGGTCCATACGCATGTCCAGCGGACCATCGCGCATAAAGGAAAAGCCGCGCTCAGCATCATCAAGTTGCGGTGAAGAGACGCCAAGATCGAGGAGAATGCCGTCGATCTTGCCGATAAGATCGCGCTCGGCAACATATTCGCCCAGCGCGGAGAAAGGTCCGTGGATGATGGAGAAGTGCGGATCATCAATAGTCTTCGCAACGGCGATAGCC
>NZ_JAHKBE010000195.1 GCF_018789675.1 Hallella faecis
CGCTCAAAAGCGATAGTGAAGAAAACGTCGGTCACTGGAAAAATGCGCAGTATGACGCCTTACTAAACCAGGCCACGCAGATCACTGATGCGACAAAGCGTAATGCGTTGTATCAGCAGGCAGAAGTGATCATCAACCAGCAGGCACCGCTGATTCCCATCTACTATCAGCCGTTAATCAAACTGCTTAAACCCTACGTTGGCGGTTTTCCGCTGCATAATCCCCAGGATTATGTCTACAGCAAAGAGT
>NZ_JAHKBE010000196.1 GCF_018789675.1 Hallella faecis
CTTCACGGTTAACCATGTCACGGTCGATAAGGTTATAGAGACGGGAGTAGAGCGTGCTTTTCACTGAACTTGCTGACGCGAATTTCGAATGCTGATGCAAAAAGGCCTGCCATTCCGGCAATAAATCGGCGCGGCGCGACATTTCTCGGCCAGCCAGCAGCTCAAGCAGTTGCAGAATGCCTTCCTGATCGTCCAGTGAACGCAGCGTTTTTTCGTCATCTTGCAGGAATTTTTGCCCGCGCGAGGT
>NZ_JAHKBE010000197.1 GCF_018789675.1 Hallella faecis
GGTGTTCCTGAAAAGCGAGTGCAAAGGTATAGCTTTTTTGGATTCCCTCCAAACTTTTGAAGAAAAAAATGAGGATTTTATGCGAAGTTTTCAGATTGTTTGACAAAAGAGGGGCAAGCGAGGGCGGTACACCTTATATTATTAGAGGGGCTGGGGGGCTGGGGGCTTACAAAGGGGCGGCGGAGCGCAGGCTAACGGGTGGGCGCAAATATGCGCCCAAAGGGAACGGGAAGGACGAAAAGGAG
>NZ_JAHKBE010000019.1 GCF_018789675.1 Hallella faecis
AAAGGATTTCTCTTTGCCGTACGACACAGAGAAATCCTAATGACCGATTTGGGTTAAATGTTGTCTTCAGCGATATGCATGAAGAAACATTCCCGGGAATGCAACGGCAAAATTACAATGTTTTTTATCGACGATTCAATGCGATAATTCTCCCATTTAGTCGCAATAAAAATAGTTCAAAAAAGTATAGTTTTTCTTATCTTGGTTGGCAAAATCCGTTGTTTTTCAACATAAACAAATAAAAAAAGCCACCCACGATATTACTCGCAGATGGCGTTGTTGTGTAAATCCTGTGTAATGATTATATCTATGTCGTAAAATCAGTAGCAATTACGATGGTGTCTGCTGCTTGCTCTTTCTTTTCATCAACAATCTTTGCATAAATTTGGGTGGTAGTAACCTTTGTATGTCCAAGCATTTTGCTCACGGTGTAGATGTCCGTTCCGTTTGTAAGTTGCAACGTCGCATATGTGTGACGGAAGCAGTGGAAGGTGATATGCTTGGTAATGCCTGCTGCTTTAATCCATCGTTCCAATGGTTTGTTTATCCAAGATGGGTCTTGTAGGCCTTCAAACACCAAACGGTCTGGTTCTCCTCTTTCTCCACAAAGCTGATATGCTTGATCTGATATTGGCATATATTGCACTCCTTTTGTCTTTTGCTGAGTGAACAAGATGCGGTAGTGCTCGCCATCCTTGATTATCTCTTTCCATTTCAACTTCTGTATATCACTATGGCGCATACCAGTTAATGCAGAGAAAAGTGAAGCTCTTTTCATAATTGGTCTGTCGCAAGGTGTTGCTGCCAGTGTGTTGAGTTCGTCGATAGTTAAGTACTCGCGTTGTTTGTCTGAATATGCGATGTTCTTTGCTTTAGCTGCAATATCAACAGTAAGGTACCCGTCAATGAATGCCTGATGCAGTCCGGCTTTGAATATAGAAAAATATGTGGAAGCAGTGTTGCGCGTGATTGTTCCTTTCTTAGAACCTCCTTGTGGAGCATTGATGAGGAAGTTCTTATAATCTTCCAACAGATTCATGTCAATAGTAGAAAAGATCATAGGTTTGCCCTCGGTAAACATCTTCATGAGCTTAACCTCACGATCCCAGTTGACACGGATAGACTTTGAACTGTTCTGATGTCGCTTATCCCTCAAGTCTTCAAAGTACTTGATAAAGTCACATTTTGATCTTTCGTTCTGAGCCGCTTGTTCTGCTTCTGTTTCCGTGTATAGCGATTGGTTATCGTATTCATGCTGACGTATGTCTCGAACCTTATCTGCAAAAATACACGCCTCTTGGTCAATGGTGGATCTACATTGGATGATTCCATTGACATCACGCTTAGGTCTATAGTAAGCCTTACCATCAGCAAGTGTACGCCCCGAACTGTTCTTGTCCCAGATTGGAGTAGTAACAAAACGTCCCAGTGGTTCATGCTTTCTCATTGGTTTCTCTCGTCCTGGAACAAATACAGGAAAGCTCTCAATGATTAGAGACCACTGTTCTTTGTATTCGGACTTGCGAAGTATTACTTTGAATACTGTGCGTTTCATCGGAATCTTCATAGTTTGATGGATTTGTAGAGTGTGTCAATTTCTGATTTTGGAGCGTACACATAGTTACCTATCTGTCGGGTAGGGATGGAGAACTTGCGGATATGTGCCCATACGGATGAATCATGAATCCTAAACTTCTCTGAGATTTCTCCTATGGTATAGCAATTCTCTGGTTCCATATTATAAGTTTTAGGAATAGGCTTTTGGGCAGCCTTCCTTACCTTCTTTCTTCTTGGATAACGCTGTTCAAGGTCTGCACGGTTCAACCTCAGTTGTTTTGTACCAAGGTTGACAGCAGGAATTTTGCCTTTGCGAATCTCGCGATACAAAGTGTCTCGTTCAACGCAATAAACGGCAACGGCTTCCTGAACCGAAAGATATTCTCGTATGTCAGGAATCTCTTTTGCCAACTCTTCGTACTTGGCTTCTTTTGCCTCTCTGTCTTTCTTCCTCTTGTAAGCAACATCGGAACATTGCTTCGAACAATATACTGCATCAATGGTGCGAATTTGGAACACCGCACCACATATAGGGCATTTCCTTCGAATCTCGTATTTTGCTTGTGCCATATATCTATAAAATAAGGTGTATTTGTCTTTTGTTGAACTTCACCGACTAAAGTGTCGCGTGAACGATTTGGTGCAAAATTACGATAAAAATCCGAAAACAAGCCAAGAGTGACAAAATTTAACACAAAGAAAAATCCGTGTAACTACGTGAGCTACACGGATTTCATATGTTTGTTTATTGTTTGCTTATCAATCTTACTTCACCTCCTCGAAGTCGGCGTCTTGGATGTTATCGTCGCTCTTGGCGTTGTTGGCGTCGGCCTGACCAGCGTTGGCACCGCTGAAGCCCTGGGCGCCTGCTCCGGGCTGTGCGCCACCCTGGTACATCTGTGCAGAGGCGGCCTGCATCACGTTGTTGAGGTTGGCGATGGCAGCGTCGATGGCAGCCACGTCGGCAGCCTTGTGGGCGTCCTTGAGCTGCTGGAGAGCCTGCTCGATGCCCGGCTTCTTGTCGGCAGGGATCTTGTCACCGTTGTCCTTGAGGAAGTTCTCGGTGGTGAAGATCATTGAGTCGGCCTGGTTCATCTTGTCGACCTTATCGCGCTCAGCCTTGTCGGCGGCAGCGTTCTGCTCAGCCTCAGCCTTCATACGGTTGATCTCATCCTCGCTCAGGCCTGATGAAGCCTCAATGCGGATGGCCTGCTCCTTGCCGGTAGCCTTATCCTTAGCGCTCACGTTGAGGATACCGTTGGCGTCGATATCGAATGTCACCTCGATCTGAGGAACGCCACGGCGAGCCGGTGCGATGCCCTCGAGGTTGAACTGTCCGATCGACTTATTCTGCGAAGCCATGGGGCGCTCGCCCTGCAGCACGTGGATTGTCACGGCAGTTTGGTTGTCGACGGCAGTAGAGAATGTCTCGCTCTTCTTGCAAGGGATGGTGGTGTTGGCCTCGATGAGCTTGGTCATCACGCCACCCATGGTCTCGATACCGAGTGTCAGTGGCGTAACATCGAGCAACACGATGTCGCCAGCGCCCTTCTCGTTGTTGAGGATAGCACCCTGGATAGATGCACCCACAGCCACCACCTCATCGGGGTTCACACCCTTTGAGGGCTCCTTGCCGAAGTAGTTCTTCACCAAAGTCTGCACGGCAGGTATACGGCTTGAACCACCCACGAGGATCACCTCATCAATGTCGCTCGTAGAGAGCTTAGCGTCGCGCATGGCGTTCTGGCAGGGCACGAGACAAGCCTGGATGAGGTTGTGTGCCAACTGTTCAAACTGTGAGCGTGTGAGCGTCTTCACCAAGTGCTTGGGCACGCCGCCCTCAGCAGAGATATAAGGCAAGTTGATCTCCGTCGATGTAGTGCTTGAGAGCTCAATCTTAGCCTTCTCGGCAGCCTCCTTCAAGCGCTGCATGGCCATCGGGTCCTTGCGGAGATCGATGCCCTCCTCGCTCTTGAAGCCATCGGCCAGCCAGTCGATGATCACCTGGTCGAAGTCGTCGCCGCCGAGGTGGGTGTCACCGTTGGTGGCCAACACCTCAAACACACCGCCACCGAACTCCAGGATGGAGATATCGAACGTACCACCACCGAGGTCGAACACGGCGATCTTCATGTCCTTGTGCGACTTGTCCACACCGTAAGCGAGAGCGGCAGCCGTAGGCTCGTTGACGATACGGCGTACGTTAAGGCCAGCGATGGTGCCAGCTTCCTTTGTAGCCTGGCGCTGTGAGTCGGAGAAGTAGGCCGGCACGGTGATGACGGCATCGGTCACCTCCTGTCCGAGGTAGTCCTCGGCGGTCTTCTTCATCTTTTGCAGCACCATGGCGCTGATCTCCTGCGGTGTGTAGGGGTGTGCGGCACCCTCAATCTGCACCTTAGGATAACCATTGTCGTTGATCACGGAGTAAGGCACACGCTCAGCCTCCTTGCGGCTCTGCTCGTAGGTCTCACCCATGAAACGCTTGATCGAATACACTGTGTTCTTCGGGTTGGTGATGGCCTGACGCTTAGCGGGGTCGCCCACCTTGCGCTCGCCGTCCTTCACGAAGCCCACCACAGAAGGTGTGGTGCGCTTACCCTCACTGTTAGCAATCACTACCGGCTCGTTGCCCTCAAACACAGACACGCAGCTGTTGGTAGTACCCAAGTCGATTCCGATAATCTTTCCCATAGTTGTATTTTTTTATTTTTATTGTTCTTAATGAAATGTTGTTTTTGAACGTAATGTTCGCCCTTCATTGTGCAAAGGGTGTGCCAAAGGATGTTCGGATGGGTGTCGGTGTGCCATAATGACACATCACGCACTGCCACCTGTCATAAAAAGGCCCAAGGGTAGCCGTAGTTGTCACAACTGGGCTGTCCTTGGGCGTTGATGTATATAAGAGAGAATTTATGGTTCTGGTGTGGCTATAGCTCGGCCCATTTCTCGTCCACCTTATTTATATCTATGCCGAGCAACTTCATCTGCCTGAACATTTCGGGCAGCACCTCGCGGTAGAATGTTTCCCGCCGGGCTTGCATAATTTGCTCCTTGGCGTTGGGGTCGACGAAGTATCCCAGTCCGCGGCGGTTGTAAACCACGCCGTCGCGCGCCAGTTCCTCATAGGCTTTCACGGCCGTGTTGGTGTTCACCTCCAGCATCACGGCATACTCGCGCACCGACGGTATTCGGTCGTCGGCCTTGTACTTGCCCGCCAAGATGTCGTCGCATAATCGGTCGGCCATCTGGAGGTATATGGCTTTATTGTTGTTGAACGTCATTTTTCAGTTTTAATTCGTTGGTGCTAATGTCGCCGCTGCCTTGTGTTGTTTGCTTGAGCGTCTGTGCGGTTCCGCTCAGCTCTATGTCGCCGCTGCCCGTTATGGTGGCGTTAACGGCGCCGCAGTTGTGGAGCTTCATACTGATCTCGCCGCTGCCAGTCACCTCGGCACTGGTCTTGCCAACCTGCGCCAGCGTGGCCTCGATATCGCCACTGCCCGTTATGGTGGCATCCACCGATCGGGCCGCAATATGGGCCATGGAGATCTCGCCGCTGCCCATGATCCACATCCACAACGACTGGGTGTTCATCGCTCCATCGCAACGCACCGATCCACTTCCATTTATGCGGATTCCCGTGAGGTAGGGGGCGCGCACCACAATCTTCGAGGCCGGGGTTCCCGTGTTTCTCACTACCCATTTCACGTCCTTCGTGTCGGGGTTCTTCTCGCTGATGCGCATCTCGCCATTCTCCACCGTCGCCACCAAGCGGTCGTGCGCCTTCTGGGGTGCGGTGACGGTGACGCTGAACGTGTCGGAGGGGATAAACACCACGTCGCTCGAACCACTTACCGACAGCACGCTAAACGTGTCGACTTCCTTGGTCTCCGTGGTTTCGGGTCCCAAGTCTTTTGTGGTTTCTATCTTGCATGAGTTGAACAGTGCCAATGAGGCAATGAGCATAAGTGCCAGTTTTTTCATGATGATTGGGGGATTAGAGGTTAAACCATTTGTTGTTGACGGCCTGCATACGCGAATAGATGCGGTAGGCCACCCAGTAGTTGAATGCGATGACTGCTGCCAGCGCCATCATGTAGAGCACTATGGCCCACGGTGCGGTGATGACGCCCACGCTGTAGATGCCATCGGGCGCCAGGGAGTAGAAGAGCGTCTTGGCACCCCATAGCACGGCGGTGCTCAGCAGCGTCGACAGCACAAACATGAGCAGGTTGCTCAGCACCCAGGCGTGGCGTCGGAAGAGTGTTCCGGCAATGAGAAACAGCGAGTGGGGAAACCACACCATCAGCTCCAGGGCCAAGAGGGTGTCGCCAAAGTTAAGCGAGAGGCGTGGCAACATGTCGTGGAGCGTAACGACAAATATGGCCACCGACGATCGGCAATAGCCAAACACCACCTGGTTGGCGGCCATCTGCAACAGGTCGCCGGCAGCGTAGCCAATGCCTGCGGCCAGAGGCAGACCGATGGTGAGGATGAGGTATCGGGCCACGAATTTCTCCAGTCGGCTGGCGGGCAGCATGAAGGCGCTGATGCGATTACGCTTGTTGCCCAGCTCGCTCACGATGAGCGATCCGCAGGTCACCATATACCAGCCGTAGGCAATGAGCATGAGGGTGCTCAAGCTTTCGGCATATTGTGGGTAAGTGTCTCGGAAGAACGCTCCCGTCAGAAGGGGTACTAAGAGGGTTGGTATGGCTATGGCGATGAATCCCGCTGCGGCGAACGTGAGGTAACCCCTGCGTTCCGTCAGTTGCCAGCGGAGGGTGTTGATGAATCGGTTGAATTGAAAGTTTTTCATGATCTTATGGATTGGTCGCCCCGGTTGGAGTGTGCGGGGCGGATGAATGTTGTGTGTGTGTGTTGTTGTGATGCGCTTGTCAAAACCCGACCTATTGGGCAGGCGGGAAGGTACGGGGCAGACTGCCGCTTACGGCAGCGTCGAAGAGCAGTTCCAGGTTGAGTTGCGTCTCCTCCTCATCGGCCTTCCGATGCACCATGGCACTCAGGCCTCCGGCGCATGGTTCCGTGTAGACGGCCTGTGCAGCCTCGCTCTCGGCGATGGTGCGGAAGACGTAGGCCTCCGTAATGGCGCTCACGCTGCTATTGAGCAGCACATGGCTCTGGTCGATGATAACGATGTGGTCGAGCAGCGACTCCACGTCGTGCACCTGGTGGGTAGCCACGATCAGCGTGCGGTCGTCGGTCATGTGGCGCGCCACCACCTTGCGAAACAGGCTCTTCGAAGGAATGTCGAGACCATTGGTGGGCTCGTCCATGAAGATGTAGCTACAACCGGTGGCCATGGCAAAACTCATAAACACCTTCTTCTTCTGTCCCATGGAGAGCGACTTCAGGTGAATGTCGGTCGGCAACTCAAAGTCGGCCAAGCAACTGTTGAGCGTTGCCTCGCTGAAGTGGGGATAGAACACGCTGTTGGAGCGCACATAGTCCTTCAGGCTTACGTTGGGCAGGTCATACTCCTCGGGCACGAGGTAGATGTCTTGCAGCATGTCGGGCTTGCGCAGGGCGCAGGGCTCGCCGTTGAGGGTAACTGTTCCCTTGCGCTGGCGCAGCAGTCCGCACACAAGGTAGAGCAGGGTCGACTTGCCCGTGCCGTTCTTGCCCAGCAATCCGTAGATGCGGCCG
Source organism: Hallella faecis (assembly GCF_018789675.1). Lineage (GTDB taxonomy): Bacteria > Bacteroidota > Bacteroidia > Bacteroidales > Bacteroidaceae > Prevotella > Prevotella faecis. The sequence continues at coordinate 7,222 of NZ_JAHKBE010000019.1, forward strand.
GGGGCCAGGTTGAGCGAGAAGTCCTTGAAAACCAAGTGCTTGCTGCCTGGATAATTGTAGGTGATGTTCTGAATGCTAATCATTTTTCTCTTCAATTGAGGTGTTGTGTTTATTGTGTTATGGTGTACTACTTTATTAGTACACTGCAAAGATATAACGTTTCGAGGTATCTTGCAAGAAAATGGGCTATTATTTAACAAACAACAATACTCGTTAGCAACTGTTAATAAATAGCGACAGAGGGCTATAATGTGGAATGTGGAGTGTGGAGTGGGTTAAATACTCACCTCTATCTTGTTTTTGGAGCGTTGGCACAGGTCGTCCACAAACTCCCGTTTACGCAGGGGCGATACGAGGAGCGTGTCGTTCCCTATGCGTATCTCCAACCGGTCGAGCGAGGCGGCGGGCGCCGACAATGGGCAACGGGTGCGGCGAATGGATTGTATGGCGTTGATGTCGTAGCGCTTGGGAGGGAACAGCGCCACCTTCACCACGAGCTGCGTGTCGCTCACAATATATCTGTAGCTAAACAACCACGCCGTAACGAGAACGTTCAACAGGACCACGGCAATGACGCCAACAACAAGGGCGCCATCGTAGAACAAGGGCAACAGACACGCGAAAAGCACCACATAGAGCACACCCAGCAACCAAGCGTCGACCTTCGAACCATACTTCTTTTCCATACTCCTTATTATATATAGGGGGCGAATGGCACCCCAACAAATGCTGCAAAGATAGTGCAAACGAGCGCCATGAGAGCTTGCTCTCTAATGGCCGAGTGCAGCCTATCTTATGCAAAGATAGTGCAAACGAGCGCCATGAGAACTTGTTCTCAAATGGCCGAGTGCAGCCTATCTTATGCAAAGATACCAAAACAAGGCGAAACGAAAAGAAAAGGGCGCGTTAAAAAGCGGTAAATGTGGCGCAACAGGATGGGTCGCGAGGGGAAGATTGTTAAGATCGTTGGTGAAAAAGTTTGTCGGCCATTTCGGACAAACCAGCGAGCGAAACGGCGATTTTTGTGAGATGAAATATCTAAAATGACGCATCCCATTTGCGCTTAGGCATCTTTCGAGTTGCGGAAAGGCATGTTTCGTGTCTCGATCGGCCATGTTCCGCATTGCGAAAGATGGTCTTTCGCACCTCGGTTAGGCATGTTTCATGGCGTGGAATGTTAAATGCAGAACATTCAACGAGGCACATTTATCGCAAGTGCCTGTAAATTAAACAATTACAAAAACACGCTGAGAATCGTGCATTTTCGGCCAACGACGAGTTCGCGGAAAAGAAATGTGTAGATTAGACTATAGATTGTTGGGTAAAATTCACACGTTTTTCACACGAACATAACACGTTCGCAACACGTTCGAGATACCTTTGCGGACGCTAAGCCCCTGTTGGCCGTTAGACCGAAACAGGACGACCATAAGGATTGCAATGCTTTCTTTTCCATGAAAACCCAATGACCGATTGGGGCTAAAGCTCTCAGCGATGTGCGCCAGTCAAGGCGTTCGGACAAGCGATTGGGGGAATGTTACCAAAAACATCGCTCCCTCCTCCCACAATCAAAAAGCCCTAACCGCTCACGATGAAGCAGTTAGGGTTGTGATGTGTGCGCCCAACAGGACTCGAACCTGCACTTCGCAAGAAACTAGATCCTAAGTCTAGCGCGTCTACCAATTCCGCCACGGGCGCGGAAACTGGTTGCAAAGATACATAATAAAACTGACAATCGCCTCATCTTGGCCTTGCTTTTTCGCTTGGTGTGCAAATTATGGCGTGTGGTTTGGTGTTTTTTACTTGAGTTTGGGCTTCAGTTCGTCGGGCGAGTCGTGGGTGTACATGTTGACGGGTGTTGCCGTCTTGGTGAAGAAATCGCCTATGACGCTTGGGTCGAGCTTGAGCGACGGGTGGAACTTCTCCGACTGCATGTAGCTGATGATGGCCTTGCGCATCTGTCGGGCCACGGGTCGGCGATCGAGGTTCGACGTGATATCCATAGTGGTCATCAGCAGGCGGCCACCCAGCACTTGCGCCTCTACCAGCATGCCCAGCTTACGGCTCACGTGCCACGTGTCGATGGGTTGGATGGGCGACTGGTAGTTGGCTGGCAGCTCGGAGAGGTTCATGACCTGTGCGCGGTTGAGCAGCTCCCACCAGTTGAGGTTGGCCCAGTCGTCGGTGGGAAACTCGCTGAACAGCGGATGGGTGGCGTCGATATGGGCGCCGGTGGTGTGGGGAGGACGCATCTTGAACCAACTGGTGTTCCAGAACACAGGCAGGTACTGCTGCTTGACGTCGTTGCCATAGCGCACCTTGCCGGCGGCTGTGATGAGCACCTTACCCCCTTGGCGCAGCGTGGCGAGGGCCTTGGCGTCGAGCGTGTCGGTGAGGTAGATGTCGCGGGGCGCCGCCACAGGTGCCTCGTTGGGGTAGACCCAATAGTCGTAGGTGTTGGTGTAGGTGCGGTCGCCGTGGCTGAGGGTGAGCGTGAGGGTGTACTTACCGGGCGTGGTGGTGTCGGTGAAGAGCGGCACTCGCGCCACCTTGAGGCTCTTGCCCGCGGGGAGGTCGGCGGTGAGCACCGTGCCGTGGGGGGCAGCGTGCGATATAGCGTAGGACAAGCGTGCCTGGTTGAGCGGTTGGCCGCCCAAGGCGTTATAGACGTCGATGGCCACCTCGGCCTTCTCGCCGGTGGTGAACACAAACTTCGGGAACTCAGCCATCACCACCACGTCGTTGCAAAACTGGCGCCACTGGGTGCTGTCGACATACCCTTTCTCGCGGAAGAACACATTGAGCGGACCCACCAGCGCGGTGCCCTGGCCGCTATAGTCGTTGAGAGCCAGCAACAGGAAGCCGGCGTAGTCCTTGGTGCGCAGGTTGCGCTCAATCTCATACTTATAGCAAAGGGTCTGCAACTTGCCACTGGAGAGGAGGAACTTGCGCGCCATCGACTCCATGCCGTGGTCCTTGATCAGGTCGGCGAAGATGTCGAAGTTGTAGGCTTTGTAGACGCCCGTGTATTGGTTGCGCTCGCTCAGGTCGGGGAAAGCGCACCATTGGCCCTGCTCGTGGGCGATGATGGGCGAGTTGTTGGGCTGGTCGCCCTTGTAGTTGCGTGGGTAGAGCAGCTGATCGTGGTAGTCGTCGACGCTCTGGGGTGCGCGTCGGTCCCAGTCGAGGCCGCGTGCGCCCGCCTTGGCGTGGTACTGCGATCCGCCATCCCAAGCCCATCCGCCTCCCACGTTGAAGCTGGCGTAGATGCGTCGGTTGTCGGTGCGCTTCCAATAGGAAACCCACTTGTCGCCCCATGTCACCCAGTCGCCCGCAGGCTCATTGCCCGCCGACATCATGACGAACGACGGGTGGTTGCCGTAGGCGGCCGTCATGCGCTTGGTCTCGTCCATGAGGTAGGTGTCGATAAACATGCCGCGGTTGAGCTTCACGCCATGGTTGGGCCAGCTCGGTCCCTCGGGCTGGAGGTAGAATCCCACCTCGTCGGCCGCCGTGAAGGCCGCCTCGGGCGGACAGTAGCTATGGAAGCGCATGGCGTTGAGACCATACTGCTTGCACTTTCGGAACACCGCTTTCCAGCTCTCCACATCGGTGGGGGGATAGCCCGTGAGTGGGAAATCGCAGTTGCCAACCGTGCCGCGAATCCACACGGGCTGCCCGTTGAGGTAGATCTGCATGCCCTTGACGGTGATCTCGCGCATGCCGAACGTGGTGCGGACGGTGTCGTCGCGGGTGCACACCGCCAGGCGATAGACGCGCGGCGTAAACTCGGACCACAGCTCGGCGTGGGTCATGGGGATGACGTAGGTGGAGTCGTCGTGGCGTGTGGCGCCGATGGGCTGGCCATCGAGCAGGAACCGCAGCTTGCCCTTGGCCGTGGGCACCACCACGCGCGCCACACGCTGGTGGATGTCGGGGAACACGGCCACGCGCCCCACGGGCTGGCGACCGGTGCAACGCAGCTCCATGCGCCCCACAATGCCGTTCCAGTTGCCTTGTGTCTGGTCGGTGACGCTATGCGAGTCTTGGCCGACGCACACGTTCTCGATGCCATTGTAGACGGTGATGGTGATGCGGTTGTCGCGCCCGAAGGCGAGGCAAGGAGTGACGTCGTAGACATGCGGCGTGTTGAGACTCATCTGGTGGCCCACCTTCTGGCCGTTCACCTCGACGGTGGTCTCGATGTGGGGGCGCTCCAGGAAAAGCTCCACGCGGCGCCCCTTCCACGCCTTGGGAACCACCACCGTGCGCGTGTAGGCCACGGTGCCGACGTAATGGCGGTTGGGGGTGAGGAAGAAGGGAAACTTCATGTGGCCCGCCTGGCGATACTTCTCCATGTAGGGGTTGAAGTAGAACGACGAGTCGTAGAGCGACCCCGTCCATTGGGTGTGGACCGATGGCAGGTCGCCGAGGTTGTTGGTGAGCATGGAGCCGGGCAACGTAACGGCATGGGTGGCGCCGTCGAACGTGGCTTTCCAGGCGCCACGAAGGCTCACCACGTTGCCTGCAAGGGCCTGTGCGCCCACGCAAAGAAAACTAAGCAGAAGGGTATGTCTCATAGGGTTCTTGTTTTAGCAGAAACCGTTTAGGGTGGGTTCTGGCGATTGTTATGGCGCAAAGTTACTAAGTTTTTTGGTTCACCACCTACGCTTTTTGACATTTCTACCCCACAATAAGACATTAACATAGCACAAATCTTCTACTATTATTATTAAGGTGGAAGCCAACGGAGAGAGACATGGATGGGCCGCAAGATGTTAAAAAGCGTGAATTACAGAAAGAAAAACGGTACTTTGTATTGCAACGTATTGGCGTTTTGCCTATATTTGCAACGAAAACAATTATTAAACCGAAAGGACATGAACATCGAAAACGCCAAATCGCAGATGCGGAAGGGAATGCTCGAATATTGCATCCTTCTGCTATTGGAGCGTCAGCCGGCCTATTCCTCCGATATCATCAGGTCGCTGAAGGAGGCCGAGCTGCTCGTTGTGGAGGGAACGCTCTACCCCCTGCTCAACCGTCTGAAACGAGAAGGACTGTTGCAATATCGCTGGGAGGAGAGCCGTATGGGCCCACCCAGAAAGTATTATGCCCTGACCGATGTGGGACTGCAGATGCTGCGCGACCTCGATAAGGCATGGGCTGAGATATCCAACACCGTCAACTACCTGAAGAATCATCAACCAACAACACTGCAATCATGAAAAAGAACATTACCATCAATATGCAGGGCCGACTCTACGCCATCGACGAGGACGCCTACAACCTGCTGAAACAATATGAGGACTCGCTCCGCAACTACTTCGCCAACAAGGAGGGCGGCCACGAGATCGTGGACGACATAGAGGCGCGCATAGCAGAGCTCTTCGACGAGGTGGTGGCGAGGGGAAAGGTAGCCATCGACATCAACGATGTGGAGAACATCGTGACGCGCATGGGAGCGCCACGCGACATGGACGAGCCACAAGACGAGGGCGCCGACGAGAACGGCGCAGAAGACAACCCCAACGGACAGGAGAACGGTACCCAAACCAACGCCCGAACGGCATTTGAAACGCTGAAGCGCTTCATCTTCAGGTCAGACCGACGCCTCTATCGCGACATAGCCAACAAGAAGGTGTCGGGCGTGATGGCCGGATTGGCCCATTACTATGGCGGCGACGTGACGTGGTGGCGCATCGGAGCGCTGGTCATACCGCTGCTCTTCATGATGTGGCACATGCCGCAGGTGGTGTTTGGCATGGTGGTGGCCTACTTCATCCTGGTCATCACGCTGCCGCCTGCCTTCAGTCCCGCCGACCGCTTGCAGATGAACGGGCGCGACGTGAACCCGCAAAACCTGGCGGAGGAGGTGACGGCCGACAACGTCAGTCAGACGCAGCAGCAACCCAACACACGACCGGGATGCGTGGGCGCCATGGGCGAGATCATCATTTTCGGCATCAAACTGGTGATGTTCCTGGTGGCAGCCGCCATCATCACGGGATGCTTCTGGCTGCTCGTCATGCTGCTGTTGCTGCTCTTTGCGCCCACCTTGGTGATGTTTGAGAGCCAAGGACTGGCCTTCCCGTGGACGGAGCACCCCTGGGTGGGAACGATCGGCATAGTGAGCGTGGCCATGTTCATCGTGCTGGCCATCTACGGACTGATGAGCATCTGGCGCTCACACAAGAACCAGCAGAGCGGACTGTCGTCGGGAAGCCGATGGGCGCTGGCCTTGCTGCTCCTGGCATCGCTCACAGGTGTGATGACATGTGGCACCATCATCGTGAACGACCTGTTGGAACAATCGGATCGGTTTACGGATACACTACACACCCAACACGTGAAGAGCCATACCCACAACGGCTTCTACGTGGACGACGACGAGTGGGAATATCTCACCAACAACGGATGGACCATCAAGCAGGGCACCCATTGCCACGACCGCTACACCAAGTGTGGCGACTACTACACGGGCAACCGCCACCGTCGGTACCTCGACTGCTATGATGAGAACGGGCAGCAGCTCTATCAGGTGGAGCGCACCGATTCGCTCCTGCAGAAGGGCAGCTACACGCTGACCGCCGTGGTGCGCGCCGACGGCCCAGGCGCCTACATCTACGCCATTGCCGACGGAAAGACCTACAAGGTGGAGATTCCAGCTGAAGGAAACACGGGAGGAACCCTCTGGCAGGAAGCCAAGGCAACGAAAAACCTCATGGAAGCTGACTCGACGAAGTTGGGAAGCAACAACCGACTCGTGCAGATCGCAGAGGCCAACGACGGAAACGGATATGGATGGTGCACCGTGAGCATCAAGGGCATACACACCAAGAACGGACGCATCAGCTATGGCTTGACCACCGTTCCGAGCATCACCCAGAACCAGTTTTATGGCACGTGGTTCTCGGCCACCGACTTCCATTTGGCTAAACAGTAAGGGAAACACCATCAGGCGAATCCGACACAGTGATCATCAACGATATACAAATCACAAATACCCCCTACTTACCATGAGAAAGGCCGGCAATCGATGTTGATTGCCGGCCTTTCGCTTATTGTGGGGGTCAATGACGACGATGGAAAGGGTGGGTTATCATTTCACAACCATCTTCCATGTCTTATGGCCCTTCTTCACGATGACGATGCCACGTTGCGGGCGAGCCAACTGCTGTCCGTTGAGTGTGAAATACTGTAGGGGCGCATCCTCGTCGGCCTTCACATCGGTGCCGATCTCCACCTCACGGATGGCGTCGACCACCGGGTTGGCGAGGAAGGCGCGGATGGTGGCGCCAAGGTTGATGTAAGCCTGGCGAACCTGCATATACTTGTCGCCGCCACAAGTATAATAGGTGAACATGTCCTCAAACTTCTTCAGGCTGTCGGCCAGGAACACCTCAGCGCCCTTGCCGTACTCCTTGATGACCTGGTAGGCCAGGTTGATGGAATCGGCCAACTGCATGTAGTTGCGGTCGGCAGCAACATCAGAAGAGTTGAACACGCGATAGCCTGAACGGTAGACGCTGTCGAGCTCGGTGGCGAAAGGAGCCACGGCTGTTCCCTTTTCGTTGGCCACGAAAGCGGTGAGGCGCGTGGCAGGAGTCTTCAGCAAGCTGGCCTGGCGGCTGAGCGACGTCTTCAGCGTGGAGCCTTTCCAGAAACCATCGACCAGCGAGCCAACGGTGTCGGTGGAGAGCGCCACATCGGTGGCCTCGATGGTGTTGAGACCCTCGCGGTCGGCCAGATAGAGCAGCGGCTTCATGGCCTCAGCCTCACGCACATTGCTCACCGTGAGGCGTGAGCGCTCAATGGTGTTGACCACACGTCCCTGCATGCCATAGGGAAGCGGGGCGCTGAACGGCATGAACACATCGTTCCATTCGCCTGCCTTGGCATCATCGAGCACAAGCACGGCCTTGCGGGCGGTGAAGGCCTTGGCGCTGGCAAACTCGCTACGGGTGTGGATCAGCAAACTGTCGCACACGCCATTGGCAACCACATTGGCCGAACCCTCGATGGGGGCGGCGGTGAAGAACAGGGCGTTCTCGTTGGCTGCCACAGGCTGCTCGGAGAGCTGGACAACATTAGTCATATCGTATGAGGTGACAGCGGCATCCTGTGCCTTCGACGTGAAGATGGCAGCGTTCCAATCACCCGTCACCGTGGCCTTGCGACCCTTGGCCACAACCTCCAACGTGGGGTACTTGGTGATGAAGTAAACGATGCTGTCGGGCGTGTCGAAAATCATCTCTGAGGTAACACCCGCGCTGACACGCTTCGTCATCATGGCGCGATAATAGCGATTGGGCTGCAAGCCCGTGAAGGTGAAGAGGGTGTCGCGGGTCTGTCCGACCTCGAAAATCAACTTGTTGATGACACGTGAGGCACACTTGTCCCATGCGCCCGTGGTGCCGTTCAAACTGTCGACCTGGCAGATGAAAGCAGGCTGGCAATAGCTGCCGTTCTCGCCATTGGTGAGGTTCACGGCAATGTTGGCTTGGGTGTTGTTCACCTGCTGGTAGGTGACGCCATCATGCTCAACGGTGGCGGTACCGGCGTCAACACGGATGCTATTGAGATGGAGATCGGCCACGCTCTGGCTGACCTCCACCGACATGGTGTCGAGGATGTTCTTGTTGGCGTCGGCCAACCAAATGTAGAGGCGCTTCTTCTGCGTGGGGCGATAGGTGAAGGTGAATGTGGCGCTGTCGCCCGAGGCAATGCTGGTGCTGATCTCATTGTCGGTGGAGCGTGAGGGCAGCGTCTTGGTGAACGCGCAATAAACATAAACACCCTTATAGGCGAGCGTACCCATGTTCTTCACCGTGGCGGTAATCTGTCCGTCCGTACGGTAGAACATCTTATCGGCCACAAGTCGACCGCTCAGCTTTTGGCGCTTGGGAACGATATTGACGAGCGCCGACTGACCAGTGTTGAAACCGTTCATGCCCGTGGAGTCGTCGACGGTGTAATAGCCGTCGCCATATCCGCCCCAACCGAAGTTGAAGTGGAAAAGGCCGGTCGAGGCCTGATAGCCATCGAGCACCACGGCGTGGCCACCCTGCGTTTCGCTGGCACCCGAGTAGAGCAAGGGTTGGCCGTCGCGCACATTACTGTAGGCCAGGCTCTCCCAACCCTCTTGGCTATAGTTCCATTTGCCAACATACTTGCTACTGATGTTAAACTGGTTGTCCATGGCCGTACCCATCTTGTCGATGTTGCCAGCCGTGGCCGTACCATCCTGGTAGCCATAACCCAAGCCAGCGCAGGTGCCGGCGGCGTACATCAGCACCGCCACGGCGGTGTCTTGCTTGAGCGTTCCGGTGCCGCTAAGCTTCATGAGGTCGTAACGCACCGGGGTGCCGGCGGGCAACGAGAAGGTAACGGGAGCGTGGAACCAATCGCCGCTATAGGTGGGCGTGGCGTAGAGCAAGGCGTCGGGGTTGTCCTTACGATAATAGTAAATGATCTGCGAAGCAGCCGTTGCCACACATCCCGACAGCGTCTTTTGGCCGTTGTCGGAGCGATTGGGGGCAAACATGTTGTAGGGATAATCCTGGTTCCACTTGGTCTTCACAAGAGGATGCACGTCGACCCACGCATTCTTATAGGCGGGCAACTGCAAGCGTTGGCGCACGGAGCGCTTCGGCATTTGGCGCGTGCGTGTTTTCTGCTTCTGCTGCAAGTCGCCAATCTTCTTGGCCCAAGCGTTGAGCATGTTCTTCAAACCATCGGGCATGTTGTTGGGGGCATAGTCGCCCTGGTCGGTATAACCGAGGATGGGCGCCACCTCATCGTCGCCACTGGCAATGACGAAGCCCTTGCCGGCTCCGCGAGAGAAGATGTAATAAGGTGCGTTGGGCACGTTGTCGGACGAGGCGTCGTCGATGGCCACAAACGACTGCGCCACTTGGCGAGCCTCCTTGCGGCTGATGGGATTGGCTTGGACCTGCAAAACTAACAACAGGGTCCATGCCGTAAAAGCGAATTTAATGTTCATAAGTTTGATTGGTTTCGATGCAAAGATAGTGCCAACGAGCGCCATGAGAGCTCGCTCTCAAATGGCCGAGCGCAGCCTATCTTATGCAAAGATAAAGGTTTTTTATCATTCAACCACCCAAGAAGTTCAATTTTTTATCCATTACACCTATATTTATAAATCACACGTGAGGCATACGCCACTACCCGAAGATGCCACAGCTCAATTCCTAAGGGAACAAACCAGCCACCAAAGCCTTATCCTCAGCTGAGTCTACGCAATCGATTTGGGAATCGAGAATTTGAACAAAAAGCACGGCCGAAACCCCCAAATTGATATTAATATGTTGAAAATATCACGTTTTCAGTGAATTATTGAAAGGAAAATAGTAATTTTGCACCCGTAATCACGAATTAGATAAAGGAATAGATTATGAAAGTAGCTATTGTCGGTGCCAGTGGCGCCGTGGGCCAGGAGTTGCTCAGCATCCTCGCAGAGCGCAATTTCCCGTTAGACGACCTTGTGTTATTTGGTTCAAGCCGAAGCGCCGGAACGAAATACAACTTCCGTGGTAAAGAGTACGAGGTGAAACTCCTGCAACACAACGACGACTTTAAGGACGTGGACATCGCCCTGACATCAGCTGGTGGCGGCACCAGCTTGGAGTTTGCTGAGACCATCACCAAGTATGGTGCTGTGATGATCGACAACTCCAGCGCTTTCCGCATGGATGAGGATGTGCCCCTCGTGGTGCCTGAGGTGAACGCCGAAGACGCGCTCAACCGTCCCCGCAACATCATCGCCAACCCCAACTGCACCACCATCATGATGGTTGTGGTGCTCAAGCCCATCGACCAACTGTCGCATATCCGCAAGGTGCATATCGCCAGCTACCAGAGCGCTTCGGGCGCAGGAGCTGCCGCCATGGAAGAGCTCAAGCAGCAATATAAGGAACTCGTAGAGGATGGAAAGGTGTCGACCATCAACAAGTTCCCTCACCAGTTGGCCTACAACGTCATCCCGCAGATCGACAAGATGACACCCAACGACTACACGAAGGAGGAGATGAAGATGTTCAACGAGACGCAAAAGATCATGCACAGCGACATCCGCACATCGGCCACCTGCGTCAGAGTGAGCTCGCTCCGCTCACACTCGGAGAGCGTGTGGTTTGAGACCGAGCAGCCCGTTAGCGTGGAGGCCATCCGCGAGGCGCTCCAAAAGGCACCGGGCGTGTCGGTGGTCGACGACCCGCAAAACTACGTCTACCCCATGCCCCTGGAAAGCGCTGGCAAGGATGATGTGTACGTGGGACGTATCCGCAAGGACCTGGCCGACGATCTCGGCAACACGCTGTGGCTCACAGGCGACCAGATTCGCAAAGGCGCCGCACTCAACGCAGTGCAGATTGCCGAATACCTCGTCAAAAAGGGAGACCTGAAGAAATAATCGCAACAAGCGAAAACATAACCAAGCCGATGGGAGGAAGGACCATGAAAGCCTTTCGCCCATCGGCTTTTTTACGCCCAATAGGGCCATGGGAGCTAACCACAAATAAGACATGGGCACATGGCGAATGGGCTACGAAAGGGAAAGGCGCAAGCCCCGACAAACACCAACAAGAATAGAAAACAACTGACCGATTGGGGTTGAAAAGCATCATCGGAAAACATTATTTACTTATTTCTTGCGTTTCGCTTGTCGTATATCGCTTTTTGTATTAACTTTGTAACAACTAACTAAAAACCGTTACAAATGATTGATATCCTTAGCCACTACGAACCGATTACGCTCGACGAAATGAGCGGCATCCGGCTGATGAACCGCACGGATACCAAGTTTGTCACCACAAAACCCATGCTGCGCCAACTCCTGCTCTTGGCACAAGATGATTATCGCATGCAAGAAATAAAAGGCGAACGCATAGCACCTTATTACACGGTATATTTCGACACGCCCGATTACGCCATGTACCTCCGCCACGAGACGGGGCACACCAACAGGCAGAAGCTACGCATCAGGTCGTATGTCAACTCGGGGCTCAACTTCCTGGAGGTAAAGACCAAGAACAACCATGGAAGGACAAGAAAGAAGCGCATCACCATGCACGACTTCGACCCGAAGTGCCCGCAACACAACATCGTGTTCAGGCCCGAGGAGTGCGATTTCCACCTCTACGACGAGTTTCTTACCGCCAACCTACGATACGAGCCCACACTTCTCACCGAGAAAGTGGAAAACCACTTCAACCGCATCACGCTGGTCAACAAACTGAAGACAGAGCGCCTCACCATCGATTTCGACCTCGAGTTTGACAACATCGGCAACGGAAAGCACAAAGACATGGGAAACATCGTCATCGTGGAGCTCAAACGCGACGGCCTCCAACCCAGCCCAATCCTCAACCATCTGATGGAGCTGCGCATCAAGCCCATGGGCTTCAGCAAATACATCATTGGATCGGCACTCACCGACAGTACACTCCATTGCAACCGCATCAAACCACGATTGCGCAAGATTGAGAAAATGATGGCCGAATAAGACCTTCGTTTTCATTAAGTCAAATGGGCAGAACCGAACTTACCATAGATCGGCTATGGCGAGAAAGAGACCATGATATGGAACTAACGTCAACTCACACAAAACAAAAACCTTCCCCACCGAAACAAAAACCAATACACCGAAACAAAAACCAATACACCGAAACAAATAATTTAAATAATGGACATTTTCAACCTTACATTCTCACACGACTTCCCATTGATGATCGTTAGGTTCATCATCCTGATGCTCGTCACATGGACCATCGTCGACCGCCTCTACTACAAGAAGAGCCATCGACGCGACTTCTATTTCTCGTTCATGCTCATGAGCGTGGCTATCTTCTTCCTCGTTTATTTCATGATTTTCGTGCTCGAAGATCTCAAGGCCAAGACCAGCATCGGCATTGGTATCGGCCTGTTCGGCATATTCTCCATCATGCGATACCGCACCGACGCCATGCCCGTCAGAGAAATGACGTACATGTTTGTCATCATCGCCCTGTCGGTGGTCAACGCCATTGCCAACAGCGTGTCGGTGGTGGAGTTGCTCGCCACCAACCTCATCGTCATCTTCCTGATATGGATTTGCGAGACACAACTCAAGCAAGAACCCGCAAAGCTGGTGCAGTACGACCGCATAGACCTCATCACCCCCGACAAGCGCGAGGAGCTGATGGCCGACCTCACCAAACGCCTGGGCATCAACATTCTGCGAGTGGAGGTGGGAAGCATCGACTTCCTGCGCGACATGGCCATGCTCAAGGTGTACTATTCGGCCTTATCGAGCGACACCGACCTGGACCAGAAGATTCGCCTCACACGCGAAGACCAGAAGCAGTTTACCCCATAAAACCCTAACCATCATTCACCAACCATTCACAATAACATGAAAAAGCAACTATTCATCACCCTTGCGCTCCTGGCCGCAACCTTGTTGGCGTCAGCGCAAAGTGAGCCGAAAACAAGCGACGACTTTGGTATCTGGACCGACATCTCGGCCGAGAAGAAACTATCGAAGAAGGCCAGCGTGGAGATCGAAGCTGAGTATCGCACAGCCAACAATGCCAATCAAAACAGCCGTTGGTCGATGGGACTATCGGGCGAATACAAGCTCACCAAGTGGCTCAAGGTGGGAGCGGGATACACCTTCCTCTACAACCACAACGACAAGTACACCTACCACGACGAGGATCCCAACAAGGCCAACTACGGAAAGCTAAACAAATATGCCTCTTACTGGGGCCCACGTCACCGCGTGAACGTTGACGTGACAGGCGCCGTGGGATTGGGCGATTGGAAGTTCGACCTGCGCGAACGCTGGCAATACACCTATCGCCCAGAGAAAACCATCGACGAGCGCTACGATTTCGACGACGAGGACTGGGACGGCAAGCAGAAGACCTATAGCGGAAAAGGAAAGAACACACTGCGAAGCCGACTGCAGGTTTCCTACGATAAGAAAGGGCTCGACGTGGAGCCTTACGCCAATGTGGAACTCTACAACGCGTGGAGCGTGGAGAAGGTGCGCTACACCGTGGGACTCGACTGGAAGATTGTCAAGGGCCAGACGCTCGGTGTGTACTACCGTTACCAAGACAACAGCAAGGATGACGACGACAACGACCGCAACATGCACATCCTCGGACTGAGCTACAAGGTGAAATTCTAACCACAAACGGCATACCGCAAAGGCGTCGCGCGGCTTGGTGGGCGGCAATCAGCACCCACAAGGCCGCCCCCCCCCCCCCCCCCCCCCCCCCCCCCCCCCCCCCCCCCCCCACGCTCGCTTTTCCACCACCAAGAGCACGTCTTTCCGAAAAAATACGTAACTTTGCATACAACAACAAAGCATTTCCAAACGGCATGCCAAACATAGCCTCATACTTTCCCATCACCGACCCCACACTCATCTTCTTTGTGGTGTTGCTAATCATTCTATTTGCGCCCATCATCATGGGCAAGCTACGCATACCGCATATCATCGGAATGGTTTTGGCAGGAGTGCTCGTCGGGCAGTACGGGCTCAACATATTGGAGCGCGACGCCTCCTTCGAACTGTTCGGACGCGTGGGACTTTACTACATCATGTTCCTCGCATCGCTCGAGATGGACATGGATGGCGTGAAGAAATACAAGAACCGCATCATTGTCTTTGGCCTGCTCACATGCTTCGTTCCGCTTGCCATAACCTATTTCACGAGCATGGCCTTACTGGGCTATAACTCGGCGTCGTCGTTCCTCTTGGGATGTATCATGGCGTCGAACACCTTGGTGGCCTACCCCATCATTTCACGATACGGACTGCAGCTCAAGCCCAGCGTAACGCTCAGCGTGGGCTCCACCATGCTCAGCCTGCTCATATCGCTCATCCTGGTGGCCGGAATCGTAACGGCACACAAGGGCGGTGGCGACACGTTGTTTTGGATAGGGTTCGCCGTTAAGTTCGCCGCCTATTGCGCAGGCGTCATCTTTCTTGTGCCCCGCCTTACCCGATGGTTTCTCCGACGCTACAGCGACGCCGTCATGCAATTTATCTTTGTATTGGCCATTCTCTTCCTTTGCGCGGCGCTCGCCGACCTGGTGGGACTGGAAGGCATCTTCGGAGCGTTCTTCGCCGGCATCATTCTCAACCGGTACATACCCCATGTGTCGCCCCTGATGAACCGCATTGAGTTTATCGGAAACGCATTGTTCATCCCTTATTTCCTCATCGGTGTGGGCATGCTCATCAACCTACGCCTGCTCTTCGCCGGCGGAAACATCATCTGGGTGGTGATCTGCATCGTGGTGTTCGGCACATTGGGCAAGGGCATAGCGGCACATTTGGCCTGCACCTTGTTCCGCATGCCCATCTCCTCAGGCCACATGATGTTTGGCCTGACCTCAGCCCACGCCGCGGGAGCCATCGCCATGATCATGGTGGGCATAGGGCTGAAGACCGACGATGGGCAACTTCTCGTGAACGAAAGCATGCTTAACGGTGTGGTCATCATGATTCTGTTTACCTGCATCATATCATCGATGATGACTGAATGGTCGGCCCAACGCATCGTCATGCGCGACAAAGACGTGGCGCACGACAATGAGACGCACGACGACGAGCGCATCCTTGTGCCCGTGAAATACCCCGAATACGCCAACCAACTGATTGCTATGGCCATCATGATGCGCAACCCAAAACTCAACCGAGGCATCATGGCGCTCAACGTGGTGTACGACGACGAGAACATGCGGAGCTACCAGGAACAAGGGCGCCGACTGCTGGAGCAGGTAACCCAATATGCCGCCGGGTCGGATGTGAAGCTGCAAACACAAGTGCGCGTGGCCGCCAACATTGCCAATGGCATCAAGCACGCCTTCAAGGAGTTTGAGGCTTCGGAGATTCTCATTGGCATGCACATGCACGCCAACGTGTCGCCGAAGTTCTGGGGACAGTTCCACCAGAGCCTGTTCAACGGCCTGAACCGCCAAATTATCATGGCGCGTCTGCACCACCCGTTGGCCACCCTGCGCCGCATAGAGGTGGCGGTGCCCTCGCGCGCCCAATACGAGCCGGGCTTCTATCGCTGGTTGGAGCGATTGTCAAGGCTCACGGAAAACCTCGAGTGCCGCATCATCTTCCACGGACGAGGCGACACGCTGATCATGATCAACGAGTTTGTGCGCAACCACCATCCACAGATGCGCGCCGAATACCTATCGATGGAGCACTGGAACGAGATGCCCAAGCTGGCCTCCACCATCCAGGAAGACCATCTCTTCGTGGTCGTAACGGCCCGAAAAGGCACCGTGTCGTACAAGAACGCGCAAGAGCGTCTGCCTGAGGAGCTCACCAAATACTTCACGGGCAAGAACCTCATGATTATCTTCCCCGACCAGTTTGGCGACGACAAGACTACCATGACCTTCGCACAACCGCTGCACACCGAGGAGCAGTCGGCTTACGAGGCCATCCACGAGTGGTTGCAACGCCATCGCCATTGGTTCAAAAAATAACACCTCCCAAGTGGCGACCCGTCAAGCCACCACCGGACGAAAACACCCATTCTTATGATAAACATTCAAGGTATCACCAAATCATTCGGCAACCTCCAGGTGCTCAAAGGCATCGACCTACACATTGGCAAGGGCGAAATCGTATCGATCGTTGGCCCTTCGGGCGCCGGCAAGACCACGTTGCTGCAAATCATAGGCACCCTCGACCGCCCCGACAGTGGATCGGTCACCGTCGACGGCATCAACGTGTCGGGCCTTTCGACCAACAAACTGTCCGATTTCCGCAACCGCCATATCGGCTTTGTCTTCCAGTTCCACCAACTTCTGCCTGAGTTTACGGCCTTGGAGAACATCATGATTCCCGCGTTTATCGCTGGCAAAGGGCGCAGCGAGGCCAAGGCGCGCGCCGAGGAGTTGCTGCAATTTCTGGGACTCGCCGACCGCGCCAACCACAAGCCCAACGAACTCTCGGGCGGTGAGAAGCAACGTGTGGCCGTGGCACGAGCCTTGGTCAACGAACCGGCCGTGATCCTTGCCGATGAGCCGTCGGGCAGTCTCGACACCAAGAACAAGGCCGAACTGCACCAATTGTTCTTCGACCTGCGCGACAAGTTTGGCCAGACGTTCGTCATTGTCACCCACGACGAGCAGTTGGCTGCCATCACCGACCGTACCATCCACATGAAAGACGGCCTGCTGATGCCCGAGAGCACCATCACTTCACCCAACGACCCCACAACCACTACCGTATGAATACCATCAAGATTGGCGACTACAACACGCTTAAGATGACGCGATTGGCCGAGCGCCCCAACCCCCACGCCTATGGAGGCAAGGAAACCTTCGGCATTTTCCTTGACGGCGGAGCCGAGGGCGACATTCTCATGCCTGCCAAATATGTGCCCCAAGGGGTGCGAGAGGGCGACGACGTAACATGCTTCGTTTACCTCGACCAAGACGAACGCCTCATTGCCACCACCGAACAGCCGTTGGCCAAGGTGGGCGACTTCGCCTACCTGAAATGCACATGGGTCAACAAATATGGCGCTTTCCTCGACTGGGGACTGATGAAAGACGTGTTCTGCCCGTTCCATGAGCAGAAACGCCACATGGAGATTGGCGAGTATTACATCGTTCATATCCACGTGGATGAGGAGAGCTACCGCATCGTGGCCTCAGCCAAGGTCGACAAATATCTCAGCCAGCCCAAGGCAGAGGATTTCCCCACGGCCACCCAGCAAGGCGAGGGCGAGCACTCGAAGGGCGTGGCGTCGGCCCAGCCCCTTCCGCTCTTGGTGTGGCAGAAGACCGACCTGGGCTTCAAGGTCATCGTCGACAACCAGTATGGCGGTTTGGTTTACAAGGACCAGATATTCCAACCCATCCACACAGGCGACCGCCTGACGGGTTACTTGCTGAGCCTTCGCCCCGATGGCAAGATGGATATCAGCCTACAACTGACGGGCCATCGCCAAACCATGGACTTCTCCAACACCCTGCTGCAATGGCTGAAGGAGCACGACGGCCACTGCCCTCTGTGCGACAACAGCGCGCCCGAAGACATCAAGCAAATGTTCCAGGTTAGCAAAAAGGTGTTCAAACGTGCCGTGGGCGACCTCTACAAGAAGCGCCTCATCACACTGGGCGACAACGGCCTGACGCTCGTCGCCTCTGAGCCCTCCAACCCTCAGCAGGATCCCCAACGCCCAACGCCCTACAAACACAGATAGAAACACGCCACCATTTATAACCCTGAGCCCCGTTCCATCCTATAAGCCAAGGATGAAGCGGGGCTCAACGTTATACGAGATGTAAGGGCTTCTGCGCAAACAGTTCAACCTAAATCGTCATTAGATTTCAATTCTTGTTAGTTTTTGTTTCGAGCAGGTTGCGACAGTCGCGGCCAAAGCCATAGCGGGCTATGTCGAAATGCGAATGGAAGCAAGATGTCGAAAGAAACGCTGACAAGAGTTGGAAAGAAGCAATAACAACCTACCATTTCACCTATTTCGGTCTAATGACGATTTGAGTTCATAGGAATGGGGACAAATGCCAACGCCACTGCCCCACCCCATCAACCAAAAACGCTTGGCGAGGAGGATTGCTCCTTCATCGCCAAGCGTTATGATTAGGTCAATGTATCGCGTGCTTTAGAACTCAGCGTTCTTCGGTGTACGCGGGAAAGGAATGACATCGCGAATGTTCTGCATGCCCGTAACGAAGAGGATGAGGCGCTCGAAGCCCAGTCCGAATCCAGCGTGGGGGCACGAACCATACTTACGTGTGTCGAGATACCAGTCGTAGGTCTGCTCGCGCATACCACGGCGCTCAATCTCGCTCATAAGCTTCTCATAGCTCTCCTCACGCACAGAGCCGCCGATGATCTCGCCAATACGCGGGAAAAGCACATCGGTACCCTGCATGGTCTTGCCGTCGGGGTTCTTCTTCATGTAGAACGACTTGATCTCTGCGGGATAATCGGTCATGATGACGGGGCGCTTGAAATGCTCCTCCACGAGATAACGCTCGTGCTCGCTGGCCAGGTCCATGCCCCAACCCGAGATGGGGAACTCAAACTTATGGCCATCCTTGACGGCCTGCTGCAGGATTTCGATACCCTCGGTATAAGTCAAGCGAACAAAGTCCTCCTTAACCACACTCTCCAAGGTCTGCAGGAGCGACTTGTCGATCATCTGGTTGAGGAACGCAAGGTCGTCCTTACAGTTGTCGAGAGCCCACTGCACACAATACTTGATGAAGTCCTCCTCGAGGTCCATCAGCTCCTTCTTGTCCATGAAAGCCACCTCAGGCTCAATCATCCAGAACTCAGCGAGGTGACGCGGCGTGTTGCTGTTCTCGGCGCGGAAGGTAGGACCGAAGGTGTAGATGGCACCCAGAGCCGTGGCACCAAGCTCGCCCTCGAGCTGACCCGACACGGTGAGGTTGGTCTTCTTGCCGAAGAAATCCTTGTCGTACTCCACCTTGCCACTCTTGGCCACACGGTCCAGGTCGAGCGTTGTCACCTGGAACATCTCACCAGCGCCCTCACAGTCGCTGGCTGTGATGAGCGGAGAGTTGAAGTAATAGAATCCGTGCTCATGGAAATACTTATGGATGGCAATGGCCATATTATGACGAATGCGGAACACGGCGCCGAAGGTATTGGTGCGCAAACGCATGTGAGCATACTGACGCATATACTCGAAGCTCTGTCCCTTTTTCTGCATGGGGTAGTCGGACGGGCAGAGACCGTAGATCTCAATCTCCTCGGCCTGCACCTCGCAGGTCTGTCCCTTACCTTGGCTCTCCACGAGCAATCCCGTGGCACGGATGCAAGCACCCGTGGTGATGCTCTTCAGATCCTCCTCGTTCATCTTGGCGGGGTCTACTACGACCTGGATATTCTTGATGGTAGAACCGTCGTTCAGAGCGATGAAGTCGACAGCCTTGCTGCTGCGGTGCGAGCGCACCCATCCCTTGACTGTAATCTCTTTACCATAGTCGGTGCTCACCAGGGCATCGACGACTTTTGTTCTTGTAGACATGATACCTATTATTTACTATTCATACATACCGTTGCGGAGCATCTCCACCTCCTGCTCGGTGAGGAAACGCCAGTCGCCACGGCGAAGGTTTTTCTTTGTCAATCCGGCAAACTGAGCGCGGTCGAGCTTCACAACACGATAGCCCAGCTTTTCGAAGATACGGCGCACGATACGGTTGCGGCCGCTGTGGATCTCAATGCCCACCTGGCTCTTGTCGCGATCGTCGGCATACTCAATGGCGTCGGCATGCACCTCACCATCCTCGAGCTCAATGCCCTCGGCAATCTTCTGCAGGTCTTCCTCGCTCACATTCTTATCGAGGAACACGTGGTACACCTTCTTCTTGAGGAACTTGGGGTGAGTGAGCTTACTGGCCAAGTCGCCATCGTTGGTAAGCAACAGCACACCGGTGGTGTTGCGATCGAGGCGGCCAACTGGATAGATGCGCTCGGGGCAAGCGTCCTTCACGAGGTCCATCACGGTCTTACGCTGCTGGGGATCGTCGCTTGTGGTAACGTAATCCTTCGGCTTGTTGAGCAGCACATACACCTTCTTCTCCAAAGAAACCGGCTGGTCCTGGAACTTCACCTCATCGGAGCGCTTCACCTTCATACCCAGCTCTGTGGCCACCACACCATTGACGGTGACGACGCCTGCCTGGATAAACTCGTCGGCCTCACGGCGTGAGCACACGCCAGCGTTGGCCAGATACTTGTTGAGGCGGATGGGCTCGTTGGGGTCGATGTGCTCCTCCTTATACTCGATACGCTTCTTCATGCTATACTTAGCGTTGGGATCGTATCCGGGACGCTGACCATAGCCACCCTGCTGACGGTTGTAACCACCCTGACGGTTATAGCCTCCCTGACGGTTGTAGCCACCTTGGCGGTTATAGCCACCCTGACGAGGCTGGTAGCCACCCTCCTCGTGATTGTTGTTGTTATAGCGCGGACGGTAGCCACCCTGCTGGCGGGGCTGGTAACCACCCTGACGGGGCTGGTAGCCACCCTCCTCCTGATTGTTGTTGTTATAGCGCGGACGATAGCCACCCTGCTGGCGAGGCTGGTAACCACCCTGACGGGGCTGGTAGCCACCCTGCTGGCGAGACTGATAACCGCTCTGCTCTCCACCGCTCTGCAAGCCGGCGCCGAAGCCCTCGGGACGGAAACCGCCCTCGCCCTGGCTGTGGCCACGGTCGGAGCTGTATGCGCGCTGCGTGTGGATGCGCGGACGCTGTGGGCGACCGCCACTGTGATAATCTTTCTGATAACCTGAAGGTCTGCTGTAGCCCTCACGGCCGCCTTCTCTCTCTTGGCTCTGATTCTCTGATGAGCTCAAAGACTTGTTCTCCATTTCTTCTGACATAATCTTAAATCTTTTTCGTTTGAACTTTAAACTATACCGTTTGACCTTCCCGGCCTTGGCAGTTCCGATAATGGATTTAGCGCAACTAACGCCTACCTATATCCCGAACCAACCGTCTCCACCGCAAGGGGAGAGCGGAAATTAGTAAGTTAGCAGTGTTCTTCGTTCAATTCTTGATGAGTAAATGATATTTAAATGTTCTCTGTTGTTTTATTTTTGCAAATCTCACCGACCTGCCTTCTCGCGGCTCCCACCGGAGAATTACATGCCCGTATAGTTGTGGGGCGTGATGGCACGCAGCTCCTGCTTCACACTTTCGCTGACGTTGAGCGTCTCCACAAACTCGTGGATGGTTTGCTCTGTCATCTTGGTGTTGGTGCGGGTGAGCGCCTTGAGCGCCTCATAGGGATGGGGATAACCCTCGCGGCGCAGGATGGTCTGGATGGCCTCGGCCACCACAGCCCATGTGTTGTCGAGATCCTCGCTGAGCTTCTGCTCGTTGAGGATGAGCTTGCGCAAGCCCTTGAGGGTGCTCTGTATGGCGATAACGCTGTGGCCCAATGGCACACCCACGTTGCGCAGCACGGTAGAGTCGGTGAGGTCGCGCTGCAAGCGGCTGACGGGCAACTTGCTGGCGAGGAACTGGAGCACGGCGTTGGCCATGCCGAGGTTGCCCTCACTGTTCTCGTAGTCGATGGGGTTGACCTTGTGGGGCATGGCGCTTGAGCCCACCTCACCAGCCTTGATCTTCTGCTTGAAATACTCCATGGAGATGTACATCCAGAAGTCGCGGTCGAGGTCGATGATAATGGTGTTGATGCGGCGAAGGGCGTCGAACACGGCTGCCAGGCAGTCGTAATTGCTGATCTGCGTGGTCCACTGCTCGCGCTGCAAGCCCAACTTCTCGCTGACAAACTTATTGCCGAAAGCCTTCCAATCGTAGTTGGGATAGGCCACATGGTGGGCGTTGAAGTTGCCTGTGGCGCCACCAAACTTGGCGGTCATCTTGCAGGCCTTCAGCTCCTTGAGCTGCTCGGTGAGGCGATACACAAACACCATGACCTCCTTGCCCAAGCGTGTGGGCGAAGCAGGCTGACCGTGGGTCTTGGCCAACATGGGCACGTCTTTCCACTCATCGGCATACTGCTGCAACTGGTCGATGAGCTCTTCCACCTGAGGATAGTACACCTCTTCAAGCGCTTCCTTAATGGAAAGGGGCACGCTGGTGTTGTTGATATCCTGAGAGGTGAGGCCGAAATGGATAAACTCCTTGTAAGCCTCGAGCCCGCCAATCTTGTCGAACTCCTCCTTAATGAAATACTCCACGGCCTTGACATCGTGGTTGGTAACCTTCTCAATATCCTTCACGTGCTGTGCCGACTCCTCGTTGAAGGAGCGGTAGATGTCGCGCAAACGATCGAAAAGGGCATGATCGAACGAGGCGAGCTGGGGCAAGGGTAATTCACACAATGTGATGAAATACTCTATCTCAACGCGCACACGATAACGAATGAGTGCATACTCTGAAAAATAATCTGCCAGGGGCGCTGTCTTACCACGGTAACGGCCATCAACTGGAGAAATTGCTGTCAACAAATCAAGTTCCATATCCTTATATTATCACGTCTGCAAAATTACGAATTAAATTCGACACGATAGATATTCTCGCAATAAAAATGTTGCATCTAACGGTTTTTAACGCCTTGGCCATAACACAATGTCGCATCGCGCCGGCCTCACACGCACAAGGAACATGTACTACGGCTTCGAGAGCCGCTACGAACTGACGAAAACCATCATGCTGAAGATCGAGGGAGCCGACGTGATGCATTTGGGCGCGACTGTCGAAACCTGCCCGAAACAAACACTAACAAGAATTGAAATACTAATGATCGATGGGGTTAATCTTCTTTAGCAGAAAGCCTTGAGACCTGACAGGCCAAGGCTTCACATAAAACAAAAAAAAACCTGCAGCTCCGAAGAACCACAGGATACACCCCTGGTGGGCGTTGACGGATTCGAACCGCCGACCCTCTGCTTGTAAGGCAGATGCTCTAAACCAACTGAGCTAAACGCCCTTATTGCTCATTTGCGGGTGCAAAGGTACGACTATTATTCCTTTCCACCAAATTTCTCGGCAACTTTTTGCAGAAAAAGTGCGTTTTTGCATCATTTCGGGCACAAAACAATCTTTCCTCCCCCAACCGACCGTTAGTTTTCGGGCCGAATCGCTTGGTTTCGAACAGGCCGAAACGGCCATGCTTGACACCGGAAATTTATGCAGAATCGTAACACGCAATCATCATCTTTGGTATGGGCCACCACATGGAACATTTGCCATAACACCCTCAACAGGAGGTGCCTCTTGCCATGCCGGGCGGTCTCAGCGTTGCCTGTGTAGGGATTTTTGGTGAAAAAGTTGGTACGAGATTTCGGACGAAATAGAGCACGAAAAAGCCGTTTTTACGGATTCGGAGAACGGGAATTGAAGCGTGATGGTGCGATTAGGCAGGTATTGAGTTGCCAAAGATGCCTATCGGTGCCTCGAAAAGGCAGGTTTCGTCTTGCCTTTGGGCATGTTTCGCACCACGAAACATGCCTAACGGTGAGGCGGAATGTAAAAAGCGGAACGCGAAAAGCGACGAGCGGAACGTAAAACGCTGATTGTTAGCTTATTGCGAAAACGCACCACAAATAGCATATTTGCGGCAAATTATTGTGTCGTGAAAAAGAAATGTGTAGATTTCACTATAGTTTGTTGGCTATTTTCGGCCGCAACACACACATCCTGGCCAGGCGCACCTGGAGCCATCCAACAAAAAGGGCGCCTCCCCAAGGGAGACGCCCAGTTATTTGTGGCTTTTAACCGTCAATGTAATTAGTCGGCCACCTTAACAGTAGCGCGGCGGTTGAATGAGACGGGCGAAAGCTCGTCGACACCACCATGACCCTGTGTGGTGATCTTGCTGCGGTCAACACCCATCTTCACGAGCTCGTCGGCAACTGTGTTGGCACGGCCCTCAGAGAGGCGCTGGTTGATAGAAGCGTTACCTGTAGCGCTGTCAGCATAACCATCGACCTTCAGCTTGGCACCGTTCTCCTTGGCATACTTAGCCAAAGCCTCGATGTTCACGAGATCCTTCTGAGAAGCGATGTTGGTCTTGTTGATGTTGAAGAACACAGAGATCGGAGTGTTTACAAACTCCTTCACAGCCTTGTTATCATCGGACTTGTTAGCGAGCAGGTTCTTCAGACGAGCGTTCTCGGCGTTAGCGTCGTTGAGCTGAGCGTTAAGAGCGTCGATCTGGCTCTGAGCGAGAGCCTTGATAGCGTCCACATCGGGAGTCTTGTTCCAAGTGCAACGGCCGAGGTTGTAAGTCAAACCAATCTCAGCAGAAACGATCTGGTCGTGGTTTCTCTTCTCGTGGCCACCGTATGCCAATGACTCATCAACACCCTCGAAATCATCGCCCATGATGTTATACTGGACGTCGAGGTTGATCTGCACGCGCTTAGACACTCTCCACTGGTTCAAGATACCAGCGCTACCAGCCATACAGTAAGAGTTCAGCGACATGTTGCGAACCAAACCAATACCAGCGTACGGAGAAATGTTCCAGACGCGTGTGGGGCTGTAACCGCAGAAAAGGTTGCTCAGGTTGAACAGGGCCTGACCCTGAAGGTTCCAATACTTGTTGTGCATGCAGGTGTTGTAGGCGTTCTCCTTGGGAACGTCCTTACCCCAGATACCATTGAACTTGGCACGGATACCGATGCCCGGAGTGAACCACTTACCGATAGCGGCTGAGAAGCCCATATCGCGGCGGAAGTCCTTCACAGGGCTCTTGGTCCAACCCATACCCTTTTCCTCGTTTGAGTAGAAAGCTGTCCAAGTGAAGTTACCCTGAACAAACCAGTTACTCCAGAAAGAATTTGTGGCGACACTGTACTTCAGTGTGGGATCTGCAGTCTCCTGAGCCATTGAAGACAAAGAGAGACCGGCAAACGCCATTGCGATCAATAACTTTTTCATAATCTTTATTTGTTAAACGATCAATAATTAATTCGAATATACTCTTAAAGCCTATTCATCCAACGGCAAAGTTAATAATATTTTTTAAATACTGACTTTATTTCTGATAAAATAATTAAAAATCTCACAAGAAAATGTTCATTGTCAACGTTTCAAGCCTATTTCCCCCTCAAATGTCATGTCACAATATCATACGAACACCCTTAAATCCGAATCGGCTGTTAGATTTTAACACTTCGGTCTAACGGCCGTTGGAGAGTTACGCAAACAATTGCTCTATGTCCTTTTGCTTGAAAATGCTTAGGACGCTCTTGCCGTCGGGAGTGTATTTGGCGTTCTGGCAAAGGAAGAGTTGGTTGATGAGGTTTTCCATCTCGTCGTTGCTCAGCACTTGACCATAGGGAATGGCTGCGGCGCGCGCCATGCTCAAGGCCAGCGAATCGTTGATTTCCTGCACGGCCGACGTGCCGCGCTCCTGGGCGCCTACCACCATGTCGCGCACAAGCGAGCCAACATCGATGCCTTCCAACCCCTCGGGAATGGCGTTGACCGAGAAGGTGTTGTCGCCCAACGGCGACAGGTCGAAGCCCATGGCGGTCATCTCGCCAAGGATCTGCTCGAGCGTGACGGCCTCCTGGGCGGTGAGCTGCACCGTCTCGGGGAAGAGCAACTTCTGCGAATGCGACTTACGGGCGGCCAACTGGCGCTGGTATTTCTCGAAGAGGATGCGTATGTGGGCGCGGTGCTGGTCGATGATCATGAGGCCCGACTTGACGGCGGTCATCATGAAACGTCCCTTGTATTGGTAGTGGGCAGGCGATTTCTCCTCTATGACGCTCTCGTCGGCAGCAGGGGCCACGGGGTCGGAAAACAGGGGCTCCGACATGGGCTTGGCGGCACTGTCGAGACCCTCGTAGAGCTGTTGCCACTGGTCGGTGAGGCGCGAGGTGTGGTATTCGCCACTCGGCTCACCGTCAATCTTGCTCGCATGCGACACCGACGAGGGCGTGGCCTTGAAGGGATTGTACTGGGGGTTGAAGTCGACCTTAGGAAGGTCGGCCTGCCGGGTGGGGTCGAACAGGGGGATATCGGGCTTGCCCTCGGTGTCGAACTCAATGGTCGACGCGTCGTTGAACATGCCTACGGCATCCTTCGCGGCGGCTGACAGGATCTGCCAGATGGCCTGCTCGTTCTCAAACTTTATCTCGGTCTTGGTGGGATGGATGTTGACGTCGATGTCCTGGGCGTCGACATCAAAATAAATGAAGTATGGCACCTGCTCGCCTTGGGGAACCAAACGTTCGAAGGCCGACATGACCGCCTTGTTGAAATACGGATGCCGCATGTATCGGCCATTAACAAAGAAGTATTGCTGGGCGCCTTTCTTGCGGGCACTCTCGGGTTTGCCCACAAAGCCATGAATGACACAAACGGATGTTTCCACGTTCAGGGGCAGCAGGTCCTGGTTGATGCGTTTGCCAATGATGTCCACGATGCGTTGGCGAAGGCCACCGGCACGAAGGTTGAACATCTCCGAGCCATTGCTGCGGAAGGTGAAGGCCACCTTGGGATAAACAAGTGCGATGCGCTCGAAAGCCGTGAGGATGTTGTTGAGCTCAGTGGTGTTCGACTTCAAAAACTTGCGGCGGGCGGGAACATTGTAAAAGAGGTTCTCGATCATGAAATTGGAACCCTCAGGGCAGGCACATGCCTCTTGGCCAACGAAACGCGATCCGGCAATCGACAGGTGCGTGCCTATCTCCTCGCCACGTTGGCGAGTCTTGAGCTCCACCTGGGCCACGGCGGCTATCGACGCCAACGCCTCACCACGGAAGCCCATGGTATGGAGGTTGAAGAGGTCGTCGGCCTGGCGTATCTTCGACGTGGCATGGCGCTCAAAGGAGAGGCGCGCATCGGTCTCCGACATGCCCTTACCGTCGTCGATGACCTGGATGGACGTGCGGCCCGCGTCGACCACCAGCACGTCAATGCGTGTGGCACCGGCGTCGATGGCGTTTTCCACCAATTCCTTGATAACCGACGCCGGGCGCTGGATAACCTCGCCGGCAGCTATCTGGTTGGCCACTGAGTCGGGCAACAATTGTATGATATCACTCATGATTTAGGGTGGGTTCTGTTTATTATAAGTAGGTAATAGGTTGGGGCTGGCGTCACAACCATGGCAAGAAACATGCCAAAAGGAACACCAGCAACAGACCGGCAATGGCAAGACCTGCCACAAACGATCGGTCCTTGCGGCGCGTGGTGCGACGGAAGGAGATAAGCGATTCGGCAGCGTCGGTATCGACCGCCGATTCACCACTCTCCATGCCCAGTTCGCGTTTGGCGCGTGCCTCCAACTGCTGAAGACGTTCACGGCGCTCGTCGGAATACATCATAGGATGCCTGAAACGGCGTGGCTTGGTGGTTTGGACGAGTAGGTTCATAAGGTAAGTTGCTGTAACGGGGCCGCATGGCGCTCTATGCTCTTTAGCTCGGTACCTTTGGCCTTGCCACGCCAATGGAACACATCGTCCTTATCCACCGGGCGCAATGCGTCGAACCATGCGAAACTCTCGAGCTTCAACTTCATGGGCGGGATCTGTGTCATCGGATACAACGTGGCCTTCACCTTGTTGGTCCATATATGATGGAGCTTGCGCTCGGGGGTGAGATACATGCGCATGGTGTCGGTCTCCATATAGTTTAGGCCAATGAGCGTCGTGTCCTTGTCGTCGACGGGGAAATAAACCGACTTGACATTGCCTATGGCGTCGCTCCGGCGAATGACTCCGTCTTGGAAATAGGCAAACATGTCGTGCGACGCCACTTGGTTGTAGTGGACGCTGTCGGGCATGGCCTCAACCGACAAGGCCTGTCCAAGGACATGGGCCTCACGAACGGTGGAGTCGTTCATATACACCTTGATCACCTCGCCCAACAACTGGCGCGTGCCATTCCACACGATGGGGTCGCGATACATGGTCATGCACGAGTCTTGCGAGTTGAACACCAACGAGTCGCAAATGGCCTGCACGTCAAGGCGGAAGGCCCGCATGTGCGGATAACAATGCACCTTGCGATACACAGAGTCGGTGTTGATATTGAAGGTTTCGATGCGCATGGTGTCGGCGTGCATAAAGAGCGTGTCCTTCTGCGAGTAGTCCTTGACCAGCGCGTCCTTTGTGGCGAAGCCCATGCCTGTATGCTCGTTGTAAACCACCTCGCCACAGGTCAGGGTGTTCTTGTTCTCGTTGTCGACAAACACCACGTTGCCCAAGCCACGGTTATTGCCGCTCTTGCTGTCATAATATAAGGTGTCGCCGGTAATGGTCTTCGGGCCGTTGACCACCGTCGACCGTCCGAACATCTCGGCCTGGTCATTTTGGGTGTTGAAATAGGCGTTCTCTGTGGTGATGGTGCCATTCTCACCCTTGATGATCGAAGGGCCTACCTTGCCGTGCCCCTTGGCAGACGTGTACTGGCCCACCACATGGGCGCGCGACTTTCGTGTGTCGTAATAGAGCGTGTCGGTGGATACCTGGTTCTTTGGCGTACGAAGTTGCACGTCGTAATTAAACTTGGCGAGGCGTGTCTCGGTATGGTACTCACCCCAGTCGGCGCTCAACTGGCTCTTTCCATCGACCAGTTTGCCGCCATTGAAGAAATAAGCGTACTCGTACAAACGGTCGTAGTTCAGGCTGTCGGTATAAAGCGTCTGCTTGCGATGCTTGAGCACCACGTTATTGCGGGCCTCCATCATCTGCCCCTCGCCATCATACCAAGCGCGCGTGCAGGTCAGCGACAACGTGTCGCCCTGACGAAAACGCACATGGCCAAAAGCCTTCACCGAGTTGGAACCTTGGTAAAAATAAGCACTGTCGCAGCTGAGGAAAGCGCCCTGATGCTTAAACGCCACATGGCCTTTGGCAATCTGGGCGTCGGGATTGGGGCCCGCCATGTCGTAGCGCAACTCATCGGCATGGAGAAGATAGACCTTGTTGTCCACAGGTCTCTTCTTCGCCTTGCGGGGCGCCAAGAAGGCTTGCAGGGTGCCTATGACAAAGAAGCATAGAGCCATCGTCAGGATGACCCTATGCCCACGGTAATATCTTTGATGTTTATCAGTTGCCGTCATCTAACCCATCCCTGATATTGGAAATTACAATTCTTATAGCGGTCCTTCATCCTCACGTAGGTGTGCTTGATCTTATCGACGACCCAGTCGGTAAGAACCTTCTCGCGTTCCTTGGCGAGAACCACATCCTTCATGACCTGGAAATCCTCAGTGATGGTGGCCTTGTGACCTTCGACACGCGACTTCAGCTTCACAATGGCAACAACTGTCTTTCCATTGCTGCGGCTCACCATCTCAAACGGTGCGGATATCTGGCCAACCTTCATGGTGTCGACAACGCGAGCCACCTCGGTAGGCAGGTCTTTCATCTGGAAACGCGACGTCATGCCATCGTTGGTGGGGTTCGACATCAGTCCCTTGTTGTTCTTGGTGTCCTTGTCATCGGAAAGGATGGTGGCGGCGTAGTCGAACGTAAGTTGACCAGCACGAATGTCGGCGGCTAAAGAATCCAGGCGACTCATGGAAGCGTCGATCTCATCTTGCGACACCTTCGGCTTCAGAAGGATATGACGCACCTTGATCTTGTCGCCACGCTTGTCGATAAGTTGGATGATATGATAGCCAAACTCGGTCTCCACGATCTTGGAAATCTTGTTCGGGTCAGTCAGGTTGAATGCCACATTGGCAAACGCAGGGTCGAGCAGGCTACGTCCCACATAGTCCATCTCGCCACCTTGGCGTGCCGATCCGGGGTCCTCCGAATACAGACGCGCCAACGCAGCGAACGACGATTCGCCTTTGGTGACACGGTCGGTGAAGTCGCGAAGCTGATTCTTCACGCGGTTGACCTCCTCCTGCTTGATGCGGGGCCGATGCTCAATGATCTGCACCTCCACCTCGGTAGGCACGAAAGGCACGCTGTCGGCGGGCATATTGCGGAAATAGGTGCGCACATCGGCGGGCGTCACCTTGACGTCTTCCACCAACTTCTTGCGCATCTTCTCAATGAGTTGCTGGTTCTTGAACTCATCGTGCATATCGGCACGCATCTCCTTGAGGGTCTGTTTCCTATACTCTTCCAGTTTCTCCTGCGAGCCTGCGATTTGTATCCAACGATTGATCTGCTGGTCGATGCCTGCCGAGATCTCGCTCTCGGTCACCTCGATGGAGTCGATGGCGGCCTGATGGAGAAACAACTTCTGCACAGCCAGTTGCTCAGGGATGACACACTCGGGATCGCCTCCCCAGGTAACACCTTCGGCAAGCCCCTGCATGCGCATGGCTTCGACGTCAGACTTCAGGATGGGCTCATCGCCCACAACCCATATCACCTCATCGACAACACTGCTCTCGGGGGCGACAACCTCAGGTTTCACCACCGAATCGTTGGTTGTTGACTGGTCAGGCGCAGCGGCTTCTGCCTGCGAGGATGTGGCACGAGATGCCTGCTCCACGCCCGACATGGCTGTCAGTCCGAAGACCAACATGGCCGCTATGGTATATATAGTTTTCTTCATACGTTAATGCTTGTTCACTGTTTTCAGCACATCCTCGTTCACCTTCACGGCAAACTGCTTGCGCAGGTCAGCCACCCATTGCTTCTCCAGGTAGTCCTGATAGTCGGCAACCACAAGGGCTCTCACATCCGACAACTCCTTGGGAGCCTTGAGCACCTTACCGTAGATGGCCATATTGGGATAGTCCTTCATGGGCTTGACAATGGTATCGACCCCAAACGCCTCACGGTCGACGAGCGTGTTGTCGCCCTTCTTGAAGATGCCCTTCTCCACACGGATGCGCAATACCGAGTCGGAGTTGAACGTCTTTCGCAACACCTCGGCCCACTCGTCAAACGCCACCTTCTTGATTGCGTTCTTCACGTTGTTGATGTCGGCCACCTCGCGTGTGTGGTAAGCTATGCCCTTGAAACGGGGCTGCTCCCACTTGTAGTCTTTCTTATGTTTCTTGAAGAATGATGTCAGGCCAGCCACGTCCTTCTGTGCCTTGTCCCACACGGCGCGGTTGCTGATTTCATAGAGCAACAATCCGTCGTGATACTCCTGGATAAGGTATTTCAGCGTAGGATCCTTGGCCTCCATCTCATCGAGCTTAGCCTTGAGAAGCTCTGCCTTGGTGGTATGCTCCACCTTGGTCAGCGAGTCGAGCTTGTTATCGATAATCTGCTCGCGGAGGTTACGTTGGTCGATATATTTCATGATGGCATCGCGCTGGCTCTCATAGCTATAGAAGTTCTGATGGCCTTGCTTCAGAATGATGTGCCATCCGGCAGCCGAGAGCACGGGCTTGCTCATCTCGCCGTCGTTCAGCGCCCAGGCCTGGTCCTCAAACTCCTTCAGCGTTTGTCCTTTATATATAAGCGGCAGTTCGCCACCGTTCTTGGCAGATCCGGGGTCTTGCGAGTACTTCTTTGCCATCTCCGCAAAGTTGGCGCCACCCTTGAGAGCCGCATAGATGGAGTCGATGCGCTCCTTAGCAGCCTTCTGCTCATCGGCGGTTGCTTTCTGGCTCACAATCAGCAAGATGTGGGCCACCTTGACCAATCCGCCGTTGTTGTCAATCTGTTGTTGTGTCTGTTGGTAGATTTTCTTTGCTTCGGCCTCCACGTCGGCGTCGGTAATCATGGCCGGACGCACCTGCATGTCGCGGTATCCGGCAAACTCCGTCTGGAACGACTTCATCGTGTCGAGTTGCGCAGCCTTGGCTGCTTCCACCTTCAACTTGTAGTTGATAAACAAGTCGACGTAGTCGGCCACGCTTTTCTTGTCGATCACACCGTCGGCATTGTTTTTATTGTACGAGTATTCAAACTCTGAGCGAGCAATATTCTTTCCGTTGATGGTCATCACAACGGGATCGGAAGTTTGCGCAAAAGACAAGGTGCCACACAACAGCATGGCGCCCAACAACAGTTTCTTCTTCATATTTATTATAAGTAGCTCTCCCTCCATCCGTTTGGAAAGGAGGGAGAGTGGTTATTTCAATGTTGCTAGCACATAGAGCAATTATCCACGGAAACTCGCCCAGCAAGCGTTGGCAACCTATGCTATAAGCATTTGCAACCTATGTTATAAGCATTGAGTCCCCAAGCGATAGGCTACGGCTACCATTGCGATAGGGCTCGGCGTCAGTTGAAACTTGGCATCGAAGACCTATGCGGCAGGTGTGGAGCGCGGATTACTCGTGACGGCTATAGTTAGGAGCCTCGCTTGTGATAGCGATATCGTGCGGATGGCTCTCAAGCACACCAGCGTTGGTGATGCGCGTGAACTTAGCGTTGTGCAAGTTTTCGATAGTGGCGGCACCGCAATAGCCCATTCCTGAGCGCAGGCCACCCACGAGCTGATAGATCACCTCCTGCACGGTTCCCTTGTAAGGAACACGACCGGCGATTCCCTCGGGCACCAGCTTCTTCACGTCCTTGGTGCCACCCTGGAAGTAACGGTCGCTCGAACCATTCTTCTGGCCCATGGCCTCGAGAGATCCCATGCCACGATAGCTCTTGAACTTACGTCCGTTATAGATGATGGTCTCGCCGGGGCTCTCCTCTGTGCCAGCCACGAGCGAACCAATCATCACGCAGCTTCCGCCAGCGGCCAATGCCTTGACGATATCGCCCGAATAGCGCAAGCCACCGTCGGCGATCAAAGGCACGCCTGTTCCCTCGAGTGCCGAGCACACGTCGTAGACAGCGCTCAACTGAGGTACGCCCACGCCAGCCACCACACGTGTGGTGCAGATGGAACCCGGGCCGATGCCGACCTTCACGGCGTCAGCGCCGTTGTCGACCAAATATTTTGCAGCCTCACCTGTGGCGATGTTACCCACCACAACATCGATGTTGGGGAATGCGTTCTTCACCTCGTGCAGCTTGCCCACCACACCGGCAGAGTGTCCGTGAGCCGTGTCGATGACGATGGCGTCGACACCAGCGTCGACCAGTGCCTGTGCTCTGTCGAGCGTGTCGACTGTGACACCCACGCCAGCAGCCACGCGAAGTCTTCCCTTGTCATCCTTGCATGCGTTAGGCTTGTCCTTAGCCTTAGTGATATCCTTGTAAGTGATCAGTCCGACAAGATGATTGCCTGCATCGACCACCGGCAACTTCTCGATCTTGTTCTCCTGCAGTATTTGCGCAGCAGCCACAAGGTCGGTCTTTTGGTGCGTGGTAACGAGGTTCTCTGTTGTCATCACCTCATCAACCGTCTTGTCCATGTTGCGCTCGAAACGCAGGTCACGATTGGTAACGATACCCACCAAATGGTTCTCCTCGTCGACAACGGGGATGCCACCGATGTGGTACTCATGCATCAGGGCGAGTGCGTCGCCCACGGTGCTACCGCGGCGGATTGTAACGGGATCATAGATCATACCGTTCTCCGCACGTTTGACGATGGCCACTTGGCGCGCCTGCTCCTCGATGGTCATGTTCTTGTGAATAACGCCGATACCACCCTCGCGCGCAATGGCAATGGCCATTGACGATTCTGTCACCGTATCCATGGCAGCTGTCACAAACGGGATGTTCAGCTCGATGTTACGCGAGAAGCGTGTTTTCAACGTCACCTCTTTGGGCAACACCTCGGAATAAGCGGGAATCAACAGGACGTCGTCGAAGGTAAGACCGTCCATTACAATTTTATCTGCAACAAATGATGACATAAATGTAACTTTAGGAATTTATTGCGTGCAAATTTAGTAATAAAAATCCACTTAGACCGCCATCACGGTCATTTTTCTTTTCCGTTTAATGCTATTTAACCGAATTCGGTCATTACGGGTGCTGAGTAGTTACGTCATCACACCCGCCAAAGGCGAAGCTATGGGATATTTCCATTCCGCCCTCATCACGTTTGCTTTCACTTCCTCCAAATGGGCTACACGAGCGGGGCCTCCTGAAGTTGCGAGACTGTCGGGGCCCAAACGAAACTATCCGGTCGCCCTTCAGCAACCGGATAGTTTTATGTTAGTTGGTTACGAGAACAACTCATTTCCTGTCAATGAATCATCTCTGAACGCTTGCAGCCAAATCAGTTAGCCATTTCCGAGAAGAACTTGATGAAGACCAGCCGAACCTTTTCCTCAGCCGTCAGTCCGTCCTCATCGTCGTAGATGTCGACTTCCTCAATGGCCTGATCGATGTCGTCGCTATCGCTCTCACGGAAATAGTCGTAGATGTCGGCCACCTCATCAGGGTCGATCACCTCGTCATCGTTGAGGTAATAGTCGATATTGACCTTCATACCGCTGCACACGATGGCCTCAATGTCGTCGAGCAAGTCGTCGAATCCGTATCCTTGGGCCCGTGCGATTTCCTCGAGCGGTATGCGCTTGTCGATAAGCTCGATGATCTTCTGCTTTCTCATCGACTTGTTGGGCTGACTGATGACGCGCATGATGTCGGCCCGTTTGACATCGTTCTCCTCGCAATAGTTCTTGATGAGCTCCAGGAAAGGCTTGCCATACTTCTTGGCTTTTCCTTGTCCCACGCCTTGTATCTGCTGCAACTCCTCCATGGTCACGGGGTAGTTGGTGGCCATCTGCGTGAGCGATATGTCTTGGAAGATGACGTATGGCGGCAGGTTGAACTTGCGCGCCTCGTCCTTGCGCAATCCTCGCAGGAGGTTGTACAACTCCTCGTCGAGAGCGCTCGACACATTGTCGGCTCCCTCTTCGGTCTCGTCGAACTCGCGGTCGGCCACCACCATGAAAGGCTGCGGGTCTTGCATGTAGCGCTTGCCGTCGGCCGTGAGCTTGAGCAAACCGTAGTTTTCCACATCCTTCCGGATGAAATGGGAGATCATGGCCTGGCGTATCACAGGGTTCCAAATGGCAGAGTCCTCCTCGTTGATCTTCTCGCCTGCGCCAAACTCGGGCAACTTGTCGTGCCCATGGCGCACAATGTTGTCGGTGCGTCGGCCCCTCACGAAGTCGATGATGTAAGGCTGGTCGAAGTTTTCCTTCACCGCCTTGATGGCGCTGAGCACCACGAGCAACGCCTCCGACGCCTCCTTGGGATGCTTGGGGTGCATGCAGTTGTCGCAATTGCCACAGTTGTCCTTGGGATAAGCCTCACCGAAATAGTGCAACAGCATCTTACGCCTACAGATCGACGACTCGGCGTAAGCCTTCGTCTCTTGCAGGAGCTGCCGTCCGATCTCTTTCTCTGCCTCGCCCTTGCTGTCCATAAACTTCTCGAGTTTCTTCAGGTCCTTGGGCGAGTAGAAGGCTATGCAAATGCCCTCTCCCCCATCGCGGCCGGCGCGACCCGTTTCCTGATAGTATCCCTCGAGACTCTTGGGAATGTCGTAATGTATGACGAATCGCACATCGGGCTTGTCGATGCCCATGCCGAAGGCGATGGTCGCCACGATGATGTCTATTTCCTCCTTGATGAAGTCGTCTTGCGTCATCGTTCGCACCTCGGTGTCGAGTCCGGCGTGGTAGGGCGCGGCCTTGAAGCCGTTGAGCTGCAGCTTCTGCGCCAGTTCCTCCACCTTCTTGCGCGACAGGCAGTAGATGATGCCACACTTGCCCTCGTGCTGCCTGAGGAATCGGATGATTTGGCTGTCGGTGTCCTCCTCGCTCACTTTCTGCCTGATCTCATAATAGAGGTTGGGGCGGTTGAACGAGCTCTTGAACTCCTTGGCGTCGACGATGCCCAGGCTCTTCTTGATGTCGGAGCGCACCTTGTCGGTAGCCGTCGCCGTAAGCGCTATGACGGGAATCTTGTCGATGCCCCGGAACTTCGCTATCTTGTCGATGGTGGGCCTGATGTTGCGATACTCGGGCCGGAAATCGTGTCCCCACTCGGAGATGCAATGAGCCTCATCGATGGCAAAGAAAGAAATCTCAAACGACTCGAGGAACGCAAGGTTGTCCTCCTTGTTGAGCGACTCGGGAGCCACGTACAGCAGTTTAGTCTTACCCGACTGCACATCGCTCACCACGCGGTTGATGGCCGCCTTGTTGAGCGACGAGTTCATGTAATGGGCCAGGCCGTCGTTCTCCGACAGTCCGTTGATGACGTCCACCTGGTTCTTCATCAGGGCGATCAGTGGCGACACCACGATGGCCGTGCCCTTCATGAGCAGCGATGGCAACTGGTAGCACAGGCTCTTGCCGCCTCCGGTGGGCATGAGAACAAAGGTGTCGTTGCCATCCATAAGGTTACGAATGACGGCCTCTTGGTCTCCCTTGAATTTGTCGAAGCCGAAATACTGCTTCAGGGGTTTAATGAGATTGTCTTCCATTGTGGTAGTAGTTGCTTTTAATGACCTGCGGTCAAGCAGACTCCTTGTGTTGCTCCAGGTGAGCCTTATCGAGCTGGCCCTTGGCATACTCGAGTGTCACCTCAAACTTCTTAACACGGCGTGAGGGGACGTCGAACATGGCGTCCATCATAACCGCCTCGACGATTGAGCGGAGTCCTCTTGCACCCAACTTATACTCCACCGCCTTGTCGACGATGAAATCGAGCGCCTCGTCGGTGAACGTCAGCGCAATCTTGTCCATCTCGAAGAGCTTGACATACTGCTTCACGATGGAGTTTTTGGGCTCCACGAGGATGCGTCGCAGCGCGTCGCGGTCGAGCGGGTTGAGGTGCGTGAGCACTGGCAGACGACCGATGAGCTCGGGGATGAGTCCGAACGACTTCAGGTCTTGCGGCAGGATGTACTTCATCAGGTCGCTCTTGTCCACATTGCGCACCGCCTGCACCGAGTTGTAACCCACCACATGCGTGTTGAGCCGCTGTGCGATCTTGCGTTCAATACCGTCGAAGGCGCCACCGCAGATAAACAGGATATTCTTTGTGTTCACGTGGATGTAGTCTTGGTCGGGATGCTTGCGACCGCCCTTAGGCGGCACATTGACCATGGTACCCTCGAGGAGCTTGAGCAGTCCCTGCTGCACGCCCTCTCCGCTCACGTCGCGCGTGATGCTGGGGTTGTCGCTCTTTCGGGCAATCTTGTCGAGTTCGTCGATGAAGACGATGCCGCGCTCAGCGGCCTCCACGTTGAAGTCGGCCACCTGCAACAGGCGGCTCAATATGCTCTCCACGTCCTCGCCCACATAACCGGCCTCGGTAAACACCGTGGCGTCGACGATGGTGAACGGCACGTCGAGCAGCTTGGCGATGGTTCGTGCCAGGAGGGTCTTACCCGTACCCGTGGATCCCACCATAATGATGTTGCTCTTCTCGATCTCCACGCCATCCTCGTCGTCGGGCTGCTGCAAACGCTTGTAGTGGTTATACACCGAGACGGCGAGCGTGCGCTTGGCGTCGTCCTGTCCGATGACATATTGGTCGAGATACTCCTTGATCTCGCGTGGCTTGGGCACCTTGCCCTTGGGCTTATAGGGTGTGTGTTTTGCGGGCAGCTCGTTGTCCTCATCGTCGAGCAGTCCGGCCATTCCCGTGCTCTTCACGATGTTGTAAGCCTGCACGGCGCAGTCGGCACAGATATAGCCATTGAGGCCGTTGATGAGCAGCCTCACCTCGTCCTCACTTCTTCCGCAGAAGCTACATTTCTTCTTACTTGTTCTCATGTTGTTCGTCTCACTTCTTTCTTGTCAGCACCGTGTCGATCATGCCATACTCCTTGGCTTCCTCGGCTGTCATCCAGTAGTTGCGGTCGCTGTCCTGCCACACCTTGTCGTAGGTCTGGTGCGAGTGGTTTGATATGATGGTGTAGAGTTCTTTCTTCATCTTCATGATCTCGCGCGCCTCAATCTCGATGTCCGATGCCTGTCCCTGCACGCCTCCGAGCGGCTGGTGGATCATCACACGGCTGTGGGGCAATGCTGAGCGCTTGCCCTCTGTGCCCGATACGAGGAGCACGGCGGCCATCGAAGCGGCCATACCGGTGCAGATGGTGGCCACGTCGCTCGAGATAAACTGCATGGTGTCGTAGATGCCCAGTCCGGCCGTCACCACACCACCCGGCGAGTTCACGTAGATGGAGATGTCCTTTCCGTTGTCCACCGAGTCGAGATAGAGCAGCTGCGCCTGGAGCGTGTTGGCCGTGTAGTCGTCGATCTGCGTTCCGAGGAAGATGATGCGGTCCATCATCAGGCGCGAGAACACGTCCATCTGCGTTACGTTGAGCTGGCGCTCCTCCAGGATATAAGGGTTGAGGTACTGGTTCTGCGCTTTCACCACATCGTCGAGTACCATGCCGTTCATGCCAAGATGTTGCGTGGCATACTTTCTAAAGTCGTTGTTCATCTGTCAATCTTTCCTTTTTAATAATAAGACAAAATGGCGGTTTCCACCTTTTATTATATAATGCTTAGCAAAGACCATGCCATTTGCCAGCCGATTGTTATCGGGCTATCTTTTACAAAGATAATAAAAAAACTCGATATTCGAATGTTAATGTGTTATTTTTATGTTTTTTTTCTTTCTGGCTGTATTCCGCCCGCGAGCGTCTCCTCTTTTGGAGCGCATGACGCTCACGAAACGGCGTCAGAGTTCCACATTCTCTATGCGCAGCTTGAGGAGGCCTGCGGGCACGCGCACGGTCACCTCGTCGCCTTTGCGCTTGCCCAGCAACGCTTGCCCAACGGGCGACTTGATGGAGATCTTGCCCTCGCGCAGGTTCATCTCGTGTGGGCTCACGATGGTGTAGGTCATGCTGCGGTTGTTGCCCAGGTTGGTGATGCTCACCTTGCTCAGTAGGCCCACGCAGTCGGCTTGCAGCCGCGACTTGTCGATGACGCGCGCATGCTCCAGCACCTTTTGCTTAAACCGTATGCGCCCGAGTAGGCGCCACTGCTCGCGCTTAGCGGCGCGATATTCGAAGTTCTCACTCAGGTCGCCCTTGTCGCGGGCCTCGGCAATGGCGTCGCGCACCCTCGGCAGCTCCACCGTTTCCAACTGGCGCAACTCGGCCACGAGTTCGTCGTATCCTTCCTGTGACATGTATTCCATATAGTTGTTCTCCTTGTTTTTTTCCATTTTTTCCTTCGTTTTCGTGCCATGGTAGCTCTGAGGCAAGCGTCGCCCCCCATCTGGCTTAACGAAAACGAGGCACCACATAGGACCACCCACCTTACGCAAGCAGCCCCCTACTCTATGCAAAAGTAGCCATTTTTCTTCAATCGGCAAAAGGCTTCGCTATAGCAAACCGCCAAGACGCCCTATTTTGAGAAATATGGCGGCTCCCATAACCTTAGCAAATTATGGCGGTCGATTTTTTGATGTTTAACTTGAATAACGCGCGAGGTTTCAAATGAAAAGTATATATCCTCAAATCCGCAACTAAGCCCTTCAACGTCCTTTTTGCGTGTACACGTCCTCTCATTACTGAATTATTTGTTTCTTCGCCATGTCATATCAGAGTTTTGCTTGTTTATTTTTGCAACACTAAGATAAGTGAATTCTTCGACATGGCAAAATCCCGGGCGCTCGGCTCTGCCGCTTGCCAAAGCAAGAACTTTTTGTTGCTCAGGTACTTAAAAGGTTTAATTTACAATAGTGTTGCGGAATTAAGGTTAATCTATAATTAGCTGATTGCCGTTATAAAAAAACACTTAAGCACTAATTCCAACCGCTTGTGGCGTCGCCCAATCCGTTTGAGCCCAATCGTCCAAAAGTCGTGTTGTGGGGATAAGAATTTATTCATAACTTTGCATCAGTAACATTTTAATCTTTAACTTAAAACAACAAAAAACAATGAGACGAATTTTATTTTTGGCAGCATTCCTCACAATGGTGGTCATGTCTGCAAGTGCACAGAAGAATTTTACCGTATGGTATGGTGCTAATATTTCCAGCATGAGCACGGACGGCACAAGTCCTGACTCTGAGGCTAAGTTCCTGAACATAGGTGTCGACTACACCGCACCTATCTGCAACGCTTTCGACTGGAGCGTAGGTGCTGCCTACACAACAAAGGGATGCAAGGACTGGGATCCGGGCTTCATTCAGATTGACGCAAACGCTGGCTGGAACTTCCTGAAGAACGACGACTTCAAATTAGGTATCCTCACAGGTCCTTACGCTGACTTGATGGTTGTAAAAGACGATGCTGAAGGAGAAAAGACTTTCTCTATGGGCTGGCAGGCTGGCGCAAAGGCAACCTACAAGGACTTCTCTCTGAAGGTTGGCTATGAGTTCGGACTTACCAACGTTTTCGACGATGGCAAGAGCAAGCTCAACGGAGTTTATTTCCGTCTTGGATACAGCTTCTAAAAAGAAACTATATATTTTACAACCTGAACCGGCAACGTGTCTCACAAAACACATTGCCGGTTCTTTGTTTTTCTATTCCAAGGGAGAAGCCATAGGATTTCATGACGCATGCCATAGGATTCGTGACGTATACACAGGATTCTGACGTATGCTACACGACAAAGAATTGGAGTTGCATCTTACGAGCGATACATATATCGTTAACGACTTGATAGAAGAACTGAGGAATAAGCCATAGTTGTTTTGCTCAGTACTTTTCCGAGCATAAAAGTTGAAGCGCAGAGCTCCGACAGATAGTCGGGGTTCTTTTTATCTCTCATAAGCGCCAGGGACGGATTGTTATGTTTTATTGCCAAAAAGTTGTGTTGGGATTTTGGATGAACCAGAGAGCGAAAACGTCGTTTTTACAGAACGGGAGCGGCCCAAATGAGCCATGCGGTTACCGTTAGGCATGTATCGAGTTGCGAAAGACGCCAAACCGCAACACGAAAGACCGTCTTTCATCTTGCCTTCAGGCATGTTTCGCAACACGAAAGATGCCTAACGGCAAGACGAAATGCAAAATACGGAGTGCTGAATATGGAACTATAAGCATAAAACACTGGTTTTCAACGTATTACAAAAACACGCTAAGAATCGCGTATTTGCGGCAAATCTGGCGCACCCGACAAACCCTGTGGAGTAGGCCGTGCAGATGCTAACCCAAAACTGT
>NZ_JAHKBE010000001.1 GCF_018789675.1 Hallella faecis
CGACTGGAAGCAAGATGCCGAAAGAAACGCTGACAAGAGTTGAAAAGAATCCATAGGATCCTAACCATTCGCCTGTTTCGGTCTAATGACCGATTTGGGTTTAACACCCTCGGTAGGCTCAGTATGGCAACGATGATGCTTTCTTTTTTCTTACCCTTCCCTTCTCAGAGCAGTCTCCATCATCGGAACAGCATAACGCCGAACGGTTCCACCTCATGGCTGGCGCATCTGCGCTGTGCTGATGGGAGATGTGCGCCTGGATGAGATGGAACTCGCCTATGTTGTTGTTATTGGCGTCGCAAGTGGGGTTCTCCGCACTTGCACGCCTTATGCCACGGCTGCGCTGATGAGATGCGCCATGTAGCCTATGAACACGATGGCGAGCGCGGCGCCCTCCCATCGCTCCACGCGGTACTTGGTGAACGAGAAGAGCCACAGCATCATGATCGACACAACCATCATGGTGAGGTCGACGGTGGTGATGCCCTGGATGGCCATGGGCGAGATGAGGCCCGTGATGCCGAGAATCATGAGGATATTAAACACGTTGCTGCCCAGCACGTTGCCAATGGCTATGCCGCTGTTGCCACGATAGGCTGCCACGGTGCTCGTGGCCAACTCGGGCAGTGAGGTGCCACCGGCCACGATGGTGAGGCCGATCACGGCGTCGCTCACGCCCAGGCTATGGGCGATGGCTGAAGCGTTGCCCACAAACACGTTGCTGCCCAACACCAGGCAGACGAGGCCCAACAGCATGAGCAGGCAGGCCTTCAACGGACTCATGGCGGGTTTCGCTTCGGCTTCGGCGTTGGCTGGAGCGTCGTCGGTGGGCTTCGGCTGGTGCGCGCCGCGAACGGTGAATACCATGAAAACGATGAATAAAACGAACAGCACCAATGCGTCGATACGGCCGATTTCGC
Organism: Hallella faecis; assembly: GCF_018789675.1. Lineage (GTDB taxonomy): Bacteria > Bacteroidota > Bacteroidia > Bacteroidales > Bacteroidaceae > Prevotella > Prevotella faecis. The sequence goes on from NZ_JAHKBE010000001.1 coordinate 921, forward strand.
TGTCTAAGCACATCATCAGCAGTAGGGTGGAGGCCACCATGGCGAATGGTATGTCTTTGCGAACCGTGGTGTGGAGAATGGTGATGGGAGCCACCATGGCCGCTACGCCTACGATGAGCAATGTGTTGAAAATATTGCTTCCCACCACATTGCCTACGGCCAGGTCGGGGGTGCCGTTGATGGCCGACATCAGGCTCACGAAAAACTCGGGCATCGATGTGCCCATGGCCACTACGGTGAGGCCAATCACAATCTGGGGGATGCCCATGCGTTCGGCCAATGCCACAGAACCGTCGGTGAGCCTGTCGGCGCCCCATAATACTACTGCCACACCGGCCACAAGCAGCAACGCCTGCAGCCATACGTTCGAAGGAACGAGGGCCAACAATGTAAGGTTGTTCATCATTACTGTGTTTGTTTGGTTGTAACGATAGGGACGGCGAGCGGCCAGAAGGTTTGCTTCTTGATGGCCGTGGGCCGCCTATCGCTTGCAAAGGTAGCAAAAAGCCTCGGATATACGAATATCCGAGGCTCAAAACTAACAATCACACAATTATAAATCTATCAAACTACTCTTATTCATCTTTCTTCTATGCGGCTTCGAAACGGTTGTGCGCCAAAGCGTTAGCCAATCTCGATGCTACGAGCCACCTTGTTCTCCTCCACCTTGATCTTGGGCAGGGTGATGGTGAGCACACCGTCGGCCACACGAGCCGAGATGTCTTGTTTATTCACGTCGTCGGGAAGGATGAGCGTCTGCTCGTATTTGGAATAGGCAAACTCGCGACGGAGATAGTGGCCCTTGGGAGCATCCTCGCCTTGGTGCTTCTCCATCTTGATGGTGAGGTCGCCGTCCTGATTGATGTTCACGTCGAAATCGTCCTTGTTCATGCCTGGCGCGGCAAGCTCCACCGTGTACTTGTCGTTGTCCTCAAGCACGTTGATGGCCGGAGCGGTGGCGTTGGTGCGAGGCATGTGTTCGGTGTTAAGGAAGTCGTTGAAGACTTCGGGAAGCCAGTTGTTGCGTGTATACATAATCATATTCTCCTATGTTATTTGTTTATTTTATTTGTTTTCGATTACACTCACCTTACTGCAACGATTGTGCCGTTTGTGGTTTTCTGCCATTCTGGCGTTCATGTGCGACAATCTGTCGTGGCTGGAGGTTCTTCCCATGGTGAGTTGAAGGGGTTTCGGGATGGTGTGAGGGGTGTGAATATTCACAACATTCTTTCGTCGATTCCTATCCTTCCGTCTCGCCGAAATGTTCTATTTGTGTGCTGACATCTGTCTGCTGGTGCGTCGCTTTCTGCTTGTTGGTTCGTTTCCGATTGCCTGCCAATGCTTTTCCGATTGCCACATTAGGATCTTGCATAGGCGTCGCAACAGTAGGAATTGTCAGCGTTTTTGGCTAAAAAGTTTGTCGCCTATTTCTGTCGAAATAGAGAACGGGGTTGTGGTTTTTATGGGTGAGTTGGGCGTAAAATGGCTGCCGAGGGTATCGTTAGGTAGTTGTGGTGATGGCTCGTCTGAGAGCAGCCGTTGCGAAAGGTGCCTAATCGAGCTGCGAAAGATGGTCTTTCGCAGCTCGATTAGCCATGTTTCGAGTCTCGAAAAGGCATCTTTCGCAACTCGATTAGACATCTTTCGTAACGTTGGCGGTCGAAGGTGGTAGGTTGGACGGTCCCTTGTGGCTGTAAGGAGTTGGCTTTCAGAGTGTTACAAAAACAATGCAAAAACGCGTGAGAATCGCGTATTTGCGCCCAAAGATTGGCTCGAAGGAAAAAACAATGTAGTTTTGACTATAGTTTGTTGGTTGTTTTCAGCTCTTGTTTCTTATATGATTTTCTACCCGACGTGGCTGGTGGAAACTAAAAAAGGCTGCCTTCCCGTTGGGGGAAAGCAGCCTTGTAGTGGGTTGAGGCTTGTGGGCCTTATGCGTTTTCCTGCTCTTGGCGGTCGTCCACATTGTCGCCCTCTGTGGGAGCGAGCACGGCCTTGAAGTCGGTGTAACCGTTCTTCACGAGGATGTTGTACCACTGCAGCAACTTCTTGATATCGCTGTCGTGCACACGGTCTTGGTCGAAGTTGGGCAGCACCTCAGCGAAGTAATCGCGCAACTCCTTGCTTGAGCACTTCTTATAGTTGAGCGAAGCCTCCTTTAGACCTTCCTTCTCGCCCACCTTGGTGAGCACCTCCCAAAGGGCGATGTCGTCTGCGTCGGTGTACATGGCAATGTCGCCAAGGCTCGTCACGCGGTCGGTGGCGAAGGCAGGCATGCGGAGATGCTTCTCGTCGATGGTCTCCACTATCAGGGTTGCTTTACCGCGGCTAACCAGCTTGTAGAGGCCTGGCTTGCCGGCGATTGAAAGAATTGTTTCCATTGTTTATTGTCTGTTATTTGTGATTGAGTAATAGTTCTATTTGATCGTCAAGGTCTGTGAGCCCATCGTTGTTGATCACGAAGTTGGATCGGCGTACCATCTCGTCTTGCGACATTTGGCAACCTATCCATTCGAGGGCTTTCTCCCTACTGATGTTATCGCGTTTCATGATGCGCTCCACGCGCACTTCGGTGGGGGCCGTGACGCAGACGATGCGGTTGAAGCGTATGCGCTGGTCGAACCCGCTTTCGAAAAGGATGGCGCTTTCCAGCCAAGGGTAGTCGCTTTCAAGGAAGTCGCGCGCCACGGCGGGGTGCACCACGGCGTTCACCGCCTGCTTGTTGGCCTCGGATGCCAATAGGAATTGGGCGAGCACCAGCTTCTGCAATACCTTATTTATATATACGCGCGGACCTACGAGCTCGGTGAGCTGCTGACGGAGCTGTGCGTCGTCGCGCATGAGTCGCTTGGCGGCCGCGTCGCAGTCGTAAACCCTGATGCCGCGCTGGGCCAACAATCGGCATACGTGGCTCTTGCCGCTGCCTATGCCTCCGGTGATGGCTGTGCGTATCATTGTTGCTCGATGAGATAATCCACTTGCGTCATATCCAGTCGCGCATTGCTTACTATCGACGGCTTGGCGCGTAGGTGGAGCTTGCACTTGTCGGAAGGATGGGCTGCCACCTCGTTGTAATCGATGACCACTTGGAAATCGGACGCCTTGACGCGGCGGAACAGTCGGGAACCCACCGAGAACGTTACCTTCACGTGGTTGGGGAAGGTGCGGATGGTGAGGTCGCCGGGCTTGTTGATGGTGGTGATGGGCACGTTAATGCTCTCCTCGGTGAGGATGTCGACCAAGAGGGTCATCTTCACCTTCTCGGGCACCACCTTGACTCCCGGTATCTTTTTGATTCTCACCATTTGGCGCACGGTGTCGTCGAAGTTGGTGATGTTCACGTATTCCGTCTGCACCTCCTTGATGCTATCGAGCTTGCTCCTTGAGGCGAAGATGGTTACCTTCTCTGGCGTGAGTTGCACGTGGGAGAGGTAATAGTTTCTCGTCGGTACGATGTTGCCGATGAGCTTTACGCCAACGGTTTTGCGCTCGCCATAGTTGAAGTTGAAAGTGAGCGCGTCGGCCTTGATCGACGTGATGGTCGACGACGAGAACAATTGCTGCCTCACAAGCCGCTGCACATCCGACAAGGGTACTTGTCCGTGTCCGCTCTGCTTGTTTGCGTAGGCGTTGAAATTGAGGGTGATAGGCTTGAGCTTGTTGCTCGACATGTAGGAGAGGATCATGAAGCCCTTGTCGCGCACGGTGACACGCACGGTGTCGCTCATCTCCGATGTCATGACCACGTTGCCAGGGGCGCCGGTGAGGCGCACGGCCACTGGCAGCTCTTTCTCATAGGTCTCATTGAGCGTCATCATCAGCCAGAAGATGCCACTCAGCACGAGAAAGAACAGAAAAATCAGAAACTCCTTGTTCATCCAACTGAACAGGGAGCTCCTGACCACTTGAAATGTTCGCTGCAGCTTATGCATTGGGTTGCTGCTGGGCGACGTCGGCGAAGACGTAACCCTTGTCCACGGTGAGGACAACATTATGTGCCACTTCCACTTCGACCGTGTTCTTGGCCGGGTCGATGGTCTTCACGGTGCCGTAGATGCCACCACCGAGCACGACCTTAGTGCCTTTTTGCAAGGCGTTTTGGAACTCGCGAATCTTCTTTTGGCGCTTTTGCTGGGGGCGAATCATGAAAAACCACATGATGGCGAAGATGGCAACCATCATGATGAGCATGCCACCCATGCCACCGCCTTGTTGTGCTGCCTGTGCAGCCAATACCAGTGTACTCATTGTTTATTTACTTCTTTTTTAATTATTATGCTTTAGTCTTGTGCTGCGCCGTTGGCGTTGTGGGCCTCATTGGCGTCAGCGGGGTCGGTTGTTGCGCTGTCAGTGCCGGCAGCCTCGGGTGCCTTCGGCTCCTCGTTGGTCTTCGGGCGATGCACAAAGCGCACGCGGCCGGTGGAAGCGCCGTCGCCGTTGGCCTGACGGTCCTGCTGGCGGTTGCGCGGCTCGGGCATCTCCTTCATCATCTTGCCCGTAGAAATAAGGTAGCGGGCGATGGAGTCGAGCATGCCGTTGACGTAGCTGCTGCTGCGCGGGGTGCTGTAGAGCTTGGCCAGTTCCACAAACTCGTTGATGGTGACCTGTGCGGGAATGCCGGGGAAGGTGAGCATCTCGGCGATGGCAATCTGCATGATCACCACGTCCATGTAGGCCAGGCGCGCGAAGTCCCAGTTGCGAGAGGCGTCGCTCATGTAGTGCTGGTAGGTGTCGGCGTTGAGGATGGTGGCCCTGAAAAGCTTGCGAGCAAACTCCTTGTCCTCCTCGTCCTTATACTCGGGCAACAGCTCCTGCTTGCAGCCCCTTGCCGGGTCGAAGCGCTTGATGGTCTTCAGCACGAAGGTGTCGATAACCTCCTTGTCGTCGTTCCAGTAGAGGCTCTTCTCCTCAAGGAGCGTGTCGATGTCGGGGTTGTCTTGCACAAGCTGCTTGTAAAGCTTGCGCCACACCTCGCGGTCGGCCTCGTATGAGTCGTCGGCGTCGGCCATGTAGTCTTGGTATACCTGGCTTTGCTCAATCTGATTGCAAAGCTTGCGCACAAACTCGATGTCGTTCTTCCATGTCAATTTCTTCACCTCGATGAATTCGTTGAGCATGTTGTTCTCTTCGAGTTGTGTGGCAAATTGGTTGTTGACGAACTTATTAGATGGCGGCTCCGCACCCTCGCGCTCTGCGCGCTGGTTCATCACATCATAGCGATGGCGCTCCTCGCGCGTGACGGCCACAATCAGTTCGAGAAGGAAGTTATAAAGATCGTAAGCCTTTGACAAACTGAACAACAGCTCCTTCTCGGCGTTGTCCATATTTCTATTTCCGTTTTGATAGTATGCGTAGGTTAACTGGACTATCTTAATGCGAATGAGTTCACGATTGATCATTGCTCTTACCCTTTACGTTCTTCTAAATTACACTTATTGATGCAAAAGTACTTAAAAAACTATATATATGCAAGCGTGAGATACATAAAACTTTGTTTTTTTAGAGAAACTTTGCACATTAAAATAAAAAGTAGTAACTTTGCACCGCTTTTCAGATTGGCAAAGGCGGGCGCGGGCCGCATATCGCAGCATAAGCGCAGGTCTTTTACAGTCCAGTGTGATGGCGAATTAATTCACAATTTAATTTAGAGTAACACAATTATGAAAGAGATTAGTGTAACAGGTAAGAAGCGCGTTGACCTTGGTAAGAAAGCTTCTAAGGCCCTCCGTAAGGAAGGCTATGTTCCTTGTAACCTTTATGGTGAGAAGAAAGTTGATGGCAAGCCCGAGGCTCTGGCCTTCACCATCGCTTTCACAGAGCTCCGCAAGCTCATCTATACTCCTCACATCTATGTGATCTGCCTCGACATCGAGGGCGAGAAGCACACAGCTATCATGAAGGAGATCCAGTTCCACCCCGTGACAGACGCTCCTCTGCACGTTGACTTCTATGAGGTGAACGATCAGAAGCCCATCACCATCGGTATTCCCGTTAAGCTCAACGGTCTGGCCCAGGGTGTTCGTGACGGTGGCCGTCTGAACCTCTCTATCCGCAAGATAGATGTTACCGCTCCTTATCAGCAGATTCCTGAGCACCTCGACGTTGACGTTACCGCTCTGCGCATCGGTAAGAGCATCAAGGTGGGTGAGCTCTCATTCGAGGGCCTGGAGCTCGCTACAAGCAAGGACGTTGTTGTCTGCTCTATCAAGATGACACGTAACGCTATGGCTGCTGCCGCCGCTGCTGCCGCTGCCGACGACGCCGCCGAGTAATATTTAAGATAAGACAGAACTCTGTTTTTCTTTAGATGGACAAATACTTAATTTGTGGGTTGGGAAACCCTGGCGACGAGTACGCCGGAACCCGCCACAATACAGGATTTATGGTATTGGACGCTTTCGCAAAGGCGTCCAATATTTGTTTTGAGGACAAGCGTTATGGTTATGTGGCCGAGACGTCGATCAAGGGACGGAAAGTGTTCCTTCTGAAGCCGACGACCTTCATGAACCTCAGCGGAAACGCGGTGCGCTATTGGCTCAATAAGGAGAATATCGACCAGCAACGGCTCTTGGTCGTCAGCGACGATGTGGCGTTGCCGTTGGGCGAATTTCGACTGAAGGCCAGTGGAAGCAATGGCGGACATAACGGCTTGGGGCACATCATTCAGCTCATCGGACAAGATTACGCGAGGCTCCGACTGGGCATCGGCAACGACTTTCCGCGTGGCGGACAGGTCGATTGGGTGCTCGGACATTACTCAGACGAGGACATGAAGCTCTTGCAACCTGCCATCGACATGTCGGTGGAGATCATCAAGAGTTTTGTGTTGCAGGGCATCGGCAACACCATGAACCAGTTTAACAAGCTGGGAAAGAGAAAATAAACAACCGAAAGTGATGAAACAGGAACGACTCCCTAAAGTGAGCGAAAGCGCACGTATCGACAAATGGTTGTGGGCCGTGCGCATCTTCAAGACGCGATCGGTGGCCGCCGACGCCATCAAGAACAGTCGCGTCACCATCGCGGGAAGCAACGTGAAACCCAGTCACCTGATCAAAGCGGGCGACGTGGTAAGCGTGAAGAAGCCGCCCATCACCTATTCTTTTAAGGTGTTGGCCTGCATCGAGCAGCGTGTGGGAGCCAAACTGGTACCGCAAGTCTACGAGAATGTCACCGACCCAAAGCAGTACGAGTTGCTCGAGATGAGCCGAATCAGTGGGTTTGTCGACCGTGCACGTGGTACCGGACGACCCACCAAGAAAGAGCGAAGGGCCATCGACGCGTTTGTGGAGCCCGCCATGTTTGGCTTCGATGACGACGAAGATTGGGACGATGACGAGTAATGGATAATTCAACAAGGCGCGATTGTTAGGGCAACGAGCGTCTGATGTTGACGAATAAATACTGAAAAGTGCCGACGTGGTATGAACCATGCCGGCACTTTTGGGTTTTATGAAGTGATGTTTATGATGTTTGCGAGTCTCGCTTTGGCTTTTACGGCTCTTGCATACTTGCCTTGGCGCGTCTTGGATGGATGCTTTTGGCTTGGGCAATTGGCGTTTGAATTATCTCGGTCCGCCGAATCCGCCTCCGGGAGGCGGGCCGGGACGGAATCCGCCTCTTCCAGGTCGGTCACGGCCAGGACCATCACCGGGACCTCTCATGCCTTGGCGGGCTTCCTTTCCACCGAAGAGATTGAGGCGATAGTTGACGTGCAGCATGGCGTAGCTGTTGATGGAATTATACTCAGTATCGGTTCTTTGGCTTGCGCTGAGCGAACGTGAGAAGTTGCTTTGGTTGTGCAGAATGTCGTAGAACTGGAGCATGATGGTGAGCGGTTTGCCTTTGAGGAAGCTCTGGGAGATCTGCGCATTCCACACGAACTCATTGGTGTTGAGCGACGCGTCGCTATAACCGCGTCGGCTGTTCATGTGAAGGTCGGTGGCGATGGTCGTACCCCACGGTGCCCTGATGTTGAAGTTGAGTCCGTATGCGAACTGCCACGTGTCGAGGTTTGCCGTAGCTTGTAGTTCGTTGCGTGCGTGGCGATAGCCCAGCGAGCCATCGAACTCCACCTCGAGCCAGTCGTTGCGATAGCTGGCCGACAGTCGCTCGTTGAGGTTCATGTCCTTTGTGGTGTTCTTCTGCGAGCTTTGGTCGCGGCGGAGCGATACATACCCCACTTGATTGCTGAAGCTAAAGTCGGTGAAGGTGTTCACGTTCCAGTTGCCGGCAGAGTCGAGCGGCGTGTTGAACATCAATGCTGAGTTGATGTTCCAGTTGCCGTTTATGTTTTCAGGACGTGTGATGCGTCCACCCGTCTGCTCGTTGTAGGTGATGCGGCGGCTGATGGAATTGTTGGTGGTAGAGAATCCCACGTTGGCCATAACCGACTGTTTCGTTTTTTGGAAATAGCTGTTATAATAGAGCGACATACGCTGCGTGAACGACGGTTTCAGTCCGGGGTTACCCGTAGAGATGTTGAGCGGATCAGAGTCGTCGTAGATATCGAGCATGTCGGAGATGCTTGGCTGCGATGTTGAGGCGCGATAGTTGAATCGAAGGTTGCTCACTTTGTTGAAGCGATAGCGGAAATCGAAGGTCGGCGAGATGTTGAACACGCTGCGTGTGGTGTCGGCGCTTACGCCCAGATAGTCTTGCACGTAATGCGATTTCTGCGGTTGGGCCAGCACACCTGCGTTCAATTGCCACTTGGTTTGTATCATTCGGAGCATCAGTTCGATGCTATGCGTATAGTTCTTGTACTCCGAGAATCGGCTCAGGTCGGTGTCGAGGTAGTCGGTGTAGGGCTTGTCGAGTCGGTTCAGGTAGTTGTCCCAAAGGCGGTAGCCCGCCAACAGTCCGTCGAAAAAGTCCTCTCCGAGGTTTGAGAAGTCGTATGTGTTTCGGTCGCTCTTGCTGTAGCTGTAGTTGAAACGGTAGCGCAGCTGCAGGAATGCGCCCTTCCACAACGGTTCGCTATAGGTGGCTTGCAGGGTGTAGTTCCAGTTTTTGCTGGGCGTGAGCGTGTAACGATTGGTCTGATAGGTGGAGTCGTTTCCGTAGATGTCCTTCAGTTGGTAGAGATGCACGTTGTTCATCGACAGACTGTTGGAATGCGAGTCGCTGTAGTTGGCGTCTGCTCTCAGGGTCATGTTGCGGCCTTTGCTGTTGAGTCGGCGGTTGAACTGCAGCATTCCTCCGAAGCTCTTGTTCTTGCTATAGCTCATTGACGAGCGTTGGTTGGAGTTCACCACGAGGCTGTCGGCGCTCATGTCTTTGAGCGAGGCCTCGTCAAGCGGATCGACGACATAGTTGTATGGGTCGTCGTTGAACGATGCCGATCGGCTTGCCGACAGACCATCGCTTGTGCTATAGCTCATGGTTGGTCGGAACATGATGTTGGTCATGCTGTCAGGAGTCCATTCCACGCGGAACTGTGCGTTCCAACTATTGCTTCTCGAATAGCTCTGGTTGATGCTGTTAGAGAACGATCCCACGGTGCTTACGAAGTTTTCCGACGCCGTCTTACTGTAGGCATCTCCGTCGCTGTGGTTCCATCTTACGCTTCCGCTGAGCTTGAGCGTGTCTTTCTTCTCATAGTTGAAGTTGGCTCCCAGCATCTTCGAGGCGTTGAGTCCGCTTCGTCCTCGTCCGAAGCCACCGCCTCGTCCGCCAAACCCCATGTCGTTGACGTTGTTGGCATTTCCCATTCCAAACACGCGCAAGTCGCTCTTAAAGTATCCTCCGAAGAGTCGTGCGGCGTATCGGTCCTTTGTTCCCACGCCCACGTCGACGTTCGAAATGAGTCCCTTGTTGCTTCCCGGCTTCGTTCCGAAGTCGAGCACCGTCTGCTCGTCTCCGTCGTCAATGCCTGTGACACGTGCCAGGTCGCTCTTCTGGTCGTAGGCTTTCACCTTGCTGATGATGGATGTAGGAATGTTCTTCATGGCCGTCTTTGTGTCGCCCGTCATAAATTCCTTACCGTCCACCAATATTTTTTTCACCTCCTTGCCGTTGATGGTGATCTTTCCGTCGTCGTCGACTTTGGCTCCCGGCAGTCGTTTTACGAGTTCCTCGATGGTCGAACCTTCGGGCGTGCGGTAAGCCGCGCTATTATAGATGAAGGTGTCTTCCTTCACGGTTACTTTCAGGGCCTGCGCCTTCACCAATGCCTCCTTGAGCGTGGTGGCATTGGCCTCCACCTGCAAGCGCCCCATGTTGAGGTTGTGGTCGTCTTGCATCTGTATGCGTTTGATGGTGGAAAGATAGCCTACGCTTGTCACCTTGAGCAAGTATTTCTCATTGGCTGGCGCCTGAATGACAAACTTACCGCTGTCGTTCGACAAGGCACCTTCTACAAACGTGGAGTCCATCTTGAGCAGTTTCACGGTGGCAAATGCGAGGGGTTCTTTCGACTCGCTGTCGACCAAGAATCCCGAAATCTCTCTTTTTTGGGCAAACGCCATTGTCGTAACGAGCAATAGCACGGCTAAGAGGAAACCTTTTCTCATATCATTTTTTATTTGTGGTGATAGCGTTTGCGGCTATCTTTGTTAGTATTCGTTTAAAATGTTGTTGGTTTCAGTTCCAAACCCTGTTGGTCTTTGTTCTATTTAAGTAGACGTAAAGAAGAAGAATAAGTTTAAAACCGACACCAAATATTTTTTCTCAAGGGCCACAAATTGTTTGCACACTACTTGGTTGATGTGCGCAAAATGGTGGTTCGGTGGCTTAAAAAGTCTTAATTTGTGGGGCTTAATGATGTCATTCCTATGTTATTATCATTATATTTGTGGGAGCAGAACACAATGTTAACAGAAGCAGATGATCATCATTGTGGGAGCCTAAAACATAATTTATTGGAGTAACACATAGTATGCGTATGGAGCAGAGAGTCATTATATCCCGGAATTTGGAAACGGAGTTGGCCATTGCCATCTCCGAGTGTGAGCACGATCGCCTTTTTGTGCTTACCGATGAGGTTACACACGAGCAGTGTCTTCCCCTTGTGAATAACTTCTTTTGCCTGAAAGGAGCGAAGGTTATCACCATTGGCTCTACGGATGTGCATAAGAATTTGGAGTCGTTGGCTCATGTTTGGCAGGGTCTTGACGATGGCGGTGCCGATCGCCACAGTTGCTTGATCAACCTGGGTGGTGGCATGGTGACCGACCTGGGAGGCTTTGCTGCGTCGACGTTCAAGCGTGGCATCGACTTCATCAATATTCCCACGACCCTGCTGTCGATGGTCGACGCGTCGGTGGGAGGCAAGACCGGCATCAATTTCAACGGCCTGAAGAATGAGGTGGGTGTGTTCAACGACTCTAAGTTTGTGCTTCTCGACACCCGTTTCCTTCGCACGCTCGACGACAAGAACCTGCGTTCGGGCTATGCTGAGATGCTGAAACACGGTTTGATCTCTAACGAGAAGACCTGGGCCGACTTGCTGCAGTTTGACCTGTCGAACCCCGATTACGACCAGTTGCAGGCCTTGGTGGCCGCCTCGGTGAAGGTCAAGGAGAAGGTCGTGAGTCGCGATCCGAACGAGAAAGGCCTTCGCAAGGCCCTCAACTATGGCCACACGTTTGGCCACGCCTTCGAGAGTTTCTCCCTGAAGCACCACGCTGAGGGAGAGGCCCCCATCCTCCACGGCTACGCGGTGGCCTATGGCTTGATTTGCGAGCTGTTCCTTTCGGTGGTCAAGACAGGCTTCCCCTCGGAGCAGATGCGGCAGACGGTGCGTTTCATCCGCGACAATTACGGGTCGTTCAACATCAGTTGCGACGACTACGACGAGCTCATTGCGCTGATGCGCCACGACAAGAAGAACATGTCGGGTGTCATCAATTTCACCTTGCTCGACGCCATTGGCGATGTGCTGATCAACCAAACAGCCACCGACGAGGAGATTCGCGAAGCCCTCGATTTCTTCCGCGAGGGATAAGTTTTCGCCTCCATTCCAAGCCATTATTGGAACCATTGCGCCCATTGGCCTTCCGAATGTAGGCCGATGCCGCCTTTTTACATACGAAAAAGCATGGCAGCATACTATGTGCGGCCATGCTTTTTCGTTTGTTGCCCCATGCTTTTTTGCTGACGGTGAGCGATTAGTCGTTCATCAGCCCCTTCTCGAGCCCTTGCTTTTGCGATGCCTGCACCACATAGTTGGTTACATGCACGGTCGACACCAACTCGTCCTTTCCGTTCTTGATGTCCACCTGCCACTCATGGATGGTTCGCCCCTTGTGCTTCAGTTTGGCGTAAGCCGTCACCACATCGCCTTCCCTGACAGCCCTCACGTGGCTTCCGCTGACATTGATTCCCACGCTGATGCGCTCCGGACAGAGGGCCATGGAGGCCACGCCGGCTACATTCTCGGCCAGCGCCAGCGATGCTCCGCCCGATAGAAAGCCAAACACCTGTCGGTTGAGCTTGTCCACTTTCATGCGTCCGATGAGCGTATCGGGCTCGGGGGTTGATATGAATTCCATGCCGAGCGTGTTCGACAGTCCGTCTTGTCGCTTGATGATTTCTTTCTGTTTCTCGATGTTCATGTCCGTGATAGAATGAATAGGCAAACGTTTTGGGTTAAAAGGCAAAGGCTCGACACGTGGTCAAGCCTTTGCTATTTGGGAGTTGTGAAAGTTTCCTTACTTCTTCATTACCTTGCGTGTCACCCCGTTCTCCTTGACGATGTAGATGCCAGCCGGCAGTTGGTTGAGGTCTTTTCCGGTCATCACACCGTTGATGGTGTAAACCACGCGCCGTGTGTCGTAGTCCTTGTTGTCGGTAACGCCCTTGATGGCCGTAACAAACTTGCTGTCTTTGCTGATGGCAACCCATCCGATGCGCTCCTCCCAGGGAGCTTTGTTTGTGGGCGCTTTGGCCTTGCTGGTGTCGTCGATCTGCAAGCGTACGCGTGTACCCACCGAGTCGGCGTCTTGGTAGAGGCTTACTGGACGTGTGCGGAGCACGGCAAGTGCCGGAGTGTTGAGCGTTTGCATCTGCACGAGGAAGGTGGCCTCCTCAAGCTTCTCGCCAAACGACACATCCTTCAGCGTAACCTTCGAGTTGAAGCTCATGGTGGTGTCTTTCACGGTGATGAGCTTGCCATTCCCATCGTTTGTCTGGCCCTTCTCGATGGCCACGTATGAGAATTTCAGCGTGCGCCTGAGCTCTTTCTTGTCGATGAGCGCCTGCTGACGCTGCAACACCACCTTGCAACCTTTGGCTGTTACGTCGAACACACGCGGCAACACCGGGTATCGCTCAGTGGATGAGATGGCCATGATGGGCGTTGCGAGCACCACGGGAGCTTCGGCGAAGGCCTCGGTGAAGGCCACGCTCACCGTGTCGTCGGCCGAGCAGTTGTTCGATATGCCAGCCTCATAGCTAAGGTTGCCAATCTTTCCCGTTCCAACCTTGGCCACTATATAAGAGGTGTAGTCGGTATAGTCGTTGTAGAAGTCGGTCTTCATGCTTGTGCTCTTCGTCTGGTTGAAGGGGTAGACGCTGTAGCGGAAGAACGAATACACGCGCTCGTCCGTGGCCGTCTTTGTGGTGTACACGTTCGACACACGCTCCATAGGCATCATGCTGCTCGTGCGATTGCTGAGGCTACCAAACACAATGGCAGGCTGCTCATCGAAGGTGTTGTCGAAATAGAGGTATCCCTCCTTCGACGAACCCGTCGTTACCGTGCCATACTGCAGCGCTCCGTGCTGCTCATCCTTGCCCACCGATGTTGTTCCGTCGATGCTGTTGGTCACCTCGTTGGTGTAGAGCAGGCGGTTGTTGAAAGTGCGGATGGCCACTCTGTACGTGTAGTAGCCCGATGTGGTGACGGTGTCGCGGAAGGTGTAGCTTGAAGCATCCTCTGTGAGGTCGACGTTCTTATAGTACTCGAATACGGCGTTTCGGTCGGTTCCCACCTTGCGCTCAATCCACATTGAGTCGTTGAGTTCACCGTTCTTCTCTCCCCATGTGAGCGTAGCGATGCTCTTGTCGGGGCGGAACGACAGCTCGAGGTTGTAGGGGCTGTATGTGCGCGGGTTGCTGGGCACGTAGGTGGCCACCTTGCTGTTGTAGCCCAGTCCGGGGTTCATGGCGGCGTAGCGCTTGCCACACTCGGTCAGCGCTCCGTTCTTGTAGATTCTCGACGGGTCGTGCTCGCTGTTCCAATAGGCGTAACGCTCCACGTAGTCCCAGCTGTTCATGAGGTTGCAGATGTTCATCACGTTGTCGGCGTTCTGCGCCTCGGTCACGCCGTTGGCAAAGGCACCGTTATTGTTCCAAGAGGCACCCCAGCACCACTCGGTAACCCAAATGGGGCGGCGTGCGTTTTGGTACAGTCCGTTGAGCGAGTAGAACGATCCCGTAGCCCAATAAGCGTGTATGTCGAGGATGTCGCAGCGCCATCCGCGTGCGTCGATAGAGTCGAGGAATTGCTGGTTGAAGCCAGAGCTTCCGTCCCACGACGACGGTGTGCAGAGGCGTTGGCCGGTGCGCATGAGCGACTCCCAGTTGTTCAGAATCTCGTCGAGTGTCTGCGGGCGGTCGTCGGCCGTGTTGCGCGGCTCGTTGTTGGTCTTCATGTTGGGCGACGAGGTTGCGTAGTTTACGCTGCCGCACGCTGCCGCATTGGGCCAGTCCTCATAGATGTGGTGGGGCACACACTCGCGGTCTATGCCCGTGTTTTCGCCAAGACCGAAGCTATAGCACCATTGCGTGTTGAGCGCGTCGTTCGACTCCCCGCGCGTATCGTTGGCCAGTCCGGCCTTCGACACATCGTTCCACTTAAACAATCGGTACGAAGAGATGCGGTTTCGCATGAGCGCGGGCAGGTTTACCTCGATGTCGGCCTTGTCGGCCACGAAGCAGCGGCTGTATCCGCGTCCGCCCTCTTTGAGCGCGAAGGTCACCATGTATCCGCGTTTCAGTCGGAAGCTCTTGATGCGGTTGTTGAGTTGGTCCTTGCTGAGCGTCTGCATGAATCCGCCCGAGTTTCCGGTGTTGAAATTGTTGCAGCTCTCACCTTTGAAGTTGGGCTCCGTGTACACGGTGAGCGGCTTAAAGTCGGCTCCGTAGGGCATGATGATGGCTCCGCGGTTGTAGATCTTCACCTGGCAGTTCTTGCCGTTTACGGCTTGCTCACCGTTGATGGTGATGAAGGCCAGTTGGTTGAGCGCGAGCGATGGCTTCAGGGCGTCGAGAATTATGACGGCGTGGTCGGTGTTGGTGAGGTTGATGCTACCCGTGGTGGTGAACGGCGTGGCCGATGTGACGTGGTAGTCCACATCCTTGTCGAGCGTCACGGCACTGGTAACTTGGCTCACCGACTGGGTGGTGTTGTCGGCCAATGCGGGCATGCATGCCGCCATCAGCGACAAAGCTAAAGTAGATAGTCGTTTCATGAGTGATGTTTGTTGTTAGCTGAATTTGCGTGCAAAGATAACCATTTCCCCTTAAATAAGAATGAAAATATAGTTAAAACTCCTATCCCCAATACTGTGATGTATTGCATAATTATTGCAAAACGCTACAAGAATAATAAAAAATCTGTCATTTTGCAGAAAATAGGCAGATAAATTCTTGCATATTAACGGCAAATGATTACCTTTGCATATGAATTAGTGTGATTATTCCATCTAAGGAACGTAAAAAGACAGCATAACAGCCATGAGCAAAGTGATAAAGCCCCAGGTTTACCAAGCCCTTTTGGGCACATGCCAAACCGAGTTGGGCATTAAGCAGATCAAGGAATTCTTTCAGCAAAATCTCTCCACGGAGTTGCGTCTGCGCCGTGTTACCGCCCCCCTCTTTGTGTTGCAGGGTCTGGGTATCAACGACGATCTCAATGGTGTGGAGCGCCCCGTTACCTTCCCCATCAAGGACATGGGTGAGGCCCGCGCTGAGGTGGTTCACTCGCTGGCCAAATGGAAGCGCCTGACACTGGCTGAATACAAGGTGGAGCCGGGCTACGGCATCTACACCGACATGAACGCCATTCGCGCCGATGAGGAGCTCGACAATCTCCACTCGCTCTATGTGGACCAGTGGGACTGGGAGGCTGTCATCACCGAGGGCGACCGCACGCTCGCTTTTTTGGAGAATGTGGTGCGCCGCATCTACGCCGCCATTCTGCGCACGGAGTACCTCACGTGTGAGACGTTCCCGCAGGTGAAGCCCTTCCTGCCGCGCGACATTCATTTCGTCCACAGTCAGGAGCTGCTCGACATGTACCCCGACCTCTCGCCGAAGGAGCGCGAGGATGCCATCTGCGAGAAGTATGGCGCCGTGTTTGTAGAGGGCATCGGTTGCCGTCTGAGCGACGGTAAGAAGCACGATGGCCGCGCCCCCGACTACGACGACTGGTCGACGGTGGCCGAGAATGGCCGCGAGGGTCTCAATGGCGATATCCTGATATGGTACCCCGTGCTGGGACGCTCCATCGAGTTGAGCTCCATGGGTATCCGTGTCGACAAGGAAGCCCTGCTGCGCCAGCTGAAGCTCGAAGGCGAGGAAGCGCGAGAGAAGCTCTATTTCCACCAGCAACTGTTGGGCGACAAGCTGCCCCTGAGCATTGGTGGTGGCATCGGCCAGAGCCGCTTGTGCATGGTGCTGCTCCACAAAGCCCACATCGGCGAGATACAGGCCAGCATTTGGCCCGACGAGATGCGTCGCGAATGTGCCGACATGGGCTTACAACTTATATAATTCTTAAATACTTGATAAAACACTTCCGAAAACCGATGATCGGCAGGCGAGCACCCCTCGCGCTGTTCGATGGTCGGTTTTTTTTGTTGTTGCCGCGAGGTGCGACAGGCCAAAATGTTCAGAAAGTTCTGAAAAATCTGTGCACGCTTTTCGGTGTGAAATAGCGTGCGAAAACTGCGTTTTTATGCGATTGAGGTGGCTGTTCTGAGCCACGACGTTGCGAAACATGCCTAAAGGCGTTGCGGAAAGCCATGTTTCGCATTCCAAAAGACCATGTTTCGCATTGCCGTTAGGTAGGTATCGTGGTGCGAAACATGCCAAACGGTGAGACGTAATGTGGGGCGTGGAGCGTGAAAAATTGAATTGCGAGCACAACGTGTTGACTGTCAGAACGTTATGCGAATGCGCTGAGAATGGCGTATTTTGGCCAAATATTTCTTTCGTGGAAAAGAAACGTGTAGTTCTCACTATAGATTGTTGGGGATTTTGGGGCTTTCCCATGGCTCCGAAACCACACCACCGCACCTTTC
Organism: Hallella faecis; assembly: GCF_018789675.1. Taxonomy (GTDB): domain Bacteria; phylum Bacteroidota; class Bacteroidia; order Bacteroidales; family Bacteroidaceae; genus Prevotella; species Prevotella faecis. The sequence goes on from NZ_JAHKBE010000001.1 coordinate 18,173, forward strand.
CAGGATGAGGAAAAGTGCGGTGGCGTGGTAGGTCGTGTTATGTGGTTCGAGTGGTGACTTATGCCAGCTCCAAACTGAGCGCGGCCCTCAGTTTCTCGATGGCCGGGTTGTTCTGCCGAAGATGGTCGAACAACTCGCGCTTGGTATACACCCGCTTCATCTCCGAAGGCTCGGCCAGGCGCAACGTCAGTTCGATGTTGCCGTTGTGCAACGTCTTGCGCATGGTGGCGCGTATGTTGCCCCGAATCTCGTTCACCTGTTGCAGCAATATCTCGTTGTCGATAACCGCTTCGATGTTGGGGTAGGAGGTAATGTGGGGCGTGATGTTCTTCAGTCGGGCCGCCAATCCCACCAGTCGTTGCGGCATGCGGTTGCACATCAGCGTCCACTCCATGCAGAGTTGCTCCTCGGTAAACGGCTGGCCGGCCTGTGCCGACTGCTGTTCCTTGGTTTCCTTGCCATCGTCGGGCGTAAACGTCTTTAGGTAGTCGGGTGCCTTGGGTTTGCTTCTCAGGTCGTTGAAGGTAATGTTGCCCGGTCCCTTGATGTTGAGTCGCACGTTGCCCAGCGGTCCTGCGATATGGGCTGTTGGCGCTGGCGCCGCCTTGGGAGCCTCGGCCGCTACGGGTTCAGTCTTGGGCACATCGGTAGAGCGGGCGGCTTTTTGCTGGGCCGCCCTTGCAAGGGTCTTCCCAGCCCCGGCCACCTGCGCTGCCGTTTTGGGTTGGGTGTTCATGAGGTTCTTAAACAGGGATTTCAAACGCTTAGGGCTGCGCCCCGCCCCCGCCGCGTCATCGTCGTCGGGCTGCGTGATCTGCGCCACACGAATGAGCGTCAGCTCCACCAGCAAGCGCTTGTTGCTGCTCTGTCGGTAGTTCACGTCACACTCGTTCATGATCTTCAACGCCTTGAAGAGGAAGGGCAGCGGGCACTTCTTGGCCTGCTCCTGGTAGCGCTGGCGTTGGCGTTCGCTGGTCTCCAGGAGGGGCAGCGTTTGGGCGTCGCGCGCCATCATCACGCTGCGCACGTGCGAGGCCAGTCCGTTGATGAGGTTGCCTGCGTCGAAACCCTTGGCAATGATGCTGTCGAGCAGCACCATGATATCGCTCACCTTGTTTTCAAGCGACAGGTCGATGATGCGGAAATAGTTGTCGGCGTCGAGCACGTTGAGGTCCTCGAGCACCTTCTCGTAGGTAATATTGCCTTGGCAGAAACTGTTCACCTGGTCGAAGATCGACAGTGCGTCGCGCATGCCGCCGTCGGCCTTCTCGGCAATCACGTTGAGCGCCTCCTCCTCGTAGCTGATGCCCTCTTTCGCCGCCACCATCTTCAGGTGGTCGATGATGCGGGGCACCGTCATGCGCTCAAAGTCGTAAATCTGGCAGCGCGAGAGGATGGTGGGCAGAATCTTGTGCTTCTCGGTGGTGGCGAGAATGAATATGACGTGCTGGGGTGGCTCCTCCAGGGTCTTCAGAAAAGCGTTGAAGGCCGCTGTGGAGAGCATGTGCACCTCGTCGATGATAAACACCTTGTACTTGCCTACCTGGGGCGGAATAAGGGTCTGCTCCATCAGCGTCTTGATGTTTTCCACCGAGTTGTTGCTGGCTGCGTCGAGCTCAAAGATGTTCATCGAGCGCCCCTCGTTGAACGCCTTGCAGTTTTCACACTCGTTGCAAGCCTCGCCGTCGGCGGTGGGCGATGAGCAGTTGATGGCCTTGGCGAAGATGCGGGCGCAGGTGGTCTTGCCCACTCCTCGCGGTCCGCAGAACAGGTAGGCGTGGGCCAGCTTTCCGCTCTTCACGGCGTTCTTGAGCGTGGTGGTCAGGGCCTCTTGTCCCACCACCGACGAGAACGTCATCGGGCGGTACTTGCGCGCCGAAACAATGTAGTTGTCAGTCATGTGTAATATGGTGATTTCTCTTTGCAAAGTTAGTGTAAATTGCGAGAAGGGCAAAACAAAAAAAAGATTTCTTTTGCTTTTTCCGTTGATTTGCATTAACTTTGCATCGACTTATACCAAAGAGAATGAGCAGCAAGATCAACTTCGTTTTGAACATCCTGTCGCGCTACAAGTACCTTATCACGATTGTGGTGGGAGTGGCTGTCGTCGGTTTTATCGACGACAACAGCTTGATGCGTAGGTTTAAGTACGACCTTCAGATCAGCGAGTTGAAGGACGAGATTAAGGCCTACAACCAAAAGAACGAAGCCATCGTCAGGCGGTTGCGCGCCGTGCAGCGCAACCACAAGGAAATAGAGAAGATTGCGCGCGAGCGATACTTCATGAAAGCCGACGACGAGGACATCTTTGTGCTCAGCACCGACCGCCAGCCCGGCGTTGACGAGTCGGCCGAAACCAACGATTACGATGAAACAGCTCAGTAAAATCCAATCACTTGTTTTTCTTGTAGGCGGTGCGCTCATGGTCATTGGCGCAGGATGCTTCGTGTTTATGTGGCAGCAGCAAATAGTCTGCTGGGTGTTCCTCCTGGGAGCCTTCATGTTCGCCCTCATGCAGATGATGCAGGCTTACGAGGGCAAGGAGCTCTCCATCCGACGCCTCAAACACATACAGAGCTTGGCCGACATCCTCTTTGTGGTGTCGGGCATACTCATGGTCGATACGGCGTGGGGATTCTTCAAGCCCCTGTTTGGCAATTATCTCGACTACCTCACTTACGTCTACAATAAGTGGGTGGTGTTGCTGCTCATCGCCGCAGTGCTCGAGGTGTACACCATGCACAGGCTCGACCATGAACTTTCCAAAAAAAACATAAAAGAGTAGGTGATACGTTTAAATTGCTATAATTTATTTCCAACCTTCCTAAATACATCGTATCTTTGTGTTGCTTGAACAGAACCGTTATATGAATAAAGTCTTATATGCCATTGCCAGTCTGATGGCTTTCACCTCTTGCGCCAGCACCTTCAACATCAACGGAACGTCGAATGTATCAACGCTCGATGGGCAGAAGTTGTACCTGAAGGTGTTTAAGGACACCACCCTGAAAAACCTCGACTCGTGCGACGTTGTGCATGGACAGTTCCAGTTTGAGGGATCCATCGACTCGGTGCGCGTGGGAACCATCTTCCTCAACGAGACAAGCGGACTGCCCGTGGTGCTCGAGAGCGGCGACATACAGGTGAAGATCGACAACACACAGGAGAGCGTCACCGGAACACCGCTCAACGAGAAGTTGTCGGATTTCAGAAGCAAGTTCACGCAGCTCACCAACCAAAGCGTTGAGCTGGTGCATAAGCACGACCAGGCCATCATGAACGGTAGCGACATGGAGGTGGTTAACGCCCGATTGGCGCGTGAGGACGCCGAGATCAACGCGAAGATGGACAAGCTCGTCACCTCGTTTATCACCGAGAACTTCGACAACGTGCTGGGTCCCTACGTGTTTATCAACACATGCATCAACCGCTATGAGGTGCCCATGCTCGACGCTTGGATCGAGGACATCATGAGCAAGGCCACGGATAAGTTCAAGAACGACCCGCAGGTGAAGGAGTATTACCAAGCCGCGCAGGAAAACCAGAACATCATGAACGGCATGAAGGATGTGCCGGCACAGGCGCCCATGCAGCAGGTGGCGCCACCTCAGGACGGGCCTACGCCCGCGCAAATGGCCGCCCCGAAACAATAATGGGGCGAGGCTGCTGCTCAAACGGAATGATTATTCAAGGCGAGCCAAGCGGGCGCGAGGTTTAGAAGCGCCTCGGGCCAATAGCGCCGAAAGGCTCGCACAAACCCATATAGCAATGAGAACTATCATTGGTGGAGGCCAGATCGTCAACGAAGGCGAGATATTCGAAGGCTCCGTAATCATTGAGGACGACCGCATCGTGGAGGTCGTGAAAGGAAAGGAAACACCCCGTGGCATCTTCGACAACCGATTGGATGCCACGGGGTGTTTTGTGTTGCCCGGCGTGATCGACAGTCATGTGCACTTCCGTGAGCCCGGACTGACCGACAAGGCCGACATCGAGTGTGAGTCGAGGGCGGCCGCCTATGGCGGTGTGACGTCGTTCTTCGATATGCCCAACACCGTTCCGCAAACCACCACGCAAGGGGCGTGGGACGACAAGATGCGGCGCGGGCACGAGGAAAGCCACGTCAACTACGCTTTCCACTATGGCGCCACGAGCGATAACGTGGCCGATTACTCCAAACTCGACAAGACCCGGCTGCCAGGCATCAAGCTGTTTATGGGCGCCTCCACGGGAGGCATGCTGGTGGATAAGCTCGGGTCGCTCATCGAGGTGTTCAAGACCTGTGCCGCCTTGGGCCTGCCCGTGATGACGCATTGTGAGGATTCGACGCTCATCAACGAGAACATGAAGCGCATGAAAGAGGCCTATGGCGACGACCCACCCATCATGCTGCACCCGCTCATACGCTCCGAGGAGGCTTGTTACGAGAGCTCGGCGCTCGCCGTCAACCTGGCGCGCCAGTTTGGTACGCGCCTCCATGTGGCCCACGTCAGTACCGAAAAGGAGCTCCAGCTGTTTGAACCCGCAAGCGATGAGCCCACAAGGCCATTGCCCCAGATAACGGCCGAGGCCGTCATAGCCCACCTTTGGTTCTCGCATCTCGACTATCAGGAGAAGGGAGCGCTCATCAAGTGCAACCCCGCCATCAAGCGCCCCGAGGACCGCGAGGCGCTCCGAAAGGCGCTCGTCGATGGGCGTATCACCACCATCGGAACCGACCATGCGCCCCACCAGCTCAAGGACAAGCAGGGCGGATGCGCAAAGGCCGCATCGGGAATGCCCATGGTGCAGTTCTCGTTGGTAACAATGTTGGCGCTGGTCGACGAGGGGGTGCTCACCCTCACCCAATTGGTGAAGCTCATGTGCCACAATCCCGCCCGACTGTTTGAGGTCAGCAAGCGTGGATTCCTGCGCCCAGGATACAAGGCCGACATAGCCATCGTCAGGCCACACGACCCATGGACGGTGACAGAAGAGGTGATACAGAGCAAGTGTGGATGGAGCCCTATGCTGGGGCAGCGCTACGATTGGCGCGTCGCGAAGACCCTTTGCAACGGACATGTGCTGCTCGACGAGGGCGCCTTCGACAGCCAGTATCATGGCGAAGCCATCCGATTCCGACTCCCTGAAAGTGGGGAGGGAAAGGAGAACGCGTGAGGTTGACCTACGACATCCATGAGGTCAGGCCCTATATCAACTGGATCTACTTCTTCCATGCGTGGAGCCTCAATGGAAAGCCCGAAAGTGAGAAGGAGTGGATCGTGGACGACGCCAACCGAGTGCTCGACAGTTGGGAGGGACGATACCACACCCTGGCGGTGTTCGACGTCATGGAAGCCAATGGCGATGGCGACGACTTGGTGATGGGAGGCGTGCGCATCCCCTTGCTCAGGCAGCAACACGCATGCGCCGATGGGCAGCCCGACCTCTGCCTGGCCGACTTTGTGAGGCCCTTGTCGTCGGGCAAGGCTGACAGGGTGGGGGCCTTTGCCACTACCGTGGAGCCCAGTATGGAGCGCGAAGGGAGCGATGATGTTTACCAGCGCATGCTCTCGCAAGTGCTCGCCGACCGACTTGCTGAGGCCACAGCCGAACTCATGCACTTGCAGGTAAGGCGACATTACTGGGGCTATGCGCCCGAGGAGAACCTGTCGATGGACGACCTTCACGCCGAGCGTTACCAAGGCATACGCCCTGCCGTGGGCTATCCCTCGCTGCCCGACACAAGCGTCAACTTCCTGCTCTCAGACCTCATCGGCATGAAGCAGATAGGCATCCACCTCACGGAGACTGGCATGATGCAGCCCCACGCCTCGGTGTCGGGGTTCATGTTCGCACATCCCAAGGCGCGATACTTCGACTTGGGGAAGATTGGCGAGGACCAACTACGCGACTATGCGCGTCGCCGAGGAGTGCCCGTCGAACTGATGCGACGCTTCCTCAGTGGCAGTTTGCTGAAGCGAGGATGACAAAGCGGGTGGACATAGCAGACGAGCCATCACCTTATATTATAGATAACATCCCGTCGCACGCAATATATCGTTTAACCATACAATAGAAAAACTCCCAACGTAGCGCATAGATTGCGCCACCTGTTATGATAGCAAGAATCATCATACCTATCGTATTGTCCATTGTGCTGTCGGATCTCTACATCGATTGGCACTATCGTCGGCGACATCCCAACTGTCGGTGGTGGATGCGGGCGTTGTGGTGGATGCCGGGTGTGCTGCTCTTGGGCTATGCAGTGGCGCTGGCCACCATACGCAACTTCGTGCCCGACGACCTCATTTGGGTCAACGTCTTCATGGTTCTCATGGGGCTCGTGGTGGTGCCTAAGGTGCTTTTCGCCTTGTGCTCAGGGGTGGGATTTGTGTGCTGCCGACTGACGGGAGGCCACCGCAACTGGGGAAACCTGTTGGCTATGGTGCTCATCCTGGGCAACTGGTATGTGCTGGCCTATGGCTTTGAGGTAGGAATCGACAAGCTGGAGGTGAGGCGCGTCGACCTCTATTTCAACAATCTGCCGGACGCTTTCGAGGGATACCGCATCGTGCAGTTTACCGATGCCCATGTGGGAACGCTCGAAGCGCGCAACGTGGGCTTGCTGAAGCGCGATCTCGATAGCATCAATGCGCAGCGCCCCGACCTCATCGTGTTTACCGGCGACTTGCAAAACGCACAGCCGCAGGAGCTCTATCCCGTGAGCGGGTTGCTGGCTTCGCTGAAGGCACGCGATGGTGTGATGTCGGTGTTGGGCAACCACGACTATAGCAAGTATGTGCATGCTTCGCCCGCTGTGGAAGCGGCCAACCGAGCGGAGACCATCGCCCAGCAACGGAGATGTGGTTGGCGCGTGCTGCTCAACGAGCATGCTGTCTTGCGACGGGGGCAAGATTCCATCGTCATAGCTGGCGAACAAAACTATGGCGACCCCGACAGCGCCAATTTTGAAAAGACCATGCATGGGGTGGGGCGGCAGGCTTTCACCATCATGTTGCAGCATAACCCGGCCGCATGGGATGCAACCATCGTGCCTACGAAGCGGGTGGCGCTCACGCTCAGCGGCCATACGCATGGCGGACAGATGTCGGTCTTCGGATGGCGCCCCACACGTTGGGTCTACGCTGAGGACTATGGCCATTACGAGCGGGGCGAAAGCCAACTCTTTGTGTCGTCGGGACTCGGGGGATTGGTGCCATTCCGATTTGGCATCTCGCCTGAAATAGTAGTGATTACCTTACATAAAACAAAATAATGAAGTACATTTATCGTCTTTATCAGCTTTGTGTCGTGTTGCCACTATTCCTGTTGGCATCGATTTTGACGGCCTTGGTAACGGTTGTCGGCTGCCTCTTGGGCAACGGTCACTTCTGGGGCTATTATCCCGGTAAGTGCTGGTCGCGCTTCATTGTGGCCCTACTGTTCCTGCCCGTGAAGGTGGAAGGGCGCGAGAACCTGCGCAAAGGTCAGTCGTATGTCTTTGTTGCCAACCATCAGGGAGCGTTCGACATTTTCCTGATTTATGGATTCCTCAACCGCAACTTCAAGTGGATGATGAAGCGGTCGCTGCGTAAGGTGCCCTTCGTTGGGATGGCTTGCCAGTATGCCCACCACATCTTCGTGGACCGTAGTGGCGTGTCGAAGATCAAGGCTACGTACGATGAGGCGCGCAAGGTGTTGCGCGACGGCATGTCGTTGGTGGTCTTTCCCGAAGGCGCACGGTCGTTCACGGGCCACATGGGCAAGTTCCGTCGTGGCGCATTTATGCTGGCCGACGAGTTGCAACTGCCTGTTTGCCCACTGACCATCAATGGTTCCTTCGATGTCATGCCACGCATGCGCGACTGGCATTGGGTGGAGTGGCACCCGCTGACGCTCACCATCCACAAGCCCATTGAGCAGAAAGGACAGGGCCGTGAGTTTGAGAAGGAAATGGAGGATACGTGCTATCAGGCTATCATGGACGGCCTGACGCCCGAGTACCAAGGCTATGTGGAAAACCGCGACCAGTAATATCGCGGTTGCCAATGGATGGTAAAAAGTGGTAAAAAGCCCTATTTTCCATGCTAAATCCTTGGCGCTTCCTTCTTAATTTTATACTTTTGCAAGAAAGGAACGTCTGTCGACGTGCATCCTAACAAGTAAAACCTAACCAATTGCTATGCATACAAGTGATTCGATAGTTATCATTCCTACATACAACGAGAAAGAGAACATGGAAAAGATTGTCCGTGCGGTATTCTCGTTGGAGAAGTGTTTCCACATCCTCGTCATCGATGACGGCAGTCCTGATGGCACCGCCGACATCGTGAAACGGTTGATGCGCGACGAGTTTGCCGATCGGTTGTTCCTCGTGGAGCGCACCGGAAAGCTGGGGCTCGGCACCGCCTATATTGCCGGATTTAAGTGGGCGTTGGAGCGCGACTATGAGTACATCTTCGAGATGGACGCCGATTTCAGTCACAATCCTAACGACCTGCCGCGCCTTTACGCCGCTTGCCACGACGAGGGCGCTGATGTGTCGGTGGGATCGCGCTACATCACGGGTGTGAATGTGGTCAATTGGCCCATGGGACGCGTGCTGATGAGCTATTTTGCTTCTAAGTATGTGCGCTTCGTCACAGGCATCAGCGTGAACGACACCACGGCAGGATTTGTCTGCTATCGCCGTCGCGTGCTCCAGACTCTTGAGTTCGACAAGATCCGATTCAAGGGATACGCCTTCCAGATTGAGATGAAATACACCGCCTACCGCATCGGATTCAAGATCAAGGAGGTCTCGGTGGTCTTCGTCAACCGCAAGGAAGGAACGAGCAAGATGAGCGGTGGCATCTTCAGCGAGGCGCTCTTCGGTGTCATGAGGCTCAGGCTCGACGGATGGTTCCGTAAATATCCAAAGATAAAGAATTGAACTTACAAGACATTCTGAAACTATATGGCACCCTGCCTCAGGCGGGTGCCATGCTCAAGTCCCTGGAAAACAAATCGGTGAGAGACGTTTTCCTGCAGGGACTATTGGCCTCTGCCGCCCCCATTTTCTTTGGTGCTGTGGCCAAGCGTTTGCGTCGCGACACCGTGTTTGTCTTGTCCGACGCTGATGAAGCTGGCTATTTTTTTAATGACCTCAACGACCAGACGGTGCCTGGCGCCATGCCTATGGTGGCCAAACAAGGTGCATCGGGTGGTGGGACGAAAGCCGCCGAGGAGGCCCCAAAACCATCGCTGGCTGGTGGAAAGCAGGCTTCTGAAGATGGCGCCAAGGCGGTTTCGACCATGAGTTCGATGGAGGTGGCAGGCTCTCCGAAGTCAAATGGCGTTTCGGAGGCGTTGCCCTACGAACCCCTTTTCTTTCCTTCGAGCTATCGGCGTGCCGTGAAATATGGTCAGCGCGACGCCGCCAACGGCATCCTGCGCACTGAGGTGCTGGCCAAGGTGGCAGCACATGTCACATCGACCGATGAGAAAAAGACGGGCGATAGGAAACCCCTGTTGATTGTTACTTACCCAGAAGCCATTGCCGAACTGGTGGTTTCGCAAACCCATCTCGATGAGCGCCGTGTGTCGCTGAAGGCCAACCAAACCATTGAGATCACCGATCTGGCGCATCGTTTGCGCGACCTGGGATTCAAGGAGGTCGACTATGTGTACGAACCGGGGCAGTTTGCCATGCGTGGTAGCATCCTCGACGTGTATTCGTTCTCCAGCGAGTTGCCTTTCCGTATCGACTTCTTTGGCGACGAGGTGGACACCATACGCACGTTTACCGTGGAAGATCAGTTGTCGAAAGACCGCAAGACGGAGGTGGAAATCGTGCCCGAGTTGGCATCGTTGACCACTGAGAAGGTGCCCTTCCTGGAGTTTTTGCCTGACGACGCCTTGTTGGTGATGAAAGACCTGACGTTTGTTCGCGACACTGTGGAGCGCATTTACAATGAAGGATTCTCCTCGCAGGCACTCACCGAGCGTCTGGAGGGAGCCACGGAGATGGAGCAAGCGCAGATACAATGCGACATGACGCGCGATATGAACCTCTGTACGTCTGCGCGTTTCATGCGCAATGCCGCTCGCTTCCAGCACGTGTTCTTTGGGCCATCGGTAGCCAACCAGAGTCCACAGGACCTCATGGGTGCCGTGTCCACAGGCGAAAGCATCCGCCTGACGTTCCATACCACGCCGCAACCTCTGTTCCATAAGAACTTCGACTTGCTGCGCAAAGCTCTCGAAGACTACCTGTTGCAGGGGTATAAGATCTACATCTTGGCCGACAGCGCCAAGCAACAACAGCGACTGAAAGATATCTTCGATGAGACGGGATCCGACCTTGAACGCTCGCATTCGAACGCTCAGCGGACGGCGATTACCTTCATTCCTGTGAGCAAAACGGTGCACGAGGGATTCGCCGACAGCGATCTGCGGGCTTGTTTCTTTACCGATCACCAAATCTTCGACCGTTTCCATAAGTACAATCTCAAGTCGGACAGCGCACGGGCAGGTAAGATGGCCCTGACCATGAAGGAGTTGCAGGAGATGGAGCCTGGTGATTACATCGTGCATGTGGACTTGGGTATCGGTAAGTTTGGTGGCTTGGTACGTGTGCCTACGCCCGATGGCACCTATCAAGAGGTTATCCGTATCATCTATCAGAACAACGACAAGGTGGACGTGTCCATCCATTCGCTCTATAAGATTTCTAAGTATCGACGTAGCGACACGGGCGAACCGCCCCGCTTGAGCACGCTGGGCACAGGTGCCTGGGAGCGTCTGAAGGAGAAGACGAAGAAGAAAATCAAGGACATTGCCCGCGACCTCATTAGGCTTTACGCAAAGCGACGCCACGAGAAAGGGTACGCTTTCTCGCCCGACAACTTCATGCAGCATGAACTGGAAGCCAGTTTCCTGTATGAGGACACGCCCGACCAGTTGCGCACCACGCAAGAGGTGAAGGCCGATATGGAGCGCGCCCAACCCATGGATCGCCTCGTGTGTGGCGACGTGGGATTTGGAAAGACCGAGATTGCCGTGCGTGCGGCATTCAAGGCGGCGTGCGACTCGAAGCAGGTGGCTGTGCTGGTGCCAACGACGGTGTTGGCCTATCAACACTACCAAACGTTCCGGTCGCGCCTCAAGGACTTCCCTGTCAGGATCGATTACCTGTCCCGTGCCCGTTCGGCTAAGCAAACCAAGCAGGTGCTGGCCGACCTTGAGAGTGGAAAGGTCGATATCTTGGTGGGAACGCATAAGTTGCTGGGAAAGACCGTTGCGTGGCACGACCTGGGACTGCTCATCATCGACGAGGAGCAGAAGTTTGGCGTATCGACCAAGGAGAAACTGCGTAAGCTGAAGACCAACGTCGATACCTTGACCATGTCGGCTACGCCCATCCCACGCACATTGCAGTTCTCGCTGATGGGCGCACGCGACATGAGCATCATCCGTACGCCGCCTCCCAACCGTTATCCTATCCATACGGAATTGTGCACCTTTGAGGGAAGTGTCATCGCCGACGCCATCAGCTTCGAGATGAGCCGCAACGGACAGGTGTATTTCGTGAGCGATCGCATTGCCGGCTTGCAACATATCGAGGAGATAATCCATAAGTATGTGCCCGATGCCCGTGTGGCGATAGGCCACGGTCAGATGCCTCCGGAGAAGCTGGAGGAGATCATTATGGGGTTCATCAATTACGATTACGATGTGCTGCTCTCCACCACCATCGTGGAGAATGGTATCGACATATCCAATGCCAACACCATTATCATCAACGACGCTCACCATTTCGGACTGTCGGACCTCCATCAGATGCGTGGCCGTGTGGGCCGAAGCAACCGCAAGGCGTTCTGTTACCTCATGGCGCCGCCGCGTAGCGTGCTTACCCCTGAGGCCCGTCGCCGCTTGGAGGCCTTGGAAACCTTCTCGGAATTGGGCAGCGGCTTCAACTTGGCCATGCAGGACCTTGACATCCGAGGAGCCGGGAACCTCCTGGGAGCGGAGCAGAGTGGCTTCATGGAAGACCTGGGATATGAGACCTATCAGAAGATTCTTAACCAGGCTGTGACCGAGTTGAAGAACGATGAGTTTGCCGATCTTTATGCGCAAGACATTGCCCAAGGAAAGGAAATCTCAGGCGATGAGTTTGTGGAAGACTGTGCTGTCGACAGCGATTTGGAGATGTATTTCCCCGAAACCTATGTTCCTGGAAGCGCCGAGCGTATGTTGCTTTACCGCGAACTCGACAATATCGACCGCGATGAGGCGCTCGACGCCTATCGCCAGCGCCTGATAGACCGCTTCGGACCGGTGCCTCACGAGGGTGAGGAGCTGATGCAGGTGGTAACGCTACGTCGCATAGGCAAGCGCCTTGGATGCGAAAAGATAGCGCTCCGGCAAGGTGTGATGAACCTGCAGTTTGTCTCTCAGCAAGACAGTCCGTTCTATCAGAGCAAGGCTTTCGGCCGAATCATCAAGTATGTCATGGCCAATCCGCGCCGTTGCCAGTTCAGGGACGTGCGTGGTCACCGCCTTATCCAGGTGAAGAACATCCCCTCTGTGGCCGAGGCTGTGGGTGTATTGCGCGGCATGGAGCGACAGGAGTGAGCGCGTGGGGAGTGTAAAATAGCATTTGTTATGGACATATTGATTACCGTCATACTTTATTTCTGTGCGTTGTTCGTCATGAGTCGGCTTACGGCCCGTCGGTCGAGCAACGACACTTTCTATCGGGCCAATCGCCGTTCGCCTTGGTATATGGTGGCGTTTGGCATGGTGGGCGCATCGATTTCGGGCGTCACCTTTGTGTCGGTTCCCGGTATGGTGATGAACATTCAGATGACCTACGTGCAGACTTGCTTGGGTTTTATCCTTGGATATTTTGCCGTGGCCTTCCTGTTGCTGCCCGTTTATTACAAGCTGAACCTCACCACCATCTACACTTACTTGGGCCAACGCTTGGGCCTTCGGTCGTATAAGACAGGCGCTTGGTTCTTTCTCGTGTCGAAGATGACGGGCGCCGCCGTCCGGTTTTATGTGGTATGCATCATCCTACAACGGTTTGTGCTCGACGCATATGGCGTTCCCTTTCCCCTGACAGTGGTGGTCATGGTGGCGCTAATCTGGTTTTACACCCGTCGTGGCGGCGTGAAAACACTCGTGTGGACCGATACCTTCCAGACCCTTTGCATGTTTGGTGCCTTGGCGCTCATCATCGTTCATGTGGTGGGCGCTTTGGACATGACGTTGCCTGAGGCGCTCTCGGCTGTAGCTGCCGATAGCCATTCGCGGATGTTTGTATTCGACGACTGGGTGTCGAAGCAAAACTTCTGGAAGCAATTCCTTAGTGGTGTGTTCATCGTGATAGTGATGACGGGCCTCGATCAGGACATGATGCAGAAGAACCTGACCTGCAAGACCTTGCGCGATGCTCAGAAAGACATGTGTACCTATGGTTTTGCCTTTGTGCCGGCCAACCTGTTGTTTATGTGCCTTGGTGTGTTGCTTATGCTGCTGGCGCAGCGTCAGGGTGTGGCGTTGCCGCAGGCAGGCGACGAACTGCTTCCCATGTTTGCTGCCACGGGGCGGTTGGGCTCAGTGGTGGTGGTGCTCTTTACGGTGGGCATTGTAGCCGCATCGTTCAGTAGTGCTGACTCAGCGCTCACCTCGTTGACCACCAGTTATTGCGTGGATATTCGCGGACGCAAGGACGATGAGTGCCTTCGCAAGCGCGCCCACCTGGGCATAGCCGTGGTGTTTGCTCTGTTTATCTTAGCCTTCCGCGTGGTGAATTCCACCAGTGTTATCGACGCCATCTACATTCTTTGCTCGTATACCTACGGTCCGTTGTTGGGACTTTTTGCCTACGGACTGCTCACAAAACGAAGCGTCAACGACCGGGTGGTGCCTTATGTTGCCGTTGCCTCACCCATCGTTTGCTATGTCTTGAACGATGTTGTGGCTCGCACTACCGGCTATCAGTTTGGCTATGAGCTGTTGATGCTCAACGGAGCGCTGACCTTTGTCGGTTTATGGTTGCTGTCGGGGGCATCGAATAAAAAAACAATAAACGGGTAATCGATTAGCAATCTATAGTTTAATAGCGATAAATCCGACACCGATTGCGTTATCGCCCCTTATAAATCAGGGCAAGGAGTGGAATGTTGCGCATGTGTTGTGCGCCATTCCTTTCTTCATAAAGCATGTGTGGAACGAAGCTTCCCTTATGTGTTGGCAGATTGAAACCGGTGGGATGGGATGTTGGCGAGATTCTATGAAAGAGGCGACAATAGTCGGGGTGATGCCCCGATAAGTTGTCGCCTCTTTTATGGTTGGTATGTTTCTTACAATGTTGGTGTCTTACGGCGTTAGCCTTCGGATAAGCGTTTCGCTACCGTTGCTTACGTAAGAGCAGGCTAAGGGTTATCGATTGAGAAACCACTGAGCCTCAAGGGCAGCCTTGCAGCCCGAAGCGGCGGCCACTATGGCCTGTCGGTATGAGGGGTCGGCGCAGTCGCCTGCCGCAAACACGCCCTCCACGCTGGTGCGGGGTGATGCGCCTTGCGTCTTGATGTAGCCCACCTCGTCCATGTCGAGCTTGCCACGGAAAATGTCGGTGTTGGGCTTGTGGCCGATGGCCAGGAAGAAACCGTCGATGGGCAGGTCGTAGCGCTTCTCATCGGCCTCACCCTTACGCCACACAAGATGAGCGCCCTCCACACCATTCTCGCCATAAAGGCCCAGTGTGTTGGTTTCGTAGAGAATCTCGATCTTGGGGTTCTCCTCCACGCGTTTGCGCATGATGTCGGAGGCGCGCAGGAAAGGTTTGCGCACAATCATATAGACCTTTTGGCATAGGCCAGCCAGATAGTTGGCTTCCTCGCAGGCTGTGTCGCCACCGCCCACTACAGCCACGACCTTCTTGCGATAGAAGAATCCGTCGCAGGTGGCACAGGCCGAAACGCCCTGTCCGTTGTATTTCTTCTCGTCGTCCAGGCCTAAATACTTGGCCGATGCGCCAGTTGCGATGATGATGGTGTCGGCCTCCACCTGCTCGCCACGGTCGGTAGTGACCACATAGGGGCGCTTGGTGAGGTCCACATCGGTGATGATGCCGTCGCGGATGTCGGCTCCGAAGCGTTCGGCCTGCTGCCTGATTTCCATCATCATTTGGTTGGCGTCGACGCCCTCAGGGTATCCGGGGAAGTTCTCCACGATGGTAGTCTGCGTGAGCTGTCCGCCCGTTTGTATGCCGCAGTACTCGATGGGGCTGAGGTTGGCGCGTCCGGCATAGATGGCTGCTGTGTAACCAGCGGGTCCGCTTCCGATGATGAGGCACTTTGTGTGTTCCATGGTAGTGTTGATGAGTGTTTATGGTTATGCCAGGAGTTCTTCCACGTCCTTGGCAATGTTTTCTATTTTCTCTGTGGGCTCATAGCGCTTCACCACTTGTCCCTTCTTGTTGACGAGGAATTTGGTGAAGTTCCACTTGATGTCTGGTGTCTCGCGCCAGTTGGGGTCGGCCTTGTCGAGCAGATCCACGAGTACCGGTGCAATCTCGTTGGTCATGTCGAAGCCAGCGAATCCCTTCTGCTCCTTGAGGAACTTGAACAGGGGGTCTGCGTCGTCGCCGTTGACCTTGACCTTCTTGAAACGTGAGAATTCGGTGCCGTAGGTGAGCTTGCAGAACTGGTGGATCGACTCGTCGGTTCCTGGAGCCTGCTGCCCAAACTGGTTGCAGGGGAAGTCGAGAATCTCGAAGCCTTGTGAATGATATTTCTCGTAGAGTGCTTCCAACTCAGTGTAGGTGGGGGTGAAACCGCACTTTGTGGCCGTGTTGACGATGAGGAGCACCTCGTTGGCATACTCGCGGAGCGACACGTTGTTACCCTTGCGGTCTTTGACCGAAAACTCGTAAACAGTTCTCATTTTTTATATCCTTTGGTTTGTTATGTTGTATTATTCCGTTTTATGTTCTGTATGCAAATTTACTAAAATAGGAGGAGATAGCCCCGAATGGAGGGTTGTTTTTTCAAGATTTAATGATATTTAGGCCAAAATAGTGGCACATGTGAACAAGGTTTCAATGGGTTGGCGCTGCCTGAAGCAACGTTGCGGTCGTGTTTTCCCCCTTAACGAATAGGGATTTCCCCCGAAAGAATAGGAGGTTATGGCTTGCAAATGCCATGGGGATTAACTATTTTTGCAGCATATAACATTAAGGAAACTTAAAACGATTCGATTATGAAAAAGCTTTCTACTCTCATGACGATGGCCTTGGTGGCCATGATGGCGCTGACGCTCACCTCGTGCGACGAGGATTACGACATAGCTTACACGCTCGAAGGCACGTGGAGGGGTAACATGTATGTGAGCTCCGTTTACGATGGATACACCTACGACGCCACTTACACGGAACTCTGCTTTGTGCAGGATCCCTACCGATACAGTTCGGGAACGGGTTATTGGATAGATCACTACGCTGGCGATGCCCCTTGGCGCTACGTGGCCAACCACACCGAGTGGAAGGTGCGCGGTGGTGTTATCCGCATCCACCTCATGGAGGAAGACACGTACGTTGAGATCGCCAACTACCGTCTCGACGACAACTACTTCGACGGAACCATCTATTATGGTGACACGAAAGTCAAGTTCCGCATGAACCACACCTCATCGCCCAACTGGAACGACTACGATTACGGCTGTTGGACAGGCTATTACGCCAAGCCCGCACCCGGAGTGCGTGCTGCCTCGGGCGACGCCAAGCCCATGAGGGTTTTCAAAACCCAGGAGTGAGTAGCGATCGCAGAGCCAGTTAGGAATGTAACGAACCGAATTAACAACAACTAAATCAAGATGCGCAATATGAAAACAATGAAGATGATATGGGTGGCTATGTTGCTGGCGTTGCCCATGGTGCTGACCAGCTGTGGCGATGATGATCCTTACTGGTATGGCGATTACGACTATGGTGGCGATTATCGCCCCAACAACCGTCCGGATGAAGACGACGATGAGGATTTCTGTGTGAGCATGGCGCAGACGCTGGCCGGACAGTGGCGAGGCGAGCTGATGGCTTACCAAATAGACTCGGCCGGTGTGGCCATCGACAGCATCCTCTACAGCACCGACATCGAGTTTAAGCAGTATAACCGCCAGAGCATCAGTGGTACGGGAACACAATATGACTATGAAATCTACTACGACAAGTGGGGCAAGCAGTATATCGCCGATGAGCCTTTCACCCGCAATTTCACATGGTACATCGATCCCAACAACGGCACTATTTACCTTACTTACAAGGAGAAGCATAGCGATGGCACAACGAGCGACTATGTGATGACCATCGATTATGACGACCTGAACCTCGACAACCGCACCTTTACAGGCTACCTCTGGGCTGCCGATGGCGGTGAGGTCGACGACTTCTGGTTTGAGCGCTACAAGGGCGACAGCAACGCCAAGGCGGCACAGCCCACGAGCGATGGTTGCAAGGCCGTGAAGCTGAAGCTCGTAATGCGCTAATCCCACGCTTCGGACCTTTTCAAACATACGGTTGGCTCCTGTCAGACGAGTCATTGGCTTTAGCCATATATGGCATTGCCTGCTCTTAGACAAGCCGTCGGCTCTTGCCTGTCAGACATTGGGCCAACACAAACAAAGGAGGCAAACACCATCGACAGGTGTTTGCCTCCTTTGTTTGTGTTGGTTCTTGCCCTATGTGGAGTGGGCGAGCGAATGGCCTTTTACAAGCCCCACCATTTGAGGTCGATCTTCGCTTCCACCTCGTTCTCGATGGCGTCGGGCAGGTTGCAGAAGAAATCGATGCCGGTAAGCTTCTCCAATCGGTCGATGGTTACGGCGTAGTTGCGGAGCTTGGTGTCTTCGTTCGACTTGTGCTCAAACCACAGTCCGAGTGCGTGGTACTTTCCGTTCTTTACCGAGAGGATAGCCGTGAAGTAGTATTTGGGCACGATGAGCTTGCTCTTCGAGGTGTAGCCAGCTATCTGGCTGCTCTTGTCGATGGTTCCGCCCTTGCAGATGTAGAGCACGTCGCGGTAGTTGTTGGTGTTCCAGGTGTTGCGCAGCGCGCCCTCCATGGTCAGCCACACTCCCGTGTTAAACCCGTTTACCTGCGGCTGGATGTTGCTGAGGTAATAGGTCTGCTCGTTGGCCTCCTTTGAGTTGAGGCGGTCGGCCGATGGGCAGATGTGTCCGCGGTCGTAGCCCGACGATCTGTAGTCGGCCAGTGTGGTGCGGTATTGCTGTGGTATGGTGGTGTCCTCTTGGAACGGGTCGCCTCCCCATTCGGTCTTTTTCCAGTTGTCGCGGCTCCAGTTCTTCACGCTGTTGATGGAGTTGAGCTGGTAGCAAGTCCATCGTTGCGCCTTCTTGTCGCAGTCCCATTCCACGGCGAAGTTCACGCCATAGTTGTCTACGGAGTGCACCAGCACAAGGTTGTTTCCTCCTGTTTTCAGACGTGGAAACTCCAAACGTCCGTAGTTTGGGTTTACATTGGTGGCGTTGGCGTTGGTGTTTACGCCAGTCTGTGTGCCCGGTTTCTGGCTGGGCAGGTTGTCGTCTTCCTGACAAGAGAAGCAAGTCAGGGCGATGGCGAATAGCGATAACGCTACAAGACGATAATGTTTCATGTTTTGTGTCCTATGATGTTACAGGGCGTAAGGAAAGAAAAAAGTGCGGCAGAACGCATATGCAACTACGTTCGACCGCACTTTTTATTGCTTTATACCGTGTAATTGTATGTCGAGTATTACTTCTTCAACTTACCGTAACGGTTCATGAAGCGGTCAACGCGACCGGCAGTGTCGACAAGCTTGTTCTTACCAGTATAGAACGGGTGAGAAGAGCTTGAAATTTCAACCTTTACCACGGGGTAAGTCTCGCCTTCAAACTCTACTGTATCATTCGTCTTGCAAGTAGACTTTGTAAGGAACATATCGCCGTTGGACATGTCCTTGAACACGACGGGGCGATAGTTTTCTGGGTGAATACCTTTTTTCATTTTGTTTATTGTTGTAATTATGATTAATGCGCTATATACAATTAGCGGGTGCAAAATTACGAAGAATTCTGCAACCCGCCAAAGATTTGCGTATGTTTTTATGCCGTTGGTCTTACTTTACCACCACATTGTTCACTCTCCACTCGGGAGCTGCTTCTGTGGTGCTGGTATATTGGAATGCGATGTAGACCGTGGCCTTTCCGGCGAATGCGCTCAGGTCGCATGTGGTGCTGATGAAATCCCAGTTGGATCCGTCGGGCATGGCCGACATGTTGAGCTTGGTCCAGTTGGTGCCATCGGTTGAGGCGAGCACCTGGAGCTCATCGGCTGCGTTTTTCATGTACTTGGCGGCCTGTTTGAAAGTCAGCGTTGCGGTGGTCAGTCCCTCAAGGCTGAAGGCTGGCGACACGAGCATGCTCTGTGCGGGATTGTTCTTCTTGTTGGCGTAACCGTTGGCCTTCATGCACTTGTTGGCGGCATCGAACTTCCACACCTCTGTGAGTCCCTCGCTGAGCGATACGTTCTTGACGCTGAAGCCATCGTTGCCTGTGGCGAAGGTGGCTGTCAGGCCCGTTACTGCGGGTGTTTCGCCACCACCGCTAACCGAGATGAGACGGTTGTTCTTGTCCATTTCGTTCTTGCCGTTGAAAGCCTTCAGGATACCCTTTACCACAACTTTTTGACCCACCTTCAGGTCGTTCTTCGAGTTGAAGTCGGCGCCATCGATGCCCTTGCCAGAGTAGATCTGCAGGGTGTTGTTTGCGCTGCCGTCGTCTGAGATGTAGTAAGAGAGGCTCTTATAGGTCTCGTTGTAGAAGTCGATAGATGAGATAACACCCTTCACGTAAGCCTCACCGCTGAGGGCCTCGCCACCGTTCTCGCTGATCTTCTGGAGTGCTTCGGCCACGGTCCATGCCGTAGCCTCGGTGTTGAGGTCAGTGTTGGGCTTTGGCGTGTCGCCGCCGGCGTTCTGGGCCGTTCCCTCCAGGAGCTTGAGGTTCTTCACCTCGATGGTCGAAGAGGAAGTCTTGCATGAGTACATCAGGGCGATCACAACGTTGTTCTTTCCGATAAACGCCTCGGGGAGGTTCCTGTCGTAGGTGACGAATGTGAGCCAATCGGTACCCTCGGTGAGCGTGCCGGTCATGTCGGTCCATGCCGTTGTGGTGGGATCGCCGGTGTAGTTGTCGGTGATGAGCACCTTGTTGGCGTTCTGGCTGGCGTTGACATAGCGCAGGATATACTCAAACTGGAGGTGCGCTCCGTTGCTGCTTGTCAGGTCGATGGGTGCCGACACGAGGTACGACTCCGACTCTGTGGTCTTCTGTGCGGCGTTGTCGTAGCCTGTGGCCTTGGCCGTTTTGTAGTCGATGACCCATGGTGTTCCCTTCACGTTGCTTACCGAGAACTTTCCGAAATTGCTTTCGAAGCTCTCGTCGAGGTACACGCCGGTGTTCTCTTCGCCACCGTTTTCCTCACTGGGATCGCTGTAAGGCATGGGCACGTCCGAGCAAGCCGTGAATGCGCAGATGGCCATAAGAGCCATGACGGATTTGAATATCGCTTTCATTTTATTTGTTTCTTTTTAATGAATTCTATGATACAATATATCGTAAACTATTTGATGACCTGTATGTCGCTGGTCTTGCGGATAAGAATTTGCCATGTGGCGTTGTAGCGTGTGGCAATACCTGTGATGTTGCAGGTGGCGGGTTTCTTGTTGATGCTGTCGTAGGGCAGCGCCATGGCGGCAAAGTCGGCGTAGGTGCTGGTGCGCACCACAACGTTTGTTCCATACTCGTTGAACTGCTGGTTGACCGCGTTGCCTTGGGCAGTGCCCGTGGTGAACGTGTTCTTTCCGTCGGCGTTCTTGAAAGTGACGCCCTTCAGCGTAACGAGCTTGGCGCAGTTGTTGTTCATGTCGTCCTTGATGTCGTTGAAGTCGACCGCCTTGATGACCGTTGTGTCGCAGGCTCCTACAATCTTGAAATGCTGCGCCCAGATGTCTTTCGACATACGTCCGATGCTGTTTCCGTTGTAGGGCGCTCCCAGCTCAGGCTGCTTGCGGTATCCTCCGATGTAGAGGTCTTTCAGGTCGACGAGTATCTCAGTGCCCTCTGCGAGGTAGCCATTGAGGCCGCCCTCGTTGATGGCGATGATGATGGCGCCTGTGTTGTCTTGCAGGGTTACCTGCTTATAGATGTTTCCACCGAGGTCGTTGCCAGTGATGCGTCCCTTGATTTGGATATCCTCCTCAATCTTGGCGTTTTGGTCGGTGCTGGCAAACACATTGGGATATTTTTTGATGAGCTCGCTGATGCTGATCACGTTGTGCTCCTCAATGCTGTTGTTGCCGAAAGGAGCTCCGCCGTTGAAGTTGGGCTCATCCCAGTCGCCGTCCATGCAAGCCGTGAACAGGCTGCACACGAGGGCGAGGAGGAAAAAGTAAGTTGCTTTCATTTTCATGTCGTTCTCCTTTCTTTAGAATTTATAGGTGACGATGATCATGCCGTTGATGCCGTTCGTGTAGAACTTCTTCGGGCTGTTCATGAAGTTGTAGGTGCGGATGGCCTCTCCGCTCTCGTCGTAGGTCTGTCGGTTCTGTTCCATACCGCCAGTAACGATCTTGCGGTTGTTGAGCACGTTGGTGAGCGTCAGGTTGATGCTCAGCGAGTTCTTACCCACGTAGATGCTCTTACCGATCGAAGCGTCGAGCATGAATCCGCCGTGTCCCTTGGCCTGGTCGGGCGCCTTGCTTACGTCGTGCATGGTCTCGTTGTTGGCGTCCATGATGATGTTTCCGCTCTCATCCTTCAGCGTGGGAAGGTTCTTGTAGTAGCGTGTCACAGGCGTGTAATAGAGGTAGATGCGGTCGTAGTAGTTGCCAATGAGGTCGATGAACCATCCACGTGAGTGGTATGACAGGTCTACCGAGTAGGCCGAGAGGGGCGTTCCGCCCTCGCGCATGTTCTTGTTGACCACGATGTCGTTGTAATACTTGCCATCGTTTGAGAGCATGTAGGTGGCCTTTGCGTTGTTGGCATACTTAGCCTCGCTGATGGTGGCCAGTGCGTTGATGTTGAACGAAGAGGTCAGCTTGAAGTCGAGCCCCAACTCCACACCGTAGTATTGCTTGTTGATTCCCGAGAGCGAGACGTATGAGAACGAGTTGCTGCTGTCGTAGTAGTACATGCTATACTCGGTGACGTCGGCCAGTCGGCTGAAGTATCCCTGCACGTTGGCGCGCAACCAGTTGTTCTGGAACTGGTAGCCCAGCTCAGCCGAGAAGATCTTCTCGTTGGTGAGGTCCTTTACGAAGTCGTTGTTGATTTGCGGTGAGGCGAATGCCACACGGGCGTCGGGCGCCTTCCACTCATAGCCCACACCGAGCGAGAGCGTGTTGCCCTGGCAGAGGCGCAGGTTGGCTCCGGCCTTGGCTCCACCGTCGAGGAAGTAAGCCGTTCCGCTCTTTCCCAGCGAGTTGTTGATGGCCAGTCCGTTCTGCATGTTTCCTTCGCGCTGCAGCGTTGTGCCGCCAATTCGGCCGCTTGCGAAGAGTCGCGCCCACTTAATCTCCGTCTGATAGCCCGCCCAAGCCTGTGCGCGGTTCACGAAGATGTTGTAGTCGTAGCCGAAGCGGTCGCCCTCGCGCACCAGCTTGTTGCCGTCGCGCACATCGTAGAGGGCGCGCGGGTCGTTGATGTCGTAGGTGCCCACCACGTAGTAGTTGGTGTTGTGGAACTGTGTGGCGCCCAGCAAGTCCTCCATGGTCTGGTAGTGCATGCCCTTGTTGGTGCTCAGGTTTACGCCAGCGTCTAAGAAGCTATGGTTCGTCAGGTCCTTGTGGAGGATCGACGAGAGCGTCAGCGCGAGCTGGTCGTCGTGGTAAGCCTGCTGGTAATACATGGCGTCGGCGCCCTGTGCAGAGGCCATCTTGTTGGCATAGTAGAGCTTGTCCCAGTTGATTTGGCGATGAGCCTTCGAGGCCTTGAAATAGTTGACCGCCGTTTGCCAAGCCTCCAGGTCGGAAGCGCTGGATGAGCCCGATCCACCCCAAACGTCGTAGAAATAGCTCGGCATGAGGCTGTAGTAGTCGGGTGCGGGGTTGGTGGCGTTGTTGTAGTTGAGGCGTGTGCTGCTATACATGGAGTATTTGCCGAGGAGCGACGTGGTAAGTTTCGTCTGGTCGTCGAGCTTGAAGTCCCATGTGAGCAGGGCGGCAGGTGCGAAGTCGTTGACGATGCGGCTGTTGCGTCGCTTGCCGTTCTGGTAACCCCAGTTGGGGTTGTAGTTGTAGTTGTTGGCCAGCCAGTACATCTCATCGGTCGATGCGCTTTGGGCGGCGCGCTCCGTGGGGTTGCCCCATGTTACGAGCGAGAGCGAGTGCTGGTTGTTGAACACCTTCTCCACGCCGAAGTAATACGACAGCGAGTTGTAGAACGTTCCCTCCACATATCCGCGGTTGGCCCAGCGGTAGGTGAGCGATGCCGACCACGCCCAACCATTGTTGTTGAGGCCCGAGTTGTACGAGTACATGGCTCGCGCCGTGTAGTTGCGGTTGGCTGCGGCCAGCGACACACGTTGGCCGACGGGCATGGCCGACGGGCGGAAGTTGTAGTTGTTGCTGCCTCCCAGTCCTGTCATGGAGAAGTTGTTGTTCTCGAAGGGCAACGCCGACTCCACGTTGCGTGTCTGGTTGTTCAAACCGCCTACGAAAGAGTATCTGAACTCGCCGCGCTCAATGTCGTTTACGGGGTTTCCGTTGATGTAGATCGAATTGTACTTGGCGTTGTAGGCCCTGTACTTGAATCTGACAGGGCTCCACCTGTAGCCCACCTGACTGGCGTAGGCGTTGGTGTTGGAAGAGATGAGCGACACGCTCTGCGTCACGTTCTCGTCCTCGCCAAGCTGTGCTTCGGTGAAGGTGAAAGCCTGCTCGCCGATGGAAATGGGAGGCTGGCCGATAGAGTCTGACTGACCCCAGGCCTGATGCGCCATACCCATAGCTACCAGCGCGAAAAGAAGCTTTTTCTGCATAGTTGAAGGATATGATTTTAATGGTTTAATTATATAAGGTGCAAAGTAACGAAATATATTCCGAATACAAAAGTTTTTTTATGAATTTTCTGTTGCCATCTGAGAAAATCTTACCGTGTGGGGTGGTGCGAAGCGGATAGGCTTGTTAGGTTATTTGGTTAAAAAGTTTGTCGACGATTTTGGCCGAAATAGCGCGCTGGCAAGCCGTTTTTACGTCCTCGTCCCCTCTTCTCTGAGCCAAGGGGTTGCGAAAGATGCCTGATCGCGTTGCGGTTTGGCATGTATCGTCTTGCGTTTAGGCGTCTTTCGAGGCTCGTTTAGGCATGTTCCGTGGTGCGAAACATGCCTAACCGCAAGGCGGAAAGTTGAATGTGGAGGGTTAAAAGTGGAACCATGAATGTAACGTGTTGATTGTTAGGTGGTTACAAAAATGCACTGAGAATCGCATATTTGCGCCCCGTCTTTCCGTCGTGAAAAAGAAGTGTGTAGTTTTGGCTATAGATTGTTGGCTATTTTCGGTGCGCTTGGGTACGTGAGAACATGGGATGGCAGGGTGGGGGATGCGCCCTGCCGACCCGCCATTGGAAATGCAAATTCATGCATCATGATGTGAATGTATGAAATTACGGATTTGCACCATATCGTATAATCGGATGAATTTTGGTCGGCCCGCCCGCAATTTTTCAGTAAATCAGGCACGTGTTTGAATATAAATTCCGATATTTGCAGAAAAAATAGAAACACAGATGAAAAGACATTTTTTTGCATTGTTGGCCGTGTTGGCATTGTGCCTTACCGTGTCAGCGCAAAAGAAGTTCTCGGTTTACGCCGTAGGCTTCTACAATCAGGAAAACTTGTTCGACACGTGTCACGATGTAGGCAAGAACGATTACCAATTCCTTCCCAATGGATCCTACCATTGGAACGGCCTGAAATACAGTCATAAGCTCCATAACATGTCGCATGCCCTGAGCGATATGGCCACCACCACGCTGCCCGGCGTGGGTTGTGCGGTCATCGGCTTGAGTGAGGTGGAGAACAACAAGGTGCTCATCGACCTCTGTGCCCAGCCCGCCCTGAAAGCACGCAACTACCAGTTCTGCCATGTGGAAGGTCCTGACCATCGCGGCATCGACTGCGCCCTGATTTACCAGCCCAGCCTGTTCACCGTGAAAGACGTGAAGCTCTATCCCTACGTTCCCACCGAGAAGCAAGACGCCAAGTTCCGCACCCGCGGCTATCTGGCCGTGAGCGGTTTGCTGGCTGGCGAGCATGTGGTGGTCATTGTGGCCCACCTGCCCAGCCGTTTCGGTGGTTCCTACTCGCGTGAGGTGGGTGGAGCCCAGATAAAAGCGCTGAAAGAGCGCATCCAAAAGAAGAATCCCAACTGCAAGGTGATCGTGATGGGCGACATGAACGACGACCCCACCAACAAGAGTATGTACGAGGCCCTGTCGGCCAAGGAAGACATAGAAAAGGTGGGAAAGAACGACATGTTCAACCCGTGGTACAATGTGCTCGTCAAGCAAGGCCAGGGAACGCTGATGTATCAGGGCGCGTGGAACCTCTTCGACCAGATCATCCTTTCGCCCAACCTGCTCAACAAGAAGGGACACCGCGACGGCAGCACGCTCAAATACTGGAAGTGTGAGATCCAGCGCATGCCCTACCTCTTCCAAACCGAGGGCAAATATAAGGGCGGCACAAAGCGCACCACCGCAGGCGGTGTGTGGCTCGATGGCTATTCAGACCACCTGCCCACCGCCATCTACCTGATGAAGGAGCAAGGTGTGGCCACCAAGGACGCTGGCGATTGCCTGTTGCCCGATTTCACCGAGGCCGAGAAGCAAAACATTGCCGAGTGTGAGCTCGAGAGGCAAGAGCGCGAGGCGAAGGACAAGGCCAAGCAGTAAGCCGACCGATTTGCTGTTAGGCGAATCCAAGGCAAACACGTAACCTCATGGAACATGACAATGGTGCAAACGGAAAAAACAACACAGCTTAGGGATGAGGCTCCTGTGGAGATCCATCCCTTTGAGCCTTTTCTGCCCGCCAACGCCCGCTTGCTCATGTTGGGCACGTTTCCGCCGGCCCCCAAACGGTGGTGCATGGATTGGTATTACCCCAATTACACCAACGACATGTGGCGCATCGTGGGACTGTGTTTCTTCGGCGACAAACTGCATTTCGTGGACGAGGCCCACAAGACCTATCGCCTGGCAGAGCTCAAGAGGTTCTTGGCCGAGGTGGGCATAGCCATCTACGACACGTGCAACCGCATTCGGCGCACCACCGGAACGGCCTCCGACAAAGACCTGGAGGTGGTGGAGCGCGCCGACCTCGACGGTCTCTTGAGGGCCTTGCCCCACTGCCAAGGAGTGGTTACGGCGGGCCAGTTGGCCACCCAGCTCTTTGCCAGCCACTACGGCATAGATATCCGCAAAATGCAGATGGGCGAGCATCGTGACTTCCTTTTCGATGGGCGAACGGTGAGCCTGTATCGCCAACCCAGCTCGAGCCGCGCCTACCCCATGCAGCTCGAGCGCAAGGCCGCATATTACAAGAACCTATTCGACGACTTGGGACTCTGAATCCCTGACGCCCCAACGCCCTATAAACTCAGAAAACGTATAAGAAATGGAAAATAATGTAACCATTATTGGTATTGCAGGTGGCACCGGTTCGGGTAAAACCACTGTCGTAAGAAAAATAGTTGAGGCCCTGCCGCCCCATTACGTGGCCGTTGTGCCGCTCGACAGCTATTACAACGACACCACCGAGATGACCGACGAGGATCGCAAAGCCATCAACTTCGACCATCCCGACGCATTCGATTGGAAACTGCTGATCAAGCAAGTGAATGAGTTGCGCCACGGAAACGCCGTGGAGCAACCCACCTATTCGTACTTACTCTGCAACCGCTTGCCCGAAACGGTGCATGTGGAGCCGAAGCCCGTCATTATCATCGAGGGCATCATGACGCTGATCAACAAGCGCTTGCGCGACATGATGGACCTGAAGATTTTTGTGGACTGCGACTCTGATGAGCGACTCATCCGCAATATCCAACGCGACATTGTGGAGCGCGGCCGCACGGTGTCGATGGTGGTCGACCGCTATCTGGAGGTGCTCAAGCCCATGCACGAGCAGTTTATTGAGCCCACCAAGCGCTTCGCCGACGTCATCATCCCACAGGGAGGCGAGAACGTGAAGGGCATCGGCATGCTCACCAACTACATCAAGACGCTCGTTCCAGAGGAGTAGCGGCTACTTCTCTTCGGGCTCGTCGGTAATCTCCTCAATGGTTACGACGTCGGCCTCGTCGTTGCCTTGCTGCGCTTTCTCGAACGCCTTGCGGCAGCGATGAATCTTGATGGTGTTCACCAGGTCGACCATGCCGTAGGCCATCATGCCCCAACCGATGATGAACAGCGGTGCGGAGGCTATGGTGCTGGGCTTCACGAGCGCCGTGATGCCCACAAGGAAGATGGCCACGGGCAGCACCCACCACAGGCAACCGATCGACGAGAACCGCGTGGCGGCAGCCAGGTTGAAAAACAAGTTGAGCGCGCCCAGGATGAGCATGCCCGCCAAAACAAACATCAGGCCGTTGACAAACGAGTTGGGAAACAGGGCGAGCCATGCGCCCAGGATGATCGAACCGATGCCCACGATGGGGAACGGCGGCACAGGACGTGTGAGGCGGTTGCCCTTGGCGTCGTAGATTTCCACACCCTCCTTCGTGGCCTGACGCTTTGCCGACAGGTAGGCCACGGTGCTGATGACGCCCGAAACGAAGAAGATAACTCCGATGGCGATGGTAATCCATGTCACCGTCTGCTCGCGATACTTCACGAGAAGGGCTCCCACGACAATGGCGCAGAGAGCTCTGAAAATGCTGCTTTGGAATACTTTCATGTGGCAAAGGTAATAAAAAGTTGCTACCAACGCTCGTTTGGCGGTGAGTTTTTCAACATTCTGAATGTGAAATATGATTAACCCCCAATTGCTCGTTAGAACGCAAAGGAAAGGAAACTAAGATGTTACGGGTTCTTTTTGGCGCTTGTCAGTGTTAAGTGTAACAAGCCAATGACCGATTGGGGTTAAAAACGAAATCAGCAAATGACTACATTGTATCTGGTGCGCCACGGCGAGACCGTCGACAACAAGGCGCAAATTATGCAAGGACAAACCAATGGCCAGCTCAATGAGACGGGTCGGGAGCAGGCGCGTGAGGTGCGCGACAAGATGAAAGACGTGGCCATCGACGCGTTTGTGGCCAGCGACCTGTGGCGCGCCGTGGAAACATGCACCATCATTGCCGAGCCCCATGGACAGCAGGTGGTTACCACCCCCTTGCTCCGCGAGCGCGACTGGGGTGGCTTTACGGGTAAGTTCATACCCAGTTTGAAGGGGCGGCCGTGGCCCGATGACGTGGAAACGCTCGACCACATGAAGCAGCGCGCGCAGGCTTTCATGGCTTGGCTGCGCGATACTTACCCCGGAAAGACCGTGCTTGCCGTAGGCCATGGCATCATGAACAAGGCTATCCAGAGCGTTTACTACGACAAGCCGATGAACGAGATCGAGAAAATGGCCAACGCCGAAGTGCGCAAGCTAACCCTGTAACCATAGCATCCTGCTATTTCTCCTGTTTCGGCCTTAATGACCGATTGGGAATAATGAAAGGGCTGTTCACCGTGTGGTAAACAGCCCTTCGCCTTTCTTATTACTCTCTAGTTTTAGTTATCCTGACGCTATTTTTTCCTTAATTCAGATTATCATGCCTGATTTGTTGTTATTAACGCTTTTCTTATCTTCTTCCAAAGTGGCCACCGGTAGAGCGGCTGCCACCGTTGTTGTTTCCGCCACCAAAGCTCCTTGAGGGGCTGCTCGACTTACTGGGAGCGGTGAAGCTGCGCGTGGGAGTCGACTGCTTGATGCCGCTGCTCCTGAAGCTGTTGCTGGGGGCAGCCTGGCGGTTGCTGTTTCCAAATGAGCGCGATGCGCCATTGCTGGGCGAGAAGGTGCGGTTGGGCACCGTTGTTGTGTTGCTCCGACCAAAGGTGCGCTGCCCGTTGTTGGGCTGTGTCACCGTGGTGCGTGTGCTGCTTTGGCGCGAAGAACCTCCGAAGGTGCGCTGGGGTGCGCCGTTATAGCGCTGGCCGTTGCCGAAGGTGCGGTGGTTCCCGCTCTGCTGCACTTGTGTGCGGTTGCCGTTTCCAAACTGGCGTGTGTTGTTTCTGTCGGCCAACTGCATGCCTCTTCCATAGTCGCCGCGGTCAAATCCGTCGCGCATTCCTACGCGGTGACCACCATCGGGTCTCGGACCTCCCCAGGAACGACCGTGGTACCAACTGGCTCCGCCGTTCATTCTCCAACTGTGTCCGCCGCGATAGCTTACGTAGAACGTTGGGCGTCCGAAGTAGAAGTAGTCGCGATGTGGGTAGCGAGCGTAGATGCGGAAGTGCCAATAACCTGCGTCCCAATAGAGCGGGCGATAGAAATAGGTAGCGTTCACAAATGCGCGGTATTGCCAATCGAGCAGGATATAGCTAAAGTCGAGGTTGCGCTGGGTCCAATAGTTGCCAAAGAGATCGCGGTGGTCGTTGATGCCCATCAGGTAATCGAGGTTGATCTCATAGGCGGCTTCATATTGGTCGTCAGTGAGATTGAGCTCGTATGCCATCTTGTCGGTGAGAAAGAGAGCCTGGTCGCGGGCTTGCTCATAACTCATTGCTGATGCTTGGACTGTCATTGTGATCAGTGCAACAAGCGTTAACATGAACTTTTTCATATCTCTGACATTTTATTGTTCAACATGTTCGATGATGTTCAATCATCTTTTCACGTTGCAAAAATACGTCAATAATCTGGGGCATCAAAAGGTTTTTCCCTACATCGTGAGGGAAAATCCCTACTCTGTTTGTCATTTTGTGGACCGTGAGGCCGTTTGCCTCATGAAAAACATGTATCTTTGCATATTATAAAATAATAAGGTGGAGCCTCGGCTATCCACCCTAACCCCGAAAACAGGTGAAGATGAAACATACGATCCTTGCGCTTGTGTCGCTGTTGGCCACCACACCTATGATGGCCCAGTATGCTTGGCAATACGATGCCCACCCTGGCAAGTTGGACTTGGGTGAGGGCATTCGGTACCGAGTGGAGACACAAGGCTCGTTCTCGAAAGACAAGACGCCCTTGTGGCTCAACGCCAATAAACATGGCCTGTCGTCGCTCGACGAGACCAATGGCTATGTGCGCGCCACGGCCATTCGCCCGCTGCTCAACGACTCGTCGCGCCGTTGGGGCGTGGGGTATGGCCTCGATGTGGCCGCCCCGCTTCATTACACCAGCAACGTGGTGGTGCAGCAGGCGTTTGTTGAGGGCCGTTGGCTTCATGGCACACTGACCATCGGAGCCAAGGAGGAGCCCATGGAGTTGAAGAACAATAGGCTGAGCAGTGGGTCGCAGACGTTGGGAATCAACGCGCGTCCGGTGCCCCAGGTGCGACTGGCCTTGCCACGCTATTGGACCATTCCGGCCTTGGGCCGTTGGCTTCAGGTGAAAGGCCACATCGCTTACGGCATGATGACCGACGACAGTTGGCAACATTCGTTCACCAATAAGCAAAGCAAATATGCCGACCATGTGCTCTACCACAGCAAGGCGGGCTACCTGAAGATAGGCAGCGAGGACCGTTTCATTCCCTGGTCGCTCGAGTTGGGACTGGAGCAAGCCACCCTCTTTGGCGGAACGGCCTATGTGCCCGACGGCAGTGGCGGCATGCGCGTCATTGAAAACGACAAGGGCATTAGTAGCTTTTGGCATGCCTTTGTGCCGGCAGGCGGCGACAAGCCGAGCGAGGGAACGGTGTATCGCAACAAGGAAGGCAACGTGTTGGGTAGTTGGCTCGTTCGTTTCAATTATGATGGCGAGCGGGTGGCGTGGCACCTTTATGCCGACAAGTACTATGAGGATCTCTCGTCGATGTTCCAGCTCGACTACGACGGTTATGGCGAGGGCGACGAATGGAACACCAAGAAGAAGACGCGTTTCTTCCTTTACGACTTCAAAGACTGGATGTTGGGCGCCGAGCTCAACCTGAAATATGGCACGTGGCTGCGTAGCGTGGTGTTCGAATATCTTTACACCAAGTACCAGAGCGGTCCGGTTTACCACGACCATACCGTAGGCCGCAACGACCACTTGGGTGGCCGTGACGACTTTTACAACCATTATATCTACACCGGTTGGCAACATTGGGGCCAGGCCATCGGCAATCCGCTCTACCGTTCGCCCATCTACAACGAGGATGGAAGCATAGCCTTTACCGACAACCGCTTCATGGCTTTCCACCTCGGCTTCGACGGACAGCCCACGCCGCGCCTCGACTACCGCGTGCTGGCCACCTACCAAGAGGGCCTTGGCACCTACGTGACGCCTTACACCAAGAAGCACCACAACGTGAGCTTCCTCGTTGAGGCCGGCTACCAGTTGCCCAAGGGCTGGCAGGTGCGTGGCGGCTATGGCATGGATTTTGGCCACATTCTCGGCTCCAACGCCGGTTTCCAACTGACTGTTTCCAAATCAGGAGTATTCAACTTATGAAAAAGACCTTTCTCTTTCTTGCCACCTGCCTGGCGATGACCATGGCTGCAACCTCGTGTAGCGACTTCATAGAGACCTCAGACAATGGTGACCTCGATGGCTATTGGCAACTGTCGCAAGTGGACACGTTGGCCAACGGCGTGCAGGTCGATATGACCAGCAGTAAGGTGTTTTGGGGTGTGCAGGGCAAGTTCCTCACCATGCTCGATACGCATCAGGCACCTTCCTACGGTTACATGTTCCGCTTTGAGCACCGGGCCGACTCGCTGTTGCTCTCCGATGGAAGGGTGAACGATCGCAATGTGAACGACACGTTGCTCACCAACGTCGACGTGTTGCGCCCTCTGGGAGTCAACGAGTTGGCCGAACACTTCTTCGTGGAGCGCCTGTCAGGCAAGCGTATGGTGCTGCGAGGCAAGATGCTCAGGTTGCATTTCCGCAAGTTTTAACCTCCTGTTAGAGCAAATAATAGCCTTATCCTCTATGTAGCATTGTTCGATTTTGGGGGTAATTCCTAATCAGGCGTTAGACCGAGTTGGGAAGACAATTGGGAAGCTACGGTTTCTTTTCAACTCTTGTCAGCGGTTCTTTTGGCATCTTGCTTCCGTCGCGTCTCGGCATAGTCGGCTATGCCTTCAACGCCCCTGTCGCAACCTGCTCGAAACAAAAACGAACAAGAATTGCCGTCTAACAACCTTTTGGGGTTAAAGCAGTTTCGTTTTCCGTAAAGCAATCGATGCGATTGTTGTAAGAATGAGCACGAACAGGGGAGCCGTCCATAGGTAAAAAGTTTGGAAGGCCTCTGGCATCTTTGAAGAGAGCTTTGCTAAAATAAGGATGATCAGAGGATGAAATATGTAAATGTAGAGAGAATCCTTTTCGCCAATACTTGAAATCGTGGATTCTTTGGTGTTCTGAAACGATGCCACAAACAGGAACAAACAAACGGCAAGAAGTGTGGTGCTGATGTAATTCTCATTGTCGGGCGTGTATTCCAAACGCAGTATCATGACTTTCTCCATGACGGTGGTTATGGAAAAAAGAATGATGCCGCCAAGGTAGAGAAGCCGATTAACCGTGAGGAGCTTATGGATATGCATCTTCAGGAAGACGCCAACCATGAAGTAGGGAATGCCTGTGAATAGGAAATTACGCATGTACTCTACCGGAAAGTCTTGCTGAAAAACGAGTTGGCCGTATGCGCCCAACACCGTGTTTCCCAATAGCAAAAGAGGCGTGGCACAAAGCATCAACTTCCATAGTTTGTATTTGTCCACAATGAGCATAAGGGGCAGAACATATAAGTAAGCTTGCAGGTACCACAGGTGGTAACCGAACGGATTTTCATTGAGCGCAAAGCAATAGAGCCAATCCTTCCCAGAGGGAATCAAAACACCATCTTTTGCTATTGCCCTGCTCTCGGTGACGACGGCAAACAACAAGGTTGACCAAACGATGATGTGAAAAATGTGCTTAATGGTGCGCACCAGTCGCTCACGACCTATTCCCTTCTCGGAATATAATAGAAAGCCTGAAATCATTAAAAAGCATGGTACGGCACACCTCGTCAAAGGTATGAAATCGTCATGCCATTTACTGTATGTGTGCAAGCAAACAATCAGCGTTGCGCAGACAAACTTCAGAATGTCGATGGAGTGGTTGCGCTGGTTCATGTCGTTAAACAACGTTAGAATTTCTTTCCAAACACGATGTTGATGAAGGTCATGAAGAGAATCTTGGCGTCGAACCACCAACTGCGATGCTTCAGGTAATAGAGATCGAGGTCGAGACGTCGGAGCATCTTCTCGATGGTGTCGCAGTAGCCATTGTAGAGCGTGGCGTAGGATGTCACGCCCGGGCGAATCTGGTAGAGGTTCTGGTAGCGTGGGTCGCGCTGCATGATTTGGTCGATGTAGAATTTGCGCTCGGGGCGTGGGCCGATGAAAGCCATGTCGCCGATGAGCACGTTGTAGAGCTGAGGCAGCTCATCGAGGTGATGGCTGCGGAGGAAGCGTCCCACCTTTGTCAGGCGGTTGTCGTCCTCGCTGGCGGTGAGCTGCGGCCCATCGTTCTCGGCGTTCAGCTTCATGCTGCGAAACTTATAGATATAGAAGGGAAGCCCGTAGCGCCCAATGCGCTCCTGCTTGTAGATGGCCGGACCATCATCCTCGCGCCTCACCGCAATGTAGCAGATGAGGAAGAGTGGGGCGAAGACAATGAGGCAGAAGAGCGCAACGAAGAAGTCGGCGCAGCGTTTCAAGTCGCGTCCGGCTTCGGTCATGCCGTCCTCTACATAGTCTTCTTCGCTAAGCAGCGATATCGTTTGAGGATATTCGGTGGAGGGATTGGTCATCATAGTTGTTTGTTCGTATTAGTTATGATGATAACGTATGCCAGTGCGGGTTTATTATACTTTCTTTGCATTTATTTTCCACTTTTTGTGCTTTTTCGGTTTTCGTATCAAAAAGCCTTCAGAAAGATTGTTGCGAATTGTTGACACCCCCTCTCTCGCAGTGCTACCTCCATACGCTTTTGCGAGTGCGACCGAGTTACGTCGCCATTTGTTTTGTCGTATCTTATTTTTATTGTAACTTTGCAGGGCCTCCGTTCACAATAAAACGGGAAAAAAGGAGTTACTATAATAATATAGGTGTAACCATTCAAACAAACGAGTAATCAAATCAGAAGGATGAAGAAACTCATCATTTTCATATTCATCGTGGCTCTGTGCCCCGTAGGCATGAGGGCGCAAAGCAACATGACCGACAGCCAAGTGGCTGAGATGGTGCAGCGCGAAATGGAGAAAGGCACATCAGACAAGCAGATCGTAGTGAAGCTGATGCAGAGCGGTGTGGACATTAACCAGATTAGGCGTGTGCAACGCAAATACCAGCGGCAGGCCAAGCAGGCGGGCCTCGGTATGGCTAAGGCCGACGAGGGCGATAGCCGCATGCGCACCAACAACGGCAAGAAGCGCGACGAACTGCGCCAGCGCACCCACGAGGAGAACATAGAGCGTGAGGCCAACACCACGCAGCGCATACAGGGCATAAACAAATGGCAGAACGAATATAACGAGGATGACCAGGACTTCATGCTGATGCAGGCCGAGCTGGGCAACATGACGCACCAAGACTCCATAGCATGGCTCAACCAACTGCTGGAGCAGCAAGAGAAAGGCAAGAAGCGCGTGTTTGGACGCGACATATTCAATAATAAGGACCTGACCTTCGAACCCTCGATGAACATCGCCACACCGCAGAGCTATGTGCTCGGGCCAGGCGATGCCGTGTCGGTGGATGTGTACGGCGCCTCGCAAAAGACATTCAACTGCACCGTGACGCCCGATGGCCAGATCGTGATCGAAGGCTTCGGACCCATCGACGTGAGCGGACTGACTGTAAGCCAGGCCAAGAACCGCATACGCAACACGCTCGGCGCACGCTATCGCAGCAGCCGCATCAACCTGTCGCTCGGACAGACGCGAACCATCACCGTGAATATCATGGGTGAGGTGAAGGCGCCGGGCACCTACACGCTCTCGGCCTTCGCAACCGTGTTTCACGCCCTCTACATGGCGGGCGGCACGAGCGATCTGGGAACGCTGCGCAACATACACATCTATCGCAACAATCGCCTCATCAGCGTGTGCGACATCTACGACTACATCCTCAACGGCAAGATGACGGGCAACGTGAGGTTGCACGACGGTGATGTGATCTCGGTGGGCGCCTACGACTGCCTGGTGAACATCGTGGGTAAGGTGAAGCGCCCCATGTTCTACGAGATGAAGAAGAGCGAGAGCCTTGAGAGTCTCCTGAAATATGCGGGAGGCTTTGCTGGCGACGCCTACACGAAAAGCGTGCGCGTGAACCGCAAGACTGGTCGCGAGTATGCGGTGTTCAACGTCGATGAGTTCGACATGAGCAGTTTCCGCATAGCCGACGGTGATAGCGTGAGCGTCGACTCCATATTGCCCCGCTACGAGAATACCGTGGAGATCAAAGGTGCGGTGTTCCGCCCCGGCATGTACCAAATGGGTGAGAGCGTCAATAGCGTGCGCACGCTCATAGAGCACGCTGAGGGTCTCACCGAGGAGGCGTTCACCGCACGCGCCGTGATGCACCGCATGAATCCCGATCGCACACTGAAGGTGGTGAGCGTTGATGTGGCCGGCATTATGGACGGGCGTGTGGCCGACCTGCCGTTGCAGGAGAACGATGTGCTCTTCATACCCAGCAAGACAGAGACACTTTCGGAGCGCACCATCACCATCCGGG
Source organism: Hallella faecis (assembly GCF_018789675.1). Classification (GTDB taxonomy): domain Bacteria; phylum Bacteroidota; class Bacteroidia; order Bacteroidales; family Bacteroidaceae; genus Prevotella; species Prevotella faecis. The sequence continues at coordinate 54,116 of NZ_JAHKBE010000001.1, forward strand.
GCGAGGTGCAATACCCTGGCGTTTACAAATATGCCGACAACGAGACGCTGGAGGACTTTGTGCTCCAAGCCGGTGGACTGCTTGAGACGGCTTCGACGGTGAAGGTGGATGTGGCGCGCCGCGTGAGCAACCCCAAGGCCCTGACCACCGATAGTATTATTGCCAAGAACTACTCGTTTGCGCTGAAGGATGGCTTCGTGATCGATGGCGAGCCTGGCTTTACGCTCATGCCTTACGACGAGGTGTATGTGCGCAAGAGCCCTGCCTACTCGAAGCAGCAGAGCGTGACGGTCGACGGAGAGGTGATGTTTGCTGGCACCTATACGCTCAGCAAGCGCAACATGCGACTCACCGACCTGCTGAAGGCAGCGGGAGGCATAACCGACATGGCTTACGTGAAGGGCGCCCGACTGGAGCGCCGACCCAACGAGGCTGAACGCGCCCGCATGGAGGCTGCCTTCAAGATGCAACAAGAGCAGTTGCAGCAGCAGCTCCTCGAACTGGCTGCCAGTAGCAACAACGGCGGAAGCGTGCAGCAGGTGGCGCAGCAGTCGAACAGCACGCAGTTGAAGAAATTCCAGGTGCCCAACACCTTCCCCGTGGGTATTGAGCTCGACCGAGCCTTGGCCAACCCCAATAGCGACGCCAATATCGTGCTGCGCGAGGGCGACCGCCTCATCCTGCCGCAATACACGGCTACGGTGAAGGTGAACGGAGCGGTGATGTACCCCAACACTGTGGCCTACGAGCGCGGAAAGAGCGCCAAGTATTACATCAACGCCGCTGGCGGATTCGCACAGAACGCACGTAAGAGCGGCGCCTACGTAATCTATATGAACGGCATGGTGGGCAAACTCTCGCAAGGGGCCAAGATCGAGGCCGGTTGCGAGATTGTGGTGCCCAGTCGCATCAGCCGCAAGATGAGCGTGGCCGAGACCATGAGCATGGGTACTGGCATCGCATCGATCGCCGCCATGATCGCAACCATCGCCAATATGAGCAAGTAAGACTTATCGCATCATGAATAACGAACAAAACAAGGAAGAGGTTATCGACCTGCGTGAGGTGTGGGCAAGCATCGTCAAGCGAAAGAAATGGTTCTTCATCGCTTGGCCCATAACCTTTGTCGTATCAGCTCTCATCATCGTCTGTGTACCAAGAACCTATACCACCAGCACTGTGTTGGCCCCAGAAATGAACATACCTACGTCTGGGGGGACTTTGGGCGCTTTGGCTTCGAACTTCGGAATCGACTTGGGCGATCGCAACTCTACAGATGCCATCTATCCGAGTCTCTATCCCGACCTGATGGACGACAACGGATTCGTGTACAACCTGTTTGACATACGCGTGAAAAGCGCCGACGGAGCCATCGATACTACACTATACGCCTACAAGCGATATTTTACCCAGTACCCCTGGTGGACAGTGGCAGTGGCCAAACTGAAGAACCTGCTGCCTAAGACAAGCGATGAGCAAGGGACGAAAGGTGTCGCCAACGAGGCCTTCAACCCTTACCAACTGTCGAAAAACGATGACGCCATCATGGGTGCCATCCGAAAGAGCATTGCTATCAGCGTAGACAAGAAGAACGATGTGATTACCATCAGTACGGAAGCACAAGACCCGCTCATTTGTAAGACCATTGCCGACTCGGTGAGGCAACGTTTGCAGGAATTCATCACAGCCTACCGCACCAAAAAGGCGCGTAACGATGTGGAGTATTATGCCAAATTGACAGCTGATGCCAAGGTCGACTATGAGCGTGTGCGCCAAACATACGGTGCGTACGCAGACGCCAACATGGACGTAATTCTACAAAGCTACAAGTCGAAAACTGAAGACTTGGAGAACGATATGCAACTGAAATACAACACCTACACATCGCTGCAAGCACAGTTGCAGGCAGCCCGCGCCAAACTGCGCGAGAACACGCCCGCATTCACCTTGCTCAAGGGTGCGGCCGTGCCCGTCAAGGCCACAGGGCCCAAGCGTATGTTCTTCGTCATCGGAATGTTGTTCTTAATAACGTTTGCCCTCATTTGCTTTTGCACGAAAGAAGTGCTCCTTCCCAAGAAAACGAAGCAAACAGATAAGGAATAAGCTAACCTCCTGCAAATACATGTATGGAAGCCTCTAAGCGTATTATCGTTAATACTATAGTACAATATGGAAAGTCGGTTGTCAACATCTGCCTTTCCCTCTATTCTACGCGCCTTGTTCTCGACGCGCTCAACATCAGCGACTATGGAATCTATTCGGTGGTGGGAGGTGTCGTGAGCATATTAGGCTACCTAACCAATTCGCTTGTGGTAACCACTCAGCGCTACTTGTCGTACCACCAAGGTGCTGCTGACAACGAGCAAGTGCGCAAGGTCTTTGCCAACAGCCTGCTCATACACTTAATGTTTGGAGTGGCTATTTGCCTCATATTGCTTCCGTTGGAAAACTTGCTTATCAACCATTTCCTCAACATTGACCCTCTGCGCATGCAAGCGGCTGGCGCGGTGTACGTCACTATGGTGTTCATGCTCTTTGCCACTGTGATGACTTCGCCGTTCAAAGCCTTACTCATCGCACACGAGAACATTGTGTATATATCTGTAATTGAGGTGATCGATGGTGTGCTGAAACTCGTGCTGGCACTAAGCCTTGCCTTCATTGGGCTCGACAAACTGGTGTTCTACGCCATCGGAATGACAAGCGTCATCACCTTCAACTTGTTGGCATACATCGTCTACGACTACTTCAAATATGAGGAGAGTCATTATCGTTTGGGAAAGAAGAACTACGACAAGGCCATTATCCGACAGCTCTTGGGATTCGCAGGATGGACTACTTATGGCATGGTGGCTGGCATTTGCCAATCGCAAGGTCTCACGGTGGTGTTCAATAAGTTTTTCGGAACAACCATCAACGCTGCATTTGGTATAGGAACGCAGGTCAATGGAGCGGTACGATTTGTGTCCACATCCATCCTTAACGCTATGAATCCGCAGATCATGAAAGCAGAGGGAAGTCACGATCGCGAGAAGATGTTGAGTCTCGCAGGAAAGGAAAGCAAGTTCTCGACAGCGCTGATGATGATCATTTCCATACCCGTCATGATAGAGTTGCCTGACATCCTTGCCTTTTGGCTCAAGGTGGTGCCACCCTATACCACAACCTTTTGCCGTACGCTCATGCTGGCCTTTGTCGTAGACCAAATGACACTGGGGCTCCATGCCGCCAACCAAGCTACGGGAAAACTGAAATATTACTCGCTCCTTACGTACACGCCAAAGATGATGCTTGTGCCCATAGCGTGGGCAACCTTCAAGGCCGATGGAGGACTTCATCTTATGATGGCCATCTACGTGTTTATGGAACTCGCAGTTTCGTTATCACGGCTGCCCTTCATGAAATACTCGGCTGGGCTCAATGTTACCCAATATGTCAAGGCTTCCCTTATGCCGCTCTTACCTTTGGCCATGGCCGTCACGCTTGCAAGCGTGGCCTGTACCGAGTGTTGCGCATTTCGGTTCAGATTCCTTTTTACAGCATCAGTTGCTGCGACCATTGGCATAATATCGCTTTTCACATTCACGCTTAGCAAGGATGAGAGAACTTATGTACTTCGATTGTTAAAGTTAAAGAGATGACTTTCAACCTGGACAAATACTTGACATTCAACAAGTCGAAGCTTTACACGCTACGAAAAAGCACGCTCGTCGTATGGCTTTACACCATAGGCATCCTCATAGCGTTCCTAACGACCATGAACCCATGGCCGCTATGGAGACTATCCACCACATACATGGTGTTCTCAAGCGCCTTTATCGCCTTGGCGATGATCATCGATCGCCAACTAAGTAATCGTGCCTTCAGCGATGGGAACTACATATATCCCACCGTCGCTTTCTTCGTGTTGGTGTTTTATCAAACGATGATAGGAAACGGAAATGTATCGAGTTTCATAGCTGCTTTCTGTAATTGCTTCATCTTCTTCTCCTTTTTCAGATACAAGGCGGAGTTGAGGCAGAGGATCGTTACGATCATCTGCAAGGGATTGGCGGCTTTTCTCTGCGTATCAATCACGTTCTTTTTCTTATACATCATAGGATTTTCGCTACCCAATCAATCGTTGGTGTCGCCCGACGAGTTCTATTATTTCACCAACTATTACTTGTTTCTCATAGACGATCGAACTCTTTTCGCCTTCTTCCCCAGGTTCCAGTCCATCTTCATAGAACCCTCTCAGTTGGGCACTGCATGTGTGTTGTTACTGCAAGTGCAGCGAGGCCATTGGAAGAAATGGTACAACTCCATTCTCTTGTTTGCAACTATCATCAGTTTCTCATTAGGAGCATACGCTTATCTCTTTGCCATCATATTCCTCAACCTTTGGTGTAACCGTAAGAAAATGATTCGCAAAGTAATGGGTACTATAGCCGTTCTTTCCACCATAGTCATAGGCTCATTCTTTTATAATGGTGGCGATAACCTGCTGCAAGATCTCATTATCGCGCGAATGGAGATAAACGATGGAGAATTGGCAGGCAATAACCGTACGACAGAGAGCTTCGACAAGGAATACGATTCGTTCATGCAATCGTCTGACGTGCTCTTTGGAAGGCAGAGAGATAACTCTGAATTTGGAAACTCGGGCTACAAAGTGTACATTTATCAATATGGGGTTGTCGGCCTGATATTGCTTATTGGCTTCTTTGTTGTCAGCTACAGAAAAGGTAAGGACAGAAGGGCCGAGATATCATCGTTGATCGTGGCATCCATGGTGTTTATTGTTGACGGATTCGTTGTGTGGTATTGTCGATACATACCGTTGTTCTGCACAGCCACCTCTGAACCTCCAACAACAGACCAGCAAGAATTATCCGTATCCGCATCATGACCATCCTATACGTCCTACACACCACCAATCCGGGCAATGGGGCCTCCGTGGCTTTCATGAGCATGCTCCAAGGGCTGATTCCCTTGGGGGTAACGCCAGTTGTGGTCTTGCCCGATCAGGAGGGAATATACCATGAATTGAAACGCCAAGGCGTCGAGATTATCTGCTCTCGATACAGGATGAGTACCTTCCCGTATCTGAAAGGCATGAAGAACAAGGTGCTTTTCCTGCCTCGTCTCATCGCCCGCCTGATACTCACACACCAAGCCATTCGAAATATAACGCGTCAAGCCAAAGAGTGCCATGTCGATATGGTTCACACCAATACCAGCGTGCTGTCCATCGGATACCATGTGGCCAAACGCTTAAGCGTACCCCACGTTTACCACATACGTGAATACGCCGACAAGATAGGCTTGCATATCATCCCTAGCCAGCACACGCTGGTGTCGCAGCTCGGCGCTCCACATAGCTACGCTATCTGCATATCGCGAGACCTGCAAGCCTACTACCGTTTGAGCGACAACAACCGATCGGTGGTTTCATACGATGGAGGTGACACGCAGCAAGAGCCCATGCCTCATAACAAGAAGGAGCCTTTCTTCCTTTTGGTGGGACGAGTGCAGCAAGCAAAGGGCCTAGAACTGCTCCTGGAGGCTTACGCTAGTTATCATGCCCAAATCCAGAGGCCATACCCCTTGTATATCGCAGGCGGCATAGCCGATGCCCATTACTACCATCGTTTAATAGCCTTTGTTCGGGCTCATGACCTCGATGAATCAGTGAACTTTATGGGGCAACGGCGCGATGTGGACCAACTCATGCAACGAGCTGTAGCGCTTATCCTCACCTCGCCTTATGAAGGCTTTGGACTGACGTTTATGGAGGCTGCAAGAAAGGGATGTCTCATCATAGGAAGATATACTACTGGCGTGAAGGAGCAAATGGACAACGGGAAGGAACTGGAGGGAACCGACATAGCTCTGGCGTTCCAAACAACCAGCCAGTTGGCATCGATCATGATTGATGTGACCAAACACACCCCCAATCATTACGACCTCTATAGGGAACGTGCCTACCGAACCGTATGCAGTGAGATCTACGATCAGAAACGCAATGTTCAACGAGTGTTTGACTTTTACAACCAAATCATACAAAGAGAAAAAAATGAAACCAAGAATAATAGCTCTATACCTGCCGCAATACCACCCCATACCCGAGAACGATGAGTGGTGGGGCAAGGGATTTACAGAATGGAACAATGTGGTAAAGGCCAAACCTTTGTTTAAAGGACACAGCCAACCACACCTGCCTGCTGACCTGGGCTTTTATGACTTGCGAGTGCCTGAGGTTCGTCAGCAGCAGGCTGACCTGGCACGCGAGGCTGGCATTGAGGGATTCTGCTATTACCATTACTGGTTTGGCAATGGTAAGCAACTTCTTGAGCGCCCCTTCCAAGAGGTGCTGGAGAGTGGGAAGCCCGACTTTCCCTTCTGCCTGTGTTGGGCCAATCACGACTGGACCAACAAGACCTGGAAGAGGGGAAGCAGTCTCAAACGCGATTCTATGTTGATGCGGATGACTTATTCGGCGGAAGATGCCGTGAGGCATTTCCACGCACTTTTGCCCGCTTTCAAAGATGAACGTTACATCAAAGTCGACGGAAAACCCTTGTTTGCTGTATGGGCACCAAGAAGCATTCCTGCCTGTAAGCAGTTTGTCGACACTTGGCAACAACTGGCCATAGATAACGGATTTCCAGGAATCCATTTCGTGGGACAGACTGACAACACGGGAAAAGGCTTGCAAGGAGAGAAGAAAAACTACTATTCGGCAGACAGGGCAGGCAGCTATTACCAGTCGGTTCTCGACTTGGGGTTCGACGCCGTCATGTCGTCGGGCTTTCGCCGTGCAGTGGGACTCTATCAGGGACGCCTCTCCATGATGTGGCATATGTTACGTGTTAGAACCGCATTCTCCACCGCCACCCGTATGGATTACCAGCGTTTCATGCGCAATTACTATGTTCCTGAGGATGCATGGGAGAACGTTTATCCCACCCTTCTGCCACAATGGGACAGAACGCCAAGGGCTGGCGAGAAGGCGGAAGTTTTAATTCAAGCCACACCACAACGGTTCAAGGAAACCATACTTGATGCCATGAACCATATAAAGGATAAAACTCCACAACACCAAATACTGTTCTTGAAGGCGTGGAACGAATGGGGAGAAGGCGATTACGTGGAACCCGACCAAACCTTTGGACATGGTTGGCTTGACGCCATCCGCGATGCCGTTAACAACAAATGATAACTTCATGGCACTAACCATATACAACATAAAAAAATGGTACCGTATGCTGACGGGAAAGAGCGTGCTTCACGTCAACCAAAACTTGGGCAAGACGTTTGCAGTTGGCCAACTAACGGGCTATTACAATAACCTGACCGAGAAGGTCACTATGCTCCCCGAACTGCTTCAAACAGATGGGCTACCTACGCTTCACACCGAGAAAGGCGAAGATGTGTTCTTCCCCGTAGCCATCTTCCAGTATGGCTTGGGAGCCTACGACCTGTATCTGCAAACAGGCGATAAGACTTATCTCCGTAAGTTCATGCAATGTGGCGAATGGGCAATGAGTCACCAGCAAGACAATGGCGCATGGAACAATTTCTTCTACGTGTACCCGTCAGCGCCTTATGGAGCCATGGCGCAAGGCGAAGGGGCATCGTTACTACTAAGGGCTTATGCCCAAACCCACGACAAACGCTATAAAGATGCAGCCCGAATGGCCATCGACTTCATGCTCCGCCCCATCTGTGAGGGTGGCACTTCTTCCTATGCCCATGGAGCGATCTGCCTGCACGAGTACACCCACCTGCCTGTTGTGCTCAACGGTTTCGTTTTTGCCTGGTGGGGGCTCTACGACTATTCGCTTGTTGATGACTCCCACACATATGACAAATTCTTGCAACAGTCGTTGAGGGGAATGCGGGAATTGCTTCCACGTTTTTCCAACTCCTACTGGAGCCTTTATGATTTGGGTGGAAAAATAGCCAGTCCCTTCTACCACAACCTGCACATTGCTCAGATGGAGGCCATGTTTCTCATCACGGGCGACAGCGCATTCAAACACTATGCAGATAAGTGGAAAGGCGATCAGGGAAACTCTTTAAAGCATGCATTGGCCTTCACACGGAAAGCCATTCAGAAAATACTGGAATGATGAAGATACTTCTACTATCCAACCAATGCCTGAACAAAGATGGCGTGGGCAACCCTATCATGTACCGCATGGAGCGCTCCATGGCCACATTGCCAGACGTTGGTGAGGTGCGTTTTATGCCTTTTACTAACCGTTTGGGGTGTTTTCGCGACATACGCCAAGTGGCCAGTTGTTACGATGTGGTCCATATACACTTTGGTGGATTGTATGCCCTGCTCCTGCGTCTTGCGCTCATAGGCATCAACAAACCCATGGTCATCACTTTTCACGGAACAGACATCCACGCTAAGAGCATCAAAACGGCTCATGGCATTGCTAAGAAATTGAAAATAAAGGTGAACCAATGGGCGTCGTTTCTGAGCATTCCTCTTTTCTCCTCATGTGGCTTTGTCACTACGGAGATGACGCACTACGTGCCTAGAGCCCTCAGACAGTGGCAACAAAGCAAGTTTTTCGTGCAACGACTGGGTGTCGACTATTCGCTCTTCACACCCGTAACGCATGCAGAGGCATGCCAACGATTAGGCATCCCGAATCGCCCATACGCCCTCTTTTCTGATGTTAGCGGCACAAATATTAAACGCCGCGACATTGCTGAGGCTATCGTTTCTCAGATGAACGGAGAGGTGGCATTGCTACGAATGACCCACGTTAAGCCTGAGTTGGTGCCTCTTTACATCAGCGCCGCCTCATTCCTTCTTCTTACGTCCGACGAGGAGGGATCGCCCAACATCATACGAGAATGTTTAGTGATGAACAAACCAGTGTTTAGTGTAAACGTGGGTGATGCTGCAAAACAGTTGGAAGGACTGGCCAATTCGGCTATCATCAGTAGAGATCCAAAGCTGGCTGCACAAAAAATAAGTGAAGTAGTGAGCAAGCCCTACACTGACAACACCAGGGAGAGGCAACGCGCCAAACTCGATTTTGACCATCTAAACCAAGCCGTCGTAGCACTTTACAAAAGACTTACATCTAAATGAAAATAGTACAAATCATAGGAGGACTGGGCAATCAGATGTTCCAATACTCACTCGCATTGGCTTTAAGGAAGCGCTACGGCAATGAGGTCGCCGTAGACACTTGCTTCTTTCGAGGCTATCCACTCCACAACCATTACGAGATCGATAAGATATTTCACGCCACACTGCCAGTCGCATCCAAGCGAGAGGTGAGGAACGCGTTCCGTCTCCTTGTTGGCCATTACAATCTTAGCCGCATCTACAAGCACTGCATGCCATGTAAGAAAACCGAATATCGTGAGAAGCAAGCCACGGCTTTCAATCCCAATGTGCTGGAAGACCAACGAGCTACCTATTACGATGGCTATTGGCAAGACCATCGCTATCTAATAGATGTGAAAGACGACATTTTACGCGAGTTTGTATGGCGTCAGCCTCTCACGGGTAAGAATGCCGAGTTGTTCCAGCAATTGGCCAGTGGCAACAGCGTTTCGATACACTACCGTGGTGGCGACTACGTAAACCATCCCACTTTTGGCGGTATCTGCGACGTCGACTATTACAAGCGAGCCATCGCCCAAATTGCGCCTTGTATGCGACCGGGCACACTTGTTGCCATTTTCAGCAATGACATTGCCACTTGCAAGGAGCACCTTTGCCCATTGCTGAAAGATTGCCAAGTGGTGTTCGTGGATTGGAACCAAGGGGCCGATAGCCATCTCGACATGCGCCTGATGACGGCATGCCAAACTAACATTGTAGCCAATTCTTCATTTTCATGGTGGGGTGCATTTCTCAACCAGCGCAAGGATCACGTGGTGGTAGCTCCCAAGCGGTGGACAAGAAACGGGCAAACTGCTCAGCGTTGCTTACCCGACTGGTTGAGGGTGTAATAGCGAACCCAGTCGATATCCATCCAGGCGGGAAAATCATTGATGTCGGGTTTCAGCCATGGATTGTTCCATTGCATGTCGATGCGTAGATAGCTTTCCACACCGTATGGGAATTGATGCTTCACTTTCGCGTCGTTAATCTTATGATAGGTGTACGTTTCCTTGCCATTGACCGAGAAAATAAGACGATCGGGTAGAATCTCTACGCCATAAATATTCCAATCCTCAGCCTTGACGGAAGGTCTGAAAGAGCGCTCCTTCTCGGTCTGCCGATTTTGAATGGTCGAATAGTTGTTATGGGCCGTTTGCACCACGATGTTGTCGTGGTTGTAATGCTCCATAATATCTATCTCTGCCCAGTCGGGATCGTTTTGGTATTTCACGCTCGTTATCCAAATGGCCGGCCAACAACCTTGCGCGCCATGAATTCGGGCCCTTACTTCCATCTTTCCATAACCGCTAAAGTGGAAATGGTTTTGTGTCTGTATGCCACCAGTGAGTACTGTGGCCGTGTCGGTAGGGTCGATATTCTTGTTGCGCTTGCAGTAAAGGCGCAAGTACCCACCCCGCTGACGGTAGAGCTTGTCGTGAGTGGTCATGTAGCGGCGCCACGCCGGTATGTTGCGGTCGATGCGTTCCCAATGGGTCGTGTCGAGTTTGGAACCATTAAACTGGTCTTCCCACACCAAGCGATAGGTGCGTTGTTCATCGGTTTGGCGCGCTGAGGCTTGTCCAGCAATGGCCGCTGATAGCCCAATGACGAACATCAGGCAAGCCATTATTATTAAAAAATGTGTTCTTTTCATTACATATATTGTTTCTGTTACATACAAAGTTAAGGGTATTTGAAGAAAAAATCAATAATAACGCAATATTAATGGGTACTTTACAAAATATTAGCATTTGTTAGGCGTTAATATTATTAAATAACACTTTGTATAATCACACATGACTAAGAAATGGGAGCACTGGTATCTGTAATTATGTCCACATACAACAGTGGTGAAAGCGCTGCTGGAAGCATTGGGAGCATACTTGGCCAAACTTACGGCGACCTGGAGCTCTTGGTTACCGACGATGGTTCAACAGATCCAGCCACCCTGCAATTGCTCAGCGATATGGCTAAGCAAGATGGTAGGATTAGAGTGTTCTTTCAAAAGGAGAACCTCGGGCCTGGGTGTGCCCGTAACAATTCTATCCGGGAGGCACGTGGGCGCTACATAGCCTTTTGTGATAGCGACGACCGATGGGAGCCAAACAAACTGGAGCGGCAGATACGCTTTATGAACGAGAACCATGTGGCTCTTTCCTATACCTCATACCTACGCGTGAAGCCCTCGGGTGAAAAGGTGGCCATTGTCATTGCTCCTGAACGAATGACATTTGGCAAGTTGCAGATGGATAACAAGATCGGTCTGTCCACTGCTATCTACGATATCGAACTGTTAGGTAGGAAGTATTACATGCCCTTGCTTCGCAAACGGCAAGACTGGGGCCTGACGCTCACAATCTTGCGTGACTGCCATTTCGCCTTAGGGTTGAGGGAGCCGTTAACGCTCTACATGGTTAGAAAGGGTTCGGTTTCGCGCAACAAGATGTCGCTCATCAAGTATAACCTCGCTATTTATGAGCAGGTATTAGGATTCTCAAAAGTTAAGTCGGTGCTTAAATTCTGTTTCGTCTTCATGCCCAACTACATTTTCAAAAGACTGAAGACTCGTTGGGATAGTCGGAAATACTTAGCCGACTAACCTTTACCGTCCACACAAAACCAACAAATCCAACATGCAGCAACAGGAAAGACACATACCCCCATACATCAAGTGGAACGATGACGTGAACAATCCACGGTTCATACCCGATGGTATGAATGAGGTGGAGCGTGTCACCAAGCGAATCGTCGATTTCTTGGTGGCCCTGGTGAGCATCATCGTGTTCTCGCCCCTGTTTCTCATTTGCTATATCCTGGTGAAGCGCGAGGATGGCGGTCCTGCCATCTTCAAGCAGGAGCGCATTGGCCGGTTTGGCCGTCCGTTCACCATCTATAAGTTCCGAAGCATGCGCATCGACGCCGAGAAAGACGGTCCACAGCTCTTCGGCCACGAAAAGGACAGCCGCATGACGAAGGTGGGACGATTCCTTCGCGACCACCATCTCGACGAGCTGCCACAATTGTGGAACGTCATGAAGGGCGACATGGCCTTCATAGGCCCGCGGCCCGAACGCAAATACTACATTGACCAAATTGTTCAGCACGACCCGCGTTACGTTTATCTCTATCAGATCAGGCCAGGCGTAACATCCTACGCCACTCTCTACAATGGTTACACCGACACCATGGAGAAGATGCTGCGTAGGCTCGACCTTGATCTTTTCTACCTGGAGCACCGCAGTTGGTGGTTCGACGCCAAGATCTTGGTGAAAACTTTCATCAACATCATCTTCGGAAAGGTTTTCTAAACCCCATTCTCCTATACTCCCAATGGGCTAAGTCGCATATCGTTTTGCGCCCGTTGGGAAAGCATCATAAAGGGTGTGTCAGCAAGTCGTAATAGCCGACTTCCGACACACCCTTTAAGCGTAGCTGAACTCGAAGCTAATAACTATGTCATGCAACGCATCCTAATGCTTTGTCCTTCAGATTACTAACACTTCTTTCGGCATTTTGCTTCCATTCGCATTTTGTCATGGCCCGTTATGCTTTCAATGCGCCTGTTGCACCCTGCTCTTCTCAAACACTGAGAAGAATTGATTTCTAATGGCCTATTTGGGTTTGTTTCGGCCACCAAAATGGTTTTGTTTGCTGAGGGAGAAGGCGTTGGCGCCCTCTTGTCAACGCATAAAGCAACAGCCCAGACTTCCTTACGGGAACCAGGGCTGTTAGTGATTATAGGGGCGTGCCTCTGATGGTTTACTTCACAAACTTGCAAACGGCGGTGTGACCGCTCTCATCGTGTGCCTTGGCCACATAGCAACCTGCTGGGAGTGAGGTGGCGCTCACCACGCCGAAGCCGCCATGGAGATTGACCACCACGGTGGCCACTTTCTGTCCATGGAGCGTAAAGATCTCCACGGTGGCCAGCTGTCCCTCTCCGCGAACAAAGAGTTGCTTTGAGGCGTAGCTCAGTGTCAACTTGGCTGGGGCTGTAGTGGCGATGGTCTGGATGTCAGTGGGCGTCTGGTGGGCAAGGTGGGTGTTGTAGCTCGTGAGGATGTTCTTCTTGCCAATGGTGGGCTGGCTCATCAGGTAGATGTCGCGACCGCCGTCGGTATAGCGTCCCACGGAGTGGTAGCCGTCGTGGGCGGGGTAGGACAGACTGTCGGTCCAACTCATGTCGGCAGCCGAGAGCGCTATAACGCCACCGCCGTCGTTGAGCTTGAACGAGGCGTGCAGGTGGCGCTGGCTGTCGCGCTTGTCGCACCACACTACGAGATAGCCGTGGGCGGGGATGACCGTGGCGGCCATTGAGGCACCCTTGGTAAGCTGGCATTTCTGCATCTGGGCGAGGTTATCGGTAAGGAACATTCCCTCCACATCCTGAGGCTCTGAAGTGGTGTTGTAGAGCTCTACCCAATCGCTCTTCTTGCCATACTCGTTGATGAAGACATCGTTGGTGGCGCTCACCTCATTGATGCGAACGGGTGTGAATCCCTCCTCCAAGGCGTTGGCGATGGGCTCATAGTCGGCAATGAGACTGAAGTTGCCCTTGGGCATCGCTATCTCAGCCTCGGTAGCGTAGTAGTTGGTAGATGGCGAGGCGCCGATCGTGGTGTAGAGGGTTGCGTCCCAATAGATATCGCTGCTCGATGCGCTATTGTTGTGAACCTCCACGGCAATCACGTTGGTGCCCTTGTTGAAGAGGGCGGCGCTGAGGTTCACCGATCCCGCGTCGGGGTTGCCAGGGGCGTAGGTGTCGCTATAGGCGTTGTAGCCGCTCTGGCTCATGTTGTGGCGTGTGGCTTCCACGCCATTCACGTAAACGATGAATCCGTCGTCGACCTTGTAGTCGAGTTTGAACACATCGGCCGCTGTAGGAGCCGACGAAAGATAGATGTTGCGGCGGAAATAGTAGGTGGGACGCTTGTTGCGGCTGTCGTCGCCATAATCGATTGTGGTCTTCAGGCCATCCTTGCCATATCCCAATGGGCCGTAGCCGCTATGCCACCCGTTGCTGGTGGGATTGTAGCTGGTGTGGGCCCATGCCGTTCCGTCGAGACTGCCCTGGTCGTAGTAGTGCCATGTGGCTCCCCATTTGAAGATGGACCTCAAGTTGGCGTTGACGCTTTTCCAACCACGGAAAGTGTAGCCCGCTGGCGCCTCTGCCCGCAGGGTGACGGGAGCGAAGAGGTGGCCGTTGAAGCGACCTGTGGGAACCTCTATGCCATTGACATACAGGCTGGCGCCCGGTGTGGAACTGCTGAGGGTGGCCTCTTGAGCGTCGGCCACGGTGAGCCCCATGGGGGCGTAATTGCAGAGCGCCCGGGTGGCTGTTGAGAGCCGACTGTTGAGGCTGCTCTTGATGATCTCCGCTGTTTCGTAGGGACTCTCGTTGTTGAGCGCCATCTGTGGACCGACAAGCGCCTTGAGCGAATCGATGATGGCCGTGCAGCGTGTGGGTTCGAACACGCTACCGCCCATGAGGCTGTAAACGTCGATGACACGCTTCTTGAACGTGGCATTCTGCAGCATGTTTTTGAAGATGGTAACCAGTTTGATCTCAGCGGTGATGCGGTTCACCTCGCAACCATAGAGTGGGTCGAAGGTATATGTCTGCCTACCCATGAAGTTATTGAAGGGGTCGTTGCTGCCAAAAGCGCCATCAAGGTCGAACGTAACGAAGCGGAAACGGCCGTCGACGCTGCGTCTGAACCCCTTGATGTTGTTTTGAGGCCAATCGGCGCCACCGAGATAAAACTCCATGGCCATGTAGTTGGTGTATTCGTCGATATCGACGAGTTTCTTGATCTCCTCGTAGGTGGCCTCGTCGGCAGCGTTGGCCGAGAGCGCATACCATGTGTTGAACGCCTCGTCGGTGCCACATTTCTGTACGTAGCCCGAGTCGGGATTCATCTCAAACTGATCGATCTCCTCTTCGTCCCAACCGTAGTTGGCGTAAACATAGTGCTTGTTGTTGGGCTCGCGCACGTTGAGCACGCCAATATACTTGCCATTGATAAACTCATGGACTGGTTGGTAGCTCTGGCCGTCGATGTCGATGCCCGACGATTGGATGATGGTTTGCAGTGCGGGGTCTTTGAAACGGCAACGGGTGTCGTTGCCACCATTGCGAATCTGCAGGGTGCGGTTGCGTATGAAAGGCTTCGCTGCAAAGAACGGATAATTAAGGTTCTTGTTGCCCCCCAACTTCTTGTTGCCCTTCAACTTGAAGGAGTGGGGCGTGTAGGCGCGGCTCCACCCGCCACACATCTCGAAGTAGACATCTTGGTTGATACCCATCTCGTTGTTGGTGGTGATCCATGACAGGTTGGCCGGACGCTCCCAATCCATGTTCCAGTTGCAAGCTGTCGACTGGCCGTTGCCGGGTCGGCCGTTGGTGCCGCGCACGTAAACGCCAAGGCTGTCGTCGTAAAGGAAGAGGGAGTCCATCACCACACTGACGATGGGAAGGCCGTAGTCCTTATCCTTATATATATAGGAGCGTGTGGTGACGGCGCTTGCCAACTTGCCGCTTTCAAACAAGCGGAAGCGGTAACTGCTGGTTTTGCTCACCTCGAAAGAGCCGTCGGTTGAGGTCTCGCCATTTGAGAGCGTGGGCAATGTGCCATCCAGCGTGTAACGAAGGGTGGCGCCAGCAGGGATACCCACATGTATCGTGAAGGGCAAGGTGAACAGGCGCGAGTCGGTGTCGACCACAGGAGCGGCAAGCTGCTCTGCCGAGAATACGGCCGTGGCGTTGCTGGCACCCGGCGTGGGAGTGGCGGTCATGCCCCATGTGTCGCCACCATCGGTGGTGCGGGCGTAACTCACGCGGTCCATGCTCTCGGGATAGTTCACTTCGGCCACCACCTCGCCATCGGCGTTGCTGATGATGAGGATGCCGCCGCTCACGTTGAGCTTAAATATCGATTGGTTGGTGTTGATGTTGTTGCTGTCGAACCAAACCGTCTTGAAACCGTGTGCGGGGACCACGCCAAGCGTGCTTGGCGTGTACCATTGGCGTAGGTTGGCGGCGTTGTCGGTGAAGTAGAGTCCGCTCAGCTCCACGGCCTTGTCGGTGGGGTTGTATAGTTCCACCCATCCGTCGAAGTTGAAGGCGGGCGACACAAATTCGTCGATGTTGGAGGCCATCACCTCATTGATGACGAGGGATCCGGCCTTGGGCTGATTGCGCTCCACGGTGATGATGGCCTCGCCGCTCACATCCGATCCGTCGGTGGCCTGGGCGTAGATGGTGGCCTCGCCCTCATCCACAGCCGTTACCACACCGTTGGCGTCGACCGTGGCCACGTCGGTGTTGCTGCTCAGCCATTCCAACTTCTTGATGGTGGCGTTGGAAGGCGCGATGGTTACTGCCAACTGCTGGCTCTCGCCCACAATGAGTGAGCACTCTGAGGGTGTGAGATCGATATGGCTGATGGGCGTTACCTCGCCGTAATACTCCAACTTGAAGTTGTCGCACATGCACCAGTTGTTGGATGTGAAGTTGCTGTTTTTCAAGCCAATGGAGAGATCGCCACCCTCGTGGTCAAACTCCATCTCGTTTAGGTAGGCCCCACGCTTGAACGCTTCGGCGCCGCTTTCCATGGAGTTGGCAAACCACACTTGGGGCTCCACCCACCAGGGTGACCATGTGTCGCTGCCGAAATTTGTCGTCGACGACCACGAGTAGACGCTTACGAGCTTCTGTTTGTGGCTGCCAGCATAAAGAAATCCGGTGATGTCCTCGGTGCCATTAAGGTACGATTGATAACCGTTCTCGTTGTCTTGGCAACGGAAGTAGGCACTGACACTCAGGCGGTAGTGACCC
Organism: Hallella faecis; assembly: GCF_018789675.1. GTDB lineage: Bacteria > Bacteroidota > Bacteroidia > Bacteroidales > Bacteroidaceae > Prevotella > Prevotella faecis. Next base: position 71,077 of record NZ_JAHKBE010000001.1, read on the forward strand.
TGTGGAAGACCTTTGGCCGTTTGGTGGAAGTCGAAGGTGCCATTCCAAAACTCCATGGCGCCGCAGGCTACGCCACGTCCACCGTGGACTCCTTCGCGTGTCCAACCATTGAGAGTGCCGTCGTCGAAGCCTGGGTTGACGAGGGTCGACTCAGTAACGTCGATCCAATGCTTGGCGGCTGAGGATGGAACAACCGCCGCAAACAAAGCGATTGCGGTTAGGCTGGCAAGTAAAAAATGCTTCATATTTAGTTTTTGTTATTTCAGAGGCAACAAAATTACGAAAAAATATTCGTTTGGCGACTATCAATCACTGGTTTTTATATAAATAATGTCAAATATGTTTGGCGATTGGAAAAGATTACCTATCTTTGCATCTACTTATCAACCCATTGTCGGAGGACGTGGGTTGTGCAGTGTGCCACAAGGCATTATGCCGTCAGGTTGACTGATTGAAAAATGGGGTTGACTGGATTTGAGGTTTTCTCATGGTAAACAATCAGAAAGAAAATCCAATGAAATCAATTAAAAGCCAAGTATTTATCGGGGTTTTGGAAGATTACAGCGACTTTTGCATCTTTCCATTTTCTGAGTATTTTTCTTTTATTTTCCGACTTTTGTCCACACGTTGTCCACACATCCGAAGTTCTTAACTTTGCGTCATAACATTAAAATATTGATTATGGGCAAAAAGAAATTGTACAAGACAGCGGATGAAATCATCGCCGGCTATTCCTTGACTTCAAGCAAGGTGCATCGTAAGGTTTACCTCGTCGGCAGACCATTGAAAACGGGCAATGTATCATTGGTGCGTTATCACAGTAGTGGCAGTGGAAAATTCCGTGTGCGAGAGCGCGAAACAACTGGAGTAATCCTATGCATAGAAAAGGATCAATCAGTCAAACTCGAGAATCAAGAGAAACTTAGATTACAGCAAGTGGTATGCGATACGCTAAATGCAGACCTGGAGCGTGAGGAAGCAGACTTCAAACCATTGCCAAAGACAAAGGTCTTGTTGTCTGATTATGCAAAGGAATTGGCAGAACGGTCGTTGAAGGAAACAGGTAATAGGCATAGTACCTATTCATCCATGAACTCACTTGCTCAGCATGCAGAACTATTCCGTCCACATAGTCAGCTTGGAGATATTGACAAGAAATGGTGTCTTCTCTTTATTGATTATCTCAAACACAAGGCGTTGAATCTGAATTTTCAGAGATCCAAAGACCCGAATAAACGTAAAGAGGTACTTATAGGACAGAATTCTCAGAACCGACTTATTGCAACTCTCAACAACGCGCTGAATACGGCGGTAAGAGAATCGTTGATTGCTCACAACCCAATGAACGAATTGAATTCGAAAGAGAAGGTTCCTGCAAAGAAAGGCACAAGAGAGTTCCTGTCTCATAAAGAGATCAATATGCTGATTAATACTCCATTCACTCATGGTAAGTATGACATCAAGCCTTCCTTCTTGTTCAGCTGCTATACCGGACTTCGATGGAGTGACTTGAAGGCGATAACAAGGAATGACATTCATTCAGATGCAAATGGTAAGTATATTGACATTATAATGGTTAAGACCAAGCAGCATCTTAAGGTGTATGTACCTCAAGTTGCTTTGAATCTGCTCCCTCATGCGGTTGACAATAACACTCCTCTGTTCTGCCTTCCCAAGAATGATTATGCCAATGAGCGATTGGCTCTCTGGATAAAGGATGCTGGTATAAAGAAAAAGATAACCTATCATTGTGCACGCCATTCCAATGCAACCGTGTTGCTTAGTAGCGGCATTCCTATTGCTGTTGTAGCAAAGCAGTTGGGACATTTGAAGATTCAGACAACAGAAATCTACGCTAAAATCATGGATGAAGCTCAGGTAGGTGCTGCAAATAAGATGGACGAGTTGTTTAAATGGACTTAAAAAATATGGCCATGTTCGTTTATGTTGGGAATATATATTAACTTTGCTTGAAATATTTCACCAAATGAGCTTTATTATATTCCGCAGGCCTAGTAAACGATCATGGCCATTTTTGGCTTCTTCAGCATTATTGCTGTTTGTATTTACATTATTTTTTGTTTTTCGTATATCAGGTGGCTATTGGATAGCCGCTCTGATTTTATATCTCCTTACCATACTTTTATCTTATCATCTTTGGACCAAGAAATATCCCCAATACAGCCAAGGTGAGTATCTATACATGAACCAGGCATTCCTGAAGTATAAGCGTATGGGAGTCAAGACAGATGTTGATTATCGTGCGTTTATCAGTCGCTTTAAGGATGATCATAATCCTGACACAAAAAACTACAAATATGATGCGGAAGACCGTAAGGACGAAAACTGGCGTTCTTACAATAGAGTCGTGTCTGTTCTTGAGTCTCATTCGAATCTTGTCGCGAAACTATTCAAAGCAGAATCAAGCAGAGAGTTGACCATGCAGGTGTTCCATCAGTTGATAGCCGGTGAACAAAATGAAGATATTGAAGATAGAACACTTGGCTCTGCAGAGAACATTTCACCTAACGAAATGAGCAATTATCCTTGTGATGGAATTGTTTCTCCATCCAATCCTTTAGGAGTTTGTTATAAGAATTTATCGTTCTTTATCACAGAGATTACGTCTACGGTGAACAATACAGTTGCGCAAGTTGGAAATGGACGTAAGGTCACTGGTCTGTTGAAGTACAATAATAGGGACGTGAATGAGAAACAGATACTAGATCTTTTCTATTGCGCATCAGTTGATAATGAGGCTATGCTGACTTTGAATGCCAACACCGCTTTTGCGTATTTGATGAATATGCTGGCAGCAAAGTCTTTTGTGTCACACGACTGGACGGCTTGTTTTTCTGACAAGCTATTGAAGCAAAGCACATCAGCTCCTGTGAATCACAATGATTTGAAAGTAGCTAAGAACAAAGCTATGACTACCTTACCAGTAGGTAGTAAATCTATCGATAATCTGATTATCACCTTAGCCACACATAACAAATAGGAAATCAGGCTTTTATCGTGTAATAGTGGACTATTAATGGACTTAATCTATTATTAGTCCACTATTATTTTACTTTTTTATTCTCCCTTTTCTTTTAGTCTATCTTTGCACCGATATCAGTAACGGATGCTGGCCAGCTCCTATTTATAAACATATTAATGCAAAGATAAAAATGTCATACATAGACTTATCTGAAAGCTATGCTGAAATTCAGGCAAAGTGCCAGGAGCAGCATGAACAGTTGGCACTCTTCAAGAAAAAGAGTGACGAACAGGAAAAACGTATCCGCCAGTTAGAGTCAAAGCAGTTGGCTCTAAAAGAAATCTTGACCTTTGAGGAGGGCAGCGAGTATACGGGGATTTCTAAGAGTACATTATATAAGATGACCTCTGCACATGAGATTCCGTATTATAAGCCTCATGGAAAGTTGATATTCTTCGAGAGAAAAGAACTTGACTGTTGGCTTCGTCAAAAACCCGTTAAGAGCATGGTACAGCTTCAGGAAGAAGCAGAGAGAGCATACCTTACTTCATCATTTAATCATAAGTAGGTTATGGAGTTTGTACGTAAGAAATTCCCATTCACACGCACGCTCAATCATCTGATTGAGTCGTGCCCCGTGGAGGACAAGCTGGCGCTCATTGAGGCTTTCATCGCATATGGCCTTGATGGTATTGAGAATGAATTGCACGGTAGAGCATTCGAACTGTTTCTGCAAGCCAAGGTAGAATTAGATAAAAGCTGGAAGCTATATCGTAACGGATGCTCCAAACCAGAGACTCATCATCGTGGCGGTGCTCCTAAGAATAATCGCAATGCAGCTAAATCAACACCAAGTCAATACCAAAACAATACCAACTGTATTTCTTCTTTATCTACTAATACTACAAGTAATAATATTACTATAAAGAAAGAGAAGAACAAAGAAGAGAAAGAAGGTATGTTGGTCTTCGACGAACAATTTATACCAGCTTTGAATAAATGGTCTGGATATTTGTGCGAACTATACCATCGGGAACAATCACTTTCTACTATTGAGGCTTGCTATAAGAAATTGCAGGCTTTGAGTGGAGGTGATCCTTCAAAGGCTGACGCTATTGTGAATTACTGTATCAGTAGAGGATGGCGAGGCTTGTATCCGATTCCGACTTCTAACCAATTCAAAGGTTCTATAAGTAAAAGAATGGAGGCTGGAGTCACGTTGAAAGACAACTCACTCTCCAAGTATGACAATCAAGAAAAGTGGTAAATTATGGCAATAATAGATTTTAGACATGCAGCTGAACGCTTGAAAGATTTCGGTTTTCGGCTGAGACCAGAAAGAGTGTATATCCAAATATCCGATGCAAAAGTCAACTTGCAAAATGGACTCAGATTCTTCATTGGCGCTCATCAATGGTTGCCCGAATATGAGGAGATAGTAAGCTGGCTGACTAACAATCACGGTCGTGGTCTTTTATGTATCGGACATCTAGGTCGTGGCAAGACTATCATCTGCACCAAGATTATTCCTCCAATTATTATCGATAGCTGTAATCTCATTACGAACATATACGATGCAACTGATTTGAATAATCTTATTGACAAGATATTGAAGAACCGTATCGTGTGTATAGATGATATTGGTACAGAAGGTGAATACGTTAAATATGGTGAGCATCGTGTGCCATTTGCCGAACTTGTTGATTTGGCTGAGAAAAAGGGCACGCTACTGATTCTTACAACAAACCTAACTGTGGATGAACTAAGAGTAAAATACGGTGAGCGTGTGGTTGATCGTCTTAGGGCCATTACTAATGTCGTTTATTTCAAAGGCTCCAGTTTGAGAAAGTAACAGTTTTGCGCTATTTTACTGTGGCTCTGATACGGCAATGGCTGTTTTCTTATTCCGGAACAGATGTAAATAACTTGCAAAAAACGCAATAAAAACAACGCATTATTAAGGATTTTAATGAATTATGCCATGATTATAGTGGATTCTTTGTATATTTGCAAATCGATTAATATGTATAAACATGGAAAGAAAAATCAATCGCATTAAAGTGATGCTTGCAGAGAAAGGCAAAACCAACAAGTGGTTATCCGAGCAGGTGAGGAAAGACCCTGCTACAGTAAGCAAGTGGTGCACTAATGCTGCTCAACCTACACTCGAAACCATGATGTTGATTGCGAAAGTACTCGAAGTAGACTTAAATGACCTCGTAAGATTCGAAGCTTTACCTGGCATTGAGGGAAAATAACAGAAAGCGCAAGAAGATACGCATGAGTTGAAACAGACGATGTGTCTTTTGCAGGAACATATTTAGTGCGTTAAAATTAGAACACTTTTATGACACGACAAAATATTGAGGAAATTCTCAAAATGCGATACTCTGTTTACAAGGCAGGTGCAAACGCTGGCTGTTGGGCAGATATAGATCAGTCCGGTGCATCTGATATGATGGCATATATTTTCCCAAAGTCAGGAGATATTGCATATTATAATCTAGTGCTTGAATTGATGCGAAAAGAACATAATATGTTCACCGGTGGTGTATATTCTTTGTTTAAGATGCCTGTTCAGGTAGAAAAGGAAATTATAGAATATTTGAAAAAGGGCGAGTTTGATTTCTCGAATGTTGTCGATGATTGTTGTGCCTATTTGGAATCAATGGACACAATAGTTACTGATCATTGTTTTACATCTGTAAATATAGGTGATTTCAATGCCAATGAGATTGACATAATTCTGAGACTTTGTGCATCTCACTATAGGTACGCTTTCCAAAATAAAGTAAATAGTTATCCATACTTTGCATGATGAGAAATACCAATTACAGCATTCAACTTGGAAAAGGTTGTGGTCTTGTAGACGAGACTTTGTCGCTTCTGTCAATATGTAATGCAGATACGACAAAGGAGTCTTTGGCTGCATATGTGCATGATAACAATTATCTTGCAAGATGTACGGACAGACGTAGCATGGATATCGTGAAGCTTGTGTTCTGGCCTCGGTTCATGAAGTCAAACAAGAACGTTGCTCTTTGGCTTAGAGCAATCCGAGGAAAAGGGCTGATGCTACCACAGTTTAAGCAGCTTCTTATGATTTATTGCGCAAGGGAAAATGCTGTGATGTATGATTTCATAGTCCAATATCTTAATGAATACAAAGCCACGAATAAAACAACTCTTCCTGCAGGTTGTATTAAGCAATTTGTAGACGACTTGGTAGATAAAGGTCTGGCTAAATGGAGTGACTCGGTAAAGACTCGAAATTCAAGTTATATAAAGGCTGTACTCGTAGATTTCGACTTTGTAAACCGCAGAGGAGACATTCTGCCTTATGAAGTTGCAGATTTTACCATTCTGTACCTTATGCATGAACTTCACTTCGAGGGCCTGTCCGACGTTGCCGTTTGGAATCATGAGGATTGGCAATTGTTTGGTCTTGATAAATATCAGGTTGGAGAACGAATAATGGAACTCAATTTGAAGGGAGGCTATATTGCTCAATGTACAGGTGATTTAATGACTATTTCGTGGAAATATAATTCAATGGAGGAATTTATCAATGGAACGTTATGAAGATAAAATAGAAAAGGCGCTTCAATATCTGAAACAGCCGAGCAAAACAGACGCACGAGGAAGTGCACCTATCGTCTATCTGGTATATCAGCCAGAGGATGCAATTATTTTGCGTAACATCGTAGATACATTCCTTCGTCCTAAAGCCGATTACTATGGGTTCAATGTTCATAGTGTATCAATGGGCGATTTGATTGATAAGTTCATAAACAATCACGATTATCGCGACATCTGGACAGATCCTTCTGTTGATGAAGCTGAAATGTATAACAGTATAAAGCAAGAAATAGTCAATGATGAGTATTTCGAAAAAGCCATTATTGATATTCAGAACAAATTGAGTTCAGATTCACAATCTTTGCTTGTACTTCGTGATGTAGAAATGCTTCATCCATTCTATATGATGGGTGTAATAGAGAACAAAATCTACAATAAGATTCAGGTTCCTACGCTTGTTTTATATCCAGGAGAGACTCAAGGCACAGCCCGATCTTTTCTTGGCGTATATAATCAAGACGGCAATTATCGTTCTATTAACTTCTAAAATTCAGAGCTATGCATAAAATACAGGACTTATTTGATCCTTCTAAAAGACTCAATCGTGCCATTGAGAGTGTTGTCACTTTCGGAGCCAAGACCGAACAAGACCTTAGCTCTGAAATCCGTGAGTATGTAGTGACTGAAAAACTTCATAAGAACTATGAAGATGTCATTCTGGATCTACAGGAAGCCTTCGACAATTCAAGTAAGGAAGTGGGCATTTGGGTGTCTGGTTTTTATGGATCAGGTAAGAGTTCTTTCGCCAAATACTTAGGTCTTTCTTTTGACAGAAGCCTATTGATAGATGGTGTCGTTTTTGGTGACCGTTTGATGAGTCGTATTCAGGATACGGCTATTACGGCTATGTACAAGACTATCATCGCGCGTCACAATCCTCAGGTGGTGATGATTGACCTCAGTACGCAGTCCGTAGCTGGTAAGATAGCAAATGTCAGTGATATTGTTTACTACGAAACGCTGAAATTGCTTGGTATCACTAAATCTACCGACCAGAAGGTGATGTGCTTCATTGACATGTTGCACAGCGAAGGCAAATATGAAGAATTCTGCAAGTTGGTAGAAACAGAAAAACATAAGACATGGGAATCTGTTGAATCTAATGACCTTGCAGCAAATCTCATCGCTGCAAGTCTGGCTCCACGTGTGCTGCCAGCCTACTTCCCTGACAGCGCAAGCTTTAAGGATATAAATTTGAATAGCGCCCTTAACGAGAAGGAACGATTTACCCGTCTATACAATCTTGTCAAGGAGAAGACCGGTAAGGACAAAATCATCTTTGTGCTGGATGAGGTAGGACAGTATGTTGCTTCAAATGTTGACCTTATCTTGAATGTACAGGGCATGATGCAGATCTTCAAGGATGAATTCCGTGGTGACGTATGGGTAATTGCTACTGCACAGCAAACACTTACGGAGGACAATCATGATGCCCAGCTCAATTCAAATGAGCTCTTCCGCCTGGCTGCTCGTTTCCCAGTTAAGGTCGATATCGAGGCCAATGATATAAAGGAAATTATCACAAAACGACTCTTGGGTAAATCGCAGGAGGGCCAGTCATACCTCAAGAAGCTCTTCTCTAACAATGAGGGTGTACTCAAGAACAGCATACATCTCACCCTGCAGGAACGTAGCATATACAATCAGGTGCTGACTGAAGAGACGTTTGCCAATCTTTATCCATTCCTGCCGGTTCATATTGACATTCTTTTGTCTTTGCTTCAGAAACTGGCAAGCAGGACTGGAGGTGTAGGCTTGCGTTCTGTCATCAGACTGATCCGTGACATCCTGGTAGACAACCATCTTGCTGATGCTACCATCGGTCAGATGGCTGGCCCAGAGCACTTCTATGACGTGTTGCGTACCGACATGGAGAAGAACTCATCCAAAGAGATTGTTATTGCAGCCGATAAGGCCATACAGATGTTCAATGGCAATGCCCTTGCTGTGAGAATCTGTAAGACCATTGCTGTAATGCAGCTTTTGGATGATTTCAATCTCTCATTCGACAATTTGTGTGCCCTCCTTTACAATTTTGTAGGAAGTAATTTTGATAAGAGCAAGGTGCGTGATATTCTTGATGAAATCATGCAGTCTGACGGGCTCACACTTCAGGAGATTGATGGTAAGTACCAATTCATGACTAATGCTATCCTTGGCATCCGTGAGGAAAGAAATAAGATTATCCCCCGTGATAGCGAAAAGGCAAATGTGCTCCAGAAGCAATTGCAAGATATGCTTTCTCCTGCACCTTCGGTAAATGTATATTCGAGCAAAACAATCACTGCAGGCGTTGAACTGACAGAGCGCAACCGTCCATACAATATTCATGCGGCAACAAGCCTGAAGATTAATGTCAGATTCGTGGATGGAGCATCATACAATGAAACCCACCAGTATCTTCTGACAGAGAGTACCCGTCAGGAGAATTCTCGTATATTGTACTGGCTCTGTACTCTAAGCAAAGACAAGGAGGCTATCCTACAGGAAATCGTACGTAGTCAGAATATCAAGAATCGTCATCAAAACGAGACCAACAAGGAGATTCAAGCTTATCTTCGTGCACAGTCAGATAACGCTGAGGAAAAGAAGCGTCAGCTCACACAGATTCTACGTGAAGCTATGGCAAATAGTGAAATTATCTTCCGGGGTTCTCCTCAGCAGGTGAACGAGGAAACTTATAAGACTGTTGCCCTAAAGCAGATTGCAGAAAAGGTATTCGAAAAATATCCTTTAGCATCTACCAACATGAAGAGCGACTGTGTGAATAAGTTGGCCTCATATAGCGACATTACCACCATCCCTGCAGCACTCAATCCTTTCGGCATTATCAATACGAGCAAGGGAACTATAGACACCTCAAATGCTGCTATCGCTGAGATAAAGGATTTCATTGCTCTACGTAATGAGGCTACTGGCCAAGACGTGGTAAATCACTTTGAACGTGATCCTTACGGATGGTCAAAGGATACCATTCGTTATATCGTCGCTCTGATGCTTAAGGCAAGTATCATTCAGATTCGTGTAGCAGGAAAAAACATAACTGTATTCGGTGATTCTGCGGTTGATGCAATGTCCACAAACAATAGTTTCAACAAGGTTAGCATTTCGTTGAATACGGAAGGAGCGTTGACAATACCTGAATTGCTCAAAGCGGCTCAGAATCTTACCAGTTTCTTCAACAGCTCACGTATCGCTCCCGTCAAGGATCAGATTGCTAAGGAAGCTTATGCCAAGATAAAGTATTACCAGCCAAGGTTTAATAATCTTATCCCAGACTTTGCCAATCTTCATTTAGCAGGTCTACAGAACATGCAACTGGCAGTTAATTATGGCCAGCGTATCCTGGATAGTGAGGGCGGCGAAGCTGCTTATCTGTTGGGTAAGGATGAAGATTGCGTTAAGTCATTCAAGTATGCAATGGACTTTATGAAGTGCAACAAGCAGGCCGGGCTTATCGATCAGCTCAAGCATATCAACCTCCTTTCCAATCAAGCCTCTACACTGCCAGAACTTACCCAGCTAAGTGACTTCAAAAAGCATGTAACGGAGGTCGGACAAGTTTATAATGACTACATTGGTAATGCAGACCTTCCTTCAATTGTTTCCGAGATTACTGACTTGCGTAACCAGATAGACAGTTACCTCACTCAGGCTTGTGTTGAATTCCAGACACAGGGCAATAGTATTCTTGGCGACTGCCGTGACGAGGTTAAGGCAATGGCGGAATATCCCCAGCTTACGGATTCTCAGAAGATTCAGATCGACACTCAGTTGGACAACCTAAATATAGATTGCAGAAGCAACACTATTGAAGGATTGCGCGAGATGGTTAATACCTTTGTCAGCTACAAGATGAACAATGTGGATGCCATTAAGAATCGTGTGCGCAATCAGGCCAAGTCAAATGCACCAGCCGTGGTTGTGACTCCTCCTGCCGATCCTGAACCACATTTCACTCCTGGTGGAGAAGAGCCTGGACATGGTGAAGGCGGTAGCGCTGCACATGAATCTGGCATTAAGGCAAGTCAAGTTAAGTTCAAAAAGAGAATTACGACAAAGGCTGACCTTCAGGCTATCATTGATGAGTTGACCAAACTCCTGGCAACGGTTGATGACAACAACCCTGTGGTTCTCAATATAAACGAATAATCAAATTCACGAGACAGTTATGATTTCTCAAAATGCAAAGAAAGTGCTGGAACGGTTCGTCAGTTCAGCCAAGAACCTGTTGATGCAGAACGTAACAGAGCTGCTTCAACAGTACTATGGCATATGGGCTGATGGCCACACCATTCCAGTGGAACAACTTGCTAATCAAGATACCGACATTGTCCATACGGCGCGTATGCTTCGCGAACGTATGAAACACCTCCTTGCAGCCCTCCCGGAAACAGAGGCGAACAAGGAGCGCCTTGCTGTGGGCCAGCTTATAGCAGAACAGGCATTTACCCAACTTAACCGCTTCTGCGCCCTTCGCATGTGTGAGGAACGTGACCTGATTCTTGAGAGCGTTAGAGCCGGCTATGATTCTGTAGGTTTTCAGAGCTATGATGCTATTGCCCAGCAAACGGCTATGCCAAAATACAATCGCTACAAGTGGTATCTGCATAGCATCTTTGACGAACTTAGCATTGAACTTCCTGCCGTCTTTGATCGTTTCTCGCCTTATGGGTTGGTATTCCCCGACGAGAACACATTGCTAAAACTGCTCGACCTCATCAACGACACCCAGCTCAGCGAGTGGTATGACGAGCAGAATGGCATTACTGTCAACTTCTGGATGGAGGATGAGACTTTAGGCTGGATGTTCCAGGACTACAACTCTCTGGAGGAGCGTCGCAAGATGCGCGAGGAAAGCAACAAGCCACGCAACAGCCGTGAGATGGCTGTGCGCAACCAGTTCTTTACGCCGGAGTACATCGTCCGATTCCTGACCGACAACTCTCTTGGCCGAATTTGGTACGAGATGACCAAAGGACAGAGCCGAATAGGTGAGGAGAAATGTCACTACATGGTGCGTCGTCCAGACGAGACCATCGAGGAACGTGCCATCAAGGAGCCGACCGAGATTCTCTCTCTCGATCCTACATGTGGCTCCATGCACTTTGGCCTCTATCTCTACGAGGTGTATGAGTATATCTATATGGATACTTGGGACAATCATCCTGAGCTGCTGATTCCGTATCGCGAGATACATACCCGGGAATCGTTCCATCGCGAAGTGCCAAGACTGATTCTTGAGAATAATATCTTTGGTTGCGAGATTGACCCTCGTGCCCTTCAGCTTGCTGCGCTTAGCCTCTGGCTTCGTGCCCAACGTAGCTATGGCGAGATGGGCATTCCTGCCGGTGAGCGTCCTCTCATCCGCAAGAGCAACCTGGTTTTGGCAGAGGCTATGCCGGGCAACAAGCGTCTGCTCAAGGGCTTGATGGACGAGCTTGACAAGCCTATGCAGCGTCTGCTCACCACCATCTGGGACAAGATGAAGTTTGTGGGCGAGGCTGGTCTGCTCTTTAAGATGGAGAAGGAAATCAGCGACGACATAGAATATCTGCGCAAGAACTGGAGCAAGGTGAACCAAAACCGTAATGCAAATATCTTTGATTCTGAGGAGCGCCGTGCTGAGGTTATGGCAGCCAACGAGGCTCGCCGAGCTTTGCGCCACCATAAGGATGAGTTCTTTGAGGAAATTACGGAGCGTTTGCAGAATGCCTTGCAGGAGCTTTCTTCACGACTGAGCGAGGAGGAAGGCTACGAGAATGCGCTCTTCTCGGAGGATGCCACCCGTGGCTTTGCCTTTATCGAATTGTGCCAGAAGCGATTCGATTGCATCGTCATGAACCCACCGTTCGGTGAGGGAAGCGAGCATACCTCGCAATATCTTAACGACAACTATCCTGCTTGGAGCAAAAACTTGGTTTGCGCCTTCTTCGACCGTATGCAGGAGATGATGGATGATGGTGGATTAGTTGGAGCAATTTTTGATCGCACTGTTCTTATTAAATCTATATATGTAGATTTTAGAAAGCATAATTTATGTGGTACTATTAAGTATTGTGCAGATACAGGATGGGGTGTGCTCGATGCTAATGTAGAAACAGCTGTTTTAATAGTTGATAGCGAGCAAACTAATAAACAAGGAATATTCATCAATGTTTATGATGAGGATCCTACTATAAAAGGGAAAAAGTTATTTGATATATTAAATGTAAAGAACCAAGAAGTTTCACCATATATATATATGGCGAAATCTTTAGACTTTATGGCGCTGCCTAATTCTGTTATAGGCTATTATTTTGATAAGGATATTATTGATTATTTTAAGCATCGCTCAATTGTTCAGTACGGATTTGAAGCTAAGGGAGGAAATAAGTTTCATGTTCAATTGTTTGTTCGATTATTTTACGAGGTGGAGAAATCTAAAATATTTGAGCCTGTTGCAGGAAACGGAAAGTTTTCTCACTTTTATGCAACATATAGAGATATGGCAGAGTGGAAAGATAATGGTATTCGTGTAAAAGCTATGAATCTTATAAGGAATCCCGAGGCTCAAAAAACTATTGGGGTTTACTATGGAGAAAGAGGTGAAGTCTTGGATGCTCAAATATTGAAGCCAAATATGTTTACGACACAAGGGTATATAGGAATACCTGCTTACAATAAAATACATGGCTTTTCATGTCTTGCATTTATAAATTCAATTCTATCACAATACATATTAAATCTATATTCAGGTGGGCACAAAATGACGACATATGTAAATCAAATACCCATGCCCGACTACGCCACTCGCCAGTCAGATATTGAGCGTATCGTCAACGCTATCATTGACATCAAGCGCAAATGGTTCAGCTTGGACGAGACCAACCTGGAATATCATGGTTTGATAGCACAGATGGAGTTGAAGAGCGGCATCGAGGCAGGTCTTGATAAGATGCAAGAGCTGTTGACAGATGATTACGCCCGATATGTGGAACTCGTCAAGGAGAACGATGACCTGTGGATGGACTTGGCTGACATCGACCGAGGCAGCGAATTCCGACAGACCTTGAACGACTATAAAGCTCGCCGTCCATACGAGGAGCTGTTGTCGATAGACGGAGCCAGCAATCTGAATGTGATAGACAAGAAAACGATGGCACAGGAGATGGTGATGGAATTGGTAGGCATGGCTTTCGGCAGATGGAACACGGCATTCGCCAAGGGAGAAAAGGCAATCCCTGCGTTTGGCGACGTGTTCGATGCCCTGCCATTCATGCCTGTGGTAAGCCAAGGCGAAGAGCCATGCCCAGCTCAGCTCGCCGTGCCATCCGACGGCATCATGACCAATGAGGAGGAGAGTCCGCTCTGTCTGGCAAGCCATGTGCGTGAGGTGATGGCCTGGCTGTGGGGCGACCGTGCCGACGATATGGAGTATGAGCTTTGCCAGCTGATAGGCTGCAAGAGTCTGCAAGCCTACCTCTCATCGCCAACTGGCTTCTTCGACTACCACTTCAAGCGATACACCAAGAGCCGCCGCAAGGCACCTATCTACTGGCTCCTTGCATCGGAAGACGGCACGATGGATTACTGGGTATATTATCCCAAGCTCAGCAAGAACACTTTGCCACAGCTCATCATCCAGCTGCGTGAGAAGGGAGAGCAGTTGCGCACACGTCTGAACGCAGCTCTTGCCGCCCACAACAAGACGCAAGAAACGCAGGTGCGCGCAGAGCAAGAACAGGTGGAAGGCATGATGGAAAAGCTGAACAGCATCATTGAAGCAGGCTATGTGCCTAACCACGACGACGGCGTGCCCGTGACGGCAGCCCCCTTGCAGCATCTTGCCGCCAGTCGTTTATGGCGAGCAGAATGTGAGAAGAACATGGAGCTGTTGGCGAAAGGCGACTACGACTGGAGCCACCTTGCCATGAACATGTATCCAGCCCGAGTCGCTCAAAAGGCAAAGAAAGACTGGTGCATGGCACTCACCCACGGCTTGGAGCATATCTGTGAGAACAAGCCAAAGGAAAAGAAGACAAGGAAGAAAAAGGCCGATGCCATACAGACTGAAATGAATTTTGATTAACTTGAAAATATATTGTCATCATGAGAATAAATGATATAACCATAAAAAACTTCAGAGGCTTCATAGAGGAGAGGCGCTTTGAGTTTGACTCTAAAATGAATGTTATCCTGGGTGATAACACAACTGGTAAGACATCTCTGCTTCATGCCGTGCAGATTGCTCTCGGAGCATATCTACAGGCATTGAAGATTATTCCTGGAGGTAAGGCATTCAGTAGAAATTTCTTATCAACTGACTATGTGAAGAGATATAGTGAGGCAAATAAGGATTTCATACAGGATACGGGTAAACCTGAGATTTCTGTAAACGCTGATTTCTTTGCTACTGTGTATAATCTTGATGATTATAGTCATGACGATCAAGTCCATTCAATTTCATGGACACGTTCGAGTAACAGTATATCCAAGAGAAGCGCTAATGAGTTGATGTTAGAGGTGACGGCTATGGAGCAGGAAAGAATATCGGCAGATACAACCCATAAGAATTCAGTATTTCCTCTTTTCTTAGCTTTTGGAAGCAATCGTCTTGAGAAGAATTATCGTAAGGCGCAGAAAACGCGTGCACGTGAATCAAGACTTGAAAAGGCGTATAAATGTTCGCTTGATGGCCAGCAGGTAGATTTTAAGAGCGCGTTTAATTGGATTTATAAATACAATTTTAGCCTCAAAAAAGGAGCAGAGTTCGAAGGAACAGACCAAGCCTTTTTTGAAGCAATTGAACATGCTATACCTGCAATCAAAGGGTTTAGAGTTGATACGAAGAATAATGAACTCGCAGCCAGAGTTCAAATGACAAAAGATCCGGAACCTTATTGGTTGACCTATGACATGATGAGCGACGGTTTTAAGGCTATGATCAATATCTGTGCAGAGATTGCCTATCGTTGTATTCAGCTCAATGGATTCATTGGGGTAGAAGCGGTTAGGAGTACTCCTGGTATCATTATGATTGACGAGATTGATCTTTTCCTTCATCCGCACTGGCAGCAGCACGTGCTTCAGGATTTACAGAATGCCTTCCCAAGGATGCAATTCATCGTAACAACCCACTCTCCGTTTATCGTGCAGAGTGTGAATAGCCAAAGCGTCATTACCCTTGATGGTGAAAAAGGTTCTAATCCGCAAATGAGAAGTATCGAAGACATTGCTGTGACAGAAATGAATATGGACACAGATAGATTCCCCAAGTACAAGAAAATGCTGGATATGGCAGAAAGATACTATCAGCTTGTAAAGGAGGATAAAGAAAAGTCTGAGGAAGCGATAAATGTAAAGAAGGAATTGGATGCCATTGAAGCAGAATTTTCCGATGATCCTGCATACGTTGCACTACTTAAAGCAGAAAGGAATTCACAATGAGACCAGTCGTAAAACTCGCTCCAGGCAAGTATCCCTGTGGAGATGATTCGTTGACTATTAAAACAGACTATCATCCTAATTATAGAGATGCAAAACCACATTTGATCTTTAACTTAGGCTGCATGTGCTCATACTGTGAAAAGGCATTTGATGACGAAAGAGAACTTGCCGTTGAGCATATTCAAGCCAAGAGGTACAAGGACGAAAATGGTAATTATCCATATGCAGCCTTGGAGACTAAATGGGAAAACTTTCTGCTATCATGTGCGACCTGTAACGGACGTGATAATAAGGGTGACAAAAATGTAGTTTACGGCGAATGCCATTTACCACATCTTAATAATACTTTCCTCTCTTTTCAATATAAGGCAGGAGGAGTAGTAAATGTGAACCCAAATCTAACAGGCAAATCTCTTGCTAATGCAGAGGCTCTTCGAAAATTAGTCGGACTAAATAAAGGTCCGATGGATTCGAAGTCCAAAGATAGACGTTGGTTTGTAAGAACAGAGAAATGGGATCTTGCCATGCGTTACCTATACAAATACGAAAGCAAAAAGGTTGATATAGAAACAATAATAGATTTAGTCAAAGGTCACGGCTGTTGGTCTATCTGGTTTACAATATTCAAAGAACATCCTGAGGTTCGCAAAGAATTGATAGAACAGTTTCCAGGAACAGCTAAGGAATGCTTCGATTCTGCTAATAACTATGAGCCAATTCCAAGAAATCCGAAAAATACGATAGATCCTGTTTAATATTTAATATACAATGGACATACAAGGATACATACTCGATCACTGGCTGGCCAAGATGAAGCCAGAGTCACCGGTGTTAACAATATATGACAAGGATGGTATCTATTACGACCTGCTGCCTTTGGCAAAGGAGAAGGGCATTAAGGTGATTGATACCACAAAGGGACTGCTAAACGCAAGATTGTCAGCATCTCGTTTCTGGTGCAATGAGCTCTCATTGAACAAGGATTCGAGAATGATAATATATCGTAAGCGTTCAATGCCAACCAATAACAGAGATTGGGTGGAAGAGCCTTTTATGTCATTTTTCAAGAGTGGACAGGTATTTCCTTACGGTCCACAGGATGGTTATGAAAACATTTGCAGGACATTCCTTCCTGCCAAGCAGAAGGAACTGGACCAGCTGTTCAAACAAGGTTCAACATCATTCAACATGATCAATGCCTTGCTCGATGGTGCTGCATATCCTGAGCTTGAGCACTTGACATCAGGCAAAAGCTTCGCAGAGATGACAGTTGGCTTACTGTCTCAGACCCAGTGCGCTGATATGAAGTGGCTCAAGGAATGGAAAGTTTTTGCTACTGCTCAATATCCTGGGTTGGACTCAAATGGAGTAAGCCTAAAGGATGTGCAACTCAAATTGTGGGCATATCTGCTCTTCAGTGAGTTTGTGTTTGACTTGCCGGAGGAATTACCCGATAATCTGACAAGTGTAGCAATGGCACCCGAACAAATGAAGGAGAAGGTATATCTGATTTGTGATAAACTCAGAAACCAGATAAACCTCAGGGAAACTTATGTCCGCATGGCTAATAAAATTGCAGAGCAGTTGAACCTTCAGGAGGTATTTGCAAAGTCAAAGCATTTAGGCGATCGCGTGACATTCTGTTTTGAAAATAGCGTAGAGTATGACCGCTTCATTTCCTACCTAAAAGAAGGAAAACAAGACGATGCAACTGTATTATGCAAAAAGAATCTCTCGGATGTTTGGTGTCAGGAAGATTTGGAGGTCGCTACGTTCTGGAAGTTAGCTGAGCATACGCTAACGCTATTGGCATGCATTCATCAGGGCATCAAATCCGACGGTACACTGAAGGAACTGGTGGATTGGTATGCCGAAAGTGGTTGTATGGCTGACTACGCATTCCGTAGGTATCACACAGATTTGCTTGGTGCAATCAACATGCCAAAGCAGGTAAAAGAACTCACCGGGATAGTGAACTCTCGCTACCATGAGTTTACCGAACGGGCTGTGAAGATTTATCAGCGGTCAATCACACAACTGAAGGATTTCCCCGTACTCAAGAATCAAGGATGCTTACAAAAAGTATATCCTGCATTAGAGGAAGGCAAGAAGGTCGTATTTGTAATGGTTGATGCGTTCCGTTTTGAGATGGGAAAGAATTTCTCGGAGCAGATTGAGCGTAGCTACCGCGAACGAGTGGATTTTTCTCCGCGTATTTCATACCTGCCTTCTGTGACCCGTTTTTGCATGGCAAACCATCTTGACGATATTGTTCTTGTAGAAAAGTCAGGAAAACTGCAGCCTTCAATCGGAGTTGATGCAATAATCACGCCAGAGGACAGAGTGGATTATCTGCGCAATAAAACCGGTGTTGAGATTCAGGATGTCCGTCTGGAAGACTGGAATGCTTCTGTTGTAAGCGACAGTACACGATTGCTTATAGTCCGTAGTGTAGGAATTGATACAGCCGGCGAAAATGACAAGTTGAATGGTCTGGCTGCAATGGAACGTGAAATGATTCGCCTGGCACGTCTTATTGAAGATTGCAAACGACTCAAATTTGATATGGCTGTCATTGTGGCTGATCATGGTTTCATGCTTCAACCGGCATTCCGTGTTAGTGATCAGATTCAGAAGCCTGCTGGTAACGACATTGTTCTCGAAGAATCAAGAATGCTTGCTGGTAATCTGAATGATTCTCCAGATACCCTTTCCTTTACACCGGCACAATTCGGAGCAAATATTAGCGCTATGAAGCTCGTATATGCTAAAGATTACACCGTGTTCCGTCGTGGAGAAGTGTATTATCATGAAGGACTGTCGCTGCAGGAAAATATTGTTCCTATAATAACTGTCAAGCTGCAGGAAGAAAAGCAGAGACAACAGTATCGTGTTTCTCTTACCTATAAAGATAAGACCGAAGGCACTGTTTATATGCATCGCCCCATTATTGACGTCAATACAGCTTTCTCAGATTTGTTTGCCGATGATGTAAATATCCGAATTACAGTAGTTGGCGACGATGGTAGTTCTATTGGTCGGCCTGAAGGAAAATTCTATAACGACGTAACGGAGCTTGTGGATATACCTGCAGATGCAGCCAAGATTCGTCAACCTATCAGTATTGACGATGACTACAATGGTCACACCATTACGGTGACAGCTTTCGATGCGGAAACAAACGCAACATTATCTGTTCTAAGACTTAATTTTGAAAGTGAATAAGCAATGAATGCATTAGATATAAAACTCAATGAAGCCTTTCCTGGCAAAGTTGTCAGAAAAGACCTCCTGCATGAAATCAAGCGTGCAGTCAATGTGCCTTCTTTTGTTTTGGAATTCCTTTTGTCTCGTTACTGTGCAAGTGAAGATCCGGAAGAAATTGAGGAGGGAAAGAAGGCTGTGCTGCAAACCATCGAGAAGTGCTATGTTCGTCCAGATGAGTCGAACAAGGCTCAGGCAATTGTTGAACAGAAAAAACGTCACAAATTCATCGATAAAATCCATGTTAAGTACGTTGAACGCGAAAAGAGATACTGGGCTGAGATGGAAAACTTTGCCTCTAAGCGCATAGCTATCAACTCAAATTTCTATCAACAGAATGAGAAGCTTCTCGAAAGTGGAATTTGGGCAGAAGTAACCTTGGCCTACAACGAGGTCGAGGAGGATGATTATGCATTCTTTATTGAAGATTTACGTCCAATTCAGATTGCTCATTTCGATGAGCAGAAGTTCTTCCGTGGACGTGAGAGGTTTACGACTGATGAATGGATTGATGTTCTGATTCGAAGCATCGGTATTGATCCTAATTGGTTGGCGGAACGTTCTCGCAAACTTAACGGAGACAAGAATGGACGCAGACTTAAGTTCCACATCCTTTCTCGCTTCTTGCCATTGGTTCAGAGTAACTACAATAGTATAGAGCTGGGTGGACGAAGTACGGGTAAATCTTACTTCTATTCAGAATTCTCGCCATATTCGACTTTGTTGTCTGGCGGCCAGGCTTCTACCGCTACTTTGCTGTACAACAATCAGAGAAAGCAGGTGGGAGCTGTCGGCTTCTGGGATAATGTGGCTTTCGATGAAGTTGCCAAAATGAAAATCAAGGATGCGGATACTGTACAAATCATGAAGGACTATATGGCTAATGGTCGTTTCTCTCGTGGACGCGAGGTGACCGGTTATGCCAGTTTCTCATTTGTCGGCAACTTCGATTTGAACATTCCTCGCATTGTCAACAGTTACGATCATGACTTGCTTGTTACTTTGCCTGAGGCTTTCGACCTTGCAGTAATTGACCGTATCTACAACTACATTCCAGGTTGGGAGATTCCAAAGATTGATGATAGTGCTTACAACAATAACTTTGGTTTGATTACGGACTACATGTCGGAAGCTCTTCATTATCTGTTTGTACACGACAGTGACTATGTTGGTGTTGTAAATTCAAGACTAAAAAAGGGTGACAACATTGAAGGACGCGATAACCGTGCTCTTCAGAAAACCATATCTGGCTTTATCAAGTTGTTGTTCCCTACAGGACAACCAACAGATGAAGAGTTCGATGAAATTGTAGAATATGCTATTGAAGGTCGCCGTCGTGTAAAGGAGCAGTTGAATAAGCGTAAACCGGATGAGGAATACGCTCGTATCAATATGTCCTATATCAATAAGGATGGACAGAAGGTGGTTGTGTATTGTCCGGAAAGCAAGTATAGCATAGCAACACAAAATCCTCGTAAGGATGCTAATGTACCTGTTCTCACAGAACCTGCCCATGATAACGTTGTTACAAATCCTGTAACGGCTAATGTTGAACCTGAGATAATTTCAAATCATGCTCTGTCGGATATTGTTCCTGCAAGTGATACGGTTGAAGACGGAAGTCTAAAGGAAAAAACGGTTGATGTTCAGTATGGTGATACTGGATATGGATATGATGACCTTTTCGCAGAATACCTTAAAGGGGCTTCCATCGTTATGTTGGAGGAACCATATTTGACTCATGGTTTCCAGATGACTAATCTTGTTCGTTTTGTGGAACTCCTTGTGAAAATTGGTGATTGTAAGGTTTTCCGCCTTGTTACAAAACCTGGCGAAACTCCAGAAGAATCGACTCTTATAAGCGACAGTCTCCAAAGATTAAAGAATACTCTTGATGACATGGACGATGTTTCTATGACTTTCGAGTATGAGTTCGATGAAAACTCGCATGACCGATATATCCGTACAAGCAATAACTGGGATATTACACTTGGACGCGGACTTCATTTCTATCAGAATCTGAATCCAAACAAGGATAGCAGGAATTTCTTCCAAATGGGAACATACGACCTGTCGTTGCGTCCATGCCTCAAGACAAGATTTACTTTTATGAAACGTAACGCTAAAGAATAGATTTATGTGGTCAGATATCAAAACAGATAAAAAATCTCACCGAGCTTGCTCCCCGAAGGACTCCAATAGGAGTGGTGTGCCGACCGATTTTTCAAAACCGGTAATTAGGCTTACCGATTTTGTAAATCGTTGTTATAAGGCATCGAGCAAGCTCGGTATGGAAGATAAAAACCAAGATAGATACACTTTCCATAAAGAACCGCGATAAAAAAAGTTGTCCACACTTTGTCCACACACATGCAAAATATTGCTGTTTTATTTTGTGGTTTCAACCATTTGTACTAATTTTGCAATAGGAAATCGCTTGAAATGAGGATGATAATCAAGGATTTATGTCCACACATTGTCCACACGATGGGGTTTCTTAGTACGCAAAGCACTGAATTTCAGTGTGGTACAACATCTCGGGGTTGACTGGATTTGACAGCAGACGAGATGGTACGTAAGCACGCGGAGCCTCGATGGCTAGCTCCTAAATCTGAGTGATCAAAATTTTAATTGGCGAAAACAACTACGCTCTCGCTGCCTAATCGAAGTACAGTAGATTACTGGCTTAATCCCGTCACTAGGTGATGGGACGAGACATCGCTCAGGAGCTCTTTTTCCGAACCATCCTGATCAAGCGGTGCAGATCAAGTCGGAAATAGCCAGTGGCGGCCTCGAGCCGCTGGTGAAGATTTAGAGGATAAGGCGACAGTTGGTGGTCTGGGTCTTGCTGTCGCTCGAAAATCGAAGGCCAGAATAAGCGTGTAGAAAGCGTATGGTTTCCCTGTTTGGACGCGGGTTCGACTCCCGCCAGCTCCACTAAGTATGCAAGCAGTGCTTCACGGGGCGTTAGTGCAACGTTTGCGAAGCTCGCTAAGCTTAAAAGCAAAGCCCACCAAGACTCTTGTCTTGGCGGGCTTTGCGTATTTAGGGCCTTTGTGGGGCGGCTGGTCGTGGTTGCAAGTTAGAAATTGTTGGCTTGCAACTCGAAGTAGCTCTGGGGATGAGCGCACACGGGGCACACCTTAGGTGCCTGTTTGCCTACCACCACATGACCGCAGTTGCGGCACACCCAGATGGCGTCTCCCTCACGACTGAAGACAATGGCATCCTCAATGTTCTGCAGCAACTTGCGGTAGCGCTCCTCGTGGCGCTTCTCGATGGCGCCTACGCCACGGAACTTCTCGGCGATTTCGTGGAATCCCTCTTCCTCGGCTTCCTGGGCCATGCGGTCGTACATGTCGGTCCACTCGTAGTTCTCGCCTTCTGCGGCAGCCTTCAGGTTCTCTCGTGTTGAGCGAACAGCGCCACCTTCAAGTAGCTTAAACCACAACTTGGCGTGCTCCTTCTCGTTGTTGGCCGTCTCCTCGAAGATGGCCGCAATCTGCTCGTAGCCATCCTTGCGAGCCTTAGAGGCGAAATAGGTGTACTTGTTGCGTGCCTGGCTCTCACCTGCGAAAGCCTCTTGCAAGTTCTTCTCAGTCTTGGTTCCTTTTAACTCCTTCATAATGTTTTGTATTTTAATTGTAATTATTCCAAAAATATTTCTGATGCAAAGTTAAGGCGTTTTGTTCTTTCTTGCAAGTGATTTTAGGCTTTTTAACAAAATAATTTTTGCCACCTTGTGTTATAACAAATATCCTACGGGGAGGGAGTTGGCGAACAGCCGCTCGTTGGAGTTGTGCCAAGGCTTTGGTGTGCGGATGGCTTGTGGAACGCCATAGGGACCTATGAGGCTTGCGGTGTGTGGATACCGAGAAGGGTGGGGGAGGTTTGGGAGCGTTATGCCTAAGTAGGAAAGGGATGGAAGAGAAGGTGTGTGGAGGAAGGGCTTGTGCTTTCGGCCGACTGTAAATCAGCGGGTTGCGAATGGGTCAAGTGGTTGGTCGAATAGACTGTTACGTTATATAATATAACATAGCTACACAATACATTATGCGTTGTGTTATGAGCGAAGTGCTAAAATATCTTATAATATAGCTAAAAGTTTGCTGAATTGCCAATTGTTGCATACCTTTGCATTGTTAAAATAGAGAAGGAAACAATGGAACAGAAGAACAAGATTATCATCTTTTCGAATATCAAAGGTGGTGTTGGAAAGACCACCCTTTGCAGTCTTTTTGCAACTTATCTGGCCGAAAACGGCATGCCTGTAGCGGTTCTCGACGCCGACTTGCAGCAGTCGTTGTATCGTCACCGTGTGCGTGAGGAGAAGGCCGATCCTGAGCAGAAGATGCCTTGGCAGGTCACCCCGCTCGACACCTCGGACATTAAGAAGGTGAACAAGGTGATGAAGGAGCTGAAGAAGGTGCCAGGTAACGTGCTTATCGACTGTCCGGGTAACCTCAACGATAAGAGCCTGGCGGCCGTTTATGCCGCTGCTGATGTAGCCGTCATTCCCATGTCGTTCGATCCCGACACGGTCGATGCTACGGGTATCTTCCTCAAAGCGCTGAAGAGCATCTCTAATTGCAGCATGGTTTTCGTTCCCAACCGCATCAACGACCACGAGGGTAAGGCCGAGGAACGCAAGCAGCGCGCGCAGACCGTTAACATTCTGGAGCTCGTGGGAACGGTGGTTCCGCGCATCAAGCAGGGTGTGGCCATCAAGCGCTATTCCACGATCTATTCGTTGGAGAGCAAGCAGAAGAAAATTGTGGCGACGACCTTCGACGCCATCATGAAGGCAATCATGTAATATAAGGAGAATAAGATATGGCAAACAAGAGACCCTTGGTGGAGAATCCATTGGAAGACATGGACATCACCAACATCGTGAGAAGCATCACCAACGATACCGCAGACGCTGGCGCCACTGCTGTTGCCGATGACGCCGAAGCCTCTGTTGCAGCCCCCAAGCCGAAGGCCCCTAAGCGCCCGAGCAAGGCTGGCCACACCGTTTCGAAGGCTTTTGCCGACCAGCTCATCAACAATTACCTGCGTTACGACAAGAGTTCGGAGAAGGGCAAGCCCATTTACGTGTCGAGCGATTTGGTGAACCGTTTGCAGGAGATCAGCGAGAAGTACCACAAGCGCCTTTCGGCCCGTGCTATCACGCAAGCCCTTCTGGAGACCTTCTTCAACGAATTTGATGGCGAGGACACGGTCGACGAGTTCATGCGCCGCATCCATTACGTCGCTCCGTCGGAGAAAGAGCTTGCTGCCCGCAAGATTGCTGCCGAGAAAGCCCGCGAGGCACGCCGCAAGGCGAAGTAACATTTGGCTTCTTGCCCGATATTGTTGGCGGCCTCCCAAAGCGCAATGCGTAGCCTGCTGCTTTTCGAGGCTGCTCGCCTGAAACGTCCGTTTGTGGCGTTTCGATGTAGGGAAAGGTGCTAACAGAGCGTTAACAGGGCTCACATTGCATCCATGATGAGGTTCGTGGTGCGGTGTGAGCCCTGTTGTTTTGTTATTATCCTTGTTGTGTTTTGAAAAGAAGGTATAACCTCCTAATTATTTTCCCGTTTCGTTCTCATGACCGATTGAAGGTTATTTCACCCGAATGATATCCTCCCATCGGGTGGTGAAATTGTGGCTGCGGAAATCGTGCTTGATAGCGTCGCGGAACGAGCCGGCCTTTCCTTTCCCATGCTTGGCAGTGTATTGCTGGCTGCCCAACACCACCGTTTCGGCCCCATTCAGCTTGTTGATCTTATCGATGGATGCCGTCAGTCTTTTCAGTTTCTCGTGTTTCTCTGGGTTGAAGTCGAGGAAATTGGTTTGCACCTTTCCCTCATCGCTGATGGCCGACACGATGACGCCGGCCCGTTTATACTTGTATCCCTGAATGAAGATACGCTTCAGCGCCCTCAGGGCCGCATCCACCACCTCCTGTGTGGAGTTTACTGGCGTGAGCAGCACCTCCATGGCCGAGTTGCTATATTGCGGCAGGTCGTCGCGAAAGCGGTTTGTATCGATAAACACCATGATGTTGGCGCATACGGTATGCTGCCTTCTCAATTTCTCCGCACACCGTGCCGCATAGTTGCTCACTTGCGTCCGCAGGCCCAACAGATCTTCTATCATGCCAGGAAATGAGCGACTTGTGCAGATGCTCTTCTTCGTGGCGAGCTGCTCGGTGGGTATGCAGTCGATGCCGTTGAGCTCCATCCATGTGCGTTCGCCCGTTACGTGCAGCTCCTTTCTCACCCACGCCCGCGGCTTCATGGCAAAGTCGTAGGCCGTCCTGATGCCGTACGATTCTAACCGTTCGAGGTATCTCCGACCTATTCCCCACACCTCTTTCAGCGGGAACAGCTTGAGCGCTTTGATGCGTCGCTCCTCCGTGTCGATCACGCAGCAATGCTTAAACGCCGGATAATCCTTGGCAAACCGGTCGGCACACTTAGCCAGCGTCTTCGTGGGGGCTATGCCGATGCTGATGGGCATGTCTACCCACTGCCTGGTTTTCAGGCATAGCTCCTCACCCCATGTCTTCAATGCGTCGTAGGGAAGGTTGTCGAGCACGCAAAACGCCTCGTCGATGCTGTATCGGTAAAATTCGGGGCATGCGTCCCGTATGATCTCCATGACGCGCTGGGTGATGTCGCCATAGAGCTCATAATTGCTCGAGAACACGCCGATTTCCTTTCCGGGAAAGCGTTCTGCCAACTGATAATAGGGTATGCCCATTGGTATGCCCAGTTGCTTGGCCTCTTTGGAGCGTGCCACCACACAGCCGTCGTTGTTGCTCAGCACTACCACGGGCTTGCCATTGAGGTCGGGCCTGAACACCCTCTCGCATGAGCAGTAACAACTATCGCAGTCGCAGATGGCGTAATACTTATTCGGTTTCATCATCTTCCCTCTTTCCGAACTGCGGGTCGATCTTCAGAAAGGCCGTCACGAGGTAGGTCACCGTGCAACACAGAATGACGAGGATAAAATAATGTCGGTAGCCCATCGTCTCTTGCAATGCGCCGGCAAAGAGTCCGAGCAGCATCATCGATAGCGACATCAGCGCCGAGGCCAGGGCATAATGGCTCGTCCTAAACTCCCCACGACTAAAGTAAATGAGGTAAAGCATGTATGCCGTCAGTCCGAAACCATAGCCAAACTGCTCCAGGAACACACATAGGTTGATGGCGAGCAGGCTCGATGGCAACGCATAACTCAGGAAGACGTAAACCAAGCTGGGCAATGTGAAGGCGAACGCCATGGGCCAAAGCCACTTGCGCAGTCCGCCATGGCTGGCCGCAATGCCTCCGAATATGCCACCTAAGGCCACGCCAATGGCGCCCACCGTGCCTTGCACCAGTCCGTATTCCTGCGGCGACAGTCCCAGTCCGCCGTTGTGCCCGGAGTCGATGAGGAAGAGCGCCGACACCTTCGACAGAAGTCCCTCTGGCAGTCGGAACAGCAAGATGAACATCAGGGCGGCCACCACTTGCTCCTTTCTCACAAATGTGCGGAACGTGTTTGCTATCTCTCGCCATATTGTATGGGTGTTGATGCCCGGCCTCACCACATCCTCCGTGGGGCGGGGCAGGGCGTAGCTATGCCATAGCCACAAGGCCAGGAACAATCCCGTAACGCCATAGAACATGAGGCTCCACGAGTAGGGGATGCTGTTTCGGAACACCAACTGCAGGTTTCCCGCCACCATCACCAGCACTCCTTGTCCGAAGATAGTGGCCAATCGGTCGAACACCGACCTGATCCCCATAAACCATGCCTGCTGGTGCCCGTCGAGCCCCAGCATGTAGAATCCGTCGGCCGCAATGCAATGGCATGCTCCCGCAAACGCCAGCAGCCAGAAGAAGAACAGCGTGCCTTGCAACCAGAACACCGTGGGTATGGTGAAGGCGATGCCTCCGAGGGCCGCTCCCACCAGCACCTCCATTGTGAGCACCCACCACCGTTTGGTCTTGATGAGGTCGACAAAGGGGCTCCACACCGGTTTCAGCACCCATGGCAGGTAGAGCCACGAGGTGTAGAAGGTGATGGCAGCATTGCTCAGTCCGAGCTGCTTGTAGAGAATAACAGAGAGGGTCATGACGGCCACGAGTGGAAATCCGTCGCTGAAGGCCAGCGTCGGCACCCATAGCCATGGTGATCGTTTGAATATTTTCATATTGATGATAGTCCTTACTGATACAATGTTGTGATGTCGGCCCCGGGATAATAGTGGGCGAGAATCTCGTCGTAGGCAAATCCCTGTTCGCCCATCACGGCTGCGCCTATCTGGCAGAGGCCCACGCCGTGGCCCCATCCGGCTCCCGTGAGCCTAAATCGTTGTGGCACGCCATGGCTGTCGATGTCATATCGGTCGACCACGAAGGCCGAGCTATACAGGTGGCTCTTGCTCAGCGCGCGCCTAATCTCCAGTTCCTTGCCCACGGTGAGCGTGCGTTTCGTTCCCACCATCTTCAGCGTTACGATGCGTCCGCTCTTGCCACGCTCCATGGGCACCAGGTCTACGATCTCCCCGAGGTCCACTTGCAACTTGCTGCTGATGAGCGCCGCCAGTTGCTCTTGCGTGTAATCCACCTGCCACCGGTAGAAATCGGTGGTCTCCTGATCGTAGTCGTTGAGCACCTGCGATAGGATGCCGCGGTCGTTGGTGTTGCAGAAGCTGTCGGGGCGCGTCCTGATCCATCGCTCCGCTTGCGCCTCGTCGGTGAGGTCGGGCAGGTCGACGGTGACGTGATGGACGGCTGCCCGTTGGGCCACTCGGGGCGGCAGTAGGTCGCGCACGGCGCTCAGATACGTCTTGGGCGTGTTCTCCCAACAATATTGGAACTCCTCAACGGCTCCTCCGCAACATTTCGAGAAACGCGCGTCGCATATCTCACCGTCGGCCGTCAGAATCTGGCCGCGCGTTTGGCTGATGGCCTCGGCCACATGATGGCTCGTCTCTTTTGTGATGCCTTGGTAGCGCTGACAGTGGTCGTCGGCACAAACATCGAAGCGCGTATGGTCCTCACGGTCGTACCAACGGATGAGCGTGTCGTTGGTTTTCACAAACTCCGGTCGGTGGGCCACCGTTTCGGGTTCCGCCTTACGCCGCTCCATCTGCGCCAATAGCCACGACCGCGATATCACGGCGTGCGCCTTGAGCAGTTGCAGACTCGACGTGGCGCTCATCTCGCTCGATATGACGCTTTCCAGGTATCGCTCTACAGGCAACTCGTTGATGGCCAGAACCTTGTTGCCGTCTATCACCAGTCGCAGTATGCCCAGGAAGGTCTGCGTCTCCTTGCGCTCCCAATGGAAGTTGACTCCGATGGTTACATCCTTCAGCGAGAACGACGCTCCCTCGTCGGTGGGCCTGAAAACCAGCTCGCTGTAGCGGTTGCCGTTCCAGAGGATGGCTCCGTTGGCCAGTTCCACCCATTGGTCGCCCGTGGCCTGTTGGCCCTCCACCTCATACGGATGGTTGAGGGAGAAGGCTATCCGTTCGCCGCTGACGATGCCCACCGTGACGTTGGGCTCCTGTTGGTTGGTGGCCAAGGGGCTGGCCTCTGAGGTGCGTATGCTTGAGTTTGTAGGATGATGCTTCATGATCGTATGGGAAATGAGGATACTGCATTCGTTTGGCCGAGCGCAGCCTATCTTATGCAAAGATACAACATAAAGTTGAAAATCGTTCATCGATAAAGTAAAAACCTATCCAAATGGCACGCCACAAGCCAGGCCGTCCACCCCAAGCCATTCTGCGCGTCGCTCCTTGTGCGCTCATATTTGGTATGTAAAAATAACAACAACCTATAGTGAAATCTACACACTTCTTTTCCACGAAACAAATATTTGGCGCAAATACGCGATTCTCGACGCATTTTTGCAAAATATTGATAATCAATATCTTATATTCTTGGGTTGGCTTTTTCTGCTCAGCGTTCCACAGGCTGCGTTGCGAAAGATGCCTTTTCGTAATGCGAAAGATGCCTTTTTACAACTCGATACCTACCAAACCGCGTTGCGAAACATGCCTTTCGGCAACTCGAAACGCGCCCTTTCGCAACTGCGAGGCTTGTTAGCGCTGCCAAAAATCCATAAGAATCACATTTTCGTCTCCTAAAAGGCGCCATTTGGAGACACCTGTTTTTTCAGAATAAACCAAACAAATGGTCCTCATCGCAGCCGTCTGCCATTCCTCCCCACCACCACCGCATGCCACCCTCGTTCCGCGCTGGATGGCGCTTTTGGGGCCTCATGCCGATACGTCGAACAGTAGCGGCACCCCTCGTGTGCGCGAAGAAATAAGATTTTAGGGCACAATCGACACGCCTTTTTCAAAAAATTCGTATCTTTGCACAATATGAAGAAGAAATCGTTACTCGGCATGACGCTCGCCGAACTGAAAGACGTGGCCACCTCATTGGGAATGCCCGCTTTCACAGGAGGGCAGATGGCCAAATGGATATACGGAAACCATGTGCGCACCATCGACGAGATGACCAACATCTCGAAGGCCAACCGCGCACGCCTCGCTGAGAGTTACGAGGTGGGTTGCACCGCCCCCATCGACGCGCAGCACTCGAAAGACGGCACCATCAAGTATCTCTTCCCCGTGCAGACCACACGCCCCGATGACAGCCAGCCCGTGAAGTTTGTTGAGACGGTTTACATCCCCGACGACGACCGCGCCACGCTCTGCGTGTCGTGTGAGGTGGGATGTAAGATGAACTGCCTGTTCTGCCAAACCGGCAAGCAGGGCTTTGAGGGCTATCTCACCGCAGCCGACATACTTAACCAGATATACAGCCTGCCCGAGGTGGACAAGCTGACCAACGTGGTGTATATGGGCCAAGGCGAGCCGATGGACAACCTCGACAACGTGCTGCGCTCCACGGAGATCCTCACCGCCGACTACGGGTGGGCCTGGAGCCCTAAGCGCATCACCGTCAGTTCGGTGGGCATCAAGGACAAGCTCAAGCGGTTTATCGAGGAGAGCGATTGCCATGTGGCCATCAGTCTGCACGCACCCAACCACGAGTTGCGCGCTGAGCTCATGCCGGCCGAGAAAGGCATGCCCATCGAGGACATTGTGGAGCTGTTGCGCAACTACGACTTCGCCCATCAGCGCCGATTGTCGTTCGAGTATATCGTGTTTGGAGGAGTCAACGACACACCAGCCCACGCCCGCCAGATCGTTAAGCTGCTCAAGGGCCTCGACTGCCGCATCAACCTCATTCGTTTCCACCAGATACCCGACGTGCCCCTGCATGGCACCGACGAGCGGAAGATGGAGGAGCTGCGCGACTATCTGACGGCCCATGGCATATTCACCACCATACGCGCCTCGCGCGGACAAGACATCTTCGCCGCTTGCGGACTGCTCAGCACCTCGAAGAAGATTGGCGCCATCAGGCACAAGGAGGAGCGATGACAAGGGTAGCCGCCTGGCTGTTGGGTTGCTGGCTGCTCGTGGCCTGCACGGGTAGCAATGGCGTGTTGCCCCCTTCGGGCGGTAGGCTCTACGAGGTGTTGCTCGTGGGCGACCACGAAGGCCTGGTCAGGCAGATGCTCACGGCCGATGTGGAGGGGCTGCCTCAGAGCGAGCCCTCGTTTGATGTGTCGGTTGTCGACAGCGCCCGGTTTGACGCCTCACTGCGCCTCTCGCGCAACATTGTCATGGTGAACGTCGACCCCACCGTCTACACCAAGCCCCATGTGGGCTACGAGAAGAACGTGTGGGCCAAGCCCCAGATGGTGATTCGGGTAGGAGCGCCGTCGCTCAGCCAACTGAGGCGGAACGCGCCAGCCATCGCCTCGGCGTTGCGCGCCTTGCTCAATCGCGCCGAGATCAACAAGACGCTCGCCATGATGCGCCACAAACGAAACACCAAGGCCGAACAAGCCATCCGGCAGCGGTTTGGCGTCGACCTCTGGATACCGGTCGACATGGTGGCCAGCAAGCAGGGCGACAACTTTGTGTGGCTGAGCAACAATGCCACGGCAGCGATGCAGAACATCGTGGTTTACCGGGTGCCGACCCTGTCGCCGACGGTTTCGGCCGTCAATGCCGAGGTGGCTCGCTTCGTGGCCCAGCGCAATGAGGTGCTCGGACGGGCCATCAAGGGCGAAACCGACTCTATGTGGATGACCACCGTGGAGCCGACGGTCGACAGGCGACTGGTGTTCAAAAACGCCGACGACCGCAGCCTTTGGCTGAACCAAAAGAGTCTGCAGCACGCTCCCATGACGATCTACCGAGGTCTGTGGGAAATGCGCGGCGACGACATGGGTGGGCCGTTTGTCAGTAGGGTCCTGCTGCCAATCGACTCGGCAAGGGCGACGAAAGCCGACGGGAAGGCCGTTGTGGTGGAAGGTTTCGTGTTTGCGCCAGGCCAGAAAAAGCGCAACGCCATGCACCGACTCGAGGCTGTGCTCTACACCCTGCGATGGAGCGAACACTAAGAAAGCAAGCCCATCAAGGGCACCCAACCAGGAAAAGAAACAATTAACAAGAATATAAACATCAAGAATAACCCATAAATGGACAACAAGAAAATACGCGTGGCCATTACCCACGGCGACACCAATGGCATTGGATATGAACTCATCTTCAAGGCTTTCGAAGAGCCCGAGATGCTCGACATGTGCACACCTATTATATATGGGTCGCCCAAGATTGCCACATACCATGCCAAGGCACTCAGCATCAACAGCAATTTCACCATCATCAGCAGCGCCGACGATGCGCAGGACGGCAAGGTCAACCTGCTGCCAGTGTTCGACGAGGAGGTGAAGGTGGAGTTTGGCGTGCCCTCGCAGGAGGCAAGCCGTACGGCTGTGAAGGCGCTCGATAGGGCCATCACCGATTACAAGGACGGACTGTTCGACGTGTTGGTGACCTGTCCCATCAACAAGGACAACATGCACATCGACGGATTCGCGTTCCCAAAC
The DNA here is from genome assembly GCF_018789675.1 of Hallella faecis. Taxonomy (GTDB): domain Bacteria; phylum Bacteroidota; class Bacteroidia; order Bacteroidales; family Bacteroidaceae; genus Prevotella; species Prevotella faecis. The sequence continues at coordinate 103,361 of NZ_JAHKBE010000001.1, forward strand.
AGCGACAAGTTTATAGAGCAATGCATCAGTGAGGGTCAGAAAGCTCTCGATATCATGGTGAACGGCGACCTGCGCGTGGCGCTCATGACCGACGAGGTAGCCCTGAAGGATGTGGCTTCGGCCATTACGCTGGAGGCTGTGGCCTGTCGTATCAGAACGTTTGCCGAGACGCTGCGTCGCGATTTCCGCATCTCAAGTCCTCGCATCGCCGTGTTGGCGCTCAACCCGAACCATAGCGCTGCCCATCCTGGCAAGGAAGAGGCTGAGGCCATCATTCCCGCCATCAAGCAGACGGCCGAGGAGGATATCTGTGTGTTTGGCCCATATCGCGCCGATGAGTTCTTTGGCAATGGCGACTTTGCCGCATTCGACGGCATCCTCGCCATGTATCACGACCAAGGCATAGCGCCCTTCAACGCGCTGTTGCCGCAAGACAGCATCCACTACCTCGGCGGACTGCCGTTGGTGTGTGCGGCCTCTTGTCAGGGCACCGAGTATGCCATTGCGGGCAAGGGTAAGGCCGACGCCACCGCTTTCCGACATGCCATCTGGCAGGCCATCGACGCCTTCCGCGACCGCATCAACTATGATGAGCCCATGGCTCATCCGCTGCCCAAGCTCTATCATGAGCGCAAGGACGAGAGTGAGAAGGTGCGATTTGCCATCCCTAAGAAGCGCGAGGCTGGCGCCAAGGAACAGCATAAGTAAATGATGGGGGCAACGCAGGTTGCTCTGCATCAAGTGTTTACGAACATACTCAGCGAATGAAGAAAAAATATCAGAACGGTTTCTTCGTCTTCGGCTTGTTGGTGCTCATCGTCATGATAACCCAACTCGACTTCGCTCAGGTGTGGCAAGGACTTTGCCATGCGGGCTATTGGTTTGGGGCGGTTATCGGGTTGTGGGCCTTCCTCTACATCTTCAACACGGCTGCGTGGTATCTCATCATCAAGGGAGTGTGCAGTCAGCAGGTTGGCGGTGGAAAGGATGGTGGCGGCAAGGCTCCTAAGAAAATATCGTTCTTTTGGCTATATAAGGTTACCGTGTCGGGCTTTGCGCTCAACTATGCCACCCCGGGTGGTCTCATGGGAGGCGAACCCTACCGTATCATGGAACTGGCACCGAAGATTGGCACCGAAAGGGCCTCGTCGTCGGTCATCCTCTACGCCATGACCCACATTTTCAGCCACTTCTGGTTCTGGCTCGTGTCGGTGGTGCTCTTCCTCTGCACACAGCATATCAGCCTGTTTGAGGGGGTGCTCATGGCGGCCATCGCGGCCTTCTGCCTGCTGGGCATCTGGTTTTTCATTGCCGGATACCGCAAGGGACTGGCCAACAGAGTGATGAACCTCTTGAGGCATGTGCCGTTTGTGAAGAAATGGGCAAAGCCGTTTGTGGAGCGCCATCGGGAGCAACTCGACGATATCGACAAGCAAATAGCGGCGCTCCACAGTCAGAACCCACACAACTTCATTGGGGCTGTGGTCCTGGAGTTGGGCTGCCGCATCTGCTCGGCGTTAGAGATATTCTTCGTCTTGCTGGTGCTCATGCCCAGTGTCAACTATCTCAACTGTATCTTGGTGCTCGCCTTTACGTCGCTCTTCGCCAACCTGCTGTTCTTCATGCCGTTGCAACTCGGAGGGCGCGAGGGCGGATTTCTCATGTCGACCACATCGTTGGGAATCAGCGCCAGCGCAGGTATCTTCGTCGCGCTCATTGTGCGCATGAGGGAACTGGTGTGGACTGGTATCGGTCTGTTGCTCATTAAGCTTGGAAAGAAAGAGAAAGAATAAAATGGCGCGCAATGTTGCAGATTTCTCGAAAAATATGTAATTTTGTCATCCAATGAATACGTCTGAACTGCAAAAAATAAAACAACGGTATAATATCGTGGGCAATAGCGATGGGCTCAACCGTGCCCTCGATGTGGCCTTGCAGGTGGCTCCCACCGACTTGAGCGTGCTCATCGTCGGAGAGAGTGGCGTGGGCAAGGAAATTGTGCCCAGGGTTATTCACGATAACTCGCCACGAAGGAGAGAACGATACTTTGCCATCAACTGTGGATCGATTCCTGAGGGAACCATCGACAGTGAGCTGTTCGGACACGAGAAGGGCGCCTTCACAGGAGCCGTGGGCGAAAGCGAAGGCTATTTTGGCGTGGCCAACAAGGGTACAATCTTCCTCGATGAGGTGGGTGAGTTACCGATTGCTACGCAGGCCCGACTCTTGAGGGTGCTCGAAACGGGTGAGTATATCCGGGTGGGAGGCCAGGAAATTCGCAAGACCGATGTGCGCATCGTGGCCGCTACCAACGTAAACATGCGAAAAGCCATATCGGAAGGACGATTCCGCGAAGATCTCTATTACCGCTTGAACACCATTCCCATACAAATGCCGCCGTTGCGCGACAGGGGAGAGGACATCCTCTTGTTGTTCCGACTCTTCGCCATGCAGATGGCCGACAAGTATCGGTTGCCAAAGATCACGCTGACCGATGAGGCCAAGCGCATGATGCTGCAATATAAATGGCCGGGCAACGTCCGTCAGTTGAAGAACATCACGGAGCAGATGTCGGTGCTGAGCGAGAAACGGGAAATTGGGGCCGAAACCCTGAGACAATTCATTCCGCAAGACCCTGAAAGCATGGAGCTCACCACGGTAGGCCAGCCAGGCCAGCACTCTTACGAGAGCGAGAGAGAGATTCTCTATAAGATCCTCTATGAGTTGCGGGGAAACATTACCGACCTCAGGCGCGACATGATGAACCTGCGCAAGCAGTTGGATGAGTCGCGCAACTTGCAGGAGGCTGCCAGTAGCTTGCAAACGAGCATCATCAGCACAGGAAAGACGAACGTGCCGATGGTGTCTCCTCGTAAGAGTCCGATCGCCACGTACACACCATCGGCAGAGGACGCAGAGGCCGAGGAGATTGAAACCGAGCCGGAGAGCCTCAATCTCAACGACCTGGGGCGACAAATGGTGGAGAAAGCCCTTGAGCGAAACGATGGAAGCAGAAAGAAAGCCGCACAGGAACTGGGTATTTCCGACCGTACGCTCTATCGACGAATTAAGCAATATGGCCTGGATAAGAAATAAATAACGAAGAAAGTGAAATGAAACGAATACTGTCATATCTTGCCATTGTAACGCTTGTGCTACTCACAGCGTGCAGCGTGAGCTATAAGTTCAATGGTGCCAGCATTGACTATACGACGACCAAGACCATACAAATTGCCGACTTCCCCATACGAAGCAGTTATGTGTGGGGTCCCATGGGGCCCATCTTCAACAACCAGCTGAAGGATGTCTTTGCCAATCACACACGCTTGCAGCAGGTGAAACGTAATGGCGACCTGGTCATCGAGGGTGAGATTACGCAATATTCGCAACGCAACAAGTCGGTGTCGAGCGAGGGCTATTCGGCACAAACGGAACTCTCGATAACGGTTAACGTGAGGTTCACCAATAACAAGAACCACAACGAGGACTTCGAGAGAACGTTTACCGCATCGAAGAGCTATGAGACTACGAAGAGCCTGAACAGCGTGCAAGAGGAACTCGTGACGCAGATGTGTAAGGATCTCACAGACCAAATCTTCAACGCTACGGTAGCCAACTGGTAAGTCTTACAGATGCCCGCGGGTAACCTTGGGTCAGCCACTTGGTGCTCTTATAGCAGCCAGTGGAAAGTCTTATGGAAGCCAACGGGAGCTCATGTAGCGAGCCGCTGGATCTCATGTAGTAGCCAGTGGCCTGTCTATAGGAGGCTAACGAGTGGTCGATGGTGGCCAACTGGGAGCTAAACGTGGAGCAATCGACTTCTGAAAGACAACAAAAGCAAGGTGCATGGATGCCCCGTTGTGTTCAGAACGTGGGCGGTCGAGCATCTGGTGACAATAGAAACAAGGTAATAATTAATCCATTACAACAATAAAATATGGACATAGCGCAACTCATCAAACAGCCGGAACTGCTCGACCGCGAGACACTTTACGATCTCCGCAGTCTGCTGGCGCTGTATCCGTATTATCAAACAGCGCGCTTGTTATTGCTGCAAAACCTCTACTTGCTGCATGATCCTACCTTCGACGAGGAACTGCGGAGAGCCGCCATCTACATTACCGACCGTAAGGTGATATTCAATCTGGTGGAGGCTGCTCACTACCAAATGAGGCATTCGGTAGCCAAGCCACAGGAAAATAAGCAGAAACCTACCTCCAATCGCACCATATCGCTCATCGATACCTTCCTCGAGTCAATACCTGAAGAGAAAGAGGAGGAGGAGAAAAAGCCCAAACGAAAGCCCACACCGGCCGACGCCGCTGTCGATTATGTGTCGTATCTGTTGGAGGTTGAGAACGAAGAGGATAACAAAGCCGACAAGAAGGATGCACCACAACTGAAAGGCCAAGATTTGATAGATAATTTCATAAACAATGAAAGCGGAAAGATCAAATTGAAGGCCGATGTGGAATTTAAGCCCGAAGATGAGCAAACAGGCTCAAATGAAGGAAAAAACGGAGAAGAAAGCTATTTTACGGAGACGTTGGCAAAGATTTACATCAAACAAGGCCGATATGGTAAAGCACTTGAAATTATTCAGCGATTATATTTGAATTATCCGAAAAAAAATGCTTACTTTGCAGATCAAATACGCTTTTTGCAAAAGTTGATATTAAACAATAAAAACAATAAGTAAAGAATTATGTACACATTATTTGTAGTTTTCATCGTCCTGGTGTCGGTGCTGATGATATTCGTCGTGCTTATCCAGGAGTCGAAGGGAGGCGGTCTCGCAAGCAACTTCTCTTCATCCAATGCTATCATGGGTGTGCGCAAGACCACTGACTTCATTGAGAAGGCTACGTGGGGGCTCGCTGCTATCATGGTTATCGTCAGCGTGATTTGCGCTTACACTGCACCCCAGTCGTCAACAAGCCAGAGTGTGCTTGAGCAGGCTGCTACCGAGACGCAGACAACAAACCCGACCAATACACAAGGATTCCAGGCTGGACAGCAGCAGAAGGCTCCCGCTCAAGGTGCTCAGAAGGGTGCTGAGGGCGCTCAGAATGCCCCCGCTCAGCCTCAGGCTCCGCAAAATTAAAGCGAAAGGTGAAAAAAGTTAGGGATTTATTTGGTGGATTCGAATAAATCCCTTACCTTTGCACTCGCTTTGAAACACCAAGCAATCGATACACGGTGGGTGTAGTTCAGTTGGTTAGAGCGTCAGATTGTGGTTCTGAATGTCGTGGGTTCGAGTCCCACCATCCACCCTTAAAACCCCTCGCAGATATTCATCTGTGAGGGTTTTAAGTTTAGTATGCGCCTTACCCTTATTTCGGCAATGGCAGTTAGTCAACCACAGAGTAAGGATCGAGGAGTTGAAAACCCGCAAAAGCCAAACTCCGCATTGTCGATTGCCCGAGATCTTTACCTTATTATATAGTAGATGGACTTGCAATCATCAGGCTCGGTTGTGATAGTTGGGCGAGATCTTTACCTTATTATATAGTAGATGAGCTTGCAATCATCAGGCTCGGTAGTAGTGGTTGTTTGTGGGAAAACGCTTGTTTGTTGGGGGTGTGCGGGTGTAACCCTGTTCTTTCAGATGAGGGTTGAACAAGCCCATTCTGATGTTTGTTGTGTCGATGAATAGTAAAAGTTGGCGGTTGTTGATGGTGGTTTGATGGATTGTTTGTACTTTTGCTGCAAAGGAACGTTCTCGTAAAGGCAAATGAGCGGAACGAAGCTTGTCTTAGCTTTGGCTTGACGAGAAAACGAAGGATGAAAACCAATGATGCGATGGACCACTTTTCCAAGGAACAACGAACGCGAATCATGGCTGCGATACGATCGAATGGTACGCGGCCTGAAATCCTTGTGAGGCATTACCTGTGGCGCCAGGGATTTCGATATCGGGTCAATCTTGGTCGGTTGCCTGGTCATCCCGACATTGTGTTGCGAAAATACCGCACCTGTATCTTTGTGAATGGTTGCTTCTGGCATGGCCATGATTGTGGCGCTTTTCGCCTCCCCAAGACACGTGTCGACTTTTGGAGAAGCAAGATAGAGCGCAATAAGCAGCGCGACAAGGAAGTGCAACAACGATTGGCAACCATGGGCTGGCATTGCATTACGGTGTGGGAGTGCCAGTTGAAGAAACCAATGAGAGACCAAACGCTAAAAGACTTGGCCTTCACGCTTAACCATCTCTATCTCCGCGACCATGCCGTTGGTTATCGCCGACTTGAGGAAGAGTGGGGCGGAAGCATGGCTGCCGAACCCGATAGGGGTGAATAGGCGGAATGGAATGGCCTGCGTATGCTTCTTTTTATGTTGCTTCGATATTTTCTCCGTTTCTGTTTCATGGTGCCTTTTCTTTATGTTGTTACTATCTTGGAGCTGCTCCGACGCTATCTTCTGCTTTTGTAACATGGCTTCTTGTTATCTGTTGTTGCCATATTAGGGTTGTCTCTGTTTTCTCAATGCTTTCACCCTCTATTGTTTTTCCTAATTGGTGGTGCGTTTTGCAATAGTTTCCGCGATCTTCTAATGGGCATGGGGCTTCATTTTCCCTTCTTGTTTGTGTTGTGATGCTTGCGAGGCCTGCAATGAAGACATAGCGTGCTATGACAGAACGAGGCAAGAAGGAACGGGACGCTACTGCTGATAATGTGTTGAAGATGTGGCGTTCTATGGCGAAATGAGGGCGGAAACGAGAGGTTGAACGAAACGCCTAAAAGAGTAAGAGGCGACAATAGGTCTTTGGCTATTTAGCTTGTTGCGGTTTGATGTCGGATTGGAGGTGTTTTTCTTCCTATCAATTCGTTTCACGGCAAAAACGTTGTGGTGTCTCATTTTTGCAACACTTTTACTGCCGTCAATACGTATGTTATTGTTAAATGTTGCAAACATTAAGAAAATTTTGTATTTCCTTCACGGGCCTTGATGTTCATTGCAGACTATAAACCTATGCTGTGTGCTGACAGGGGGAACTTTTTACTATAAGCATTTTTGCGTTGAAACATATTAAAATTGACACACAAGTGAAGAAACTTCGTGCCATGTCTTTTCGTAAGTTGGCCGGGTGGGTTAATGTCGACCACCTGATAGTCACCCTTTTGGTGTTATTCCTGGGGTGGTTGTTGGCGTTTGCTTCCATTAACCTCACGGTTTTCAATCCCGTCAAGAAGGCTTTTGCCGACTTTTCCATGACCGACATCTTCTATGAGATACAGAATAGTAGTGGCGTGAAAGAGTTCAATAACGACATTGTTTTGGTTGACATGACAGAACTGTATGATCGCCGCAAGATCGCCCAAAGCATTCGCGATATCGCAAGTTGCCAGCCTAAGGTGTTTGTGATAGACCTCATTTTTGAACGCCCCAGCTATGACGAGGAGGAGAACGAGTGCCTCATCAATGCTGTTTCGGAGATAAAGAATGGCATCGTGTCGTGCAAACTCATCAATTATGACAGCAAGAATGATGCATTCAGAGGTGCGCGACGCTCGTTCTTTGAGGGTATGGAAGACGCTGGGTTTAGTTGGGGATTCAGCAACGTTATCTCAGGAGAGGGCTATGGATGTATACGCAAATACTCTCAGAACGAGCATCTTATGGGCACCACCGTCTACTCGTTGCCTTATTTGGCAGTATGCCGTTATACGGGTGTGCAACCCACTGAGCAGACGCCCAAGCAGCGTAACATTGAATATTCGCATACCGATTTCTTCACGATCTCGCACCGCGACGTGATGAAATACCGCAATGTCATTAAAGATAAAATCGTAATCCTTGGTACCATCAATGAGGAGGCCGACACCCATATCACCCCTTTGGGCAAGATGCCAGGCATGAAGATACAGGCGTTTGCCATGCTTTCGAGCATGGCTCATCACCGCGTGTTGGCAGCAAGCGGTGCCATTAGCCTATTGCTGACAATCTTGGTGTGTTATTTCTCCGCATGGGTGGGCGTTGAATTGATGCGCCGTTATCCCTTCACTTATATCTATTGGATTAAGGTTTACTATTTTGCCATGACGGCGTTCTTGGTTGGAGCCAGCTTCTTGCTTTTCTCTCGCTTCAATTATTACATCAGCCTATTGCTGCCGCTGGTGGGCTTGGCATTGGTCGAGACATCGCGTTTGCAGTACAAATGGATAGTGATGATGCTGTCGAAACACACTCACTGGAAATTCATCAAAAAGTCAATATATTATGTCGAACCATAAGTTTGCGCTCATATTTGCGCTCATGTTAGCGTTGGTTACGCCCTCTTTGTTGGCTAAAGGAGCCCCTGTCGACGACGAGGGCAAGGCTCTCTTGGCAAAAGCCGACTCACTTTACCGATTGGGTTATTTTGAAAAGGCGGTGCCTGTTTATCTGCAGGCGGCTCAGCTGGGCAATGCAGAGGCTCAGTTTGACATGGGATACGCTTGTTATAATGGTGAAGGCACCGACCGCGACTATACATCGGCCGCCATGTGGTTTAAGCGTGCGGCGCGTCAGCAGTTTGCCAAAGCCCAGTATAATTTGGCTTATTGCTACATGAATGGGCGTGGAGTGCCACGCGATTACGACAAGGCGTCTGACCTGTTGCATAGCTCTGCTGAGAACAATTATAAGCGGGCCCAGTTGACCTTGGCCGACTGCTACGCCAAGGGCATCCTTGTGGAACAGGACGAGGCTGAGAGTGGGCGTTGGAAACTGCGTGCCGAGGACAACCAAGGCGTAAGACCAGCCGTGTCCCCAGTGGCGGAAAAAGAAAAGGCAAATGTGGGTGACACTAAAGGTGAGCAGCCTGTGGGCCACGCAATTCCTGCCAAAGCACAGGCGAAAGCACAACACCCCATAGCCCATAAGCCTGCAACGGCACCTTCCAACGTGATTAAAGCGGCAGTCAACGCTCAGAAAGCCATTAGCCAAAAGGAGACATTGGAGGGCGATTTCTCCATTGATGTCACATTGCCTGGCGAGGAAGGCGAGACTGTTGTCGCAGAAGCGGAACCCAAGGCGAGGCAAGAAAATGTGGCCGATGCAACGCCGACGGAGGCCACGAAGCCCAATGTAATATTGGGTCCCAAGCAATTAAAAGCCGCCGAACAGGCGCAGGCCGCCTCTGTGCACCCCACAACCACTCCCGTTCTTCGCATCCTGTATCCCGAGGATCAGTCGATGTTCCACACCGATCAGGTGAAGGTGAAGTATCAACTCATAGCAGGCAATGCAGCCGACAGTACCCGCGTGGTGGTGACCGTCGACGGCCAGCGCCAGCCACAGACACGCGCCGTGCGTGCCGCCAACACCATCGATGTGGACCTGCCCCGTCACGACTGCACGGTGATGATGTATGCACAGAACAAATATGGCAACAGTGAGCCATCCACGATACGTCTCATACGCGAGTCGACCTCGTTCGAATTGCCCAAACTTTTCGTTGTGGCCATTGGCGTGGGCGACTATCAGGACCCCAAGTTGCCCAAGTTGAAGCTCACCACCAAGGATGCGCAGGACTTTGCGCGTGCCATCGCCACCAAGAAAGGGTTGCCTTATGAGGATGTTCAGGTGAAGGTGCTTTGCGATGGTGAGGCCACGCGCGCCGATATCTTCGAGGCCATGGAATGGCTTAAGCAGGAGTCGTCGCCCAACGATGTGTGCGTGTTCTTCTACGCAGGCCATGGCCTTCGCGATGAGAAAGACCGCTTCTATTTTATTCCCCACGGATGTTCCTCAGACAAGCTCTACGACTGCTTCTCGGCTTCCGACTTCCGTAACGAGGCGGAAGACATCAACGGCAAGTTTATAGCCTTCGTCGACGCTTGCTATTCGGGCGCCTTGTTTGGCGGAACACGCTCGGCAGCCACGGCCCACTTCATTGAGCAGCTGAAGCGGTCGAAGAACGGCATGCTGCTCTACGCCTCAAGTTCGAGCGACACCAAGTCGCAGGAGGATGAGTCGTGGGGCAACGGAGCTTTCACCAAGGCTTTGGTGGAGGCCATCAACGGAGCTGCGCGCGAAGATCATGCCGAGGGACTTTCGACGCAGGAATTGGAACATTTCCTCTATAAGGAGGTGCGCAAGATAACCAATTACAAGCAGACCCCCATCTTTATCAATCCTAACGGCATAGAACATTTCAACCATTTCAATTATGAGAAATAAGCACTTACACACAGGATTCGTGCTCACACTGGTCGTAGCGGTCTGTATGGCAATGGGCGCGACGACAGCCCGGGCCCAGAAATACGTGGTTTATTCGGTGGTGGGCAAGGCTTATGTGCAGCATGGAGAGAGATTTGAGCCCATCGCTGCGCGTAGGTATCTCACTCCCAAAAGTAGGCTGAAGATAACCGAGGAGAGCGCTGTTACCATCATCGACGAAGCCAAGCTGAAGATGTTCTCCTTCACACGACCGGGCGTTAATACCGTGGGGAGCCTCATCGACCTATCCTCCAAACGCACCAAAAGCCTGACGAAGCAATACATGAGCTACTTGGTGAAACAATTGTTTAATAGCAACGGAAAGAAGATGCTTCATCCTGACGCCTACATGCAGGTTACGGGAACCAGCTACCGCGCCGAGGCAACCGACTCGCTTATGGCGGCGCGTGTGGTGCGGATAGCCGCTGAAGGAACGGCGCCGGAGGGCACCACGGAGCAGCAACTGTTCAGTAGCTCCAATCTTATTGCCTCTGACTTGGACGTGCAGTTTGAGTTGGTGGACGTGCAGACCGGGCGTCCCGTTGGCGCCCATGTGGCGCCTAACACAGCATGTTATGTGCGCGTAAAGAACAACACCTCGGAACCCCTGTATGTCAACGTGCTGAACATCGATGCCCAAGGCAACAAATACATGGTGCTTCCCATGGATGAGGACGCCACATGTGCCAACCTGCTCGTTCCGGCCAATGCCACCGTGGGTTTCAAGGCCGACCCGTTTATCACCTCCGACACGCCGTCGACCGACGCCTTTGTGCTTGTGGCCACCGAAACGCCAGTCAACTTCAGCATTCTGATGAACGCCATCACGGCAGGGAAGGCCGATGGAGCGCGCGTCAGGGTTGGGGTGGCACGCACCGTTCTGAATACCAAACACTGACACTTTCCACCTTATTATATTAAGCCCCATGAAAACAAACATAATGAGAAGCGCGCTTGTGGCCCTTCTGCCATTGGCCCTGTCGGCCACCCACACCTTACGGGCGCAGACGAAGCCAGTAGCCATGCAGACGGTGACTGCCGACAAGGCAGAGGCCGACCAACAGGTGTTTCGGCAGCTTGCCGCCTACTCGGGCGGACAACTCATAGTTCCACCGCTGACGGTGCCTGACAGCCTGCTCTCGCCAACCCGCGAGGAGGGCGTCATGTTGTTGCGGGGAACATCGTTCCAAATCGACGCGCTGCGTTCGGATGTTTTCATCGACGCCGCTACACGCAAGCCCATCTTCAGCAAGCGCTTCCCCATGGAGAGCGCCGTCAACCTGTTGATGAATGTGCTGGCCGACAACCGATACTCGAGTCGACCATGGACAAGACAGCCAATCCGTACAATACCCTCGCCGAGGGTAACGACTCCATCTATTACATCGAGTTTCCCACGGGCTCGCGTTATCGTGGACGCCAACTCAGCATCAAATCGCCAGGCTACAACACCGTGACCATAAGCCTCGAAGACCTCAAGCCAAAGCAGGCGGTGACGCTCTTGGCTGTCGACCCAAATAGCATGGTGGACGCTGGATGCTACCGTGGACACCGAAACAGAGGCTTGGAGGAACTGAAGAAGATGAACTACAACGAGGCGCGCATACAGTTTGAAGTGGCTACCGAGTGTAGCGACGTCGATACGATAGAAAACAATGAGAACCTGGCCTTGGTGGACTCGATCATCTATTATCGCAATAAGGCGGAGTTGCTCTTTAATATGCACAACTATCGCGAGGCCGCCAATCTCTACAAGAAGGTGCTGATGTACAACTCGTACGACTCGTATGCCAACGACCGCCAGGCGGAATGCATGCTGAAGTATGTGGACGAGTGCAGCATGATGATGGAGCAGGCGCAATATTATGACAGCGAAAAACAGTATCAGCAGGCATTGCCCCTTTACCGACAGATCGTGGAGAACGACTGCCCGTCGCGGCTGTTGGCCCAGCAGCAGATCAACCGCATCGAGCTGTTGCTCAACCAGCGCAAGAATCATTCGCGCGTGTTTACCTACGAGTATACCAAGGATACGCCTATCGGATTCTCGTATGGTAAATACAACATGCACAAGGTGGGTGGCTTCTTCGGCATGAGCGTCAACAAGAACGTGTTCGACATGATGCGCAACGACTGCACGGTGGGCGATATGCCTGAGGTAAACGTGAACTTCGGTTGGACCATCAAGATTGCGAGCCCCGTGTGGGTGTTCTTCGGACCGGGCGCTACCGTGAAGTGCTACTACGGCGACTATAAGCCCATTGGACTGAAGGATAAGATCTATCCCAATAAGGACGGATTCCCCAACGACCCCGACAACAAGCTCGTCGTGGGCAGCGACCAGAAAGAGGGTAGCGTTTATACCAACAACGACACCAAGGCCAATGCTGCGTGGGCTATATCGCCTGTGGCCGGTATCGCTGTGAAGTATTCCTATTTCGCCCTGCGCCTCACTTACCAGTACCGATTTGCCATGGACACGAACCTGAAGGATTTCATCGGACAACAGGCATTCTCGGTGGGTGTGGGTGTGAGTTTCTAACTTAAGCAGCCTAACACAACGCATTAGGCCATCATATCAATAACGTAAGCCAACATGATACACATAGGACAACTCATCAGAGAAGAGCTCGACCGACAAGGACGGTCGGTGGGCTGGTTGGCCAAGCAGTTGGGACGAAGCCGGTCGGTGGTATACCGATTGTGTTGCGAACAACAGTTTGGACACGGAGGTCGTTGCGAACATCTCGCGCATCTTGCATCGAGATTTCTTTAAGGAACTGTCTGACGACATTGATGTTGAGCCTAAGGGCATCGACAAAGAGTGTTGAACTGCGTAATGGCAAGCGCCAATGGGTTGGGCTTCGGACTTTTGGGGAAACCGATTCCGGTTGGTTTCCCAAGCTCCGAGCCCCAACCCTTTTTGTTTTCCTGCCATGGGAAATGGTTTGCTGGACCTGCTATGGCCAGCCCCAATCTCCATGAGGTGAGGGCGCCTGGGGGGGGAGATGGCTTGGTGTTGGCGGTGGCGCGGATGAGCGAATGGAAACAGGCGAGGCATGTATTGTAAGGGATTATGGCTAAAAAGTTTGTTAGGCTTTTCCGGTGAACTAGCGAGCCAAAAAGCCGTTTTTGCGAGATTTTAGTTGCGGAAGTGATAGAAGAATTTGCGGTTGGGCGTCTTTCGAGTTGCAATACATGCCTAACCGAGATGCGAAAGGCCATGTTTCGAGTCTCGGTTAGCCATGTTTCGCAGTGCGGTTAGGCATGTTTCGCGGAGTAGAAGGGGGAATAATGGATGTTGATAAGATTGTAATCTCTGTAACGTGTTGAGCGTTAGTGGGTTATAGAAATTGCCTAAGAATCGCGTATTTGCACCAAATTGTTTGGTCGTGGAAAAGAAATGTGTAGATTCCAATGTAGTTTGTTGCGGATTTTTTGCATGAAACCCCAATGTGGGCCGTTATATGAAAATCTGTGAGGCGTAAGCCGTTGGTTACGCGAAATAATCGTTAAATCTTCTAAAATCTTGCAGATTGCAAGGCTGTATTCGGCGAAATCTTTGTATTTTTGCAATCTAAAACGTATTATTAGCGTGAAAATAGTAAAAGTGGTTAATGCCCTTGAACAATTCGCGCCTCTGCCCCTGCAAGAAGGCTTCGATAATGCCGGCTTGCAGATCGGATTAACAGAAGCGGAAGTCTCAGGGGCTTTATTGTGTCTTGACGTTACCGAGGCCATCGTTGATGAGGCTATCGCCTTGGGCTGTAACCTCATTGTGTCGCACCATCCGCTGATATTCCATAAGCTCAGCCATATCACTGGCGAGGACTGTGTGCAGCGCACGGTGATGAAAGCCATAGAAAACCATATCTGCATCGTCTCCATGCACACCAATATGGACAGTGCACGCGGAGGGGTCAACTATAAGATTGCGGAGAAGATGGGGCTCGATGGGTTGCGCTTCTTCGGCAAACAGCAGACGGTCGACGGCGTTGAAGGTGGCGAGGGTGTCATCGGCGAATTGCCGGAGGCTATTGCAGCCGATGACCTGGTTATCATGCTCAAACGCGCGTTCGACGTGGAGAGCGTTATGGCCAACCAATTGCTGCGCCGCCCCATACGTACGGTGGCGCTCTGCGGTGGCGCTGGCGACTTCCTGCTCGATGAGGCCATACGCCAAGGGGCCGACGCGTTTGTGACGGGCGAGATGCACTACCATCAGTATTTTGGCCATGAGCAGCAGATACAGATCGCGGTCATCGGCCATTACCAGAGTGAGCAATTCACCAACGAAATCTTCCGCGACATCATCAATAAGGAGTGCCCTGGTGTGAAATGCTACCTCACAAGAATGAATACAAATCCAATCATATACCTCTAATTATTATGACTGTAAAGAAAGAACACTCCACAGAAATGACGGTGGAGGAGAAAATTAAGGCTTTGTTCCAGTTGCAGACCACCCTGTCGGGTATCGACGAGAAGCGTGCGCTCAGAGGTGAGTTGCCTCTCGAAGTGAGCGACTTGGAAGATGAGATTGCAGGTCTTAAAACCCGCCTGACCAAGATTGAGGGCGAAATTACCGACTTCCAGGCTGCCGTGGCGCAAAAGCGCAACGAGATTGAGCAGGCACAGGTGAGCGTGGAGCGCTACAAGAAGCAGCTCGACGAGGTGCGCAACAACCGCGAATATGATACGCTGAGCAAGGAGATTGAGTTCCAGGAGCTCGAGATTGAGCTTTGCAACAAGAAGATACGTGAGGCCAGTCAGAAGGTGGCTGAGCGCCAAGAGGACCTGAAGAAGACGCAGGAGACTATCAGCGAGCGTCAGAAAGATCTCGAGATGAAGCGCAATGAGCTCGACGAGATCATGCAGGAGACTCGTGACGTGGAGGAGAAGCTGAAGGAGAAGGCTAAGGAACTCGAGAGCCAGATTTCGACTGTCGACGCTCGTCTGCTCAGCAGCTTCAAGCGTATCCGCAAGGGTGCTCGCAATGGTTTGGGTATCGTGTATGTGCAGCGTGATGCTTGCGGTGGTTGCTTCAACAAGATTCCGCCACAGCGTCAGCTCGATATCAAGATGCACAAGAAGATCATCGTGTGCGAGTACTGCGGTCGTATTCTCATCGATCCTGAGTTGGCTGGTGTGAAGATGGAGGTGGCTGAGGACGAAAAGCCCAAGCGTAAGACGCGCACCACACGTCGCACCAAGAAGGCCGACGACGCTGCCGCTGAGTAATGAGACCATCGTCGGATGCTTCGTAAGGTTGAACGGAGAATGTAGGAATGCGCCATGGACTGCTCCATGGGTTCTCTGTGGCTTGGTTTTTGAACCTTCAGCGTTTTCCGTTGTACTGTCAATGGGAGTTTGGCGAGTGTCTGTGGGTTAGTCGATATTTGTCGATGACCCACTTGTGAGCCATACGCATTAGACTTGAATAGCCTACCGAAAGTGCTCGATGGATATTTTATAAGAAGGGCCCCGGTTGCTTGATGATAAGCGACCGGGGCCCTTTCGCGTTGCGACGCTTGGCTTCCGTATGTGGTTCTTGTGTCCGAATTTTTGAACATATATTTGCTTGCGAAAAAGGTTGGTTCTGTAGGGTTCGAACGGTTTCTTCGTGTGTGGAGCTTGGTTTCTTCGTGTGTAGAGTTTGGGGCTCTTCGTGTGTAGAGTTTGGACTCTTCGTGTGTAGAGTTGCTTATGCATGTTGTGGCGCATGGCTTCTGGCCGAATGGCGTGGCGGTTGCGAAGGTTGGGGGCAACAGGCAAAGAGCGATGGTCTTCGCCTGCCCATTATGAGGGATATAGGATGTGAGGGGTAGGGGGGTGCTGGTAGGTGTAGTGGTGATTGTCTGCGGAGTGTAGGAGAACGCGGTTGGGGGCGCAATGCTCCATGAGATATTATGTGTTGTATAACGTACTATATACGCCTGGATGTTGTGGCTTGTGGTTGTGTCATGCGATGGGCTTGGCGATGCGTAGTGTTTATGCCTGCGCTTGTGTTTCTTATATTATATAAAGTAATTTGCGCTTGCGCATTACGTTATGTGTTATGTTATACTTCGTCCGTTTTCGTGACGTGCGCCGTGTTTTATCATGGTATATCCTGTAAGGTATCATGTCGTGTGCGGCGACTTGTTGTGGTATATCTCCTGGAGCGTTGGATGGGAGATAGAGGGTGAATACAGTATATCCCATGAACTACTACATGAAGCGTTGTGCGGCATTTCGGTGTATCTCATGAGTTATACCGTTGTGCGGCTTGCGATTGTATGATATATCTTGTGAACCATATCGTTGTTTTGAATAGGGTGGAAGGTGCCGTTTCGTGCAACTGTTGAAACGTTCTTTGTGTATAGAATACGTTATATCCTATCGGGACGAAACGTTATATCTTGTGTGATTACTACGTTATATTCCGTGGTTTGGTGATGTTATACCATGTTGTTGATATGCGAACAGTGTCGTAAGAGGAATATACTATATGTTGTTCCTATATCATACGGTCGTTTATGATATATAATACGCTATCCCTTGTTCATATTATGTTATATCCTGTAATGATGTTACGATGTATGTTGTGGTGGTATTACGTTATGCGTTGTAGTCTTGGTATGTTATATCTTGTGAGCCGACAATGTTGTATTGCGTAGTTATGTCATAACATATAACATAAGGTATAGCGGTGTGTTCATTTCTGTGTTATGATATATCTTATGATTAGGTTACGGCGTATCTTATAGATACCTTGTGTTATATATCGTAATCGCCGTGCAAGGTGGCGTATTTTGCGTGACGTTATACCCCGTAATATACTTCGGGAGACAATAAAAAACACCACGTTGCCTCATGATGAGGTATAACGTGGTGTATTGTGTGGATTTGGTTGGGTGTGGAATCTTGTTGTGGTAATTATCTGAAACCTCTTGATTTCCAGATAGTTTCCTTTGCGGCGTTGATTTCTTGCAGTTTCTTTTCGGCTGCTTTTCTTACGTCTTCGCCGAGTGAAGCGACGCGGTCGGGATGGTTTTCCAGGGCCAACTTTCGGTAGGCTTTCTTTAGTTCCTCCTCTGTGGCGTTGGGGCTCATGCCCAGCACTTTGTAGGCGGCGTCGACGCTTGTGCTTGCGTCGTGAAGGTTGAGCATGCGGTCAACTTCCACTGCGCTCAATCCAAGACCGATGGCGCATCTTTTTAGTGCGTCTACTTCTTCTGTTGTGACCACTCCGTCGGCTTGGGCAATCATCGAAAGGAAGTGGAGAAGCTGCAAACGCTGTTCGTAAACCATGGTGCCTTGCAATTGTTGGCAGCACTTCATAACAGTGTTTCCATATTCTGTAGCGCCCATGATCTTTTGCTGTTCGAAGAGCCGC
This sequence comes from Hallella faecis, assembly GCF_018789675.1. Taxonomy (GTDB): domain Bacteria; phylum Bacteroidota; class Bacteroidia; order Bacteroidales; family Bacteroidaceae; genus Prevotella; species Prevotella faecis. The sequence goes on from NZ_JAHKBE010000001.1 coordinate 120,942, forward strand.
AGAAGGATTTGCTCGCCCTCGCGAACGGCAGTTTCTCCGAAGTTTGAGCGCAACCATTGTCTCACGAGATTCATCTCCGAATGCATGATCTTGCCATCTGAGCTGATGATATACGAAGCTAAAACGAGCAATGAAAAGCGAAATGTGTTGCGCTCGCTCTCTGCGGTTCGTTCCTGATGCCTTTGATATTGGTCTTGTTGTGACCTGCCATCGCCGTAAGTGCCGTCGCCATCAAACACGCCACCTCCGTTGTTGTCCGATTGGAAACTGCGATCGAGGAGGGCGCCAAGCGCAAAACCAGCCAGCGCACCGAGCGGTCCGCCCATTTGAAGGCCAATAAAGCCTCCTATCCATTTGCCTAAAGCCATAATGTCTGTTTTTGTAGGGTTATTGAATGATTGCCTTGCCTTTGTCTCGCTTTTGAGCTCTTTTGTGCCCGTTTCCTGTGTCTTTTAAGGCCCTTTTCTGTGATTTATAAGGCCCTTTCCTGTGACTTTCTGGCTCTTTCCTGAGCCTTTTGGCTGCTTTTCCTTTGGATTTTTATGGAAATTGGACCTTCTGTGAGACCCGCTTCCAAGTTTCTACGGAGACAAGATACTCCTTCTGCAGTTGCATTTGTTGTCGTTTGTCGACGTCTCCAGTACGGATCGAGGTTCGCTTTCAGCCCTCTTTTCTGTCACTTTTGGTCCTGTCTACGGTTGTTTTCGTCCCTGTTTTCAGACACTTTTTGCCTGATTAGCAGGCGTCTTGCCCCAAATGACGGGAAAATCTGAGGCTCTCGCAGGTCGTTGGGCATGTTAGGCTTAGCTGTTAACGTTGCAAATTTAACAAAAAAACCTTGCCTAAGGGCATCTGTTTGATGGAAATTCACTACCTTTGCGGCAAATTAATCATTATTATACAAGCAATCACAATGAATATAGCACTTGCTTTAATCGTGTTTTTGGTGGCAGCCTTGTTGATTTGGGGCATTGCAGAGGCTCATTATAAGGATTTCCACTATGAGGAGGACAAGCCTCACCACCCAGATCCTACAGCTCAAAAGGGTCCTCACAAGGAGCTGAACATCCGCGACATTATGCGCGACAACAGCACTAGCGGGTACAACGCAGTAGGGTAGAACCATACCGATCCGTCGACTTCTTGGTTCGCGAAAAGCCACCTTCACCTTCGGGTAAAGGTGGCTTTTCGCGTTATAGCGCTGATAATTAAGTGGTTACGAATGGTGTGATTGGCTCCTTTTGGATATTTTTGTTGTGCTATCAATGCTTCCGGAAAGTGTCTTTGGCTCGATCGGGCTGTGTCGCTAAGATGTTCAGAGGGATTTGCTGGCGTCTCATAAAGTTTCCTCTGCGCGTTCGCCGGGTGGCTTTTGTGCGTTCGAAATATGGTTTTATGTGCGTTCGAAATATGGTTTTATGTGCGTTCGAAATGTGGTTTTTGTGCGTTCAAAATGTGGCTTTTATACGTTCAAAATGTGGTTTTTATACGTTCAAAAGTCGACTTCTGAGTGTTTTGTAAGTATGTGTTTCCTGTAGTAAGAGTGTTCGTTATTGCCGTGTATAGCCTCGATTTTTATGTGAAATGGAAGGGATGGACTCATTAAGTGCGATGATTTGGGGTAGGAGGGCTGTCCTGCGAGTGTTCTGAGGCCGTTTTTTGAGATTTTAAGTGGTGTTTTGTGAATTTGTGTGGATGTATACCGTTTGTAATGCTTGAAAAGCTCTGTAAGCGCATTAAGACGGTTCCGTTGATGCGTCTAAACCACTCTGACGATGCATCTAAGCCGCGCTGGAAGTGCGGTTAAAACCGCTTTGCAAGCACATAAAACCGCGAAGCTTACGTGTTTGGGCGCAAAAACGCTCTAAAAACGCCAGAAAAGTGCCAGGCGTAGGGCATAAAGCCTCCCGTTGGACGGCATAAAGCCCCCCCCATTGGACGGCATAAATCACCTGTTGGACGGTATAAAATCACTTGTTGGAACACGCCAGAGGAACGTATGGAGTGGCTAGAAACTGCTCCAAAATGCGTTTTTTGAACGTAAAAACAGCTTTTTCCTTTGTTCAACGAAACGCATGCGGTCTCGGGCGTTACTGCTGTTAGTTGCCTCCTGAAATGCATTTCTTTTGTGGCTTTTGTCAGATTTCTTCGTATCTTGGGATGTGATCCAAGTATAAACATTCTTTATTATTATAATTCACTTTGCAGCAATAGTGGTTCAAGCCGTTTGAAACGATGAGATAGTCCACGTGAAGCAGAATGTTGTAAGCTGCGATTTGCTCGAAAACTCGTTGTGTAATGGGAATCGTTGGGGCCTTGTATTCGATGATCATCTTGGGCCGAAGGTGACGGTCGTATAGCACGCTGTCGGCGCGAAGTTGCTTGTCGCCCACCCGCAAAGGCACCTCGTTGGCCAACAATGTCTGTGGGTACCCCAAGTGTTCGATGAGATAATGAATGAAACTTTGGCGCACCCACTCTTCCGGGGTCAATGCCACATAGCGTCGGCGCAGCACGTCGAGGACTCGCGGATGCTCGCGCGTGCCCTGCAATTTTATGTCGAAGGAGGGAAGGTTTAACGGAATCATTTTATTATCTTTGCATGTAGTTCTTGTGCAAAGATAGTCAATTGGCACGAGATTTTGCAATAATCAACAAGAAGAAATATGCCGGAAAAGAGGCCGAGCGTCACCTTCGACGCCATTATGCAGGACCTGAAGGAGGGTCATTACGCACCTATTTATATATTAATGGGTGATGAATCGTATTACATCGACCGGATAAGCGACTACATCCAGGAACATGTGCTGACTCCCGATGAGCAGGCTTTTAACCAAACCGTGGTTTTCGGAGCAGATGTCAATGCTGCGGGCATCGCCGACATGGCCATGTCTTATCCGATGATGGCCAGTCATCGGGTGGTGATTGTGAAAGAGGCGCAGGCTCTGCGATCGTTCGTACGATTGGAGAAATATGTAGAGAAGCCGTTGGCCTCGACCATCTTGGTCATCTGTTACAAGAATGGTTCCATTAACCGTCGGCTGAAATTTGTGTCTGCGGCCGAACGGGCGGGAGTGGTGTTCGAGAGCAAAAAGCTCAAGGATTACCAGTTGCCCACTTTCATCCGCGATTACCTGAAAAAGAAAAACGCGTCGATCGATGACAAGAGTGCAAGTATGCTCGCTGACCATATCGGCTCCGACCTGAATCGCATGATGTCGGAACTCGACAAATTGCTTATCTCGCTGCCTGAGGAGGATAGGCGAGTGACGCCGAGTGTTGTCGAGAAGAATGTTGGCGTGAGCAAAGACTTCAACGCCTTTGAGTTTCGCAATGCCATCATCAACAAGGATGTTTTTAAGGCAAATCAGATAATCAAATATTTTAACAGCAATCCGAAAGCTGGTTCGTTGTATTCGCTCCTCCCATTCCTTTTTAGTTTTTTCCAGAACTTGATGGTAGCTTTTTACGCCCCCAATTCTAGCGATCCGCAGAGCCTCGCAGGGTATCTCGATTTGCGTTCCACATGGGGTACGAAAGACTATCTTGCTGGCATGAGAAATTACTCGGGAAGAAAAACTCTTCAAATTTTGGAGAAACTACGCGAGATTGATGCCAAAAGTAAGGGTTTGGACAACCCAAATACCGATGCAGGCGACCTTATGAAGGAGCTAATTTTCTTCATTTTGCACTGATTTTTATCCCAAAAACGTGGATTTTCGCTCTAGAATGGTGAAGCTCCACGACCTCGTTTTTTAGGCCTAACTCCGTGAGAATAGGGGAGTTTGGCCTATTTTTATGCTCTTGAGAATCGCGTATTTGAAAGCGATTCGTACCGTTGTTAGGAATATCTTCTCTATTTCGATTCTTTGTTATTTTTGCCCCCGCGGATTCATTGTTAACACTCGTTTGCATTTAATAGAACGAAATACGAAATATTAAACCCAAATCGCGCGGTTGTTAATTTGATATTTCGGATTTCGAAATTCAAAGAAAGTGCTTCGGGGATGCAAAATATCGAAAGATTCTAAATAGCGAATTATCGCATTTCAAAATTCGTATTAATAATTATACACACGTGTTATGTTGTTTGTAAAAGCCTTATTATTAGCAGGATACAACTTTTCGAATAACTATAATTGGCACAAACGATAAAGTTTTTTCTTGCGAAACATGCATAAATGCCATTTTAGATGTCAAACCGTTCCATATATCCCTATTTTAACCAGTTAGTTACCAAAAATTGCTCTAAAAAGCCTTATAGTCTACAATTAGCAGGTAATTCGGATTTTAATATTTGAATCCATTGTGGCATAAGTTGAAGATTTGTGTGTTCGAAATATCAAATCACAAAGTAAAACTTTATGTTTTTAAATTCCTTTCGATAAAGTTGGATATTTCAAATTTATGTTTTAACTTTGCAAATCGTAGGCGAGAGCCCCTTTTTAGGCCCTAAAGCCTCGTTAAGTACAATTTGTCTGGTATGAAAGATCGAATCAAGAAAATCATGGAGTCGAATCACATGACTCAAAAAATCTTCTCGCAGTTCACCGGAATCTCCGAGGGATCGTTGAGCGGTGTGCTCAATAACAAGACTCGTCCCACCCTTCAGATGGTTGACGCCATTCACAAGCATTTCCCCCAAGTCTCGTTGGAGTGGCTGCTGTATGGTGTTGGTTCGATGGAGAGTGGCTCGGCCACCTTAGACGATGATATCAGCGAGGCTCGTCCTTCGGGAATTCCAGGCGATCCGTCTTCCTCCTCCCCTCTCCTTTTTGACATGTCTCAGCAGCCTGCTGAGCCACGTTATGTAGGCGACCCTTCTGGGCTTCCCCAAAACCAAGTCAAATATATTGACAGGCCGCAACGCAAGATCACGGAGATACGCATCTTCTATGATGATCAAACTTGGGAGACTTTCACCCCCAAGAAGTAAGTTGTGCAGGTTCAAAATCAGGTCAGGCCCAAGTGGTTTTGGCCTGTTTTTTTATCCGCTCAATCCCGTTTCGTCGTCCTTCCATTTCCGTTCCAACTTCTCTTCTTTCTCGTCCCGTTCGTTCTGTTTTCCCGTTTCGTCGTCCTTCCATTTCCGTTCCAGCTTCTCATTTTTCTCGTCCCGTTCGTTCTGTTTTCCCGTTTTGTCGTCCTTCCATTTCCGTTCCAGCTTCTCATCTTTCTCGTTCCGTTCGTTCTGTTTTCCCGTTTCGTCGTCCTTCCATTTTTGTTCCAGCTTCTCATCTTTCTCGTTCCGTTCGTTCTGTTTTCCTGTTTCGTTGTCCTTCCATTTCCGTTCCAGCTCCTCATCTTTCTCGTCCCGTTCGTTCTGTTTTCCCGTTTCGTTGTCCTTCCATTTTCGTTTCACTCTTCCACCATCTCCAAACCGTTTGTGTTCGTTTGTCGTTTCTCTCTCCTCCTATTTCCTTTTTGTTGAACTCTTGTCGTCATTCTTCTTCTCTCGGTTTTCCATAAAGTCAATTCAAGGTTTGGGGTTTGTTTGGCGTTTGGTCCTATTGCGTGTATTCAGGAGTTTGCTAATCGGCTTTTATGAGTACTTGGTAGTATGCCTCAGTCCCATTGCTTTTCTCGCCAAAGATATTCCCAGAAGATGCGGTGTAGACTTTAAGTTGTATTGCAGAACACCTTTAGTTGTTATTGTATAATCTCTGGTTCGGGTATCGAAGCTATTGGTGATAATAGTTGTCGTTGCGTTTTTTGGCTAAAAAGTTGTGTCGGGATTTCCGTTAAACTAGAGATTGTTCCAGCCGTTTAGTAGAGATTTTGGTGGCTCGACTGAGACGAGCCTTTACCAAAAGGCATGTATCGTGTTGCGAAAAGGCATGTTTCGAGACTCGATCGGGCGTGTTTCGAGTTGCGTAAAGGCATGTATTGAGGCTCGATTAGGCATGTTTTGCAGTGTAGGGCGTAGTGTGTGAGGAGGGCGTAGTGCTTTGTTGGTTGTAAGTAGCTGTATGACAGGTTGTTAAGAAAGCTGCTAAGAATCGCGTATTTGCGACCAAATGTAGTTATGGTGACGAATAAGAGTTAAAAATGGGAGAGGCTTGTCTGCTATTTTCCGTGCCTATAGGTGCTTCTGCTCCTTTGTTGTATAGGGGGCGTTAGCGATTCTTGGCATTAGGAGTCTCCCTCATTTCTCGTTTTCCTCTTGGAGTCATGCCCCTTGTTTTCGTATGTTCCATGCTTGGCGTCTACACCCCCTTCCGTTCGCTTGGCAGCTATTTCTGCCCTCCTTGCTGGCCGTTATTATATAAGGTGGGCTGCTCTTCGTTCCTTCAAGCAAGGCAATGCTTTAGCCTTCCGCCACCTATTATTATATAAGGAGGGAAGCGTTTTACCCATCAAGTTCCACAGGTCAGGCTTTTCCAGACCGCACTTTGCACAATCTCAAGATGCGGTAGGCGGCTTTTCGATTGTAAAAACACGCCTGCTTGTTTTGTATTGTCTTCGATTTCCACTATCTTTGCATAAGATAGATATGAGCCTGCCCATCCGATAGCGAACACGGTTGGCGCTCGCCGCATCCTTTCCTGAATGTAAATTCCATATAGATTACTTATGAAGAAATATTGTCTCGACCTGCGCGTCAGTGCTGTGGAACGTTTGAGCGTGAAGCATGTGTTGCTCAAGCTCACCCAGGAGGCGCCGTTGCCAGCCATGCAACCAGGTCAGTTTGTTGAAGTCAGGGTCGACCATTCTCCCTCTACCTTCCTTCGTCGTCCCATTTCTATCCATTATGTTGATGTCGCCCACAATGAGTTGTGGCTCTTGGTGGCCACCATTGGCGACGGCACCCGCCAGTTGGGGCGCCTGCAACCTGGTGATGAGGTGAGCTGCCTGCTGCCTTTGGGCAACGGCTTCTCCATGCCCCCAAAGGCATCTAACCGCGTGCTGTTGGTGGGCGGTGGTGTAGGCATTGCTCCGCTGCTCTATCAGGGTGAGGCGCTCCGCAAGGCCGGTCACAATCCCGTGTTCCTATTGGGAGGTCGCACCGCAAGCGACCTGCTCGAGCTCGACCTATATAAAGAGGTGGGCGAGGTGTATGTCACTACCGAGGATGGCTCGTTGGGCGAGAAAGGATTCGTCACGAATCACTCCGTTCTTGAGGGCGGGCAATTCGACCTTATCCAGACCTGCGGCCCTAAGCCCATGATGTTGTCGGTGGCCCGTTATGCCAACGAGCATGCCATCGAGTGCGAGGCTTCGCTCGAGAACATGATGGCCTGTGGCTTGGGAGCTTGTCTCTGCTGCGTGGAGAAGACCGACGAGGGCAATTTGTGTGTGTGTAAAGAGGGTCCTGTGTTTAATATTAAGAGATTGTTATGGTAGACTTAAATGTAAGAATAAATCAATTGCAACTCTCCAACCCCGTGATGACCGCCAGTGGAACGTTCGGTTACGGCTTGGAGTTCCAAGACTTGGTGCCGTTGGAAGAGATAGGCGCCATCATCGTAAAGGGAACCACACAGGCGCCTCGACAGGGCAACGATTATCCCCGTATGGTCGAAACAGCGCAGGGAATGCTTAATTGTGTGGGATTGCAGAATAAGGGCGTAGACTATTTCTGTGAGCACATCTATCCACAGATTAAGGATATCAATACGAACTTCATCGTCAATGTCAGTGGTTCGTCGCCCGACAACTATGCTGCCTGTGCCGCTCGTGTCGACGCGCTCGACCATATTCCCGCCATTGAACTTAATATCTCGTGCCCCAATGTGAAGGACGGAGGCATGGCTTTCGGTGTAACGTGCGAGGGGGCGGCCAGCGTGGTGCGTGCCGTTCGACAGGTTTATCACAAGACGCTCATCGTAAAACTCTCACCCAACGTTACCCACATTGCCGACATTGCACGCGCCTGCGAGAGTGAGGGAGCCGATGCTGTGTCGCTTATCAATACGCTGATGGGTATGGCCATCGACATTGAGCGTCGTCGCCCCAAGTTGAGCATCCGCACTGGTGGACTCAGTGGTCCGGCTGTCAAGCCCGTGGCTGTGCGTATGGTCAATGAAGTGTTCCATGCCGTGAAAATCCCCGTCATTGGTCTTGGAGGCATCATGACTGCCGAGGACGCCATCGAGTTTATGATGGCTGGCGCGTCGGCCATTGAGATTGGCACCGCTAATTTTGTTGACCCTACAGTCACCATGAAAGTGAAGCAAGGCATGACCGACTGGCTTGAGCGCCACGGTTGCAAGAGCGTTAGGGAGATCGTGGGTGTAGTTTAAGGCCATAGGCGATGAAGAAGGCAGTTGTTGTTGGCGCGTCGTCGGGCATTGGTCGCGAGGTGGCCCGCCTGTTGTTGCAGCAAGGTTGGTCGGTTGGGTTGGCCGCTCGTCGTGTGGAACCCCTTCATGCGTTGGCCCACGATTATCCGGACCGGGCGTGGGTGCAGGCCATCGATGTTACCCGCGACGACGCCCCGCAAGCCCTCATGGCGCTGATAGGTCAGATGGGCGGCATCGATCTCTATTTCCACGCCGCTGGTGTGGGATGGCAAAATGCTGCCCTCGATGCCACCAAGGAGATGCGCACGCTCCTCACCAATGGGGTGGGGTTCACGCGAATGGTGGGTGAGGCCTATCGCTACTTTGCCGAATGTGGAGGCGGCCATATAGCCGTCATATCCTCCATTGCTGGCACCAAGGGTTTGGGAGCCGCCCCGGCATACAGTGGAACCAAGGCTTTTCAGAATGTTTATGTGCAAGCCCTGGAGCAGCAGGCCCACATGCGCCATCTGCCCATTCGCTTTACCGACATCCGTCCAGGCTTTGTGCGCACCGATTTGTTGGGCGATGGTCAGTCCTATCCCATGTTGATGGAGCCACGCCTGGTGGCTCGCGCCATTGTGCGCGCCATCGATCGGCGGCGCCATGTGTGCGTCATCGATTGGCGCTATCGTGTGCTCACCTTCTTCTGGCAACTGATCCCCGACGCCTTGTGGCGCCGCGTCAGCGTTCACACGTAGTCCACTGATGGTTGGCTAAGCGCTAAAGGTTGTGGTGGTCTGTCCCTGCTGATGGCTTGTTTTGGCAGATACCCTCCAGCCCGCTGGTAGTTTTGGTGCTGTAATAATATTTGATGCTTATTACTTCGTCAAGCTTCGTCCACCCTTTCTTATGTCACCTCGTTGAGAGGGTGGACGTCGCAAAACTTGCTATGACTTCAAGGCGGTCGATAGAGCCTAAACGAAACAATGGAGAATCATAATCCCAAATAGGTCATTAGATTTCAATTCTTGTTAGTGTTTGTTTCGAGCAGGTTGCGACAGGCGCAGTGAAGGCATAGCTGACTATGTCGAAACGCAAATGGAAGCAAGATGCCGAAAGAAACGCTGGCAAGAGTAGGAAAGAAACAATAACATTCTGCTATTTTTCCTATTTCGGTCTAATGACCGATTGGGGATAATGGAAGCCTGTTATCCGATAAGGGGTAACGAATCAAAAACAACTTGGTATGGTTTGAACATTCTTCATGAAAGCTCAAACCATACCAAGTTGCTTTATGTGGGTTGCGTAGCGTTTGTGGTGCGCTTTGCAGCCCGATGGGGTGGGATCTTTACATCCTCACCGTCTTGTTCAATAGCCAGTTGTCCAATATAACCATGGCCGCCATGTCCTCCACGATGGGCACCGCCCTTGGCGTTACGCATGGGTCGTGTCGTCCTCGTGCGTCGATGGTGGTGGCGTTACCGTTGAGGTCGATGGTGGGTTGTGGTCTCAGCAGGGTGGCTACGGGCTTAAACGCCACGCGGAAATAGATGTCCTGTCCATTGCTGATGCCGCCCTGAATGCCTCCGCTGTGGTTCGTCGGTGTGTTGGCAGCGTGTTTTTCCAACTGTTTGGCATTCGTGTCACTGTCCTGTTGGTGGCTTTCGGGCAGAAAGATGTCGTTCACCTCCGATCCGCGATGCTCCACAATGTCGAACCCGTCGCCATATTCGAAACCTTTCACGGCATTGATACCCAACATGGCAGCCCCGAGTTGGGCATGGAGTTTGTCAAATTCCGGCTCGCCCAGTCCCACCGGACAGCCTTTGATGACACATGTAACCACACCCCCGATGGTGTCGCCCTCAGCTTTCACCTTCATGATCAGTTCCTCCATCTCCTTGGCTTTTGCTGGGTCGGGACACCTAACGATGTTGTCTTCCGCCTTCGCCAAGTCGTAGCGTCGGTAGTCGCGGTCGATGGCAATGTTGCCCACTTGCGACACGTAAGCCTGTATGCTGATTCCCAGAGGGCGCAAGGCCAGTTTGGCGAGCGCTCCACCCACACAACGGCTGATGGTAACGCGGGCCGACGAACGGCCACCACCACGATGGTCGCGCACACCATATTTATTATAATAGGTGTAATCGGCATGTGAGGGACGGAACAGCTGGCGCATGTTGTCGTAGTCGTTCGAGTGCTGGTTGGTGTTCTTCACCACGAATCCGATGGGTGTACCTGTCGTCTTCCCCTCAAACACGCCACTGAGCAATTGCACCCTGTCGGCCTCGTTGCGCTGTGTGGTGATGCGGCTTTGTCCTGGTTTCCTTCTGTCCAGCTCATGCTGTATGAAGTCCATGTCCAAGTCTATGCCAGCCGGCATGCCGTCTACCACACCGCCAACCGCTTCGCCGTGGCTCTCGCCAAAGGTGGTTAATGTGAATATGTTGCCAAAAACATTCCTCATGGGGCAGCTTTCTTTGGTTTGTTAGTCGTTGTGATGGCAGTGGCAATGTCCGTCGCCACCATGCTCATGGTTGTGGCACTTGTCGCCATGTCCGTGGTTCTTGCATCCACCCTCATGGTTGTGGCATCCGCCCTCATGGTTGCATCCACCCTCGTGGTTATGGCATCCGCCCTCGTGGTTGCAGTGCCCGCAACCTTCTCCGTCGCCGTTTCCTTGCAGTGACTCCACGAAAGCCTGAATCTCTTCGTTCGTAGCTTCGTGGGCTTCGAGTATCGATCCCTTGAAGGTCAGTGTGCGTCCAGCCAGGGGATGGTTCAGATCCACTTTCACCTTGTCGGCTGTCACTTCCATCACCACGCCGTTGAAACGGTTGCCATCCTCGTTTTGCAAGGGGATGATGGCGCCCTTTCTAACATGTTCAGCGTCGAAACGACCATCGATCACAAACATCTCCTTGTCCAGATCGATGACATGGCAGTCCTCGTAAGCACCGTAAGCATCCTCAGGAGCAAGCGTAAAGTCGAAGTTGTCGCCTGTGGAAAGGTTCTCCATCTGCTTTTCGAAGGCGTCGAGCGCAATGCCCATGCCGCTGATGAAGGTGAATGGGCGACCATCAGCAGTTTGCTCCACGAGTGTGTGTTCGCCGTCTGTGGTGTCGTAAAGTTGGTAAGCAAGGCTAATCAGCCGATTGGTTTTGTTGTCCATTGTCATTAATACCTTATTTAATATATAGATGCAAAGGTACTACTTTTTTCCCCAATTCAGCCTTGATGGGGCGCAAAAGAACATACCAATTTCTAAGTATTGCGCCAAAACCATAATTTTTAGGTATTGCAATCACGCCCGAAACCCACTACCTTTGCAATCGTCATTCAAATAAAAAACAAAACGATCATGAGTAAGACTATAGTTGTTTACGGTTCCACAACCGGAACATGCGAGAGCATCGCACAGACCCTTGGCGACCAGTTGGGCGCCGAAGTTATCAACGTTTCCGACCTTACGGCCAACCAGTTGGCTGAGGCCGACAATATCGTGCTGGGCACCTCCACTTGGGGCGCTGGTGAGCTGCAGGACGATTGGTACGACGGCGTTAATGTCGTGAAGTCGGCCAACCTGTCGGGTAAGCGTGTGGCCCTCTTTGGTTGTGGCGACTCAGCCAGTTATTCCGACACGTTCTGTGGAGGCATGAAGGAACTGTACGATGCGGCCGTGGCGGCTGGAGCTACAGTGGTGGGTGCCGTTCCCACCGACGGTTACACGTTCGACGACTCCGATGCCGTGGTCGATGGCCAGTTCGTAGGGTTGGCTCTCGATGATGTCAACGAAGACGACAAGACTTCGGAGCGCATTTCCGCTTGGCTTCCCGCTCTTGGGTTCTAATCCCATTAACCATTCCCCCCTCGTCGTTCAGTCGTAGATATCGATCCCATAAACCCATGACCACACTGCCCATCGAAATGAAGGTTCTCATGAACCATATCTATGAGTATCAAAAAGGAGTTCGCCAAATGGTGCTCTACACCTTTAACCGTCGTTACTTGGAGTTTGCCGAGCAACGCCTGCAGCGCCAACAAATACAGTATGTGGTGCAACCAGCTGGTCGGGGAACGGTCAATCTTTTCTTTGGCAGCAGTGAGTGCATGGATGCCATCCGGCTGATGGTGACGCGCCCGCTCAACGAATTGTCGCCCGAGGAGGACTTCATCCTTGGCGCTCTCTTGGGCTACGACATCCGCCGTCAGTGTGAACGCTATTGCCAGCGCAAGTGCAACGGATGCCCTTGCAATGGGTGTTGAATGTTGGATGGTTCGTCAGCCAACGACATGAAACGATATTCTTGTTCGCTATATAAATAGAATTTGTAATGTTTTTGTATAACAAGTGAAGGGCTCGCTGTGAAGCGGGCCTTTTATTTTCGCCTGTTTTTTTATTCGAAGCCACAATTTGTAATTGTTGATGAAGCACCTTTTGCGAAAATAATAGTATCTTTGCATGAGTCAACGAAAAGGTTATAAAAATGAAGAAAATCAAGTTGTTCTTGTTGAGCGTGGCGAGCTTGTTGCTCGTCTCAGCCTGTGGCACGACAGAGACCGTGCCTCTCACAGGTCGCAAACATCAAGTGTCTTCCAATTATTCCAATGCCCAGATGCTGAGTCTCGGCAGTCAGGAGTACACCAAATTTATGTCAACGGCCCAAAAGAGCACCGATGTTGCCAACTCGGCCATGGTGCAGCGCGTGGGCGAACGCCTTTCGAAGGCCGTCACTTCTTACCTGAACAGCCACGGATACGCCTCCGATGCCAGCAGCTTCCAGTGGGAGTTCAACCTCGTTCAGAGCAAGGAGGCCAATGCATGGTGCTTGCCTGGTGGTAAGATCGTTGTCTACGAGGGCCTGCTTCCCTATACCAAGAACGAGACGGCCCTGGCCATTGTGCTGGGCCATGAGATAGCCCACGCTGTGGCAAAGCACTCGGCTGAGCAGCTCACCAAGCAGAGCAACCAGAACGTTCTCACCCAGGTGGTTGGCACGGCTGGTCAGATGATGGGTGGCACCGCGGGCACAATAGTCCAGGCAGGCGCATCGGTGGCAGGCAAATACGCCTTCCCTCTGATGAACCTCAAGTACAGTCGCTCCAACGAGACCGAGGCCGACTACATGGGACTTATCTTCGCCGCTATGGCCGGTTACAATCCTGAGGAGGCCATACCCTTCTGGAAGCGCATGTCGTCGGGCAGCAACAGTTCCGATTTCTTCAGTGATCACCCCTCTGACGAGAAGCGTATCGCAGCCCTGGAGCAGCACATGCCCGAGGCCAAGAAGTATTACGACGCTGCTGTAGCGGCAGGCAACCAGGCCATTAAGCCCGTCACCAAGAAGACAACCACTAAGACCAGATCGAAGAAAACCACATCAAAGCGCAAGTCAACTGCCAAGAAATCATCTTCGACCCGTCGCAAGTAATCATCTCACCCACCCCTAATCCTTGTAAATTATGAATATTTGCATCGTTTGTGGAGCACGCCCCAATTTCATCAAGGTGGCTCCAGTTATCCGGGCCATTGCAAGCGCCAAGGCGCAAGGCCATAACATCGATTATCGCTTGGTTTACACTGGCAGTGCCGACGACCCCACGGTGGAGCCATCGATCTTTGCCGACCTTCAGATTGCCAAGCCCGATGAGTATCTTGGTGTCACCTGTTCCAACCTCAATGAGCTCACGGGTCAGGTCATGTCGAAGTTTGAACAGTATCTCCAGACCCATCCCACCGACACGGTGATTGTGGTCGACGATCTGGCTTCCACTATGGCCACAGCCATCGTTGCGAAGAAGCAGGGCGTTCGGTTGGCCCATATTGCCGCTGGCACCCGTAGCTTCGACATCAGCATGCCCAAGGAGATCAACCGTTTGGTCATCGACGGCCTGAGCGACATCCTGTTCACGGCGGGCATTAGCAACAACTCCATTGCCAATCGCGAGGGTGCCGAACTGTCGAAGGTTTACATGGTAGGCAATGTGCTGATCGATAATCTGCGCTTCTTTGCCACCCACCGCGGTCAGCCCAGTCAGGCTTCGTTGCCCATCGATTTGCCCGAGCGCTACTTTGTTTTCACGCTCAATCGCAAGTTGCTCATTGCCGACCGTCCGAAGTTGCGCTCACTGCTCGAGGCCATTGTGGCCCATGCAGGCGATGTGCCAGTCTACGCTCCGCTGCACGGTTTGGCACGCGAGGCTGTTAGCGAATGCCTCTCTGCCCTTGGCGGCAACCACTCGTTCCACCTCATCGACCCCGTTCCTTACTTGGCATTCGAGAACATGTTGCGCCGCGCCGCAGGCATTATCACCGACTCGGGCAATGTGGCCGAGGAGGCAACGTTCTACCAGGTGCCTTGCATCACCCTCAATAGTTACACTGAGCACATTGAGACCGTGAAGGTGGGAACCAACGTCCTGGTGGGCGAAGACGCCGAGCGGTTGGCCAGCGAGGTGACCCGCATGGTTTCAGGCCAATGGAAAGAGGCCGGCATTCCCGACCGTTGGGATGGTCGTTCGGCTGAGCGCATTGTTCAGATATTGATGGAACACGAGTAAGAGGCCAACAGAAAGCCATGCAATCCATTGTTTGATTCAGTGGATTTCACTATGTTACCCTATGACATTCACCACATTTTATATTAAGAACATGGTTTGCGACCGTTGTCGTATGAGCGTCGAAAAGGCGCTATGCGACAACGGTTTGCGTCCTGTTGAGGTGGAGTTGGGCGTGGCTAAAGTTGAGGGCGAAGTGAGCGATGAGGCCCGTTCCCGCTTGTCCGATACCCTACATTCGCTTGGTTTCGAACTCCTTGCCGACCGTCGGCTGCAGCTTGTAGAGCAGGTGAAGGCCGCCGTGATACGCCTTGTGCGCTATCCCGACACCCCGTCGGCGCTCAACCTCTCCGATTATCTGCAGCAAGCGCTCCACATGGAGTACTCTTCGCTATCCAAACTCTTCTCCGAAGCCACCTCCATGACCATCGAACGTTACTACATTGAGCAACGTATAGAGTGTGTCAAGGAACTCCTTTCCTACAACGAGCTAACGCTCACCGAGATAGCCTATCGGCTTCATTATTCGAGCGTGGCCTATCTCTCCAGTCAGTTTAAGATGGTTACGGGCCTTACGCCCACCGCTTATAAGAAACTCCAGCGCAAGGACCGGAAGGCCCTCGACCAGATTTAGGCGCTACCATTTGGCATGTGTTCGTTCTCGAACGCAGCCATCCCGGTAGCCGTTTTTCCTCTATCGCCATGGCCAGTACCACGGTTCATGGTTCCTATGCATGCTTATGATTCCAGGAATCTTCCGTTCTTGAGGCGCCAACTTGCCCATTTCCTGGTTCTTACTCCCCCTGATGTTCCAACGTTCACCCTCGGATGCGCTCTTGCTTGGCCCTTAATAATCTTGTAACATTTGTCCATTATTCCATAATATTATTCTTTGCGAAGTGTGTACCTTTGCATTGGTGAGGCCCTCCTTGGCGTTTGGGAAGAAAAAATATCCCAGTGCTTGTGGGGGCAATTCCTATCATTGTTATTATCATTCAAACAATATAAAAGTTATGGAAAAGAAGAATTTTGCCGTTAGCGGCATGAAATGTGTTCACTGTAAGGCCCGTGTGGAAGAAGCCATTCGTGCCCTCGATGGCGTGGTGAGCGCCGAAGGCAACCTTGCCGAGGCATCGGTCGCTGTGGAGTACGACCCAACCCGGCTGAGCCCTCAGCAGATCAAGGACGCTGTGGACACCTGTGGCCGATATGAACTGACCCTTTGACGTGCCATGAAACAGACTCTTCCCGTTGTGGGCATGGCGTGCGCCGCTTGTGCGGGCAGCGTGGAGCGTAAGCTCAACTCGCTGAAAGGCGTGACGAACGCGTCGGTCAACCTCGTAGGGCGGAGCGCCCTCGTCGACTACGATCCCGCCCAAGTTACGTTGGAGGCTATGAAACAAGCCCTCAACGACATTGGTTTCGACCTTGTGATCGAGCAAGACCGTTCGGCCGACGCCATCCGTCGCCGTGAGTATGTGTTGCTTTTGCGTCGCGCCATGCTCTCGTGGTTGCTGTCGTTGGCAGGCATGTGTGTTGGCATGCGCTTGGTAGACGTGGGCGGCCCGACCGTCTCCAACCAGTTGTCGTTGCTCATAGCGCTTGCCAACCTGTGGTTTTGCGGGCGTGCGTTCTACACGAATGCCGTTCGCGAACTGCGCCACGCCATGGCCAATATGGATGTGCTTGTGGCGCTTTCCACCCTTGTGGCCTTTCTCTTTTCGGCCTACAACACCTTTTGGGGCGACCCCTCCCAAACCTATTTCGACTCGTGTGGCATGATCATCACCTTTGTGCTCACAGGCCGCTTGTTGGAGGAGAAAGCCAAGGATGGCACGGCCATGAGCATCCGCAAGTTGATGGGCCTGTCGCCCAAGACCGCCCACGTGGTTAGTTACGATGAGGCAGGCAACGCGCCCACGGTCGAAGATGTGCCCGTGGCCACCATTGAGGTGGGCGATGTGTTGGAGGTGCGTCCAGGCGAGCGAGTGCCCGTCGATGGCGAAGTGGTTGCGGCCGAGAGCTTTATGACGGCCGATGCCGCCTACGTCGATGAGAGCATGATAACCGGCGAGCCGCTGCCTGTGGAGAAACGTAGCGGCTCGCGCGTGCTGGCCGGCACCATTCCCTTGCAAGGAAAGTTGCGCATGAGGGCCCGACAGGTGGGCGAGCATACTGCCTTGGCGCGCATCATCAGCATGGTGGAGGCCGCCGAGAGTTCCAAGGCACCCGTGCAGCGCATCGTCGACAAGGCCGCCCGCGTGTTTGTTCCCGTGGTGGCCACCTTGTCGCTGCTAACGTTTGTGGTGTGGATGGTTGTGGGCGGATGGGCCGTGTTGCCCCAAGCCCTTGTGTGTGCCGTTACCGTTTTGGTGGTGGCCTGTCCGTGTGCCATGGGCCTGGCCACCCCCACAGCCCTCATGGTGGGCATGGGCAAGGCCGCCGAACACCACGTGCTGATCAAGGATGCCACCGCCTTGGAGCGCTTGCGCAAGGTCGACGTGGTGGTAACCGATAAGACCGGCACGCTGACCAAGGCCAACCAGCAGGTGGATTTCACCCAGGCCGACTCGTTGCCGTATGATGTTCGTGAAACGTTGAAACCCCATGCCCTTGAGGCCATGCAAACGTTGCAAGGCCATGGTGTGGATGTTTGGATGATGAGTGGCGACCGTGAGGATGCCGCCCGCTACTGGGCCGACAAGCTTGGCGTAGCCCATTACAAGGCTGGCTGCACGCCCCAGGACAAGGAAGACCTTGTGAGGCGGTTGCAAGCCGAAGGGAAACGAGTGGCGATGATAGGCGATGGCATCAACGATGCGCAAGCCTTGGCGTTGGCCGATGTGTCGATAGCCATGGCCGATGGCACCGATGTGGCCATGGATGTGGCCCAAGTGACGCTCATGACCGACGACCTTCGCGCCCTTCCTTACGCCATGCGCCTGAGTGGCAAGACGGTAAGCATGATATGGCAAAACCTCTTTTGGGCCTTCGTGTATAACCTCGTCAACATACCCTTGGCCGCTGGTGTGCTCTGGCTCTTCTATGCCGAGCCCCCCATTCGGCTCACACCCATGTGGGGCGCTGCGCTCATGGCCTTCTCAAGTGTCAGCGTGGTGCTCAATTCGCTGCGTCTTCGCTTTGTGGCCAACCGATAACTGACGGTTGGCCATCCCTGCGGCTGCGACGCATTAGTTGTTGTGTGGTGTCGGGTAATTGTATTGGTCCCAATAGCCATTGGAGCCTTTGGGATACCAATTCTTCTCGACCGATATTTCCAGCGAGAAGGTTTTGTTGGGCGTCCAACGCACGGCGGCGCCCAGCTTATCGCCCATCTCATTGTTTAGATAAGGCAAACAGCCCCATCCGTAGAGTCCCCGATGATAGGGCGAGTAGCCCATGTATGTGGCTCCTTGGTTTACCAGCGACTTTTGTCCGTAGACATAAGCCGCCCAATGGTCGTTGAACTGATAGCCCAACTCGGCCGTCAGTCCACCGCTGGTGTAGCTGTCGCCGTTCCAGTTGATGTGGTTGATGTAACCGCCACCGGCTACCCATCCTCGCTTACCCAGCGGTTGCAACCATGAGGCGGCCAACCGCTGGCCGAAGCCGCCTCCGTGGGCGTGTTTGCCAAAGGTGGCAAAGGCGCTGAGGTCGAGGCTCACGTTGAGCCCCTCGTGCAGGGGGGCATTATTGTAATAGGTGGAGTAGGGCGTGGGATACCACACCGTGCTGTCGTTTTCCTCCACCTCAGCAGCAGGCTTGGGGTCGGCCTTGCGCTTTGTGGCGGCAGGCACGCCCACGGCGGTGGCGAGGCTTGTTGAGGGCGACGTCATCAGTTGGGGCTGCATCGACTGCGGTTGCAGTTGGTAGGCAGTTCCAATGGGCTTCATGGCCGATGGCGTCTTAAACGACGAGAACTCGGTCTGCGCCATCAAGGCCGAGGCCATGCAGGAAACCATGACAAGTGATGCGATTCTTTTCATGCGGTTACTTCTTTGTCTGCAAATATACAAAGGTCTTGGCGTAGGACGCACTTGCTTATGGATTTTTATTATTGTTTTGGTTAAAGAGCCTTAAAATAAGGCTTCCAATAAATGTTGTTTGTCACAAAAGCGCGATGATAACGTATAGGTTTATGAACGTTCACGTGTGGGCCCAATACTAACGCAACGCCCGAGAAGGCCCTTTGCGTGGACGTGGAAAAACGAAGGCCGATGGTCGACCGTCGGCTTGTCCAGATCATTAACCATCCCCGTGGCGTTGCCCCCAATGTAATGAAACAATCCCAGTGGAGCCTCTTGACCCTATTGCTCCTGTTCGCCGTGTTGACCGCTCATGCCGCTTCCAAAAAAGTAGTGGTGAAACAGCCCGGCACCTTGTTGCAAAGTTTATCTGCCAACCACCTGAAACGCATCAGTAGGCTTACGGTGGAAGGCACTCTCGACGCCAACGATTTTGAGGCGATTCGCCTGATGGCCAGTACGAAAGCCAAGGATGGCAAGCCCGGAACCCTGAGAAGTCTCGACCTCTCGAAGGCGCGCCTTCAGGTTGATTACCGCAATCTGCCCGACAGTTTGCTGGCACATTGCGATGTGCTCACCGACCTGGCGTTGCCCGATAGCCTTTTCAGTATAGGTTATAACAGTTTCGAAGGTTGCACCTCGCTCAAGCGTATCACCTTTCACAACGTTTTCTATGTGCCCTATACGCTGTTTCGTGACCTGCCCTCCCTGGAGTCGGTAACGTTCAAGGGACGCGTGTGGCACATCGACGGTACCCCATTTCTGAACCTCCCCAAGTTGCAGCGCGTAACATTTGGCAGTACGGTGGTCCGCACCGGCGGCCCCCTGTTGGCCAAGAACTGTCCGCAGTTGAGCCAAGTGTCGTTCAAGGGCATGATTCTCGACACCCATTTCCAGCAAGTGGAAGAGTGCTCGCAACTCAGCCAGATAGCCGTGGAGGGCTATGTGGGTTACCAGCGTGGCAACCTGTTTGTGGGTCGTTCGCTACCAGAAGGTGGCGTAGCCATGGCCGACTCGGTGGCGCGTGTGTTTGAGCGCGATAGGCAACAGTCCAAGGAAGTGGTCGATGGCTTTGGATTTGCAGGCGTAGCCTATAACTTGGCCTGCCTCTATTCGCTGAAGAGCGACACCGCCTCGGCCCTTCGGTTCCTCGACCTCTCGTATGCGTTGGGTCCCATGAGCCAGGGATACGCCCACATCATGCGCGACCCCGATCTCGACAATGTGCGCCATACCGCCCGTTTTGCCCAGTATGTCGAGCGTGTGCGCCAACTGACCGACTACCTCTATATCCTCCGCCAGGCGCCAGCCTACGAAACCGGCAAGGAGGCGAGTGGCAAGCGTTTCACGTACGCGCCGGCTTCCGACGAGCGACTGATGCGCATACGCCATTACTTCAACCTCGACAGCATTGCGGGCAAGGGCGATGAGGTGAGCCAGTTGAAGAACGTCATGAACTGGCTCCACGACCAGATTCGCCACGACGGAAGCAGTGGCATTCCCAATGTAAAGCGTAGCGCCATCGAACTCTATGATGCCTGCAAACAGCAGAATCGCGGGCTCAACTGCCGTGGCATGGCCATTGTGTTGTCGGAACTTTACATGGCCCTGGGCCATCCCGCGCGCTTCATGACCTGCCAGTCGAAAGCTTACAACACCGATCCCGACTGCCATGTGATATGCGAGGTGTGGAGCCAGCAACTTGGCAAGTGGCTGTGGATGGATCCCTCGTTTGCCGCCTTTGTGAGCGATGGGCAAGGCCATTTGCTCAGTATTGCTGAGGTGCGCGAGCGTCTGCGCACTGATAAGCCACTGGTGCTTAACGAGGATGCCAATTGGAACCATGAGGTGAAGCAAACCAAGGAAGACTACCTCGACAACTACATGGCGAAGAACCTCTATTACCTCTCGTGTTACTTGGAATCGGGAGCCAACACTGAGGATGGCACCCACACCTATGTCACCATTCAGCCCAAGGGCCAATCGTTCCCCGTAGGAGGTGTGGTTACCCACGACGACGCATGGTTCTGGCAAGCCCCAAACGCACAATAAGACAGGCGAGGCACCATCAGCCAGTGCAGGCTGATGGTGCCGATTGGCAGTGCCGGAACGTCAGTAATGAGACAGAAGGGCGTGGGCAATAACGTGTGGCAGAATGATTGGGTGCGTAAAATACGCAACAAACTATATTGAAATCTACACATTTGTTTTCCATCGCAGAAATATTTGGCGCAAATATGCGATTCTTAGAAGATTTTTATAATATTCTAATATCCAACGAGTTACAACGAGAAGGGCCTTTTGGGCGATCAACATCCCGCCCTTTACGCTGCGAAACATGCCTAACCGCAGTGCGAAACATGGCTAACCGAGACTCGAAACATGGCCGATCGCATCACGCTTTGGCATGTATCGCAACTCGAAAGACGCCAAACCGCGTGCGCTTCCTTCACTTTCGCAACAAAAATCTCGTAAAAACGGCGATTTCGCTCGCTGGTTTACGCAAAAACCCGGCACAACTTTCTAACCAAAACTCCTGACAACGTCCACCAATGCACCGTGCGCCATGCCGTGCAGCGTGTGTCGTCGCACCCTTTTCACCCCGTATGGGCCCTGTGGAAGGTGCCCGTAAGGGTAGCCCAGGAAGTTATTGGCGGAGGCGAGACAAATGCAGATGACGTGCCAGTTCCCTATTAGATAAGGTACGCGTAGAAGGGTGGGGCAAAGGAGCGGAAAGGTGAAATATAGAAAGGATAAATCGAATTTTTCTTAGAAAATGTTTGTAAGTGTCAAACAAAAACTATACTTTTGCAATTGTAAACAACAAAAACGATAGATACAATGAAGTCATACGCATCTTTTTACGCCTATTATTGGTACTTTGCATTACGATGTGAAGCGGGAAGTTGCGTGTAGAGTTCAACTTAAGTAAGATATTAAACCGACAAGAGGTTTACATCCAATTCCCGTTTCATGTAGTGAAGCGGGAATTTTTGTTTGTAGACACCTCCAAACGAAGAAAAGATGAAGAGAATAGCCATACAGGGTGTACCGGGATCGTTCCACGACATTGCCGCCCACCAGTACTTCGAAGGCGAGCAGATCATGCTCATTTGCTGCGACACGTTCGAGAAAGTGTTTGAGAACATCAAGCGCGACCCCACGGTCATCGGCATGCTGGCCATAGAAAACACCATTGCGGGCAGCCTCCTCCACAACTACGAGTTGCTGCGCGCCAGCGGCACCACCATTGTGGGCGAGCATAAGCTCCACATCCAGCATAGCATCTGCTGTCTGCCCGACGACGACTGGGCAACGCTGCAGGAGGTGCACTCGCACCCCGTGGCCCTGATGCAGTGCCGGGCTTTTCTCGCCAACCATCCCACGCTGAAGGCCGTGGAGGCCGACGACACCGCAGGCAGTGCCGAGTATATAGCCAAGCACAACTTCCACGGGTGGGCGGCCATCTGCCACGCCGACGCAGCCCGGTTGTATGGCCTGAAGGTGCTCGAAGACCACATAGAGGACAACAAGCACAACTTTACGCGCTTCCTCGTGGTGAGCGACACACGCAAGGCCGACTTCCTGCGCCCGCTGAGCCTGTCGAACAAGGCCAGCATCGTCTTCTCGCTGCCCCACGCCGAGGGATCGCTGTCGAAGGTGCTCACCATACTCAGCTTCTACGACATCAACCTCACGAAGATACAGAGCCTGCCGGTCATCGGCCACGAGTGGGAATATATGTTCTACGTCGACGTCACCTTTGAGGACCTCGTTCGTTACCGCCAATCGATCGACGCCATCACCCCGCTGACCAAGGACATCAAGATTATAGGCGAATACCAAGAAGCAAAAAACCAACAGATATGATTAAACCAGCAGAGAGAGTAAACACCGTACAAGAGTACTACTTCAGTAGAAAGTTGAAGGAGGTGGCCCGTCTCAACGCGGAAGGCCAGGACATCATCTCCCTGGCCATCGGCAGTCCTGACATGCCGCCATCGGAACAAACGGTCGAGAAGTTGTGTGAGGCAGCCCGTCGCCCCGACGCCCACGGCTACCAGCCCACAGCCGGACTGCCCGAGCTGCGAAAGGCCATGGCCGGATTCTACCAACGCACCTATGGCGTAGAGGTGGACCCCGCCACCGAGCTGCAGCCCATCATCGGTTCGAAGGAGGGCATTATGTATGTAACCCTCGCCTTTTGCAACCCCGGCGACGAGGTACTCGTGCCCGACCCAGGATACCCCACCTATACGGCCATCAACAAACTGTTTGGCACCAAGATCGTGAACTATAACCTCAGGGAGGACAACGGCTGGCAGCCCGACTTTGAAGAGCTGGAGCGTATGGACCTGAGCAAGGTCAAGGTGATGTGGGCCAACTATCCCAACATGCCCACCGGAGGCAACGCACGCCGTGAGACCCTGGAGCGACTGGTGGATTTTGCGCGCCGGCACGACATCGTGGTGGTGAACGACAACCCCTATTCGCTCATCCTCAACGAGCACCCCATGAGCATCATGCAGGTGCCGGGAGCCAAGGATTGCTGCATTGAGCTCAACTCCATGTCGAAGAGCCACAACATGCCCGGATGGCGAGTGGCCATGATGGTAAGCAACAAGGAGTATATTCAGTGGATGTTCAAGATACAGAGCAACATAGAGAACGGCACCTTCCGAGGCATACAGTTGGCCGCAGCCGAGGCCTACAACACCAACACCGCCGAGTGGCATAGGGTGAACAACATCGACAACTACCGTCGACGCCGTGTGGTGGCCGAGCAAATCATGCAACGGTTGGGCTGCACCTTCGACCCCGAGCAGGTGGGCATGTTCCTTTGGGGACGCATTCCCGACAAGTATGCCGATGTGGAGCAACTCACCGAACGCGTGCTGCACGAGGCGAAAGTGTTTATCACGCCAGGATTTATCTTCGGAAACAATGGTCGGAGATACATCCGCATATCGCTCTGCGCCAAGGACGAGAAGATGCAAGAGGCCCTTCACCGCGTGGAAGCGCTGCAATGGTAAGGCCACGTCCCACCCATCATTAACATAACAACAACCCGCATAACACAACAAATCATTATGGATAATAACTTGGAATTAGAGCTCGAGCCGTTGCACTTGCCGAGCGATAACGAACGCCCATTTGTCATAGCAGGTCCCTGCAGCGCCGAGACCGAGGAGCAGGTGATGACCACCGCCCGCCAGTTGAGTGAGAAAGGATGCCACATGTTCCGCGCCGGAGTGTGGAAGCCCCGCACCAAGCCCGGAGGCTTCGAGGGCAACGGCGAGAAGGCACTGCCCTGGATGAAGGCCGTGAAGGAGGAGACAGGCATGTTCACCGCCACAGAGGTGGCCAAGCCCGAACATGTGGAGCTCTGCCTGAAGTATGGCATCGACGTGCTTTGGGTTGGTGCGCGCACATCGGCCAACCCCTTTGCCATGCAAGACCTGGCCGACGCCCTGCGCGGCGTGGATGTGCCGGTGTTTGTAAAGAACCCTGTCAACCCCGACCTGGAACTGTGGATCGGTGCCATGGAGCGCATCAACCAAGCCGGCATCAAGCGCATGGCAGCCATTCACCGAGGCTTCTCGAGCTTCGACAAGAAGATTTACCGCAACCTGCCGATGTGGCAAATTCCCATGGAGCTCCATCGCCGCATACCCAACCTGCCTATCATTTGCGACCCCAGCCACATAGGCGGTCGACGCGAGCTCATCGCACCCCTGTGCCAGCAGGCCATGGACCTGGGCTTCGACGGACTGCTCGTGGAGAGCCACTGCAACCCCGATGAGGCGTGGAGCGACGCCAAGCAGCAGGTGACGCCCGATGTGCTCGACTATATTCTGAGCCTCCTTGTCATCCGCGATGAGAAGGTAACCACCGAGGGTATACAGCAGTTGCGCCGACAGATCGACGAGCTCGACAACCAGATGATGGAGGTGCTGTCGAAGCGTATGCGTGTGTGCCGCGAGATCGGACAGTATAAGAAGGAGCACAACATGACCGTGTTCCAGAGCAATCGCTACAATGAGATTCTGGAGAAACGTGGCGCCCAGGCCAGCGTGTGTGGCGTCGACCCCGAGTGTGCAGCCCACATCTTTGAGCTCATCCACCAGGAGAGCGTGCGCCAACAGATAGAAATCATCAACCAATAAACAAGCATCGTAATGAAAATACTTATCATGGGAGCGGGCAAGATGGGCTCGTTCTTCATAGATCTGCTCAGTTTCGACCATGAGGTGGCGGTCTACGAGCGCAACGCCAAGCGATTGCGATTCACCTATAACTGCCAGCGGTTTACCTCGCTCGACGAGGTGAAGGCATTCGAGCCGGAGCTGCTCATCAACGCCGTGACCGTGAAGTACACCTTGTCGGCCTTCGAGGAGGTGTTGCCTTACCTGCCCGAGCATTGCATCATCTCCGACATCGCATCGGTGAAGACCGACCTGAAAGCCTTCTATGAGAAGACGGGGCATCCCTATGTGTCGACGCATCCCATGTTCGGACCCACTTTCGCCAACCTCAACCAACTGTCGGAAGAGAATGCAATCATCATCAAGGAAGGCGACTACATGGGCCGCATATTCTTCAAGGACCTGTATCAGAAGTTGGGGCTCAACATCTATGAGTACACCTTCGAGGAGCACGACAAGACGGTGGCCTACTCTCTGAGCATACCCTTCGTGTCGACCTTTGTGTTCTCGGCGGTCATGAAGCATCAGGATGCGCCCGGAACGACCTTCAAACGCCACATGAACATTGCGCGTGGGGTGCTCTCGGAGGACGACTATCTCCTGCAGGAGGTGCTCTTCAACCCCTACACCCACGATCAGGTGGCGCAGATACGCACGGAGTTGAAGGAACTGCTGGCCATCATCGACAACAAAGACGCCGATGGCATGAAGGCTTACTTGACGCGCATTCGAAAGAATGTGTTCGAGTGATTTTATGCATTTTTATGAATAAAAAAAAGGTGGGAACTGCGGAAATTCCCTCCTCTTTTCGTATATAATATAAAGATTATGTGATGAAACGATTGTTACTCCCCCTGCTGTTTACTTTTTGGGTAATGGCCTTATGTGCACAAACTTATGTGCGTAAGACCAACCTGCCTTGCATCTATATCAATACGGAAGGCAACAAGGCCGTGTCGAGCAAAGAAACTTACATGTATGCCACGATGGTGTATGTGGATGAGAACGATCAAGTGACCCAATACGACAGTCTGCAAATACGCGGACGAGGCAACTCTACGTGGGGCCTGCGCAAGAAGCCTTATCGCATCAAATTCAAGGAGAAGCAGAAATTCTTGGGAAAAGGTTACGCCAAGGCCAAGAGCTGGACGCTGCTGGCCAACGCGGCAGATAAGACCATGATGCGCAACGCCATCACTTCGTATATGGGTGATTTCCTTGGCATGGCGTTCAACCCAGCCGCCAAGTTTGTGGATCTTGAGCTCAATGGCGTCTACCTGGGCACGTATCAGATTAGTGATCAGGTGGATGTGAGACCCCATCGTGTGAATGTGGTGGAGCAAGACTTCCCGCTTACGGAGACGTCGGACATCTCGGGAGGATACCTGTTGGAGGTAGACGGATTTAGAGACGGCAACTGCTTCGCAACCTCTTACTATGGGGTGCCCATCAGAATCCATCGCCCCGACGACGATGAGATTGTGGCCAAGCAGACGGCGTGGATCAATGATTATGTGAATCAGTTTGAGTGGGCCTTGATTTCGGGCGATTACACCGATGAGTATAAAGGTTATCGCAGGTTTGTGGACTCCACGTCGCTCGCCAACTGGTACATTGCCACGGAGGTGTCGGCCAATGTCGACGGCTTCTACAGCACGTATTTCTACAAGGATCAGAACGATCCGCTGCTGTATTGGGGACCTCTGTGGGACTACGATATTGCCTACAACAACGATTACCGAACCGATCGTGGAGGGAGTAACACCACACGACAGCTGATGGTGAACGTGGCTTACAATGGCTCGAAGGTGTGGGTGCAGCGTATGTGGACCGACCCTTGGTTTGCGCGCCTTGTCTATCGCCGTTACCAAAAGGCGCTTAGCGATGGACTGGTAGATTTCTTACATCAGAAGATCGACAGTGTGGCCGCGCTGCTCGACGCCTCGCAAAAGCTGAACTACCGCAAGTGGGGCATCGACACGCGTATGTACCATGAGATCGTGTTGTATTCGAGTTACAAGGAATATGTGAACGACCTCAAGCAGTTTGTAAGCGATCACACCGAATTCCTTTCCTCGGCGTTTGCCGCCAAGCAACCCAATGGGCCCGTAACGCCCGACACGCCATCGGACGCCACGCCACCGTTCGTGGCAGAGAACTATTACTATAGGGTGCTCAATGCGGGCAATTCCATGGCCATAGAGGGAGGAGCGCCAGATCAGATTTATAGCTATTTCAACCAAAGCGACCGTTTGGCGGAGGAGTGGATCATACGGCCCGTGGGCAAGTATTTCTCATTGGTCAACCGCTCATTGAACAAGGCGCTCAACGATCCTTCGCCCACGGCAAACGTGGGAACCCAACTGGGACTGGCTGAGGTGGACACCACCGACACGCGCCAGCTGTGGGACATCATGCCGCAAGGCACGGAAGGATATTATAACCTGCGCAATGTTTACACGAATCATATCGCCAACTTGTCTGGCGGAAGCTCTAACGCGTACACAAACATCCTGAGCTACACAAACGACTCGCGCAATGGTACCAGCAAGAACCGCCTGTGGTACTTCAAGAAAGGCGACAAGCTGTCGCCTGAGGTGACGGGAATAGGTGCCGTGGAGCCCGATGAGTATGCGCTGGCCTACAATCGCGACATGGGCTATCTGCACTTCGGTAGTGAAACGCCTGACGCTCTGAGGTTCACAGTTAACGTCTACGACGCTACGGGACGCAAGGTGGGCTCGTTCATGGCTTCAGAGAAAATGGACGTGAACTCACTGCCCTCTGGCGTGTATGTCGTGAGCTGGACCGTCGGTGGGCATCGTCGCAGTGCTAAGTTTAGCAAGTAATAACACTCGCTAACAGAGGCTTCGCGCGAAAGCGCCGGGATTTTCCACTGATAGCTTTGCGCCTTTCGGCCAAAAGCGTCAGATTCTTCAATAGATCGCATCATATCAAGAGGATGGCTTGGAACGGCTTATGGCTGTTTCAAGCCATTTTCAACCTAAATCGGTCATTAGATTTCAATTCTTGTTTGCGTTTGTTTCGAGCAGATTGCAACGGGTGCGTTGAAGCCATAGCGGGCTATGGCGAAACGCAACCGGAAGCAAGATGCCGAAAGAAACGCTGACAAGAGTTGGAAAGAAACCATAAAATCATAATAACTCACCCATTTCGGTCTAATGCCGATTTGGGTTCAATAGAAGTCGTAGTGGGCTGTGTGGAAACTCGGACGGAGGCAAAAGCACGAAAGGAACGCTTGGATGAGTAGGATGGGAAAGTAGCTTCCGGCATCTCCTGTCTTTTTGGGCCAAATGGCGAATTTGGCTTAAAAAACTTGCTTTTTTATTTTCGTCGCAACCATTTATTATGTATCTTTGCAGAAGATAGCTTGCATTTGGCCTTTTGAGAGATAGTTCTCATGGCGCCCGTAGGCTCCGTTTTTGCAAAAGGTGGGGACGATGAAGGTCGCGGAAAGGCTGGTAAAACAAATGGTTTGCACAACGCTGGCAATTCGTGGAAAAGCAGGCGATGATTCGAAAAGCAACAAGATACGGTGCGTGTGTAGCCGTAGGAATGTCTTTTGAAATAAAGAAAATCAAGTTAAGAAGTAATAGATAAGAAATGTTTGAGAACTTAAGTGAACGCCTGGAACGCTCTTTCAAGATACTGAAAGGTGAAGGCAAGATCACCGAGATCAACGTGGCGGAAACCCTCAAGGATGTTCGCCGCGCTCTTTTGGACGCCGACGTCAACTATAAAGTGGCCAAGAACTTCACCGACACGGTGAAGACAAAGGCACTGGGTATGAACGTGTTGACGGCTGTGAAGCCGGGGCAACTCATGGTTAAGATCGTGCACGATGAACTGGCCAAGCTGATGGGTGGTGAAGCCACCGAGTTGCATCTGTCGGGAAAACCTTCCATTATCTTGATGTCCGGACTGCAAGGTTCGGGTAAGACCACGTTCAGCGGTAAGCTGGCCAATATGCTCAAGACCAAGCAGCACAAAAACCCTATGTTGGTGGCGTGCGACGTCTATCGCCCGGCTGCCATCGAGCAGCTGAAGGTGGTGGGAGCACAGGTCGGCGTCCCGGTGTACGCTGAGGACGAAAACAAGAATGTCAACGAGATAGCGCTCCATGCCATCCAAGAGGCAAAGGCCAAAGGCCACGACGTTGTGATCGTGGATACCGCAGGTCGATTGGCTGTCGATGAGTCGATGATGCGCGAGATCGCATCGCTGAAGGATGCCATTCATCCCGACGAGACGCTCTTCGTGGTCGACTCCATGACCGGTCAGGACGCTGTGAACACCGCCAAGGAGTTCAACGACCGACTCGACTTCGACGGAGTGGTGCTCACAAAGCTCGACGGTGACACCCGTGGCGGTGCTGCCCTGTCAATCAGAACGGTGGTGACAAAGCCCATCAAGTTCATCGGAACGGGCGAGAAGATGGAGGCAATCGACGTGTTCCACCCAGAGCGTATGGCCGATCGTATCCTCGGTATGGGTGACGTTGTCTCATTGGTGGAACGCGCTCAGGAACAGTTCGATGAGGAAGAGGCCAAGCGCCTGCAAAAGAAGATTCAGAAGAACAAATTCGATTTCGACGATTTCCTCAAGCAAATAGAGCAAATCAAGAAGATGGGCAACCTGAAAGAACTGGCTTCTATGATTCCCGGTGTGGGTAAGGCCATCAAGGATGTCGATATCGACGACAATGCGTTCAACGGCATTGAGGCCATCATCAGAAGCATGACACCGCAGGAGCGTACGCATCCCGAGGTGCTCAACCAAAGCCGCAAGATGCGTATCGCAAAGGGATCGGGCACCAGCATACAAGAAGTGAACCGACTGGTGAAGCAGTTCGACCAAACGCGCAAGATGATGAAGATGGTTACGGGAA
This sequence comes from Hallella faecis, assembly GCF_018789675.1. Classification (GTDB taxonomy): domain Bacteria; phylum Bacteroidota; class Bacteroidia; order Bacteroidales; family Bacteroidaceae; genus Prevotella; species Prevotella faecis. The sequence continues at coordinate 150,865 of NZ_JAHKBE010000001.1, forward strand.
ACCAAGCCATGTCAATGATGGCGCGAATGAAAGACATGAAGGGCGCTATGCCACGCATGCCGAAACTGTAAAACACGCATTTCGGAGTTGTTGGTTTGACTTGCTCCAACAAGGAACCCAGCATGCGGGAATGACAGATTCTGCATGCCTGAATATTAAATTCCGTTTGCCTAAATATAAATAAGGAGAACAATGGCTTACACATTAATAGATGGAAAGGCGACAGCTACTGCCATTAAGCAGCAAATCGCCGAAGAGGTGAAGGACATAGTGGCCCGCGGAGGTAAGCAACCGCACCTGGCCGCCGTGCTCGTGGGGCATGATGGAGGCTCTGAGACCTATGTGAAGAACAAGGTGATTGCTTGCGAGCAGTGCGGTTTCAAGTCATCACTCATCCGCTACGAGGCTGATGTCACGGAGGAGGAGTTGTTGGCTTGCGTCGACCGTCTCAACAAAGACGAGGATGTCGACGGATTCATCGTCCAGATGCCGCTGCCAAAGCACATCGATGAGCAAAAAATTATCATGGCTATCGACTATCGCAAAGATGTCGATGGATTCCATCCCATCAATGTGGGACGCATGAGCATTGGCTTGCCGTGCTTCATCTCGGCTACGCCACTTGGCATCCTGACCTTGCTCCAACACTATCATGTGGAGACCTCTGGCAAGAAATGCGTCATCCTTGGCCGTAGCAATATCGTAGGAAAGCCTATGGCGCAACTCATGATGCAGAAGCAGTATGGCGACGCCACAGTGACCGTGTGCCACTCTCACTCTAAGACTTTGAAGGAGGAATGCCGTGAGGCCGATATCATCATCGCTGCCATCGGACGTCCCGACTTCGTGACGGCCGACATGGTGAAAGAGGGCGCAGTAGTCATCGATGTGGGCACAACGCGTGTTCCCGATGCCACACGCAAGAGCGGATTCCGCCTCAATGGCGATGTGAAATTCGACGAGGTGGCACCGAAGTGCTCGTTTATCACGCCCGTGCCAGGCGGAGTGGGGCCCATGACCATTTGCTCCTTGATGAAGAATACGTTGGCAGCAGGCAAGAAAGCTTACTATTAAGAGGTATGACCGCAACCGACTGGTATCAAAAAGGCAACGCCTACAGGCAGCAGGGCGACTGGAAACATGCGCTCGATTGCTATATGGAGGCGATAGAACTCGACCCCGAGTCGCCCGCTGTGGAGGCAAAGGCGATGCTCGAGGACATCTTGAATTTCTATAATAAAGATGCGTATAACCCATGATGGGATAAGCCGCGTGGGCCAAACGCAGAGTATGAAGAAATAACAAACCTGTTTAAATCTTATACCTATGGCTAAATTTAAAGGTGCCATTGTCGTTAACACAGATCGATGCAAGGGATGCCAATTGTGCATAGTGGCTTGCCCGAAGGATGTTATCGCGCTGGCTCAGAAAAAGGTGAACGTCCACGGTTATCCGTACGTGGAGGCTGCTCGACCAGACGACTGCATTGGCTGCGCCAGTTGCGGTGTCGTATGTCCTGATGGGTGCATTACGGTTTATAAGAAAAAGATGGAGGACTAAAGCCATGGCAGAACAAGAAGTCGTGTTAATGAAAGGCAACGAGGCTATTGCCAACGCTGCCATCCGATGTGGCGCCGATGCTTTTTTCGGCTATCCCATTACCCCACAGAGTGAAATCATTGAAACCCTGGCGCTGCTAAAGCCCTGGGAAACCACTGGTATGGTGGTTGTGCAGGCTGAGAGCGAGGTGTCGTCCATCAATATGGTGTATGGCGGAGCAGGCGCAGGAAAGCGTGTGCTGACCACATCTTCGTCGCCAGGAATTGCCCTCATGCAGGAGGGAATATCATATATGGCTGGCGCCGAGATACCGGGCGTCATAGTCAATGTGCAGCGCGGTGGCCCTGGATTGGGAACCATCCAGCCATCACAGAGCGACTATTTCCAGGCCACACGTGGCGGTGGCAATGGTGACTACAACGTCATTGTGCTGGCACCGAACTCCGTTCAGGAGATGGCCGACTTTGTAGACTTGGCTTTCGAGTTGGCTTTCAAATATCGTAACCCGGCCATGATTCTCTCCGATGGCGTCATCGGACAGATGATGGAGAAGGTGGTGTTGCCTCCATTCAAGCCTCGCCGTACTGAGGAAGAGGTGAGGAAAGAGTGCCCATGGGCAACTATGGGACGCACGAAAGACCGTGAGCCCAACATCTTGACATCGTTGGAGTTGAAGCCTGAGGTCATGGAGCTTCGCAACATACACTTGCAGGAGAAGTACCAAACTATTCGGGACAACGAGGTGCGCTACGAGGCGCAGCAGTGCGACGATGCCGATTACATAATCGTTTCGTTCGGAAGTGCGGCCCGTATTGGTGAGAAGGCTGTTGAACTGGCACGTGCAGAGGGCATCAAGGTGGGCCTGTTCCGCCCCATTACGCTGTGGCCGTTCCCGAGTAAGGAGATTGCCGCTGCTGCAAAGGGCAAGAAGGGCATTCTCGTCAGCGAGATCAACGCCGGTCAGATGATCCAAGACGTCAAGTTGGCGGTCAATGGCGCTCTGCCAGTTGAGCATTTCGGTCGTTTGGGTGGCATCGTGCCCGACCCGGAGGAGATAGTCAACGTTTTGAAGGACAAATTAATGAGGTAAGGAAGATGGCAAACGATATAATTGCACCGGAGAATCTTGTTTACAAGAAACCGGAACTGATGAACGACACCCCCATGCATTATTGCCCGGGATGTTCTCATGGAGTGGTCCACAAACTCGTGGCTGAGGTCATTGAGGAGATGGGCATGTCGGAGAAAGTGGTGGGCGTATGCCCTGTGGGATGCGCAGTTTTCGCCTATCGTTATCTTGACATCGACTGGCAGGAGGCAGCCCATGGACGTGCACCTGCCGTGGCAACGGCCATCAAGCGCCTGTGGCCTGACCGCCTCGTTTTCACCTATCAGGGTGATGGCGACTTGGCTTGTATCGGAGCCTGCGAGACCATTCACGCGCTCAACCGTGGCGAGAACCTGACCATGATCTTCATCAACAATGCCATTTACGGCATGACAGGTGGACAGATGGCGCCCACAACGCTCATTGGTCAGAAGACTGCCACCTGTCCTTATGGCCGTGATCCGAAGATTCATGGCTATCCTCTCAACATCACTGAGCTTGCTTCTCACCTTGAGGGAACGTGCTACGTAACTCGCCAAAGCGTGGAGAACGTAGGCGCTATTCGCAAGGCGAAGGCCGCCATCAAGAAAGCTTTCACGGCTTCTATGGAGGGTAAGGGCTCCAGTCTCGTGGAAATTGTGTCTACCTGCAACAGCGGTTGGAAGCTTTCTCCTGTGAAGGCCAACCAATGGATGGAGGAGCACATGTTTGAGAAATATGTCAAGGGTGATTTAAAAAATACGTTGGACGAATGAAAACAGAAATCATAATTTCAGGTTTCGGAGGACAAGGCGTTCTCTCGATGGGTAAGATTTTAGCTTATTCGGGCCTGATGGAGAACAAGGAAGTGACATGGATGCCTGCCTACGGCCCTGAGCAGCGAGGTGGAACGGCTAATGTGACCGTCATTGTTAGCGACGAGCGCATCTCGTCGCCCATCCTGAGCAAATATGATGTAGCCATCGTCCTCAACCAGCCGTCGATGGATAAGTTTGCGCCCAAGGTGAAACCTGGCGGTATTCTCATCTATGATGGATATGGCATCATGACCCCTACAGACCGTAAGGATATCCACGTGTATCGCATCAACGCCATGGACAAGGCTGCGGAAATGAAGAATTCCAAGGTTTTCAACATGATTGTGCTGGGTGGATTGCTGAAGGTTGCTCCCGTGGTGAGCACCGACGGTCTCAACAAGGCGCTCTTCAAGAGTTTGCCTGAACGTCATCATGGCCTCATCCCGCTGAATATGCAGGCTGTGGAAGAGGGCATGAAGATTATAGAACAAACCGTATGATACTTGATTTTTTTATAACTCTCTAGTTTTGGAAGGTAGGTGGCAGTGATGTTACCTGCCTTTTTTGTTTTTTATTTTTGGCTATTTTTTCGCTTTTCCAAAGCCATATTGTGTTGGGAAAACATTATCTTTGCATAAGATAGGCTGCACTCAGCCAATTGATAACAAGTTCTCATGGCATTCGTTTGCACTATCTTTGCATAAGATAGGCTGCACTCAGCCATTTAGAGGAATGATTTGATGGCTTTTGCTATTCCTATCCGTTCAATTCAAAAACAAACCAACTTGAACCGTAAAATATGAAGAAAATGCTGATTGTCCTGGCTGCTTGTGCGGCAGTTCAGGCCAAAGCCCAACAAACGTTGCCCGCTTATCAGATATTGGACAATGATACGACGTGCGAGGTTTTTATCTATTCGCCTGGCGAGAAAGCAGGTCTTCACCTGGCTTATTTCACTGATGACGAGACTTGGATGGATGTTGGCCAGTTGTGTTCGTCTGATTATGCGCAGTGGGGAAGCGAGAAACGCATGTACGACCCTTGTGTGATTCATGCGGAGGATGGCTCGTGGCGACTTGTGTTTAGCGTGAACAACTATTCTCCTTGTTTCGCCGCGGCTTACAGTGAGGATCTTGTGACATGGCGTCCGCAAGATTATCCGCAGACTACAGTGAAGGGAGCGCTCAGTCCGGTGATGTTCCAGATGGACGACGGAACGTTCGACATTTATTATAAGGCTAAGGATGGGTCGAAGCATTATGTGCAGGCATCGAAGGATTTCCGCAAGTTTACTGAGTCGCCCGATCCCAGTACCATTGATGATGCGGCATGGATGAAGGACACGGCCACGGTGAATGGCGTGTTGCGTCATGGCAATATGTTTGATGTGCCCAAGGTGCATCTCGATTACATCTGCCAGTATTTCGATGCCGTTCGTCGCGATGCGGAGCTGAGTAGCGAGTCGATGCGCGACGATGCCAAGCGTTTTGCCTCCATTGGCAACCATGTCGACGCCACCCTCCGCGTCGACGCTTCGAAGTCCAAACCCATTAGCGATAAGCTCATTGGCGTGTTTTTTGAGGACATCAGTCGTGCGGCCGATGGCGGATTGTACGCTGAGTTGGTGCAAAATCGCGACTTTGAGTACACCTCGGCCGATCGACGCGAATGGTCGTCAACCACCGCATGGCAATCGAACCGCCCCATTGTTGTGAAGACTGATGTGCCTCTGAGCAAGAACAACGCCCACTATGCAGTGGTGGCTGCTAAAGACACCTTATATAATATAGGGTGGGATGGCATCACGGCAGCTGCTAACCAAGCGTTCGACTTTTCTGTTTACCTGCGCAATGAGAATGGTGAAAAGAACCAGGTGTTGGTGCAACTCATCGGTCAGAATGGTGAGGTGTATGCCAAGGAGAAAATCAAGACCGAGGGCCAAGGCTGGAATCGCTATTCCCTTCCGCTGGTAGTGGATAAGAAAGCGGTGAAGGGACAGGTGCGCTTGGCTCTGACACCGCTCAAGGAAGGTCATGTGGCGATCGATATGGTGAGCCTCTTCCCCCATGAGACCTTCAAGGGGCATGGGCTCCGCAAGGACTTGGCTGAGGCCATTGCCGCTCTCCATCCAAAGTTTGTGAGGTTCCCAGGCGGTTGCATGAGTCACGGACAGGGCCTCGACAACATCTACCATTGGAACCATACCGTTGGACCTTGGCAAGACCGTAAGCCCGATAAGAACATTTGGGGCTACCATCAGACTCGCGGCTTGGGATTCTACGAGTATTTCCAGTTTTGCGAAGACCTTGGGGCTGAGCCGTTGCCTGTGTTGGCAGCAGGTGTTCCCTGTCAAAATTCCGTTCCCAACAAGGAAGGCCTTGGGGGGCAGCAGGGGGGTATCCCTATGAAAGACATGCCCGCCTATTGCCAAGAAATCCTCAACATGATAGAGTGGGCCAATGGCGACCCCGCCACGTCGAAATGGGCCAAGATGCGCGCCGAGGCCGGCCACCCCGAACCATTTGGACTCAAATATGTGGGTATCGGCAATGAGGACATTATCTCCACCACGTTTGAGGAGCGTTACGAGATGATCTGCAAGGCCATCAAGGCAAAGTATCCCAATATGATAGTCGTAGGTACAGTGGGCCCCTTCCATGACCCGTCGGCCGACTATGTGGAGGGCTGGAAGTTTGCCAAGGAACACAAAGACATTCTTGATCTTGTTGACGAGCACTATTATGAGTCGCCGGGATGGTTTATGCATCATCAAGACTACTACGACCACTACGACCGCAATGCGCCCAAGGTGTATTTGGGTGAGTACGCCTCGCGCACCCGCACGGTGGAGAGTGCTCTCGCTGAGGCCATGTATCTCTGTGGCTTGGAGCGCAATGGTGATGTGGTGTCGATGACAAGCTACGCGCCATTGTTGTGTAAGGACGGCTATTCCAATTGGAACCCCGACATGATTTACTTCAACAACGACACCATTACCTGCCTGACACCGAGTTACCACACTCAGCGTTTATGGGGTACCCATAGTGGCGATGTGTATGTGGGCTCGAAGATGAGCGTACGCCCTGAGCTGAGCCACCGCGTGGCAGCAAGCGTGGTGAGGGATAGCAAGACGGGCAAGACCATCGTTAAGTTGGTTAATGCCCTGCCTGCCAGCCTCTCAGTGTCGTTGCAGGGGCTCGCTATCCCCACAGGTGCAAAGGTTGAAGGCTTTGCAGGAAAACCTTTTGAGCGTACCGTTGTGGAGACAACTGGCGTTGAGGTTGGCCCAAAGGTGGAACTCGAACCCTATTCTGTGAAAGTGATCACATTCTAAAAACAGCCTCAATCTAACAAGTGATTGGATATGAAACGAATGGGCGACTTCAACCTCGCCCATTCTTTTTTTTAGCTCCCTTTGGCAAACGGCAAGGTTGGCAACTACGTGGAATCTGTGGGCGATGTCTTGATTTTTGGCTAAAAAGTTAGTGGGGTGTTTCCTGTGAACTAACGTGCGAAAATGTTATTTTTGCGAGAATCTGGTGGCTGAAATAGCAGAAACGCCTGCGGTTAGGCATCTTTCGAGTTGCGAGACATGCCAAACTGAGATGCGAAAGGCCATGTTTCGAGTCTCGGTTAGCCATGTTTCGCACTGCGGTTAGGCATGTTTTGCAAGGTTGAAGGACGGAGGTGGAGAGCTGAATGAAGTTTTTGTGCGATAAGATACTGATAGTCAGACGATTGCGTAAATGCGCTGAGAATGGCGTATTTGCGCCAAATATTTCTGCGATGGATAATAAATGTGTAGTTTTCAATATAGTTTGTCGCGCTTTTTACAAACGCACCCAACCGACTATTGTATCTCTATATAATATAAGGTGTGGGGTGGAGGATGGTTGCTGGTTACAGGTGGGTGTTCTTTGTCGGGCATGATAGCATGGTCTCGTGTGATAGATTGGTCTTTGCCTTGGGTTTCTTTGCTGAAAAAAGTTGCGTTTGTTGGCAGGCCGTCCCTGTGCGATATTCGATTGGGTAAGCCCCGTTTTAAAGCATTGTAATTGTAACGCATAATTATTGAATTGCCTGAATGTCATTAAGTTTCGTGATTTTGGTTGTGGGGTGACGTCTGTTTTCGTTGATAGATTATGGTCTATTGTTCCATTGATATAGCCATCTTTTATCCTCTTGTGTGTTAACGGGCACAGACTTTTGAAACCATGTAAATCAAAGGATAATATATTCAATATGTGGCCTTTCCTTTGGTTTTTCTCTGTTTTTAGTGTAGAAAAGTGATGTAAAATACGTTTTTGATGCAAAATGTGTCTTTTTGTGGGTGAAATATTTGGAAGTTTCAAGAAAAAACATTTTCTTTGCATTCTGAAACGACGAGAGATAATAGAATAAAACATAAATAATTTAAATTTTAGAGAGTATGAAAAAGTTATTTACTTTGTTTGCAGCCGCTTTGGTTGCCGCTTCTGTTTCTGCTCAGACTACAGTTGAGGGAAGCAAGGTTTTTGACAACATGTACATTGGAGTTAACGGTGGCGTTAGCACCAAGATGACTGGCCACAGCTGGATGAAGGGTCTGAACCCCAACGCTGGCCTGCGCATTGGTAAGAACATCACCCCGGTCTTCGGTTTGGCCATTGAGAGCAACGCTTATTTCTCAAACAAGCCTTGGGCCTCTACCCGTTTGGCTGTTCGCGCAATGAACACCTCTTTGCTCGGAACCCTGAACCTCAGCAACCTGTTCGCTGGTTACAAGGGCGACCCTCGCACATTTGAGCTGGGTGCTGTTTATGGCATCGGCTGGGGTCACGTGTTCATGCACCAGGAGGATGGCCGCGCCATCAACCGTATGACTTCTAAGGCTGGTTTGGACTTCCAGTTCAACTTCGGCAGCAAGAAGCAGTGGCAGTTCTATGTTGAGCCTGCAGTGACATGGGTGTTCAACGGTATGCCTGGCTGCAATGGCGAGAGCGACTATAACGACTATGGTTACAAGGCCACATCTAGCGCCAACCAGGGTGCTTATAACATCAACAACGCTTTCTTCCAGCTCAACGCTGGTGTTGTTTACAAGTTCCAGAACCACGACGGCCGTCACAACTTCACCGTTGCCCAGCTCCGCGACCAGAACGAGATCGACGCTCTGAACCAGACCATCAATGATCTGCGCAACGAGCTCGCCAAGAAGCCTAAGGAGGTTGTCAAGGAGGTTGTCAAGGAGGTTAACGCCGACTGCGCCGCCAACACTGTTATCGTTACTTTCGCACAGGGCAAGAGCGCTCTGACCAGAGATTCTAAGGCAGCTCTCGACGCTGTTAAGGAGGGTAGCCACGTGAAGGTTATCGCTACAGCTTCTCCTGAGGGTAGCAAGAAGTTCAACCAGAAGCTCTCTGAGGCTCGTGCCAAGGTTGTTGCCAAGTACCTGAGCAACAAGGGCGTTATTGTTGACGAGGCTACAGGTAAGGGTGTTCAGGGCAGCACTTCTAACCGTCTGGCTATCGTTTACGTAAAGTAATCGCATCCCATAAGGCTTCGCATAGAGAGCCTTGAAAATATGAAATCCGCTGGTTTCCCGCATGGAAGCCAGCGGATTTTTGTTGGTAAACCCATCAAATTCTGCAGTCAGGCAAGTTGATGGATGGTAGTCGTTAGGATAGGTTGGTTTGTTATTATTTTGTGTTTAAATGGTGTTTTTTACTTTCAGTTTGATTAAAAAACATGATTTTTTTAAAACGGATTGTTGTAGAATTGAGTTAAAGTCGTTACCTTTGCAGCCGTATTTAGAGAACAAGTAGTTATGAAACATCCATTGAGAAGTGCCGTCTGCACGGAAGGCAGACGTATGGCAGGAGCTCGCGCCCTTTGGGTTGCCACAGGAATGAAGCACGAGCAGTTTGGAAAACCCATTATTGCCGTTGTCAACTCATTCACACAGTTTGTACCCGGCCACACACATTTGCATGAGATTGGACAGATTGTTAAGCAGGAAATCGAAAAGATGGGTTGCTATGCAGCAGAATTCAACACCATCGCCATCGACGACGGAATCGCCATGGGTCACGATGGTATGCTTTACTCCCTACCATCGCGCGACATCATTGCCGACTCAGTGGAATACATGGTCAACGCCCACAAGGCTGACGCCATGATTTGCATCTCAAACTGCGACAAAGTAACTCCGGGTATGCTCATGGCTTCCATGCGCCTCAACATCCCCACGGTGTTCTGCTCGGGCGGTCCCATGGAAGCCGGGCGTTGGCGTGGTCAGAACGCCGACCTCATTACGGCCATGATCGCTGGAGCCGACAGTGAGGTGAGCGACGACGAGTTGCAGCAGATTGAGCAATGCGCGTGCCCCGGTTGTGGCAGTTGCTCGGGTATGTTCACGGCCAACTCTATGAACTCGCTTACCGAAGCCATTGGCCTGTCGCTTCCCGGCAACGGCACCATTCTTGCCACACATGCCAATCGTATAGAACTGTTTAAGCAGGCCGCCCGCCAAATCGTAAAGAACGCTTTGGCTTATTACGAAGATGGCGACGAGAGTGTGCTGCCGCGTAACATCGCTACGCGCGATGCATTCCTCAATGCCATGACGCTCGATATCGCCATGGGAGGTTCCACCAATACCGTGCTCCATCTGTTGGCTGTGGCCCAAGAGGGCGGCGCCGACTTCAATATGAACGACATCGATGAGCTGAGCCGAAAGACGCCATGCCTGTGCAAGCTTTCGCCCAACACCCAGAAATATTCAGTCCAAGAGTGCAACCGAGCTGGTGGCATCCTGGGCATTTTGAACGAGCTGAACAAGGGCGGACTGATACGTGGCCACGCCAAGCGCGTTGATGGACTGACGCTCGACGAGGCAATGGCTCGCTACGACATCACTGGTGCGTCGGTCGATGCTGAGGCCGACCGCATCTACCACAGTGCCCCCGGTCGCCGTTTCTCCACCCAGATGGGCAGTCAGAATGAGCAATGGCCCAGTCTTGACACCGATCGTGCTGCGGGATGCATACGCGATATGGAACACGCCTATACGAAAGACGGTGGTTTGGCAGTGCTCTTTGGCAACATCGCCCAAGATGGTTGTGTGGTGAAAACAGCCGGTGTGGCTCCCGAACTGTGGCATTTCGAAGGTCCAGCCGTGGTCTTCGATTCTCAGGACGACGCTTGTGAGGGCATTCTCGGAGGTAAGGTGAAGTCGGGCGATTGCGTCGTCATCACCCACGAAGGTCCCAAGGGCGGTCCGGGCATGCAGGAAATGCTTTATCCCACCTCCTACATCAAAAGCCGCCATCTCGGCAAAGAGTGTGCCCTTATCACCGACGGACGATTCTCGGGCGGCACCAGCGGCTTGAGCGTTGGACACATATCGCCCGAGGCGGCGTCGGGTGGCAACATTGGAAAAATTAAGGATGGCGACATCATCGTCATCGACATTCCCAGCCGTACCATCAACGTCAAACTCAGCGATGAGGAATTGGCGGCTCGCCCGCAGCAGCCGTTGCGCCGCCACCGTGAGGTGAGCAAGGCCTTGAGGGCTTATGCGCAGAGTGTTAGCTCAGCCGACAAGGGCGGTGTAAGAATCATAGATTAAGCAGACTACTTATGACCAATAGTTCGTTAAAATTTGAGATAAAGGCTAAGCAGTTTTACGCTGCCAGCCAAAGAGTTCTTTGATAGTATGACTAATTAACTTTCGGTTCGGTATTCTCCGACACTTGTCAAAAATTAATTTAGCGATGTATGTGCATGCCATGATCTCCTTGAAAGAAGCCATGGAATACGACATCCCGTTTTCCTTCATCATCACCTTTGCTACATTCTGTG
>NZ_JAHKBE010000020.1 GCF_018789675.1 Hallella faecis
CGAGGATTCTAACGAGTCTTCGGGCTTTTTGCTTGTTGTAGGACGTAGGGCTCTTTTCTCTTTGTGTGGTATTTGGCCTTATGCTTGTTTCAAGGTGTAGTGACTATTATCGATACAGGATTCTCGTGGTGGCTCCTTCACCTTTTCGTTGGGATTCACGCTTCTCTTACTTAATTGTTAATAGGCCCTTGTCAGGGCTATCTCTACCTCACTTAGTTCTTACTTATGAAACTGTTTTCAAGCATCAAACGATCTATTTGTCGTATCCTTAGGAAGCCAAGAACTTATGGTTTTGGCGTTCAGTCGCCTTTTGCCTATAATTTTGTTAGGAATGTTGCTGATGGTAAGGACGCTTTCTTGCTTGATGACTTTATATCTAAAGATGGTTTAGCATTAGAGCAATATCCTTTGCGCTTGTATTCTTTGCTCGCTCGTCTTTCTGCATATATTTGTTCTGAGCGATGCTATGTGGCCTGTGATTTGCTTTCTGAGACAATTGAGGTCGTTTTGCAGGCTGGTTATCATCAGGTGAAATGCGAACATGAGCTTGGTGATGCTAATCGTTTTTGCCTTGTCTCAGCCCAGTTCACTGATTGGGATAGATTGCTAAACCACATGGCTGATGATGGGATGCTGGTAGTTGTGGGGCTGCGTAGCAATCGTCAATGTTATGAGGGCTGGAAAGCGTTACTTGCTGATGATCGTACTTGTGTTTCGTTTGACCTTTACGATGCGGGCGTTGTGTTTTTTGACCATAAGATGTTTAAGCGTTCCTATCGCTGCAATTATCGCTGATCGTTTTGCTCATTGGACTATTGAGAGGGCTTGCCTTATATCTAATCATTTGTTGAGTTGGCTTGCTTTTGGGGCGTGTTTTGTGTCAATTTGCCTGTATTTAAGTTGCGTTTCCTTAAAAAGTAATTCATTATCCGTGATATTATGAAAATTCACATCGAATTATTTGGTTTTCAGCAAAAATTGCTTATTTTTGCGTTCATAAATTAAGAATGACGTAAAAACTTTTAGAACATGTATTGGACACTCGACTTGGCCTCGAAGCTTGAAGATGCTCCCTGGCCTGCTACAAAAGAAGAACTCATTGACTATGCCACGCGTTCAGGCGCCCCTGCTGAGGTGCTGGAGAATCTGCAGGAGATTGAGGACGAGGGTGATGTTTATGAGAGTATCGAAGATATTTGGCCCGATTATCCTACAAAGGACGATTTCCTTTGGAACGAGGATGAATATTGATGTTGGCTGATGGTTTCGCTTTGCGAATCATGCTAATCTCATGTTTCCTCTGATTCATACGATTTAGCGATAAAGCCGTTCCTCTTTTGGGAAGAACGGCTTTATCGTACAATAAACGATTCACTTTTGCGTTATCTGATTGTGTTTAAACGCTTTTTTATAGTCATCATCGCACTGACCTTTGGCGCTGTTCAGCTGAAGGCGCAATACGATCCGTCTTTCAGTCATTATTTTGATATGGAGACGTCGTTTAACCCAGGTGCTGCGGGTAAGCAACCGAAACTCAATGTTACGGCTGCTTATGCCCTCGATATGGTCGGTTTTGAGCATAACCCGCAAACGGCTTATGCTTCGGCAGACATGCCTTTCTATGCGATGAAAACCTATCATGGTGCCGGTTTGGTGTTTATGAACGATAAGCTCGGATTGTTTACACATCAGAAGTTGGCGCTTCAGTACGCTCTAAAGTTTAAGTTGTTGGGCGGGCAGATGAGCATGGGTGTGCAGGCTGGTTTCCTTAATGAATCGTTTGATGGAAGTAAGATTGACGTTGAGGACTCGAGCGACCCGGCTTTTACCACGTCGGAAGTGTCGGGCAATGCGCTCGATTTGGGCTTCGGTCTTTATTATATAAATAAGGATTGGTACGCTGGCTTATCAGCCCAACATCTCACGGCTCCCCTTGTCACACTTGGTGAGACCAACGAATTTCAGATTGATCGCACGTATTATTTGACGGGTGGATACAATATTCGGTTAAGGAATCCGTTTTTAACAATAAAGCCATCAGTGTTTGTCAGAACGGACACAAAGGCCTTACGGGCCGATGTGACAGGGCGTCTGGTCTATCATTACGATCAGAAAATGATGTATGGAGGACTGAGTTACAGTCCGTCCAATTCAGTTACCCTATTGGTTGGCGGTAGTTTTCATGGCATAGTCTTGGGCTATAGTTACGAGTTCTATACGTCGGCCATCAATCCGGGCAATGGAAGTCATGAGTTGTTCGTAGGTTATCAGCACGACATTAACCTGACAAAGAAAGGCCGCAACCTGCACAAGAGCATCCGTATTCTGTAAGATGCAACAGAGCATGGGAGGATGGTTCTCTGGTGGACATTAATCATTGAAGAAGGAACAATAAGTCAAGATGAGAAAACATATCATTATCGCATTGAGCTTGTTGGCGGGAGTGTTCGCGCTGACAGGCTGTTTCAGTGCCAAGACGGCTTCGACGTCTGGACGAGGTGGTGAGGTGGTCGGCGTTGCTGGAAAGGCCTTTACCGAGCCCACGCCTTATGGCATGACGCGCATCAATCGTGGCTTCCTGAAGATGGGACTGGACAAGCAGGATAGTCTGTGGGGAAAGTCAACGCCTCGTAAGGACATCTCTGTGGATGGTTTCTGGATGGACGAGACGGAGGTCACCAATTCACAATACAAGCAGTTTGTCATGTGGGTTCGCGACAGCATCCTCCGCACCCGTTTGGCCGATCCTTCATATGGTGGCGACGAGAGTTACATGATTACGGAAGACAAGAATGGCGACCCTGTCACTCCTCATCTCAACTGGAACAAACGCTTGCCGCGTAAGCCCAGTGAGGACGAGTTGCGTGCCATCGAGAGCCTCTATGTCACCAATCCTGTGACGGGCGAGAAACTGCTCGATTGGAGCCAAATGAACTATAAGTACGAGGTGTACGACTATGTAACCGCTGCTTTGCGCCGTAATCGCATGAACCCAGAGCAGCGCAACCTCAACACTGATGTGGTGGTCGATCCCAACGAGACGGTCATGATCAGTAAGGACACCGCTTATGTGGACGACGAGGGACGCATTGTGCGTGAAACCATCAATCGACCCTTGTCGGGACCATGGGACTTCCTCAACACTTACATCGTCAACATTTATCCTGATACCACATGTTGGGTCAACGATTTCAAGAATTCAGAAAACGAGACCTACCTTCGCAATTACTTCTCCAACCCAGCCTACAACGACTATCCTGTTGTGGGTGTTACGTGGGAGCAGGCCAATGCTTTCTGCGCCTGGCGTACCGATTACCTGTTGAAGGGACTCGGTCCTGAGGCGCGTTACATCCAGCGTTATCGCTTGCCGACCGAGGCCGAGTGGGAGTATGCCGCACGCGGTCGAGAGCAGACGGAGTTCCCTTGGGAGAACACCGACGTGGCCAATGGCAATGGTTGCTTCTACGCCAACTTCAAGCCCGACCGTGGCAACTATACCAAGGATGGCAACCTCATCACAAGTAAGGTTGGGGCTTACTCGGCCAATTCCAATGGCCTTTACGACATGGCGGGCAACGTGGCCGAATGGACCAGCACCGTCTATACCGAGGCTGGCGTGGACGCCATGAACGACCTCAACCCGCAGTTGGAGTATAAGGCTGCCAAGGAAGACCCTTACAAGTTGAAGAAGAAGAGTGTGCGTGGCGGATCATGGAAAGATCCAGAGAGTTACATCCGCAGTGCATGGCGCACTTGGGAATATCAGAACCAACCCCGTAGCTACATCGGTTTCCGTTGTGTACGCTCGTTGGCTAATTCAACAACAGGAAAACAGAAAAAGAGATAATCATTATGGCTAATCATAGTAAATACAATCTGGTGTATCGTTTGCAGAAGTGGATTGATACCGTTGATGGTCAAACCTTTCTCAACTACGCCTATAGCTGGGGTGCCTCTGTCGTTATCCTTGGAGCCCTTTTTAAGTTGACGCACCTTCCCCTTGCCAATATCATGCTGTTCATCGGTATGGGCACTGAGGTGTTTGTGTTCTTCATCTCTGCCTTCGACCGTCCGTTCGACAAGACAGCCGACGGCCGTGATCTGCCCACCCATATGACGGAAGAGTATCTTGCCAGTGGCAAGGTCACCTATAGCCGTGGCGAGCAGCAGGCCGCTGAGGAGTTGGCGGAGGAGCAATCTCGCATGGACGGAGCCGCTGTGGCGAGTGCCCAAGGTGGTTCCACCGTTATCTTTGCGGGCGGATCCGCTGGCCAGTCGTCACAGGCCGCATCAGCGTCGGTCGCAGGCCAACCCTTGGACGAGGAGCAATTGCAAGCAGTCCAGGCTGCCGCGGCAGGAGTGGCAGGCGCTACTGTTGTTGGCACTCCCAACTACGTGCCGCAGATGTCGGCCGAGGATGCAGAGAAACTCAATGAGGCTCAGAGTAGCTATGTGGATGAGTTGAAGGAGCTTGTCGAGACCTTGAAGAAGGTCAACGAGCAGAGTGCCCGTCTCACCCGCGACAGCGAGGAAATGGAGAATCTCAACCGTACGCTTACTGGCATTAGCAGAGTCTATGAGATGCAGCTTAAGGGCGCCAGCCAGCAGATTGGCACCATCGACCAGATTAACGACCAGACACGCCGCATGGCTCAGCAGATCGAGCAGCTCAACCAGATCTATGCTCGTATGATTGAGGCCATGACGGTTAACATGCGCGCTGCCGCCCCGGGAGCATCTGTTGCAGGAGCCCCTTCCTCAGTCTCGTCACCGTCCAGCCAGCTCTAAGCTCTGCTACCAACGGTAGCGATGCCTTGCAGGCTGATTCCTATTAAAACAATAAAACATGGCAATAAAGAAAAGACCGGTCACTCCCCGCCAGAAGATGATTAACTTGATGTATATCGTCTTGATGGCCATGCTTGCTTTGAACATCTCAACCGAGGTGCTCAACGGCTTTTCCATCGTGGAGGAGAGCTTGAACCGCACCACAGCCAATACCTCTTCTGAGAACGAGGCCATCTATGGCGATTTCAAAGACCAGATGGCGGCCAACCCAGAGAAGGTGCGCGCTTGGTTTGAGAAGGCCACTGAGGTTAAACGCATGAGCGACTCGCTTTACAACTTCGCGCAGGAGTTGAAGGTGGCTATCGTCAAGGAGGCCGATGGTCCCAAGGGCGACGTGCTCCATATAGAGAACACCGACAATCTCGATGCTGCGGGCACCGTTATGCTGGCTCCCATCACAGGTAAGGGTCAGAAGTTGTACGATGCCATCAACTCTTACCGTGAGCGCATCCTTACCTATATCGCCGATCCTCAGCAACGTAAGATCATCTCAAGCAACCTGTCAACTGCCGTTCCGAAGCGCCCCAACACATTGGGCAAGAACTGGCAGGAATATATGTTCGAGAATATGCCTGTGGCGGCAGCTGTCACCCTTCTGTCTAAGTTGCAGAATGATGTGCGCTACGCCGAGGGCGACGTGCTCCACACCTTGGTGTCGAATGTCGACTTGAAGGATATTCGCGTCAACAAGTTGGAAGCGTTTGTCGTTCCCGAGAAAACGACGCTCTATCCGGGTGAGCGCTTTATGGCCAACATCGTCATGGCCGCCATCGACTCCACCCAACATCCTGAGATTTATGTCAACGGCAGCCGGGTCAACTCTCCCAATGGCCAATACTCGTTCACCGCGGGCGGTGTAGGCGAGCACCAGTTTAGTGGTTACATCCTGATGCGCAACGCCGCTGGCGACATCCTTCGCCGCAACTTCCTGCAGAAGTACAACGTTATCCCCGTTCCCGGTGGTGCCACGGTGGCTGCCGACCTGATGAACGTGCTCTATGCGGGCTACGATAACCCGATGAGCGTTAGTGTTCCTGGCGTCCCCCAGAACTCCGTCTCTATGACCATGACCGGTGGTCGCCTGGTGTCGAAGGGAGCTGGTAAGTATGTTGCCATTCCCACGGCTGTGGGTCACGATGTTACGTTCCACATCACCGCCCGTGATGGCGGTAAGGTTCGCACGTTCCCTGCGTTCACGTTCAAGGTTCGTAAGTTGCCCGATCCTACGCCTTACATCGCTTTGGGCACCGACCGTTTCAAGGGCGGCAACCTTTCGAAGGCCAGTCTGATAGGCTCCTCACACCTGAGCGCCGCCATGGACGACGGCATTCTCGACATCCAGTTCCACGTGCTTGGCTTCTCGGTTGTTTTCTACGACAACATGGGCAACGCCGTTCAGATGGCCTCGCAGGGCAATAACTTCACTGACCGCATGCGAGAGCAGTTCCGCCGCCTGAGCCGCAACAAGCGTTTCTACATCACCGAAATCAAGGCCAAAGGTCCCGACGGCATCACCCGTTCACTGCCTGGTGCCATGGAGGTGAAGGTTAAGTAAACGCCTGCTTCTTTCGAACCCATAACCCATATCATACGAACATTCAAATCAGACCATACAAACCATGAGAAGACTGATATTCATCATCATGATAGGATGCTTCTGCATGGCCGCCCAGGCGCAGCCCGAAGCGCGTCGGCAGCAGCAACAGGCACAGGCCGCCAAGAAGTCTAATGCCAACAAAATGACCACTCGTGCCCAGATATCCTTCCCCACGGAGGCCAAGATGGCGGAGGATGTGGTGTGGCGACGCGACGTTTATCGTGAACTTGACCTCAACGACGACGCCAATGCCGGACTTTATTACCCCACAGAGCCTGTGGGCACCCAGATGAACCTGTTCACCTACCTCTTCAAGCTCATCATGGCTGGTCCGCGCCATGGTGGAATAGCCGCCTACAGCTACGATGTGAACAGCGGCAATGAGCGGTTCGATGAGAGCCTACGCATCCAGCCTTTGAAGTTCCTCGACGATTACCACATCTTCTACGAGCGTGGCGATCGCGGCGTTCATATTGACGATAGCGATATTCCCTCTGCCGAGGTCAAGGGCTATTTCATCAAGGAGAGCGCTTACTTCGACCAGGTGTCGGCCACCTTCCACACCAAGGTGCAAGCTATCTGCCCTGTGATGTACCGCGAGGATGACTTTGGCGATGGCGTTACCAAGTACCCGCTCTTTTGGGTGAAGTACGACGACTTGGCGCCGTTCCTCTCCAAGCAGACCATCATGACGAGCAACCTGAACAACGCCGCCACCATGTCGCTCGACGACTACTTCACCACCAATGCCTATCGTGGTAAGATTTACAAGACCACCAACATGCTCGGCAAGACACTGGCGCAAGTGGCTGGAGGCGACACAGCCAAGTTGTCGCGTGAGCAGAGTCGTATAGAGAAAGAGATTGAGCGCTTTGAGCAAAACGTGTGGGGCGACAAGGCCCGCAAGGACTCGGTCGATTCCATTGCCAAACTCGACAAGAAGCAACTGAAGGCTGTTAAGAACAAGAGCAAGAACCGCCGCACCACGCAGACCACAGTGAAGCGCACCCGTCGTTCTTCATCGCCGTCAACGTCCAGTGCCGCCCGCGTCACCGTGCGCCGTCAGCGCCATTGATGCTTATCACCCATCGTTACAACCAATAATCATCAATAATCCGATTTATGAAAAAGATTTTCGCAACCCTCGTGCTGTCTGCGCTCATGGCTCTTCCGCTGAGCGCCCAGGTGAAGTTTGGTCTCAAGGGAGGCCTTAACGTGACCGATATGTCGCTTTCGAGCGAGGTGTTCGACGCCTCTAACCGCACAGGTTTCTTCATTGGTCCGACCGTGAAGGTTTCTTTGCCGCTCACAGGTCTTGCCATCGACGGTTCGTTGCTTTACGACTTCCGTTCAGCCAAGGTAGACAATGAGTTGAACGAGACCAAGACCATCAAGCAGCAGCAATTGGCTATCCCCATCAACCTGCGTTATGGCGTGGGTCTTGGCAGCGTTGCCAGCGTGTTCCTCTTCGCCGGTCCTCAGGTAGGCTTCAATGTCGGTGAGACCGATTTCAACTGGAAGGACACCAGCAACTATTCGTTGAAGAAGTCAAACTTCAGTGTCAACGTAGGTATGGGTGTCTCTCTGCTCACACACCTGCAGCTCACCGCCAACTACAACATTGCTTGTGGCAAGACCGCCGACGTCACATTGGTCAAGGCAGCTTCCGACGCTTTGGGTCAGGTGGCTGGCACCCAGTCACGAAGCCGCAACAACTCTTGGCAGGTTGGCTTGGCTTATTTCTTCTAATCCAAGCAGCCAACTCATAACGACTGGTCTCCGCATCTGGTAACCGGCCGTCCCTATCGCCTCCTTCCTGCTGTGGAAGGAGGCTTTTTCGTTTATGGTGTAGGGCGAGTGTTTTTTTTCTCGTATGCTTTTGTTTCGGTCGGTCATGGGCATTGGGGTTAGTATCGAAAGTTCTATTTGTGGTTAATAAATGTTCAAAAGCATAGCGTTTCCTTGTTGTTGAGCGATAATTCCATTATCTTTGCGCATCCAAGGCCCATCAAGCATATTCTTTTCCATTTGATGGGCCATGGGCCTTTAATCATCGGAACCATGCATTACGTAGATGTCATCCTTCCTGTGCCGCTCGACGGCACGTTCACTTATACCATCGACGACGCCCAAGCGCTTCGTTGTGGGGTTGGCATGCGCGTATTGGTTCCCTTTGGCGCCAGCAAGACCTATGCGGGAGTGGTGACACGTGTCCATGACGAGGCCCCCGACCTCCCTCCTGAGAAGGTGAAGGGCGTGTTGGCGCTCATGGATGATACGCCCGTGGTGCTGCCCTTGCAACTTCGCTTATGGCGCTGGATAGCTGATTATTATATGTGCACGCTTGGCGATGTGTATGGCGCGGCTCTTCCCGCAGGACTGAAGGCCGACTCGCAGTATCGCCCGAAGATGGAGACCTGCGTGGCCTTGGCCAAGCAGTTTGCCTCGCCTGAAGGCCAAAAGGTGGCGCTTGAGATGTTGCGCCGCTCCTCCAAGCAACTTGAGGTTTACCAGACCTACCTCCAGTTGGCGGCCGCCGATCCATCGGCCTTGCTCACTCGCGAGGCTTTGTTGAATGTCGCCCACGCCACCTCGGCTATCTTTTCCAATCTCGTCAAGCGTGGCATCTTCACCACGTTTGAGCACGAGGTGGGGCGACTCAACCATGCCCTTGAGCCCCATCTTGAGCGTGCCGCCCAACTCAGTGCCGCCCAGGGCGACGCTTACAACCAGATACGCATGCAGTGGATGCAACATCCCGTGGTGCTGCTTCACGGCGTTACGTCGAGTGGCAAGACCGAGGTCTACATCCATCTCATCCTGCAGGCCCTCGCTGAGGGCAAGCAGGTGCTCTACCTCCTTCCTGAGATAGCCCTTACGGTGCAGATCACCCAGCGCCTGCAGCGCATCTTTGGCAACCGCCTGGGCATCTACCACTCGCGTTATAGCGATGCCGAGCGTGTGGAGATATGGCGCAAGCAACTCTCCGCCGATCCTTACGACATCATCCTGGGAGCCCGCAGTGCCGTGTTCCTGCCTTTCCAACGCTTAGGCTTGGTCATCGTCGACGAGGAACACGAGAACTCCTATAAGCAGCAAGACCCAGCCCCACGCTACCATGCCCGCTCGGCTGCCATCGTCCTGGCGCACATGTGTGGGGCCAAGACGCTTCTGGGTACGGCCACCCCGTCGGCCGAGAGCTACCACAATGCTCTCACGGGGAAGTATGGCATGGTTCGCCTCACCACCCGTTTCCGTGATGTACAGTTGCCCGAGATCCATGTGGTCGACGTCAAGGACCTACGCCATCGCAAGATGATGCGCGGCCCGTTCTCGCCCACGCTTCTGGCAGCCATGCGCGATGCGCTCTCCGCCGGTCGTCAGGTTATCCTCTTCCAGAACCGTCGCGGCTTTGCGCCCATGCTCGAGTGTCGGGTGTGTGGGTGGGTGCCCAAGTGTAAGAACTGCGACGTGTCGCTCACGTTCCACAAGCGTCTCAACCTCCTGACGTGCCATTACTGTGGCGCCACCTATGCCGTGCCCCCCATCTGTCCCAATTGCGAGAACCCGCACATCAGTGGTCGTGGTTATGGCACCGAGAACATTGAGGACCAGATACGCGACATCTTCCCCGAGGCACGGGTGGCACGCATGGACCTCGACACCACCCATACGCGCAACGCCTACGAGCGGCTCATCACCGATTTCTCCATGGGCAAGACCGATGTGCTCATTGGTACGCAGATGGTGTCGAAGGGCCTCGACTTCGGCAGGGTGAGTGTGGTGGGCATCCTCGACGCCGACTCGATGCTCAACTATCCTGATTTCCGCGCTTACGAGCATGCTTTCATGATGATGAGTCAGGTGAGTGGGCGTGCTGGGCGCCGTGGCGACCGTGGTCTGGTCATCCTTCAGACCCGCAGTCCGCAGTTGCCGGTGGTCCAACAGGTGGTTTCCAACGATTGCGACACGTTCTACCACGACCTCTTTGTTGAGCGTGAGTTGTTCCATTATCCGCCGTTCACCCATTTGGTTTATGTCTTCTTGCGCCACAAGCAGGAGGCGGTGGTAGAGGCGGCGGCCCTCGAGATGGGGGCACTATTGCGCCGTTCGCTGGCCGATCGTGTGCTGGGCCCCGACAAACCCTCAGTGGCGCGTGTGAAGCAACTCTGCATCCGCAAGCTCGTTATCAAACTTGGTCAAGACGTCGACCTCCGACAGGTGCGCCTCTTCTTGCAACAAACACGTCAGCAACTGCTCTCGCTAAAGAGCTATTCCACCGTGCAAATATTCTTCGACGTAGACCCCCAATAATGTTCGTTTTCCTGCACAAATCAAATTCTTTGTGCAGGAAAGTTTGTCTAAAGTGTTAATACATCTTAATAATCCTTCCTCGTAAGTCTCTATATTGCACAATTGAAATAACTTTGCGCAAAATTTTTAAGGAATTTAAGATGAATAAGTTAAAATTGGCAATTGCCGCGATGGCAATGTTGACCATTCAGAATGCGCACGCTGGTGGCATTCTTACCAACACCAACCAGAGCATTCAGTTTCTTCGCAACCCCGCTCGCGATGCCGCCATTGGCATCGACGGTGTGTATTTTAACCCCGCCGGTGTTGCGTTTCTCAGCGAAGGACTCCATTTATCACTCAACCTGCAGAACGCCACTCAGACGCGTTCTGTGACAGGCATCTTCGCCCCGTTTGTCTTTGGCGCCAAGAACGAGAGCACCACGAAGACTTTCAAGGGTGAGGCCAACGCTCCTGTCCTTCCCACCATCCAGGCAGCTTACAACAAGGACAACTGGAGCTTCCAGTTTGGCTTTGGCATTTTGGGCGGCGGTGGCAAGTGTATCTTCAAGAACGGCTTGCCTTCGTTCGAGAGCACTGTGGCCATGTTGCCCCTGCTGTCGCAGAACCTCGACGCCGTCACCAATAAGTTGGGCCTGGGCTCGCTGGGTCTTCCTGCCGTCGACTCTTACGACATGGACACCTACATGCGTGGTCGCCAGTATTACTTCGGCTTCACGTTTGGTGCCGCATATAAGTTCAATGAGCACTGGTCGGCCTATGGTGGCTTGCGCATGCTCTATGGCAACAGCAACTATTATGGCTACGTTAGCAATATCAAGGCTCGTTTCGCTGGCTCTAACGAGTATGTGAACGCTTCCGAGACTTTCCTCGGTCAGTCGTCGCAGGCTTATGAGGCCGTGGGTCGTTACACCGCCGCCGCTCAGTATGCCGCCCAGAAAGGCGATATGGCAGGAGCCCAGGCCGCTCAGGCCAAGGCTCAGGAGTATGCCGTGAAGGCCGCCATGCTCGGTGCGCTGGGCAATGCCACACAGGATGTTCGCCTTAACTGCGACCAGACTGGCTGGGGTGTGGCACCGATCTTGGGTGTCGACTATAAGGTGGGCGACTTCAATTTCGCCGCCAAGTATGAGTTCAAAACCCGCATGCGCCTGAAGAACAAGGCTGCCAACAGCGAGAGCGCACGCAACCTTGAGATTCTCGACCGTTGGGCCGATAAGGAGAATGTGCCTGAGGATTCGCCCGCGCTGCTCACGCTGGGTGCCCGTTGGAGCGTCATCCCCTCGCTTCGCCTCAATGCCGGTTGGCACCACTATTTCGACAAGGACGCTCATCAGTATAAGAACCATCAGAAGAGTTTGGGCGGCAACACCAATGAGTTCCTCTTTGGTGCCGAGTACGACGTGTCGAAGATGGTGGAGGTCAGCGCCGGTGTGCAGAAGACCAACTATAAGATGACTGGCGACTACATGGAGGATGTCAGCTTTGTGGTGAACAGCTATAGCTACGGCTTTGGCTTCGGCGTTCACCTCAATAAGAAGATGACGCTCAATGTGGCCTACTTCCAGACCAACTATAGCGACTTCACCGCAGCCTCTAACAACTACAACGATTTGGCCAACCTCACGGGTACCATCGTGAAGGGTATGGCTACGCGGCTTGGCCAGAGCGACGAGGTGGCTGCCGGTGCCGCCGAGGAGATCAAGAACATGCTCACCACGCCCGTTACTGAGGACGGAAAGAGCCTGCTCTATGGCAAGAACACCTTCACCCGCACCAACCACGTGTTTGGTTTGGGCTTGAACATCGATTTCTAAGCATACAGCTTAGTGGGTGCGGTGCACTGCCTCACCAACCAAAAGTTTTATAAATGCTAAAGCGCAACCGTTCCCGATGGATGGTTGCGCTTTAGCATTTTTTTGTGGTCCCATTGGTCCGTCTTCGCCCTCGGTCGTTAAGGCATCCTGTTGTTAAGGCTTTCTGTTGTTGATGTCCATGTAGTCTTCCACGAGCCAGCCGCACCGGTTGACCGTCACGCGGTAATAGCGCCCCAGCAGGATGCGCCCGTCAGAGGTGTAATAAGGCTTGAATGTTTGGTAAGGAAATTTTTCCACAAACCAGTTGAATGATAGCAAATAGATCCCTACAGGAGGATTGGGCTTTTCTGGCAACAGCAATTCGGCTTCGTATTTAGGGTAATGCCTGCCATCCTTGTCACGCTTTTCATAGACCAACACGGAGAAGGTGCATTCCGGACTGTCCTGCTTGAATGTGCCATCCAGTTGTAAGATTGTGCCCATCAGTTTGGCTCCGCTTGCGATGCTGTCGCTCCACACCCCGTTGTGCTTCTTCATGGTTTGCTGCGCATAGCTAAAGTAATCGGCTCCCCCACCATAGGGCGTCCCGCAGTGGGCGATGAGTTTTCCTTTCTGGAAAGCCTCGTAGGTGGGGTAGGGTGAGACGATGAACCCCATGTAGTTTTGTGGGTTGTGGAGAAGCAATGCGGCACCCGTGAGCGGACGCTTCTCGTTTTTGCGGTTGTAGAGCTCCTCTGGTTGCGTTCCCTCCGGCCATATCTTGAGCACAAGCGACTTGTCGCCTGGTGTCTCGATGGAGTCGAAGCCCACGTAGGGCGACTTGTACCCAGGCTTGTCGTGGTTTTCAAGGAAGGCGGCTTTCATTTCGTCCACCGTCACCGTATCTCGGAAAAATTTCCATTCTGCCACGGTAAGGTCTGTATTGGAAATGCATTTATACTCACTCCATGTGTTTTCAAGGTCCATCTTACACCAGTCCCATTGCGCATGGCAGAAGGAGCCGTGCAGTCCCATGAAGGCCAAGAGCAATATCGTTTTTTTCATCATTGTCTTCATGCTATCGTTTTTTCTTGTTGATGACCATGTAGTCTTCCACGAGCCAACCACACTTGTTGACCGTTACGCGGTAGTAGCGTGCAGGCAGTATGCGGAAGTCGGTGGTGTAATAGGGCCTGAAGGTGCCCTGTGGCAGTTTTTCCACGAATTGTTTCATCCATAGGAAATCCCTCCGTGTTACGTCATCAGGATCGTTGGGCTCCAGCAGGGCGACGTCGTAACCTTTCTGCGCCCCAGGTTTTTCATACAGCAATACGGAGAAGGTTCGCTCTGGCCTGTTGGGCTGTGGCGGCTCATCCTTGCCCATCAAGATTCCCATCATGAGGGTTCCTCCCCTGAGATGGCCCTCCCATGTGCCGTCGAGATATCCGATCACCCGTTGCGCCTGGCTGAAGAAACTGGCTTCGCCCCACATGATGACGCCTTCGCGCCCCATGATACGCCCTTTGTCGAAGGTCTCCAAGAGAGGTTGGGGTGAGACCACATATCCCATGTAGTGCTGCGGGTATCGGAGGAAGACGAGGTCGCCATCAAGCAGCTTGGCTTCCTCCTTCGTCTTGTTTGGATTCATGTAGAATCTCTTCAGGGGCAAGCCTTTCGCCTTGGGGCGCACCAGGTTGAGCAAGTTGCCACGAAAGCTGAAGATGGAATCGTGCCCACTATAGGGCGAGAAGTTGAAAGGCTTGTCTTTGTTGGTTCGAAAGGCTGCCTTCATCTCGTCTATGGTGATCGTGTCCCTAAAATATTTTTCCCTCAGCAGATACAGGTCGTCCTTCGACCGGTATTGGTATGTCTGCCACTCCTTGTTCAGATTATAGTTCAACCATTCGCCATCCTTCTGTAACTGTGCATAGCAGGTTGCAAACGGCCATAGGGCGAGAAGCAGAACGATGGTTACTCCTTTCTTCATGGTATTCTTGCTTTTGGGTTCTAAGTAGATTGCGTTGGTGCGCTACCGTTCATAGCGCACAGGGTTACTTTGCGAAGATATTAAAAAAATGGATAACTTCCAAACGATGAAGCCCTTTTGTGTTCTTTTGCGAAAAACGTGCCTGCGACGTAGGCCACCCATGTGCATCTGTATGCACTTGCCTGGTTGCCGATGATGCTCCATTGTTCAAATCTTTGGTGTGAAAGTTGTGTTGCGTTTATCGGTGAAATAGGTCGCGATAACCAATTTTTTTTGAGATGAAACCCTCCACGGTCGTTCTTGGTTTCGGGAAAGATGCCTAATCGAGTTGCGAAAGCTAAGCCATCGAGTCTCCATCGGGCGTCTTTCGTGTTGCGGTTAGGCGTCTTTCGTCCCTCGATTAGGCATGTTTCGCAATGAAAAATGTGAAACTTGAAGTGACAAAACGGCCGTTCGGATTGTAAGTGCCTAATGGTCAGGTTGTTGCGAATCTTTTGTGAGAATCGCATATTTGCGCCAAATCATTTGTTGGTGGAAAAGAAACATGTAGTTTTCACTATAGTTTGTTGCATATTTTCCGACCCCATGCGCATTGCGCCGCTGTCCCTGCCGCATGGTGCGGTCGCCCGTTGGGGAGTTCTTGGGATTAAGGAACCATTTTCCCCACTGGGCTTTTTAGGTTTTTTATATGCCCATCCCTTTCAACTTGTGCCTAAAAATGTTATCTTTGCGAAACATAGCCCCAGTGTCGCCGTATGAGGCGGGCGATGGAGTAGGAGCGCTTGCGCCTCGGTCTGGCACGCTCTTTGTTATGTCATATTAGCATATTCACGATTTAACGATTTCATATTATGGATTCTATTCACGACCGTACGTTCGGAGGAGAGCGCCCGCTCTTCGGAGCCCACGATGTGGTGCTCGAGAATATAACGATTACCGATGGTGAGTCGGGCATCAAGTGTTGTCACGATATCGAGTGCCGCGACTCTAAGTTTTATGGCAAATACCCTTGGTGGCACGTCGACCGTAGCTTGATCACCAGTTGCTATTTTGCCGCCGGCAGTCGCTCGGCCATTTGGTATAGCAGCCACATGGTGATGCGCAACTGTGTGATCGATGGCCCTAAGTTCTTCCGCGAGATGAAGCATCTGGAGCTCGAGAATGTAAAGATCAATGATGCTGATGAGACCTTCTGGCGTGTTGATGGACTGAAGTTGAAGAATGTGGAGCTGCATCAAGGAACCTATCCTTTTATGTTCTCTAAAAATATTTACGTTGATGGACTTGTTTCCGACGCCATGTACGTGTTCCAGTATTGCGAGAATGTGGAGATCCACAACGCTAAGATCACTACCAAAGACTCGTTCTGGGAGTGCAACAACGTAACCGTTTACGACTCAGAGCTTGACGGCGAGTATTTGGCTTGGCATTCCAAGAACATTAAGTTGGTGCGCTGCCATATCATGGGTGAGCAGCCCCTGTGCTATATGGATGGCGTTACGTTGGAAGACTGTACGTTTGATGAGGCTTGCGACCGCGTTTTTGAGGACAGCAAGCGCATCGATGCCGTCATTACCGGTGCCATCACCGAGGTGAAGAATCCTATTAGCGGACGCATCGTGGCCGACAAGGTGGGCAAGATAACCTATAACGAGTTTGCCAAGTCGCGTGAGTGCCAGATAGGGGAAAGATAATGAAAAACTACGACTTTTCGAAGGTCATCGACCGTCGGCACAGTGGTTCCGTCAAGTGGGATCACTTTGCCGATGACGAGGTGTTGCCCCTGTGGGTGGCTGACATGGATTTTCAAGCAGCGCCCGCTATCCAGGAAGCGCTCAGGCGACGTGTGGACCATGGCGTTTTTGGCTATGCCCAGGTCGACGATGGCTATTACGATGCCATTATCTCTTGGCAGCAGCGACGCCATCAGTGGACGGTCGATCGCTCGTCTATTCTCTACACCACGGGTGTGGTGCCCGCCGCCAGTTGCGCCATCAAGGCCCTGACGCTCCCCGGCGAGAAGGTGCTTGTGATGACTCCCGTTTACAACTGCTTCTTTTCGTCCATTCGCAACCAGGGCTGCGGCATTGCCGAAAGTGCGCTCAAACGAGATGGCGACAGCTATGTTGTGGATTGGGACCACTTTGAGCGCCAGTGCCAAGACGAGAAAGTAACCGTTTTCCTGCTTTGCAACCCTCATAATCCTGCCGGACGGGTGTGGACGCAAGAGGAGCTGCGCCGCATGGGGGCCATTTGTGCGGAAAACCATGTGCGCGTCATTAGCGACGAGATCCATTGCGAACTGGTGATGCCCGGACACACGTTTGTGCCGTTTGCCGCCGTTTGCGAGCAAAACCAGCGCAACAGTGTTACGTTGTGCTCGCCCTCCAAGTCGTTTAACATCGCTGGCTTGCAAAACGCCTATGTCATTTGCTCCGATGAGGAGATGCGCCGCCGTGTAGACCGAGTGATCAACATCTTTGAGGTGTGCGACGTAAACCCCTTTGGCATTGAGGCGTTGAAGGCCGCATATAACGAGAGTGAGGAGTGGATCGACGACCTATGCCAGTATGTCTGGGACAACTATCTGTGTCTCAAGGAGTTTGTGGCTTGTCGGTTGCCCAAGGTGAGCGTATGCCGACTGGAGGGCACCTATTTGGCTTGGTTGGACATTCGCCAGTTGGGGCTTACAAGCGATGAGGCCACACAGCGCTTGCTGCATGACGGCAAGGTGTTTGTTAGCAGTGGAACGCTCTATGGCCAGCGCGACGGCGATGGCTATCTGCGCATCAACTTAGCCTGCCCCCGAGCTACCTTGGAAGAGGGCTTGAAGCGCATCGAAAAAGTGCTCGCTTATATATAAGGTACGCGCGTACCTTTTATTATTGTACCCTCCTCAGCCGATGGAGCTTTCGTTGCTCCTTCGAAAATGGGTGGGTTTATGTGGGTTCATCCGGTATTTGTAGCTACGTAGGTCGCGCGAAAGTGTTAGCGTGTGTCCTTGGTCGTTGCAATTGCCGGATGAATCGATTCTCCGCCAGCTCATCGGTTTCGTTCCATTCCAAGTAAGCCGTTTTGCGGCAGGATGCCCCATTTCCCCCTGCTGCGACCCGTTTTTTTGTGGATCATCCGACATTTTGGAGTGAAAAATAACACACGTGAGTATTTACGCTCAGACGCGGTAACAACGAATTTCCCGAATTAACGAATTGATATAATCGTTTTACGATTACCAATTTGAACGAATTAAGCTAACGCAATTTGGAAAAATTCGAAAATTCGAGAAATTCGTTGTTACGCCGTCTGAGGCTAAATTAACTATTCGTTGTGAAAGCCGTCTGAGGCCAGAGCTATTAGATGTGATGCGCACTTCAAATCACTCCAAATGTCGGATGAGCCTTTTTTGTGCTAAAAGTAGAAATTTTAGCGTTTTCTTAAAACTTTTTAGGTTTTCTGTGCGGAAAAGGCCTTCGTATTTCGTATTCATTAAGGAATATTCAAAAAGTTATATAACAATAAAACCTTTAATGTATGAACTACCGCTTTTCTGAACTGGCCAGAAAGATAGCAATGTCTCTCTGTTTAGCAGCTTTGGTGGGAGGATTTACAGCATGTCATGACGACTATGACCTCGACGACCCCGGGAACTACCCGAGTTGGTTGGGCCAGAGCATCTATGACGAGTTGAAAAATCCCAACCCCGAGCATCTGACCGGTACCTTTACTAATTACTTGCGTCTCATTGACGACCTCGGTTACACCGAGACGTTGGAGAAAACCGGTTCGAAGACCGTTTTCCCTGCCAATGACGAGGCTTTTGCGCGTTTCTTCGCCAATAACGATTGGGGAGTGAAGAAGTATGAGGATTTGTCTGAAGCACAGAAGAAACTGTTGCTCTACAACTCCATGCTCGACAACGCCATCCTCGTTGAGATGATGTCGAACGTTCCTGACCAGAACACCAGCGTTACCGCCGGTGTGGCCATGAAGCACCAGACGGGTGTGAACGTCATCGACACCATTACCCACTTCTACGGTGCTTCGGAGTTGCCCCGCAACAACGAATACTGGACTAAGTTCTATAAGAGTGGTGTAGACCTCGTCATGGACGCTACCCGTCCGATGATGGTTCACTTCACCGCTGAGCAGTTGACCGCCAACAACATCACAACGATGGGCGCCAACAGCGACTTCGCCGTGGTGACTGGTACCGAGTACAACGACTCGATCAATACGGCTTACATCTTCCGTAACCGTATCATCAGCCCTGACATCACCTGTAAGAACGGTTACATCCATCAGATGGAGAACCTGATCGTGCCGCCGGGCAACCTCGCCGAAATGTTGCGCACCAATGGTGAGACCAACATCTTCAGCCGTATGCTCGACCGCTTCAGCGCTCCGTTCTACAGTGCGCCGCTTACCAACACCTACAACGACTGGGCTATTGTCAATGGTGTCGCCTTGAAGGACTCTATCTTCGAGAAGCGTTACTTCAGCAATCGCTCGCAGGGTGGACTTATCTTGAAGGTCGATCCTAACAACAAGACGCTGAGCACAGACGAGCTGCTGCCCTTCGACCCGGGATGGAACCAGTATTATCCCGACCGCGTGACAAGTTCGCTGAGCGATGTGGCCGCTATGTTCGTTCCTACGGATAGCGCCATGAAGCAGTATTTCTTGCCGGGTGGCTCAGGATCGTTCCTCATCGACCAGTTTGGTAAGAAGCCCAACACGGTCGCCAACCTCATGGAGAACATCGACTCCATTCCTAAGAACATCGTGCAGGCTTTCGTCTCTATGCTGATGAAGCCGCAGTTCGTGGCTACCGTGCCCAGCAAGTTCGACAATGTGATGGACGACTCGCAGGATCCGCTCGGCATTACGCTCAACGACCTCAACCGCACAAAGGATGGTAAGTACGACGTGAAGATCGCCAACAATGGTGTGGCTTACATGACCAACAAGGTGTTCGCCCCCAACCGCTATGTGGCTGTCTCGGCTCCTGCACTGCTCACCGATAACATGCGCGTCATGAACTGGGGTATTCAGGATCAGTCGGTGCTCGGCTTGAACTACTACGCTTACTTGCTCGCCATGGATGCCAACTACGCGTTCTTCATCCCGACCGACGAGGCGTTCGACTTCTACTATGTCGACCCCGTGTATCTCCGTCGCTCACCGCGCGTGCTCCACTTCTACTATCGTAGCGACAAGTCGCCGTACATGTTCTGCTCGCAGTTCGACTATAATCCTTCTACAGGTACGATCGGTCGCGACTCTGTGCAGCTGTCGTCATCGGCTTATCGTTCACAGTTCATCGATATCCTGAACACCCACACCGTCATCCTGAAGGCTGGCGAGAAGTTGGGCTCTAACCACTATTACAAGACAAAGAATGGTGGTGCCATCTATGTGTCTGGTGGTGAGAAGGGTTGCGTGGTGGCCAGTGGCGCTCAGATCGATGGTATCAACATCAATGGTTCTGAGATGCGCCCCGAGAACCTGAAGTATACTCCTAAGATCACAAAGGTCTACAACCAGAAGAACGGTACATCGTATGCGATCGACCGCGTCATCCAGATGCCTATGAAGTCGGTGTATGCTACGTTGGCAAGCGAAAGCAACTTCTCTGAGTTCTACAATCTCTGCTCTGAGGACCGTGTGCAGCTTGGCCTGTTCGCTGGCATCAGCAACAAGACCTCTAACACGCAGCCGATCGCCCCGATACGCCAGTTCACCACCTTCATCGACGCTGGTGGTTTCCATGGTCTGGATCAGGACGTTAGCTACTTCAGTGGTTACAACTATACCGTGTATGCTCCTGATAACAAGGCTATTAAGATAGCCCATGAGGAAAAGGGCCTGCCCACATGGGACGACGTGAAGGCTGTGGCTCAGCCTTGGCTCAACGCGACGACGGGCGAGTATGAGCCTGATGAGACCGAGGCGTGCAAGCTGGCTCAGGCCAAGGTGTACGCCATGATCGAGACCATCAGCGACTTCATCCGTTACCACTTCCAGGACAACTCAGTGTATGCTGACAATCATGTGGAGGGTGGAACCTACTACACTGCCAACACCGATACGCTCGGTATCGCAGCCAAGCTGACGGTGCGGGATGGCAGCAACGGTGAGTTCAAGGTGCACGACGAAAGCGGTCAGTCTGTGACAGTGAGTGCCAACAACGGCACCAAGGTCAACCTGATGACTCGCGACTATGTGTTCAACAACACTGCCGTCAACGCCACACAGCTTCTTTCTTCTTCATTCGCAGTGGTCCACGAGATCAGCACGGCGCTTAACACCCACGCCAGCGGTCGTTACGACGACTTGTGGAGCTCGGCCAAGGCTAAGCGTAAGCTCATCGGTCACCAAAAGGCTGGACTGAAGAGGCTTGCAAGAATGTATAGGAAATAACACACAAAAGAGATTATGAAAACAAATAAGATAAAATATCTGCTTCTCGTGCTCTTTACCATGGTGTCTACCTTCGCCATGGCTCAGGGAACACGTGTCTCGGGTACCGTTAGCGATGCCATGGGACCTATCATGGGAGCAAACGTCACCGAGCGTGATGCCAGCCAGCGTATTATCTCTGCAGTTGTGACCGATATCAACGGTAACTTCTCGATGGAAATCAAGAACACGAACAACAAGCTGCAGATCTCTTACGTAGGTTGCAAGACCCAGAAATTGCCTATCGGGTCGAGAACAACTTTCGATGTCGTGCTGGAGGACCAGAACGTCATCAAGGAGGTAGTCATCAAGGCTAAGAGAAAGTTCAACAACGGTGGTCTGTCCATCCCTGAGAACGAGGTCTCTATGGCTACTCAGAACTTTAACATGGATGAGGTGGAGGGTCTGTCCTTCACATCTGCCGATGAGGCCCTGCAGGGTCAGATCGCTGGTCTCGATATCGTGGCCAACTCTGGTAACCTGGGATCAGGTACTTCTATGCGTCTGCGTGGTGTTACATCTATCAATGGCTCGGCTGAGCCGCTGATCGTTGTCGACGACCAGATCTTCGACAACCCCGACGCCAACTTCGACTTCACCAACGCCAACGAGGAGACTTACGCCTCGCTGCTCTCGGTCAACCCGTCGGATATCCAGAGCATCGACATCCTGAAGGATGCTGCCGCTACTGCCGTTTGGGGTTCACGTGGTGCTAACGGTGTTATCTCCATCCACACAAAGCGTGGTAGCCGTGGTAACACACGCGTCGACTACTCGCTCCGTGTGCAGACCTCTTGGCAGCCAAAGGGTTACAACCTGCTGAATGGTGACGACTACACCATGATGCTGAAGGAGATGTACTACAACCCCAGCCAGAATCCTTCCGCTACGACCAATATCAATGAGATCAACTACAACCGCTCATGGGCTGAGTTTGAGAACTGGAACAACAACACCGACTGGGTGGACGCTGTGCAGCAGACGGGTATCAGCCAGTATCACTACCTCACCATCTCGGGTGGTGGTGAGAAGGCCAACTTCCGTATCTCTGCCGGTTACGACCATCAGAACGGTACCATCATTGAGCAGACCCTCGACCGTTTCTCTACGAAGCTCGCACTCGACTACTTCGTGAGCGACCGTATCACGTTCCGTGTCACATTCCCGTTGACCTACACCGACAACCATCGCAACTACGACGATAACATCCTCGGTCGCGCCCAGAAGATGAGCCCGAACATGAGTATCTATCGTCAGGACGCTCAGGGTAACGACACCAACGAGTTCTACACCATGCTGCCGGGCGGTGCCAATGGCGCTGGCTCATCTGTGGCTGGTACTTCTTCTTACGAGCTGCGTGCTATCCGTGGCTTGGGTAACCCTGTTGCCATCGCTCGCCAGGCATGGCGCGATGAGAAGACCTATCGTATCTCTCCTGAGTTCCGTGTCGACTACGACCTCCTCGGTACCGACGACTCTAAGACGCGTCTGCGTTACACCGGTTCGGTTTACATGGATATCTACTCTTCAAGCACGCCTAAGTACTGGCCTGGATCGCTCGTCGTTCCTTCGTCTCTTTCCGACCAGGCTTGGATTAACAGCAGCTACAACTGTACCAATGAGAGCGATTTCAACTCACTGAGCATCAACACAAAGCACACACTGACCTTCACTCCGCACTTCAAGAACGAGGATTGGTTTGCTACGATGATGCTGCGTGGTGAGCTCAACACGGGTAACAACAACAACCAGTCGGTGATTTCTTACAACAACCCAAACGGTATCCACTCGTCAACGACCAACACTCGTCCTGGTGGAATGGGTACAAGCAACGGTCAGTGGCGTTCTATGTCAGCGCTCTATAGCGGTCACCTTTCTTATAAGGGTCGCTACGCTGTCGACTTCTCTCTGCGTGCCGATGGTACAACCAAGTTCGGTGACTCTAAGAAGTGGGGTTACTTCCCCGGTCTCTCTGGTCGTTGGAACATCTCCGACGAGCCCTTCATGAAGTTTGCCAAGTCATGGCTCTCTATGCTGTCGTTCCGTCCCTCTTGGGGTATCGTGGGTAACCAGCCGGGCTCAGAGTACTTGCAGTATGCCCGTTACGCAGTTAGCAATAATGGATATGGTCAGGCCGACTTTGATAATGTTATCTACCTCGAGGGCTTGCAGCTCAACAAGTTGCAGTGGGAGCGCACCACACAGATCAACCTCGGTGCCGACTTCGGCTTCTTCAATGGTCTGGTTGAGGGTGACTTCAACTACTACTACAAGAAGACTCGCAACCTGCTGATGAGCAATGTGTCGATTCCTTCTTCTACCGGTTTCTCAAGCCTCGCTTACACCAACGTGGGCGATATGGAGAACAAGGGATGGGAGTTCAATGTGGCTCTTAACAAGTTCGTGCGCATCGGTAAGTTCTCTATGGACGCCAACTTCAACATCTCTCAGAACTTCAATAAGATTCTCGAGATGGACCAGAGCGTCTTGGAGAGCATCAACTCTGACTGGGATGCCACAGCACGTGGCACTTACCTGAACCGCATCCAGGTGGGCAACCCGCTCGGTTCTATCTATGGTCTGCGCTATAAGGGCGTTTACCAGTATAGCTACGAGTATCTTGAGAACATGAAGGATCGCAATGGTTGGAGCGGCGAGCAGTTCCGCAACTACATCAACAACGAGTTCCTCGCCAGCGGCAAGACCGCTCCTATCGCCATCGACGATGAGGGCCATGTGTTGATGAACTCTTCAGGTCTGCCCATCCGTCAGGTGTACAACTTCAACGACGGTTCTTCTACTTATAAGTTCCAGGGTGGTGACGCCATCTACGAGGATGTGAACCACGACGGTCAGATCAACTCGCTCGATATCGTTTACCTCGGTAACTCTAACCCGAAGTGGCAGGGCGGTTTCGGCTTCAAGTTCAACTATGGTGACTGGAGCCTCAAGACCTCGTTCACCTATCGTGCTGGTATCGACGTTGTTAACAGCGCCAAGATGAACCTTGAGCGTATGTTCGACGCTTACAACCAGAGCTCGGCAGTTAACTATCGTTGGCGCAAGAACGGTGATGTTACCTACATCCCACGCGCTATGTATGATACGGGTTACAACTTCCTCGGTAGCGACCGCTATGTGGAGGATGCCTCTTTCGTACGTTTGAGCTATGTGCAGCTGGTTTACAACTTCAACAAGAAGATGCTTCAGAAGATCGGTCTCCGTCGTCTGCAGGTCAGCGTGTCAGGTCAGAACCTCCTCTGCTGGTCGAAGTATAGCGGAACGGATCCTGAGCACTCGGCAGGAGCATGGGGTATTGCCTACGATAACTCGCAGACTCCGAGAAGTAAGTCAGTGACATTGAATCTTAATGTAGGTTTCTAAAAACAGATTATCCTTATGAAAGTTAATAATATATTTAGTAAGGTGGTGTTGGGAGCTTGCGCGGTCCTTACGTTGGGTTCGTGCAACGACTTCCTGACCATTTACCCCACGGATAAGACGGTGGCTGAGGACTTCTGGAAGAAGAAGGCGGATGTCGACCAGATGGTCACGGGCGCCTATGCTGCCATGATCGATTATAACGTGACGGAGCGTTGCATCGTGTGGGGAGCATTGCGCTCTGACGAGTTGGTCAAGCGTAATGGCTTGTCTAACAACACGATCGATAACGTGTTGGCCATGAACCTATTGCCTTCTAACGGCTACAACTCATGGTCGGGCTTCTACAACGTCATCAACCGTTGTAACATTGTCCTCAACCACGCTGCTGGCGTGATGGACGAGGATCCTGAGTTCACACAGGGCGACTATGACGCCGTTCGCGGACAGATGTTGGCCCTGCGCTCACTCTGCTATTTCTATCTCGTTCGCGCTTTCCGTGACGTGCCCTACACTACGCAGAGCTACGAGGACGACGACCAGCAGATGCAGGTGGCTCAGATGTGCCCCGATAGCGTGCTCACGTTCTGTATCAAAGACCTCAAGGAGGCTGAGAAGATTGTGATGCGCTCAGGCGCTTACGGATATAACAACTGGCGTAACAAGGGTTACATCACGCGCGACGCTGTGTACGCCATTTTGGCCGACATCTATCTCTGGCGCGCCTCTATGAACCACGACCAGAGCGACTATGAGAGCTGCATCGAGTATGCCGATAAGGTCATCAAGTCGAAGGATGAGTACTATAGGGAGAATCACGGAGCGTCGGTCAGCGGTGCTGATGCCGACCAGTACCATCTCACCGATGGTCGTTTCGTGTCGTCTATGTTAAGCAACAACAACTCTATTGAGAGTATCTTGGAGTGGCAGTACGATGGCGACCACAACTCTAACACGGCCCTGGAGAACTATTATGATATGTCGGGTTCTGAAGGCCAGCACGATGCCAGCGGTAATGTGGAGGCTTCGCAGCTCTTTAACTCGCCCAGCGCTGACGCCAACTCGCTCTCTGGTACCAAGATTTACCATAGCAAGAACGACTACCGTATGTGGAACAACGTATACTTGGCTAACAGTGCTGAGGCATTGCAGCTGGAGATCCGTAAGTTCGTTTCAAGACGTGGCGATCTCACTGATATCGAAAATCGTAACAAGGGTGAAGAGAAGACTGGTAACAACTTCCCCGCCTACCAGCGCAACTGGATTGTGTACCGTCTTACCGACGTGATGCTCATGAAGGCTGAGGCTCTGGTGCAAACGGCTACCAACGACTCTTCGTCTGTGCTTCGTAGCGCTTTCGACCTCGTTCAGACCGTCAACAAGCGTTCTATGTTGCAGACTGCCAAGGATACCTTGACATTCACCGACTTCAAGTCGAAGGTGGGTATGGAAGAGTTGGTGCTCTGCGAGCGCGAGCGCGAGCTCTGCTTCGAGGGCAAGCGTTGGTTCGACCTGGTGCGTTACGCTTATCGCCACATGGATGGCGTGAACAGCCGTCAGAAGTTGGCTGATGTCACCACATGGCCTACACTGCCCCGTAAGTTCACCAGCGTCATCGTGCGTAAGTACGATACCGGTGGCGACGCCGTGGCCTACAAGATGAAGACCGAGCCGTTCCTCTACTGGCCTATCGCAAGGCGGGAGATTCACGTGAACCTCTTACTGAAGCAGAACCCGGTCTATTCGGATAATGAAACCTCAAGTAAAAACTAAAGACAATGAACACTACAGTATATCATAAGCTTGCATGCAGACTGGCTGCACTTTTGATGTTGCCCGCGCTGCTTTTTGTGGCCAGCTGTAAGGAGGATCTTGACGAGGATAACCTCTACACCTTCACCGGTGAGACCATTGAGAGTTACCTGGCCAACCGCCCCGATTCCTTCAGCAACTTCAACTATATCCTCAAGCGTGCCGGCATGGATAAGATCCTGTCTGCATACGGTACCTACACGTGCTTCGCTCCTACCAACGAGGCTGTGATGGCATACATCGACAGCCTGTACGCTGACACTTCTTGTAAGATTGAGCACAACGGTATGACCGCTCCCGGCCTTGAGGGTCTGAGCGACTCGCTCTGCAACGATATCGCCAAGTTCCACCTCGCTGCCTCTGAGGTGATGGCCATCAACATGCAGAACGGTATGACCATCCGCACCATGCTCGGACGCGACGTCAACACCAGCATCGACTCGGTGTCGGGTAGAACGGTTGTCAACTCCTACTCGCTCATTACCAAGATGGATAACGAGATGGAGAATGGTGTGATCCACATCGTCGACAACGTGCTTCGCCGAAGCAACTTGTTGGTAACGGGTGAGATGAGCAACCATCCCGACCTGTTCACCATCTGGAAGGCTGCCATCGACCTCACGGGTCTTGAGGATTCGCTCCTCGACGTGGAACGCAAGACCACCGTTCCCTCGAACGCAGCTACCTATAAGTTCTATTGCCCTGAGAAGGCCGTCCTCGGTTACACCATCTTCGCTGAGACCGACTCGGTGCTCAAGAAGCATGGCATCAACGACATCAACGACCTCATCGCTTACGCCAACCGCGTGTATGAGCATTGCGCTGACCCGGGTACAGGATGGTACGACTACTATCGCAACAAGGGTGTGAAGGTGAGCACGGGCGACGATTATCACAGCCCTTACAACTGCTTGAACATGTTCCTGCGTTACCACATCGCCAAGCTGCGTGTGCCTTACAACAAGTTGGTGACCAGCTACAACGAGGTGAGTGGTGTGCCTCTCTACGACTATTGGGAGACCATGTTGCCTAAGACGTTGTTCAAGACGCTCCGCTCTGCCAAGGTGGCTGCGGGTAAGATCTTCATCAACCGTTACGAGGCCAACAACACGCTGACCGACCAGATCGCTGCGCTGGGTTCCGATGGTATCCACCAGGTGGTCGAAGGCCACGCCGGTATCGAGGTTATGAAGAACAACATCCAGGCGCTGAATGGTTACATCCATCCGATCTCTGATATGATGGTATACGAGGAGTGGGTTCCGAAGGGTGTGCTCAATGAGCGTATCCGTATAGACTTCACGGCCCTGATTCCTGAGATGATGTCGGCTTCTCTCCGTTGCCCCACTTACGAGGAGGTCAAGGCGCTCAACGATGGTGTGTCGGGTAAGGACGGTAACCTCTCGGGCGACTATGTTCGTATTCCTACCGACTTCTCTCCTGAGCACCTGATTCTTTACAACGGCGAGAACACGCGTCTGCTCTACCTCCCCGGTGCCAGCAGCTGGTACAACTACCAGGGCGATGAGTTCAACGGTAAGGGTACTTACGATGTGGCCTTCCGTCTGCCTCCTGTTCCCGATGGCGTTTACGAGATCCGTCTGGGTCTGTCTACCAACGCTCAGCGTGGTATGTATCAGTTCTACCTCGGTGAGGGAACCAACAACCGTACCAAGATGGAAGCCCTCGACATCCCTGTTGACGAGCGACTCATTCCTCAGCAGAACCAGGATGGTACTCCTGACGTTTCTACGGGTTGGTGTCAGTACACGCTTCTCGAGGACCTCGGTGTTGAGAGCGATAAGTCAATGCGTAACCTCGGTTGGATGCGTGGTCCGCTCTACTTCACAACAAAGTCTGGTACCACTCCGATGCGTGGCTTGAACAACAACATCCGCCGCATCGTTACTCGCCACGAGCTGAAGCAGGGCGACAACTGGCTCCGAATCAAGTCGGTGCTTGAGGGCGACCAGTGGCAGCCGTATCTCGACTACATTGAGATCGTTCCGGCTTACATATACAACAACTCTCGTTACCTGGAGGACATGTATTAAACCGCTTCAAAATCATAACAGATGAAAAATAACAAGATATACAGAAATGCAGCAGTAGCCATGGCCTTCCTCGCAGCGGGGGCCATGACCACGGCTTGCTCTGACTGGGACGACCACTACGACAACAATGGCGTCAGTGGTTCGGCTTCAGAAACCATTTGGGAGAATGTTAAGGCCAATGCCAACCTCTCTCAGTTTGCCGACCTCATGCACAAGGCTGGCTATGACGAGGTGATCAACACCACGCAGACCTATACGGTTTGGGCGCCGCTCAACGGCACGTTCAATTACGACTCGCTCAATGCGCTGCCCCTTAACAACCTGAAGCAGCACTTCGCCATGAACCACGTGGCTCGTTTCAACTATCCCGCTTCGGGTAGTGTCGACGCTGCTGTTACCATGCTCAACAAGAAGGTGATGCCTTTCTTAGGCAATGGCACCTATACGTTCAATGGTGTGGAGGTCGTCTCGCCTAACGTGGCTTCGTCCAACGGTATGCTCCATGTCACCAACGGTATGGTGAATTACATGGCCAACCTGTTC
Source organism: Hallella faecis (assembly GCF_018789675.1). Lineage (GTDB taxonomy): Bacteria > Bacteroidota > Bacteroidia > Bacteroidales > Bacteroidaceae > Prevotella > Prevotella faecis. Next base: position 28,792 of record NZ_JAHKBE010000020.1, read on the forward strand.
GAGAGCCTCGACTCTATGGCGTTGCCTATCGACTCTATCAGCCGCTATTTCCACAACTACGACCAGAAGGTCTTGGATGAGGCTAATAGCGTGAAGGGTCCTGTGGTCGATGGTCGTCTGACCTATCTCGACTCAGTGTTCGTGGAGAAGAACATACTGCTCTATCTGCACAAAGCCATGATCCATCTTGAGGACTCCAACTACACCATGTTGCTGCCCTCCGACGAGGCCTGGCAGAAGGCTTACAAGGCTGTGAAGAGCTGCTTCAATTACAAGCCGTTCACATTCGTGAAGGACATTCCGCAGACTAACTTGAAGAAGGCCACTGCAGAGAACTTTGATACGGGTTCTACCAACCTCGATTTCGATCTGCTCAACGACTCTATCATTCATTACATGATTTGTAAGGACCTGTTCTTCAACAACAACCTTTACCACAATCGTGTGCTCAATGATCTGCAGACCGGCGATCAGCTCAGCGTCGACTCGCTGGTCAACACCGACCGCTCTATCTTCTATGGCAACGACGCTTCTGACATGTTTGCAGGTGCCCGACGCATTGATAAGAGTAATGGTAGCATGTGGCTCACCGATTCGCTCCGCTTACGTCCTTGGCTTACCTACAACCCCATCATTAAGATTCAGGGTGAGTATGGTGCAGCCAAGTCGTACAATGCTGGTGCAACGACGATTGTGCCCATCTCGAAGGCTGAGCAGAATCCCGACATTCAGGGTAATGTGTCTAACGGCTATTACCTGACTGTCACACCGTCAGCTCCGGCTTCTAACCCCGAGGCCATCTTCTACCTCCCGGAGGTGCGCTCTACAACGTATGCGGTTTATGTTTGCTTCGTTCCTGAGAACATCAACGCCAGCACTTACACCGACAATGTGCGTCCTAACATCGTGCAGGTTACCATGGGTTACAACGACCTGAAGGGTAAGCCCCAGGAGCAGGTATTGAAGGTGGGTACGAAATCGTTGTTCCAAAGCGACATCACGAAGGTCGACACCGTCTATGTGGGCGACTTCACATTCCCCCTCTGCTATTACGGCACAGGTATCAGCAACATCACACAGGCATCTTATGCTCCTTACATTCGTATCAACAGCCGCGCCACGGGTAAACCGAACGTGAGCCCGTACGACCGTAACCTCCGCATCGACTACATCATGCTCGTGCCGAAGGATCTCGACAACTACATCAAGGAGCATCCTGGATACAAATATCAACATGAAATTGATTAAGTCTCACTTTTAAATCTGTATGAAAATGAAAAGAAACCATATTCTTTGCTTGAGCATCCTCCTTGCCTCAACCATGGGCTTACCGGCCATGGCTCAGGATGATGCCACTTATGATGATGGAGCTGAGACCGTTGTTGTCAAGAAGAAGGCGCCTGTCGTAAGGAAGGACAAGTATCCTACCATGGAGGTGAAAGGTACGGTGGTCGACGCCGTCACCAACCAGCCCTTGGCAGGTATCCAGGTCCAGACACTCAATGATATTCATTACGCAGCCATGACCAATGAGAAGGGTGAGTTCACCATTAAGGTGCCTACCTTCGCTACGGCTCTTTATTTCCACGCTCCGCAGTTCCTCTCTCAGCAGGTTCCTGTGAGCAAGGAAGGCGTTACGGTGAAGATGCTTGCCGACCACTTCGGTAAGATGTATGGCACCAGCACCGATATTCTTGCTGATCGTGCCATGACTGTGAAGCACACCACGTCGCAGAGCGTGGAGACCGATATCCAGAACATCATGGGTGCCGACGTTCGCACCATCACCCGCAATGGCGGTCCTGGCTACGGTGGCGCCATGTTCATCCGTGGTCTCAACTCGCTCAACTCCAATGCCCAGCCTCTCTTTGTGGTCGACGGCATTGTGCGCGACATGCAGTCTACCCGTACGATGATTCACTATGGTGACTTCAACAACCTGTTGCTCAACATCAATCCTGATGATATCGAAAGTGTGCAGGTGCTGAAGAACGGAACGGCTCTCTATGGTGCCAAGGGTGGTAATGGTGTTATCCTCATCAACACCAAGCGCGGTCACTCTATGGCCACTCGTATCGATGCCAACATCGGCGTAGGTGTCACCACCATGCCTAAGTTGCCCGATATGATGAACGCTTCGGAGTATCGCCTGTATGCCTCTGAGATGCTCGGTACCTATCCGAACATCAGCAGCAAGGTGACTCCCGATCACATCGGCTTCTTGATCGATGATCCCAAGAGCTACTATTATAATATGTACCACAACGACACCGACTGGTCGAAGGAGGTTTATCACACTGCCATGACGCAGAACTACTCCATCAACGTGCAGGGTGGTGATAACATTGGTATGTATAACCTCTCGCTTGGTTACACCGACGCGCAGAGCACAGCTCGTAAGAACGGATTCAACCGTCTGAACGTGCGCTTCAACACCGATATCAACGTCATCAAGAACCTGACTACCAAGTTCGACATGGCCTTCGTGAAGCTCAACCGCGACGTGTTCGATAATGGTGCAGCCGAGGATCTCACTGCAGGTCCTGTGTCATCACCGATCTTCCTCGGTCTGATCAAGGCTCCTATCCTCAGCCCGTACACCTACAACAGCAACGGTAAGCTTTCAAGCACGCTCGCTGGTGCCGACAACTTCCTGACCGGTATCGATGAGACGCTGACGCTGGGTAACCCCACCGCGCTCTTGGCCAATGGTGAGGCCATCAACAAGAACCGCGTGGAGAACACTCAGTTCTACGCTGTGATCGCTCCGACCTATCAGTTCACCAAAGACTTGAAGTTGACGGAGACCTTCAACTATACGCTTGATCGTATCTCTCAGCGCTACTATCGTCCTATCAACGGCATGCCCACCTTCCTGATCGAGGGCCTGGGTCGTGTGCAGAACATGAGTAAGTCGGCTTTCTCTAAGCAGACAAGCGTCATGAGTGACACACGCCTGCAGTGGACCAAGCAGTTGGGTGCTCACTTCCTCGACATCTACGGTGGTTTCCGTTTCACGTCGTTCGCTTACGACACGAGCAATCCTACCGGTCAGTACACCACGGGTGGTAACGATAAGCAGCCGAACATCTCGGCCAACATGACTTACACCGAGGCTACTGGTGTCGACGACACATGGAAGTCGGCTACATGGTATGCTAATGTTGACTACAACTATCGCAACCGTTACTTCTTGAACGCCACATTGGCCGCTGAGACAAGCAGCCGCTTTGGTGAGAACTCTGAGGGCCTTGGCCTCTTCGGTGTGAAGTGGGGCATCTTCCCCAGCATCCAGTTGGGTTGGAACGTCACCAATGAGTCATGGTTCCCCAAGACCAACGCTATCAACTACCTGTTGGTTCGCGCCGGTTACGACATCAGCGGTAACGACGACATCAACAACTATGCCGCTCGCACCTCGTTCACTGTCGGTACTTACTTGAACCGTGCCAACTATGCACAGCTCAGCAACATCGGTAACGATAAGATCTCTTACGAGAAGACAGGTAAGTTCAACGTTGGTCTGCAGTCGTACCTCTTCAACAACCGCGTTGGTTTGAGCTTCGACTTCTATAAGCACCACACCAGCAACCTGCTCACCCTGAAGAGCTTCAACAACCCTGTTGCCGGTATCAACAACTACTGGAGCAATGGTGGTTCGCTCGACAACACTGGTTTCGAGGTTGCCCTCAGCGGTAAGCCTGTTGTGTCGAAGGACTTCAACATCGAGATGGGTGCAAGCCTGGGTCACTACAGCAACAAGATCAAGTCGCTGCCTAACGATAAGAAGCTTTGGGTTGACGGTCAGCAGAGCGTCTCTGGTTTCACCAGCAGCGTCTATGGCATCGACAACGTGGCTACCATCATCGGTCAGGCTGCAGGCGTGTTCTACGGTTACAAGACGGCAGGCGTGTTCTCTAACGACGCTGAGGCCAAGGCCGCAGGCAAGGACGGTTATCTCTACATGGTCGACGCTACGGGCGCTCACAAGAACTTCGTGGCTGGCGACGTCCACTTCGTAGACCTGAACGGTGACGGTCAGATCAGCGAGGCCGATAAGACCATCATCGGTAACCCCAACCCCGATATCTATGGTAACATCTTCGCTAACGTGATGTGGAAGAACTTCACGCTGAGCCTTGGCTTCAACTACAGCCTCGGCAACGACGTGTTCAACTACCAGCGTTCACTGCTCGAGAGTGGCAGCAACTTCTGGAATCAGACCACAGCGGTCAACAACCGTTGGCGCTACGAGGGTCAGCAGACCGATATGCCTCGCCTCAACTACAACGACCCCATGGGCAACAGCCGCTTCAGCGACCGTTGGATCGAGGATGGCAGCTACCTGCGTCTGAAGACTCTGAACCTTACATATAAGGTGCCTGTAAACCTCTCTTGGTTGCAGGGTCTCAGCATCTGGGCTCAGGCCGACAATCTCTTCACACTTACCCACTATCTGGGTGGCGATCCTGAGTTCTCGGCTACCAATAGCGTCCTCTACCAGGGTATCGATCCGGGCAACGTGGCTCTCAGCCGCACGTTCACATTCGGTCTCCGTATCAACCTGTAACTCTCTACGAACCAAAAAGATTTCATAACAATGAAAACATTCAATCATACATTCAGATTTAAAGGTTTGGGTTTGGCCCTTCTGCCTTTCTATCTTTGCAGCCTCTTGGTTTTCTCGAGCTGTCAGGATTTGATGGAGACGGAGTCAAATAGGCAGGTGTTCAATCCTGCACTCGACCAGAAGACGGACTCCATCTTCTACACCTTAGGTATCCTCAAGGGTGTGCAGCAAGCCATCGACCAGTATGTGCTGGTCGGTGAGATGCGCGGTGACCTCACGGCCACCAACCACTACACGGAGACCGACCTGCGTGAGCTCTACAACTTCTCATACGATACCTCCAACAAGTACGATTCTGCTTATGTGTGGTACCGTGTCATCAACAACTGTAACTACTATGTTGCTCACCGCGACACCACGCTGATGACGGGTTCGCGCCCTGTGGCTCGCATGGAGTATGCACAGGCGCTGAGCATCCGTGCATGGGCTTACATGCAGCTGGCCAAGATCTACGGCACCGTGCCTTTCTTCACCAACCCCATCACCTCAATCTCTGAGGCTGAGGAAGCATCTGCTGGTGTGAAGAAGGATCTGCGTGGCATCGTCGACGCCTTGGCTCCTGAGCTCGAGAAGTTCAGTGGCATCGGGGTGCCTAACTATGGTACAATCGATGCCGGTAAGACCAACGCCGGTGAGCAGAAGGACGTTGTCACCAAGCAGACGATGTTCCCTGTCGACTTGGTGTTGGGTGACATGTATCTTGAGACCAACCAGTATGAGAAGGCTGCCAAGAGCTATTGGAATTACATCCGCGACCAGCATCTCACCACTGGCAACTACATGGTTGTGGCTGCTCGCGGTTACACTTACCCCAACAATCAGAAGTTTCCTTCTGATATGACTTACCCCAAAATGTATTCTACTTGGAGTGGAGCCTTCCGACTTACGCAGAGTAAGGATGTGATTACCTATGTTCCTATGGGTGTCAACTCATTGCGTGGTACCACCACCAATCTGCCTAAGCTCTTTGGTTGGGACTACTACACAACCGAAGTGGATACGACCTCTATTTTCCAGGGTACAGGTGTTTATAATCCCACTTCCCAGTATGTGTTGGAACGCCAGATCGATCCCTCGTCAGCCTATATGAACCTGTCTAATAAGCAGGACTACTACTACCAGCCTGAAGGTTCTAATTCTCAGACGGTGTCAGCGGTGCCTCTGGGCGACATGCGTCGTCAGTACACACTGTTGTCTGTGACGAAGACCGACTCTACGTTCTTCCTTATGCAGAAGTACAAGAGTGGAAACATCAACATCTATCGTGCTGGTGTTGTATACCTGCGTTTGGCAGAGGCTCTCAACCGTATGGGTTATCCCGATGCAGCCTTCGCCATCCTGAAGGACGGTATTGGCTATGGTCAGTTGCAGAGCGCCACTTACACGGTCGACTCGCTCACCCATGTGGCATCGGGTTATCTGCGCGACACCACGCGTACCATGCTCACAACCACGATCCCGTTCTTGTCTAACGAGTACAACTATTACTTCTCTCGCATTCCGGGTAGCGCTCAAACCACCTCTTCTCCGGGTAACTTTGGTATCCACTCACGTGGTTGCGGTGAGGCTGTTGAGGGCCAGTATTCAAGTTATCAGTATGCTCTTATGATTATGAAGAAGCGTGCTGAGCTTGGCAACCTCGAGAGTGGTGCTGTTGATAGCACCTTCCTCTATGGCCCTGCTGCCATCGACGCTGTTGAGGATCTGATCTGCGATGAGTATGCGCTCGAGAGCGCTTTCGAGGGCAACCGTTTCGGCGACCTCACGCGTATCGCTCGCCACAAGAATGCTGCCGACTTTGGCGGTGCCAACTATGGTGGCATGTGGTTGGCTCGCAAGCTTGCGTTCAAGAATCCGGTCATCGACCTGACTCAGGAGCGCAACTGGTTCTTGCCGTTCAACTAAACTTCAACTTCTCTTCATAATGATCCCTGTCGGTGCAAAGCCGGCAGGGATTTTTATTCTACCAATTTCTCAAACGAATACCGGTTCTTTCTCAGTGACGGAGACCATGAGTGCGCATCCTGCCTGTTGTTATGATGTTTTTTGTGGGTATGGTTTATAAAAGATGAAAAGGGTGGGGGCTATGTGAGAAATTCTTTTTAACTTTGCCTCAAGTTTCGGCTTTGTTTGTTTTGGCGGTGTTAGCAGCGTCAATTTGAGCGAAGGTAACCGACAACCACAAGTGTTGTGGGCAGATATCCGCCACCGCTTGCCTACTACCTAATCATACCACTGCTAACCAAACGTTAAACCTAACTTTATGACCAAAAAATTACTTACGTTGCTCATGTTCCTCATGGGCGTTTTGCATTTGCAAGCCGCACCTGTCGAACCGAAGGTGAGCACCTCCGTTGAAACGCATTGGTACCTGCTTCAGTTCCTCAATGGCGAGGGCGTGCTTGAGGCATCCACCGATGGCACCAACGTGCATGTGGGCATTCCCACGGGTAAGGCTTCTCAGCTTTGGAAGATTGAGGGTAGCTCCAATAGCGGTTACACCCTTATCAGCAAGAACGGCCTGCAACTCTACACCACATCGGCTTCGACCAATGGCATGTTCCGTGCTGGCACGCATCCCAACAACAACAAACGTTTCGTTTGGCAAACCACGACCAATACCACCTACAAAGACCGTGGTTGGGTGCTCTCACTCAAGAACAACACTGGCGTCTATATGAACCAGTGGGGTGGAGCAGGCGTTGGCAAGGAGATTGGCCTTTGGAATGACCGCGCCGACGGCAACCAGCCCTTCCTGTTTGTCGATGCCGACGAGCTGTCTGGCGTCAGTCCGCTGCCCCTCATTCCTTATCCCGCCAGTGTAACGCGCAACGAGGGCACCCTTCCGCTCCGTTCTCTCGTTAGCATTGTGGCGGTCGATGAGCCCACCACACGTTACGCCACAGAATTCGCCCAGCAGCTTCAGGCTGTGGCTGGCATCACGCTGAGCGTCAACAATGCCGCTGCCACCACAAGTGCCATCCTCATGACAACCGATGCTTCGCTGGCCCATGAGGCTTACACCCTCAACGTCACCGCAGAGGGCATCCGCATCACCGCCGCCGATTCCACTGGCTTCTTCTATGCGCTGCAAACCCTGAAGCAGCTCATGCCCCACGCCATCTATGGCACCCAGGCAGCCCTCGATCTCGATTGGAGCGTGCCCTGCGTCGCTATTGCCGACCAGCCCCAGTTTGGCCATCGTGGTTATATGCTCGATGTGGCTCGCCACTTCTTCTCGAAGGCCGAGGTGAAGCGCGTGCTCGACATCATGGCTTCTTATAAGATGAACCGCTTCCACTGGCATCTCACCGACGACCAGGGTTGGCGCATCGAAATCCCCGAATATCCTAAGCTCACCACCGTAGGCAGCGTTCGCAAGGGATCGTTCTCCAATGCTGGTGGTTCCGCCCATTTCTTCGACGACACCGAGTATGGCCGTGGCATGTTCTTCACTCTCGACGACCTTCGTGAGATCGTGGCTTATGCCAAGGACCGTAACATTGAGATCATGCCCGAGATTGACCTTCCTGGTCACATGGTGGCCGCTGTGGCCGCTTACCCCGAGCTCAGTTGCGACCCCACCAAGAACTATGAGGTGCGTATCGATGGGGGCATCTCCAAGGATGTGCTCAACGTGGGCAAGGACGAGGTCATCGATTTCCTTAAGTGCGTGCTGGGCCATGTGGCCGAGGTGTTCCCCTTCCAGTATATCCACCTTGGTGGCGACGAGTGCCCCACCGACCAGTGGCGTAACAACGCCGACTGCCTCAAACGCGTGGAGCAGGAGGGCCTCAGTGGTGTCAACCAGTTGCAGTCGTGGCTCGTTGAGAAGCTCGGCATTTACCTCAAGGAAAACTACAACAAGGACATAGTTTGCTGGGATGAGCTCCTGGCCCATTGGAACAGCGACAACACCGTGAAGCCTGTCATCATGGCGTGGAACAACATCAACAAGAGTAAGGAGGCCGCCGACAAGGGCTTCATGAGCATCGTCGTTCCCTACCAGTCGCTTTACTTCGATATGATGCAGGTGCCCCTGAGTCGCGTCGATGTTAATGAGAAGTACCAAGGTGGTTGGGGCGACAACTGGGTCAACACCGTTGAGACTGTTTATGGTGTCAACCCCGCAGGCGCGCTTTCAGGCCGCGAAGAGTATTGCTTGGGCGTGCAAGGCAACATGTGGACCGAGACCTGTAACGACAGCATCGAGCTCGAGTATCAGCTCCTGCCCCGTCTGTTGGCGCTCTCCGAGACCGGTTGGTTGCCTGCCTCCAAGAAAAGCTTCATCAATTTCTACCAGCGTTTGCAGCTCAACCGCGACATTCTCGACGCCAAGGGATTGACCTACGCCACCCATTATTTCGAAGAGCCCGACTACACCGAGGCTGAGACCGCTCTCACCGAGGCTAAGGCCATCATCGAGGCTTCCAAGCCCGGTCAGGTGGGCTTCCCCGCCCAGGAGGAGTACGACAAGCTCGTGTCTGCCTACAACGCCCTGAAGGGTCAGGTTGATGATGCTTCACTGCTCACAGCCCTGACCGCCGAGATCGCCGCTTACAAGCAAGCCAACATCGTCCTTCCTCAGGAAGGTAAGACCTATCTGTTGGTGTCAGCCTCTACCTATTACAAGGCCAAGTATGCCGGTTCCACTGCCTATTGTGACGGCCAGCACATCCGTTTCCACTACACCCCGCAGGTGGAGCCCGAGGAGCTCTGGCAGTTTAAGGCCGAGGGCAATGCGTTCCGTCTCACCAATGTGTTGAAGAACCAACAGTTGGTGCTCTCTACGACCAATGGCTCCAATGCCACACTCGCTGAACAGGGAACCATGCTCACCATCGCGTTGCCCACCAAGGCCAGCGGCAAGTACACCTACGTTCCCGGTGCCCTCACGTTGGGCACCAGCGCCACCGCCCTCTTGTCGGCCGACTGCACCGGCTATGTCAAGACCGGCAACAACGGCGCCGTCTGTTATCCTGGCACATGGTTCATCGTAGAGGTCACCGACTTCACCGCTCAGCTCCAGGGCTTGGTGAAGAAGGCCAACCACCTGATCCTCACCGCCAACCCCGGCAAGGCCAATGAGCCCACCGAGGAGGCACTCGAGTTCCTGACAGAGAGCCTTATCACTCCAGCCAAGGCCGCATTGGCCGAAGGCGCCGTGTCGGAGGCCACCTATAAGCAGTTCTTCGACATCTACGCCCAGTTCCTCGCCATGCCCCGCCTCTCGGCCATCGACGCCTTGAAGGAGGATGTGTATTATAAGGTGCGCAACGCATGGTTCACCAACTATTACGCCAAGGCCGACGCCAGTGGCAACATCGCTCCCGCCACCAGTGGCGACGGAGATGGTTACCTGTGGCAGGTCAAGAAGAACGCCGACGGTACCATTGAGCTCATCAATAAGCTCACCAAGAAGGCCGCTTATCCCGCCACCGTCTCCGATGCTGCTGCCATTAAGACCGGCACGTCCTATTCGTGGATGGTCGATGAGTTCACCTGCGCCGAGGACGCCTCGAAGTTTGGCTTGCGTATCATTGCCAAGACAGGCGCCTTAGGTTGGTACATCAACCCCAACGCCTTCCTGAAGGTCATCCTCAAGCCCATCGAGTGGGGTGCCGCCATCTGGAAGTTCGACGAGACCACCATCGCTGTTCCCAACAGCATCAAGGGTGCTACCGTCGACCAGCAGAAGGCCACGAAGTACTACGACCTCCAGGGTCGCCGCGTCAACCCCACGGGCCATGGTGTGTTCATTACCAACACTGGTCGTAAGGTCGTGAAGTAATCGCTTCCCCTTTTACCCTATTATAAAAGGTGCGCATTGCCATTCGTTTGGCGATGCGCACCTTTCGCCTTTTGGGGGGCTTTCCCAAAGATAAGCCCCTTCGATCGATGCCGTCGCATCCAAGTCTGATGACTTCCGTTTTGCCCCATGCAGGACCTTTCGTGGTTGTTTGCCCTTGAGTTTTTGATCAAATTACACTTATTTTTGATATTTCTGTTTTTCCTCCTTAATTATTTGATGTTTATCAAGTTTTTGAGTATCTTTGCCACACCTAACTATCCGAATTAAATTTGAATTCGTTGCCATTGGCGCGTGAGCGTCTTGTATGGCGACAAGCTCAGTGAAGCGTAATCACTTAACTATCATTATTATATTTAAAAACTAAATTTATGAAGCAAAGTTTCCGCACTTTGGCATTATCCGCACTGACTATGCTGGGTTCAGGCGCTGCGTTTGCTGCTGACTGGGTTGTTCCCACACCAGCTTTCCACGCAATGGTTCCTGCAGAGAGCTCTGCGAAAACTGCCGACACGGTTTACGTTTGGAACGTAGGCCAGCAAGGTTTCATCGCTGGTGGCGAGGCTTATGGCACACAGGCTGCCGTAGCTTCCTTGTCGTCAGAGAAGTGGGTCGTCATCAAGACCTCTGAGGACGGTGTCTTCAAGTTGAAGAACGCCGCCCGCTCAGGTAAGTATCTCTTCCGCACCTATGGTGACGGCAATGTGGGCTCAGGAGTCAAGGCTTGTTTTGTTGATGGTGGCGACAACGCCAACACATGGGCTATTGCCAACGTAGCAGGTGATGTCTACACCATCCAGATGTCCGAGACAGCCAGCGATGTCGATGCTGACAAGAATCCTTTCAATGCTGATCAGTTCCTTGGTGTCCAGTTGAATCACGCTTCTAACTGGGCCTCATCTAATAATGGTGGTGTCACGAAGGGTGTTTATTTCGACGTGCCCATCTCTGAGAGCGCAGCCAACTGCCAGTGGGGCTTCGTCTCCAAGGCTGCTTACGATGTGTATGCCGCCAAGACAAGCATGAAGACCTTGCTCGAAGAAGCAGAGAGCCGTGGCTTGGATGTCAGCGCCGAGGGTGCTGTGTTCAACAACGCCAACGCTACCCTGCAGGAGGTCAACGAGGCTATCGACGCCCTGAAGGCTAAGGTTCTGGCTGCGGTTACTCCCGAGAATCCCATGAGCATGACCCATATGTTTAAGAACGCCGACTTCGAGGCCAATAGCGTTTCGGGTTGGACGACCACTACGGGCGCTAAAAACAAAGGTACGGCAACCAATAAGTCGACCGAAACCGCAGCCAACAACGAGGGCGCTTTCAACAACTACTTCTATGAGAACTGGAACGAGTCTAACTTTAAGGGCCGCATGTATCAGACGGTGAAGAACCTTCCTGAGGGCATTTATAAGGTGGGAATCGCTGCCTTCGTTTCTTCGCTCGACGATGACAACGCCACTCACCAGAAGCAGTATGTGTATGCCAACGACGAGAAGGTGCTGCTCACACGTGCCAATCCTCGCGCTTACACCATCACCCTGAGCCTTGCAGGTACCGACACCCTGCAGATTGGCTTGGCTTCCGACTCTACCATCACCAACTGGATGGGTCTCGACAATGTCACCCTGACCTACCTGGGCAATAGCATCGAGAGCTATCGTTACCTCAGCTCACAGCTTCTGCCTGAGATCGAGGCAACCATCTCCGATAACGAGGACGAGTCGTTCAATTATACGGAAAGTGTCTACGAGGCCGCCAAGGCCGCTGCCCAGGAGGGTATCGACGCTTCCGACAAGCAGGCTTCTTACGACGCTTACCTCAAGGCTAAGGCAGGCTTGGCCGACCTGAAGGCCAATGTGGCCGCCTATATCGAGCTCTATAAGGCTGCTGAGGGCGCCAGTGAGGCTTTCTACAACGAATACTCTGACCAACAGGAGTTGCTCGACGCTTCCGAAGAGGGCTTCGAGATGCATGGTGCTCGCACCGCTTCTACTGAGGAGTTGCAGGCTATGATCAAGAAGATTGCCGACGCTTTACAGCAGGCTAAGCTCAACTCATACCAGGTGGGCGACGATGTGACGAACCTCATCGCCAACGCCACTTTCAACGATGAGACCGCCGAGGCTACTTACACACAGCCCCAGAACAAAAAGGGTTGGATCGGTGCCGACGTCATTGGTGCCGGTTGGATTACCGATACCCGTCTGGCAGAGGTCTACAACCTGGATTGCGACATCCACCAGGATCTCAAGGGTCTGAAGAAGGGTGCTTACCGCCTCTCTATCCAGGCCTTCTATCGCCCGTCAGCCGCTTCGTCAGCCGCTTACCAGGCTTACCTCAATGGCGATTCGCTCACACAGGCCTACATCTATATGGGCCTCACGCAGCAGCGCGTGAAGAGCATCTACGCTTGCACCTTCCCCGAGAGCATCACCACCGTATCGCGCGAGAACCACTGGGTCAACGTGGGTGGCGACGATCCTCTCTACGTGCCTAACACGATGGACGAGTCGTATGTGGCCATGAATGGTAGCGTCGATGGCGAGCAGGATCCCGCTTACGACAACAACTACCGCAACGTGGTGTATGGCGTGGTTACCGAGAACGGTGGCAGCATGCCTATCGGCTTCAAGATCGAGAACCACTCAGATCGTAGCTGGGTAATCTTCCGCGACTTCCGCCTGGAGTACCTCGGCAACGATCCTGTCTATATCAAGCCTGTGCTCGACAACAAGATCAAGGAGGCTCAGACCGACTTCGTAGGCCAGAAGATGGCCGCTGCCGACAAGGTCGCCATCGACAAGGCTGTTGCTGAGGGTCAGGCCGCTACGGCTGGCACCGATGGTGACGCCATGATGAACGCGTTTACCGCCATTGCCAACGCTGAGGATCAGGCCAAGGCTTCCATGAAGGCTTACACCGAGCTCACCGCTACTTACGATTCGCTGCAGGCACAGTATGATGGCTCTGATAAGGCCACCGCTGAGGCCAAGGCTTCTGCCCTCAACCTCCTCAACGAGGTGAAGGCCATGCTCAACGACGGCACCATTGCTGCGGCCGACGTTCCCGCCAAGCAGGTGGAGATGAGAGCCGCCATGAAGGCCCTCATGGTCCAGCCCGGATCCGACGACGATCCTACCAAGTACACTGCTTGGATCCAGAACCCGACCTACGGTAGTCAGGACGGTTGGACTGTCAACAAGAAAGCTGGCGACGGCAACCCTGGCATCCAGTACAACACCATGGAGATCTGGAACGCCACAGCCGACGTTTATCAGGTTATCGAGGGTCTGCCCGAGGGTACCTATGAGGTGCGTGTGCAGAGCCTGTTCCGTCCGGTCAGCGCCGATGAGGCTTGGAAGGATCTGCTCGGCGACTCTATCGAGGATTATGGCAAGCGCGCCGTCATCTACGCCAACAGCGACTCCATCACACCGACCTACTGGTGCTCTAAGTACGATCCCGATTCGTACAGCTGGACCACAGGTGGCTACTCTAACATGGTCGACTCAGTGCTCGACACTTCTGCCGACACCCTGATGGCTGTTACTTACCACTTCGCCAACGACCGCCAGGCCGCTGAGTATCAGTTCCAGATGAACTACTATCCTGCGCAGAGCTTCTTTACCTACGTCAACGAGAGTGGTGTGCTCCGCCTGGGCTTCCGCAACAACGCCCACAAGGGACAAGACTGGTTCGTGGTGTCTAACTGGCAGCTCTACTACTACGGTAAGAACAGCGTCCACGCTGAGAGCACAGGTATCGATGAGATTGGTACAGACAGCAACATCCAGTTCAACGAGATCTACACCGTCGACGGACGTCGCGTCAACGCCCTGCAGAAGGGTCTGAACATCGTTCGCGGCAAGGCTGCCAACGGTCGCATCGTCACGAAGAAGATCGTTTTGAAGTAATTATTATTTAACAACCATTCCGTTCACCGCCCCAACGTCGGTGAGATAGGAATTAACCATAAAAAGGTCTCCGAGAGGGTCTCTCGGGGACCTTTTTTTGGTGAATAGGCGGCCCAAATGTTAAAAAGTGGAACATTTTTTGCTTTTTGTTTTGGTAGGATTTTTTTTCTATCTATATTTGCACCTGCAACGAACCTACTGTCGTCAATGTGGGACCTTTAACCCCCACAAGCACCTAAATATTCTACTCAATGAACCAAATGACAAACCGGGTAATACTGATAGACCAGACTTACCGCAAGATGTGGGGCAGCGTCCTTGCCATCTTCCGGCAGGCTTGCCTGTGCGAGGCCGATTGTGAGGACCTTGCCCAGAATGTCTTTCTTCGTCTGATGTCGCTCGATTTGTTGGTGCCCGAGACCATTGAGGGAATGACCGCTACCATCGCCTATCATTTTCGCACCGACTACCTGCGTCGCAGGGCCGCCATTCGCCGCCACTTCACTGAGACGCTCACGGCCGATGCATTCGATAATCGCAGCTCCGACGAGCATGTGCTCATCAAGGAGCTCTATGCCCTCGAGCAGACCGCGCTCGACCGCATGGCACCTGCCAACAGGCAGATCTATCTGCTCAGCCACTATGCCGACAAGACCAACGAGGAAATAGCGCAGACGCTCTCCATGAGTTATCGCGCTGTGGAGTCGAGGCTCTATCGCTCCCGTCAGGAGGTGAGAGAGTATGTCAGGCGGATGGCCATGTGAGGTTCCCCAACTGTAAAGAATGAAAGGAGGATGTGATGACGGGACAAAGGAATGAGAAATCCATGAGCCGATGTAATAAAGGCTTATATATAATAAGGTGGCAAAGCAAACTATTGCGATAAGCCGCCGATACTACTAATAAGAAACCAAATTCAATTAATTATTCAACTTAATTATTTTATTTAACTAAAGCTTATGAAACGAAGTTTACGTTTTCTGTCTATGTTAGTGGTCTTGACGACTACTGCAATGACAGCATGGGCTGCCGACTGGACGGTGAAAATCAAGCCAGTGGCACTCACATTGAACGACACGGTTTACATGCAGAACGTGGCAACCGGTCGTTATTTCAGCTCAGGTGAGGCTTGGGGTGCACAGGCTGTCGTGTCTCCCCTGTCAGGTGCCGCTCAGGTTTGCATTGAGCAGTTTGAGGATGGCACCTATCAGATCAAGAACAATGCCAAGGGTTGGAAGCATTCCAACTATGCCACCAACCACAAGATGAACAGCGCTTGGCGTCATCCTAAGGATGGTATTATGGGCCAGGGCGTAAAGGGTTGCTTCGTCGACTGGAGTACCGGTTGGATTGAGAAGGACGCTAAATGGGCCATCGAGGATGTAGGTGGCAACGTTTATCGTTTCTCTATTCCTAACACTGAGGCCTATCAGCTCACTGAGGAGTCTTCAGCCGCCGACTCTCTGCTTGGTCACATCGATGGTCAGTACCTGGGTGTGAACCGCAGTCATGAGTCACAGGCTAAGGGCAACGGCATCACATGGGGTCTCTACTACGACTGCGTGTACGCCGACTCTGCTGAGAACTGCCAGTTCGTGTTCCTGCCTGTTGCCGTTACCGACGCCAAGGGTAAGTTGCTGGCTCTTGTAGAGCAGGCTTCTGCCGCCGGTATCGACGTGACAGCTGGTGCTGCCCTGTTGGCTGATGAGAACGCCACTGCTGAGGCTGTATTGGCTGAGGCTACCCTTCTGTCAGAAGCTATCGAGAACATCGCTTCTCCCACCAAACCTCAGAACCTGACAGCTAAGTACATCGCTAACGCTACTCCTATCCAGACCAATCCCGAGGGTTGGACTGTTACCAACATGAAGGGTGAGAAGGTTAACGTTGGAGACTCTTCTGACGGTGTGGCTGAGTTCTGGAACCACAAGGGTTACACCTTGAAGACCACTATCAACCAGCTGCCTGCTGGTGTGTATCGTTTCACCTGCGTTGCCCTCACTCGTACTGGCATGCACGGTAAGTTCTTCGTGAACAACGACACCATCGATATCGCTACTGTTCCTACAGACACTGCCAACAACCGTAAACAGGCTGCCAAGTGGTTCACTAACGACGACGATAATGACGGTGTGCTCAATGGCCACAACCTGATTTCTATTGTGTTGCCTGAGCCTACCGATGTAACTATCGGCTTGATGTCTGACACCACTAAGTCTGACTACTGGACTGTATTCCGCGAGTTCAAGCTCGAGAGCTTGGGTAAGAGCCTGGAGACCTTCCAGTATGTTAATAATGATATCCTGAAGCAGGCTACTGCTATCGAGGAGGATGAGGAGGCCAAGTTCACCGGTTCTTTGATGGAAGAGGTGAAGGCTCTCGCTACCGCTGGTGCTGAGGCTACCGATAAGGCTACCTCAGCCGACAAGTACACAGCCGCTAAGGCTAAGTTCGATGAGCTGAAGGAAAATGTTAAGCTTTGGAAGAAGCTTGAGGCCGCTATCGACAAGGCTGAAGAGGCCCAGTGGCAGCTGTCTAACAACGAGAAGCTTTTGGAGGTTGTTGCTGAGGCACAGGAATTCTTCGGCGCCCTTGAGGGTAGCAACGAGGAGATCCAGGCCATGATGGTGAAGGTTAACGACGCTTACGACTATGCTATTAAGACCAGCTACGTTGCTGGCGACGATGTGACAAACCTCATTACGAACCCCACGTTTAACGATGAGACCAAGGAGAACAACAAGGAGCAGCCTCAGTCGAAGGAAGGCTGGGAAGGTGCTACCTTCGGTTCTGGTGGTACCAAGGATCTTCGTCTTTGCGAGGAGTGGGCTCACGACTTCAACACCTATCAGGATATTACAGGTCTGCAGCCCGGTGCTTACAAGCTGAACATTCAGGCTGTGATGCGCCCCGGTACTGCCGCTGAGTCTTGGAAGAACTACCAGGAGGGCAAGAAGGATGTTCCCGCATGGATCTACATGGGTGCCCAGAAGCAGATGGTTCACAACATCTTCGATTGGACATGGACTGAGGCACAGGACGACCAGGAGAGCTGGGAGACTGTAGAGGACGGCGTGGTTGTTCCTAACACCATGGCTACTTTCTACACTGTGATGGACCGTGACGCCGACGTTTACAACAACTCTGTTGTAGGTCTCGTAACTGAGAAGGGTGGTTCAATGCGTATTGGTATCATGGCTAAGGATCCGACTGCTAACGGCAACCGCTGGATGGTGTTCCGCGACTTCACCATGCAGTATCTTGGTAACGACGCTGCCAACGTTTCGCCAGTTGTTGAGGCCAAGGCCAACGAGTATAAGTCTATCGAGGACGCTATGAGCGCCAACGAGAAGGCTCTGATGAACAAGGCTGTTGCTGCTGCCGATGAGGCTGTTGCTGCTTCTGACGTCGACGCTATGCTGAAGGCTTATGCCGACATGGCAGCCCTGGGCGACACTATCGACGCTTCTATCAACGCTTACAAGGCTCTTCAGTCATCACTCGACTCACTGAAGGCTGAGAGCCAGGATGGTTCAATGGCCGATGCTATCGCTAAGGCTAACGCCCTGATCGCTGAGGTTACCGCCGCTATCGAGAATGGTTCAATCGCTATCCTCGACGTTCCTGCTAAGCAGAAGGAGATGAAGGACGCCCGCAAGGGTCTCTGGGTCCGCGAGGGCTCTGACGCCGCTCCTGCTGACTACACTATATGGATCCAGAACCCGACCTTCGCCGCTAAGGATGGTTGGAAGACCATGAACACCGAGGGTGAGGGCAACACATTTGCTATCAGCCAGAACTGCGGTGAGATTTGGAACGCTAAGTCTACTGTCTACCAGACCATCGAGGGTCTGCCCGAGGGTACCTATCAGGTGAAGGTGAAGACATTCTTCCGTCAGATTGGTTCTAAGAAGGCTTGGGAGCAGTTCATCAACGATACTATCGAGAACGTGAGCCGTGTTAAGCTCTTCGCTAACATGGACACTATCGCTCCTTACATGTGGGCTACTCGCGAGTACAAGGACGAGTTCTCTGCTACAGGTTCTAACTGGGTTGAGGCTATCGACTCTACAAATACCGACAGCTTGCACTACTTCTTGCCTAACACGCTCGCAAACGCCCGTGTTGTGTTCGACGCAAACTGCTACCAGAAGGAGTTCTTCACATACGTGAACAACACTGGTATTCTCCAGATCGGTTTCGCTAACAACGAGTTGCGCTCAGCTGACTGGTTGGTAACTTCAGACTGGGAGCTCTGGTACTATGGTAAGAACAGCGAGCACGCTACTTCTACAGGTATCACATCTGTGGGCACAGACGAGAAGGTTCGCTTCGACGAGATCTACACCATCGACGGTCGCCGTGTCAGCACCTTGCAGAAGGGTATCAACATCCTTCGCGGCAAGTCTGCAAGCGGTAAGGTTGTCACCAAGAAAGTCATCGTTAAGAACTAAATTTCCATGCTTACTTGGTCCCACAGGTAAGCAGTGAATTACAATTATAAAAAATCCCCGGTGCTCCAGCGCCGGGGTTTTTTTGTACCAAATGGTGGCCACGAGCGATCGTGTTGGTCCGTAATAATCGTTATGACTCCCTACATATCTTAACCCAAATCTAATGACCGATTGGGGTTAATATATGCTCTGTTTGATATTTTGGTGCATAATTTGTGCGGCATTTTTCGTTGAAAGAGACAACGAAATGGTTGTTTTTCTTAGCTCACCGTTTCAAATCTGCGTTGAGCGTTCACCATTAGCCATCTTTCGTCTTGCGATAGCTACCTAACCGCACCTCGAAACGCCACGTCTCGAGGCGCGAAAGACCCTGTTTCGTACCTCGGTTAGGCATCTTTCGCAGCGCGGATAGTTCTTCTCGCCGCCCCAAAGATCCTCTTTCTGTGCTAACCTGTTGGCTATCAAAGATCTACGTTAGAACCGTGAGAATCGCGTATTTTCGCCCATTCTTTTCGTCTTAGCCACGAACGATGTAGATTTCAATATAGTTTGTTGCAATCATTCGCATCCTGCAATTTCTAAAGAGACACCCATCCAACATTATTTTTGCCGTTTTGGCTTTTCTTTTTACCTCCGAACTAAACCTTCGTAGCGACAGCGGAGAAAGAACAACGAGATTTGTCGTAGACCCACTGACCTTAGGGAAGTAATTTCCCGAGACTCGGCGAAGCCCCACCGAGCGAAGGGAGGTAATTCTCGAATTTTTCCAAAATTCGTTTCGTAATTCGTTCCAATTGGTAATCGTTATACGATTACATGAATTCGTTAATTCGGGAAATTTGTTGTTACCGCGTCTGAGCGTAAATCCTCACTTGTGTCATTTGCCTCTTTGGCTCTGAGCTATGCCTTTACAACGAATATTTTTTTGGCCTCAGACGGCGCAACAACGAATTTCTCGAATTTTCGAATTTTTTCTTATTGCGTTAGCTAAAATTCGTTCCAATTGGTAATCGTAAAACGATTATATCAATTCGCTTTCTATGTTAAAATCCAAAT
>NZ_JAHKBE010000021.1 GCF_018789675.1 Hallella faecis
CCTGGGCTATGAGCTTATTGGGCTTTCAGCCCGTATAATTGACTTTTGACTCCCCTCTTAAAACACGCCCAAAATGGGCGTGTTTGGCCTTACGTGGCTTTCTTTTTGCTACTTTCTTGCAAGAGGCAAGGCGCGGGTGTAACGTGTAAGCGAACACAGGTTGCATAATAATAGATGTTTACGAACACAATTTCACATTGTGAGTAAAATACCTCGATTACATACGTTTGTTAATGAAAAACCGTTAAATTCCTATATATCGTAATATTTTTAAGAAATATTTAACGAAACACTTGCAAGTTTCATACATATTTTATAATTTGCAAACCGAAACCTATTGTATGGCATGAAATCATGCCGCGGATATTAATGAAAAACAATTTTATGAGAGTACGAGTTTTGTTAGCAAGCGCGTTACTGGCCCTATCAACCCAGGCCATCGCGCAGTCGACGGGTACTTTCGGCGGTACCGTTTGCGACGAGAACGGAGAACCGTTGGTCGGAGCCCAAGTGAAGGTCAAAGGCGAACGCCAAGGCACTGTGACAGATGCCCAGGGCAAGTTCACGCTCCCCAAGGGAGTGAAACGTGGCACTGAGGTGATCGTTACCTACGTAGGTATGCAGCCGCAGAGCGTTCGGGCCATGTCGAGCATGCGTGTGGAACTGGTTCCTTCGCAGGAACAGCTCGATGAGTTCCTCGTGGTGGCTTTCGGTCAGCAGAAGAAATCATCATTCACCGGTTCGGCTGGTGTGGTGAAGGCCGACGTGCTCAACAAGAAGCAGCTCACAAACGTACTCAGCGGTTTGAAGGGTGAGGTCGCCGGCGTGCAGATGACCAACACCAGTGGCTCGCCTACTTCAACACCCTCGTTCGCCATCCGCGGCTTTGGTTCAATCAACGCCAACTCGCAGCCGCTCATCATCGTCGACGGTGCTCCCTACGACGGTGGCTGGAACAACCTCAACCCGAACGATGTGGAAAGCATCACCGTGCTCAAGGACGCTGCCTCTAACGCCCTGTACGGTGCCCGTGGTGCCAATGGTGTGATCATGATCACCACCAAGAAGGGCTCCGCCGAGAAGGCTTCCATCACGCTCGACGCCAAGTGGGGCGCCAACAGCCGCGCCACGGTCGATTACGACCGCATCACCGATCCCGCACAGTACTACGAGCTCTATTACAAGGCCCTGTACAACTATAACGTGCGCGATAAGGGCATGTCGGCTTACGACGCACACGTAGCGGCCAACAACACCATCGGCATGAATGGCCAGGATGGTGGTTTGGGCTACGTGGTTTATAATGTGCCTAAGGGCGAGTACCTCATCGGTTCCAACGGACGCATCAACCCCAACGCCACGCTCGGAAACCGCGTGTACTACGACGGGCAGTTCTTCACCCTTGCTCCAGACGATTGGGTGGATGAGGCTTTCCGCACCAGCCTCCGCCAGGAGTACAACCTCAATATCTCGGGTGGAACCCAGAAGATGTCGTACTACGCATCGCTCGGTTACCTGAAGAACGAGGGTGTGGTGCGCCATTCCGACTTCGACCGTTACACCGCACGCCTGAAATCTGACTACCAGGCCAAGAAGTGGCTGAAGGTGGGAACCAACATGAACTTCACCCATACCAAGCAGAACAACGTGGGATCAGGTGGACTGTCGGTCTTCGATGTCACCACGCGTTACGCCCCCATCTATCCCGTTTATATGCGCGACGGCAACGGTAACATCATGATGGACGAGCACGGTAAGATGTACGATTACGGTGCAGGCGCCAACGGCGGCATGCTGCGTCCTACCGACCCCGCACGTAACTTCCTGCAGGCCAATGAGCTCAACACCGATCTTGATGTGATCAACGTGATGACGCTGGCCGGCTTCGCCGACATCACACCGATCGAGGGCCTCAAGATCACGCTCAACGGTACCGTTACCAACAACGAGTCGAAGAGCACCTCTACCATGCAGCCGTTCTATGGCAACACCGCCGACTTGTATCCCGGTGGATTCGTGCAGAAGTCAAACGGACAGAGCTACGCGCTCAACTTCCAGCAGATCGTGAACTATACGCGCTCATTTGGCAAGCACAACGCCTCGTTGATGGTTGGTCATGAGAACTACAGATACAAGGGCAACAGCCTTTGGGCCTCACGCACGAAGATGTTCTCTTACTTCGGCGCACAGGAGCTCGACGCTGCCGTGAAGGAGTTGCACAACGGCGGTAACAGCACACACTACAACACCGAGGGCTTCTTCTCGCGCGCCATGTACGACTACGACGGTCGCTACTTCGCATCGGCTTCGTTCCGTCGCGACGCTTCCTCTAACTTCCACCCCGACCATCGCTGGGGTAACTTCTACTCGCTCGGTGGCGCGTGGATCATCTCGAAGGAAAACTGGTTCGATGTGGACTGGGTCAACATGCTCAAGCTGAAGACCTCTTGGGGTCAGCAGGGTAACGACGCCATCGGCTATTTCAGATACACCGACACTTACTACCTCGACAACTTCAACGGCGAGGTGGCGTTCAAGCAGGGAACCGTGGGCAACCCCAACATCACATGGGAGACCAACTCCAACTTCAACCTCGGTGTAGAGTTTGAGCTCTTAGACCGACGCATCACCGGTAGCGTGGAGTACTTCAGCCGCAAGACCACCGACATGCTCTTCTACGTGTACGTGCCCCAGTCGGGCGGTTACGCTGGATCTTACGACAACGTGGGTGACATGGTGAACCGTGGTGTCGAGTTCGACTTCCACTTCAACCCCATCCGCACGAAGGACGTCAACTGGATGATCAACTTCAACGCCACACACTTCAAGAACGAGGTGACCATGCTGAGCGCCGACAACAGAGGCGCCATGCTCGACGGCCATCCCGGTTACACCGACGGCAACTACTACGTGGGTGAGGGCCTTCCTTACCACACCTTCCGCCTGAAGAAATTCGCTGGCGTCAACGAGAATGGCGAGTCAACATGGTACGTGGAGAATCCCGAGACAGGCGAGCTCTCAGCCACCACAGCCTTCAACCAGGCCTCTTACTTCAACTGCGGCTCTCCCGACCCGAAGCTCTATGGTGGTCTGAGCACACAGCTGAGCCTCTACGGCTTCGACCTCTCAGTGTCGATGAGCTACTCGCTCGGCGGCAAGGCCATGGACTGGGGTTACCAGTCGCTCATGGGCAACCCGAGCACCGTCTACACCGGCTTCTCTTTGCACAAGGACCTGTTCAACGCTTGGTCGGAGACCAACACCAGCAGCCAGATTCCTCGCTTCCAGTATGCTGTTAAGGACATCGACACGCGCTCGGCAGCCACGTCCGACCGCTTCCTCACCGACGCCTCTACGCTCACCCTGCAGAACGTCAACATCGGCTACACACTGCCGAAGCGAATCGTGAGCAAGATTGGCCTGAGTGGCGTGCGCGTCTACGCATCAGGCGAGAACCTCTTCTACCTCAGCAAGCGCAAGGGCTTCGACCCGCGCGGAAGCTTCTGGGGATCATCATCTGAGTCGTCCTACTCACAGGTGCGCACATTCACAGGTGGTCTGACCGTAACGTTCTAACGCAACGAGGTGAACCAACAAACGTATAACCTTTCTAAAAGAATACTATCATGAAAAGATACATAAAGAACATGCTTCTCGCCAGCGCCGCCGTCATGACGCTATGCGGCCTATCAGCATGTATTGACGAGACCGTGCCGACTGACGAGGCCACGCCCGCGACCATCAAGACCGACAGTAAGTCGTTGTCATACTTAGCCAACTCGTTGCCCTCGTTCCTCACCACATGGAACACCTACAATTCGGGCGACTACACGCAGGACTGGGGTTATCCCTGCCAGATGTACATGCGCGACCTGCTTTGCGCCGACTTCCCGCAGAGCGACAATAGCTTCAACTATTGGGACTACATCGAGGATGGATCATCGCTGCGCTACGCTTACTATTACACATTCTATTATTACTATGTGTTTATCAAGAACGCCAATGGTGTTATCAGCGTGGGTAAGGATGCCGTCGACGGTGGCAATGAGGCCGCCAAGAAGTATCTCGGACAGGGATACGGCTACCGCGCCATGCTTTACCTCGACATGGAGCGCCTCTTCGAGTATAAGAAGACGGGTGTGAGCTACCTCGACAAACAGGCCGACTCGATCGGATGCATGGGCATCACCATTCCTATCGTGACCGACAAGACCTCGAAGGTGGAGCTCAAGAACAATCCGTGCGCACCGTTCTACACGATGAACCGCTTCATCATGACCGACCTCAACCGCGCCGAGGAGAACCTCGCAGGCTACAACCGCGAGCACAAGGCCTTCATGGACCAGAGCGTCATCTACGGTCTGAAGACACGTCTGTGGCTCGACATGGCAACACGCTTCGAGAAGAACCCCGCCGACCTGCAGAAGCAGATCGAGGCTGAGAACGCCGACGACGGCTACGACAACCTCGGCATCTCTTCAGCCCTCGAGTGCTACCAGAAGGCTGCCTACTATGCACAGCAGGCCATCGGTGCGGGCAACTACACACCGCTCACGGAGGAGCAGTGGAGCGATCCCGACCAAGGCTTCAACACCGCCAACAACTCTTGGATGCTGGGTACACTCATCAACTCGAAGGAGCAAATCAATGAGCTCTTCTGGTACACGTTCCTCGGCTACATGGCCTCGGAGGCCGACTGGGGTATGTGCACTCCCACCTACAGGGCTTACCGTTGCATCAGCAAGGGTCTCTACGACAAGATCGGCACAGGCGACTGGCGCCGTCCCTCATGGATCAATCCTGGCGACGCAGGAAAGACTACCGTGCCCGCTGGCTACAAGACGAAGGTCACAGGCGAGAAGTGGTCTACACTGCCCGCATACGCCAACCTGAAGTTCCGCTCAGGTAGCGGCAACCTCACCGACCTCACCGTGGGTCTGATTGCCTCTCTGCCCATCATGCGCGTGGAGGAGATGTATTTCGACTACTTCGAGTGCATCGCCCACACACAGGGCGTGGCAGCCGCCGCACAGGAGCTCGAGAAGTGGGTCAACCAGTACCGTTACAAGGATGGCTCATACAAGTGCACCGCCACCAACATGAACGACTTCATCGACGCCCTGATGGTTCAGCGCCGCATAGAGCTCTGGGGCGAGGGCCTCGTGTTCTTCGACTACAAGCGCCTCAACCTGCCCGTCATCCGCAAGTATGCCGGCAGCAACTACGCTTCAACCATGCAGCTCAACTCTTACGCTGGCTACGTGGCTCCTTGGATGAACTACATCATCTCCGAGTATGAGCGCAACCACAACGCAGCCGTTGTCATTGGTCCGAACACGTCGGGTGCCATCACACCTTAATCCAAGCCAATGGCAAAATGGTATAAACGTACTCTTAACACACTATTAACACCGACTACAATGAGAAAATTAACCAATATCCTATACATGTTCGTCGCTGTTTTCGTAGCGGCCGCCTTCACGGCATGCTCCGACGACGACAATTTCGAGTGGCCCAAGAAGGTGTCGCCCGACAACCCTGGCGTCTATTTCGCATCGTCTAACGAGGCCACGGCTACGCTCACACCTGAGGAGTATGCCCAGAGCCAGTCGTTCACGCTTACCCTGAAGCGTCTCAACAACAAGGGCGAGCTCACCGTGCCCATCATTGTCGACAAGGCCGACAAGGTGTTCACAATTCCCACCACCGCCACTTTCCAGGACGGCGCGAACGAAACAACCCTCGAGATTAAGTATCCCGGCATGGAGATGCTCCACACCTACACCCTCATCATCCACGTGGATGAGGCCTACACCAACCCGTATGTGGCCACCGACGGTATGGCTTCGTTCAAGTATGAGGCTTCTCTGATCCGTTGGGTGAAGCTCACCGAGGGCGTCTTCAAGTGGAACCAGGGCGAGTTTGCCGACACCCGTTCTGAGATCTATTGGCTCGAGGGCAAGAACCGCTTCCGCATCAACAACTTCCTCAACTCAGGCATCAACTGGGAGTTCTCTATCCTGGCAGCCGATCCGATGGACGCTTCGATGCACGACGCGGCCAACTTCAACCCCAACGACCGTTCTACATGGCATGGCATTCCTTCGCCTTACAACCATTGGGCAGCCGACCCGGCCGGTAAGACTTGCTGGTTCCTCATGCAAGACGCCGACAATGGCATTTACGCTCAGTGGTATCCCGACGGTGAGGAGTTCGTAGGTATCGACTTCGTCAACTTCTGGTACGACACCTCCGACGAGTGGTGGGGCAACGTTGATATGCGCGGCTCAGCCACAGAGCCTTGCTTCAAGCTCATCCCGTTTGTCTATTACACCGACGAAACCGATTCGGGCTACACCGATCTTTATGGATACTGGGACCCCATTGGCTAATGGGCAGCGGCAGTGTTTTATCACTCAATGTTTAACTATTTATGAATACTGTATATGAAATACGATAAGTCAATCATTTCCAGATTAGGCACTATGCTGGCTGTCGCCCTCTTCGCCTTGGTGTCGTTCACCTCGTGCAGCGACGACGACAAGAAGACTCCGTTGCAGATGCCCACCATTTCACAGGATGGTCAGACCGTTAGCTCGTTGGCCTTCCATTGGGATCCCGTAGCCGACGCCACGCAGTATGCCTACGAGCTTGTCGACGCGTTCGACCACGTCATCACCGCCGACGTTACGCAGACCACGTCGCTTGTGGCCACCGGTCTGAAGGCCAACACCGAGTACACGCTGAAGGTGTGGGCATTCACCGCCCTCAACAGCGACAAGACCACGTCGCCCATCGCTGTGCTCAAGGCTACCACCAGTCAGCAGGTTCCGCTCGTGTCGGTATCGTCGGCCACTACGGCCAACGGCAATGGCGGTGTGACCGTAACGTGGCCCGCCGTGGAGCACGCTTCTGGTTACAGGTATAGCCTCGACACGGGTGTCAGTGGCACCACCACCACCAATAGCGTTACGCTCATTGGCTTGGAGCTGGGTCAGCGCACCATCACCATCGTGGCTTACAGCGACGACGACACCTATAGCGACTCTGAGCCCTTCCAGTTCACGTTCGAGCGCGTTAGAAACGTTCTTTGGCGCCACACCGGTACCTATACCATGAAGAACCTGCCCGATGGCGAAAACAAGTTCGAGGCCGAGATCGTGGCTTACGACGACGGCTTCGCCATCATCGCCAACGACGACGCCAACACGCCGGTGGTGGGCTATTCGGCCGACAACCTGTTTGCCACCGACAACCCCGCACTGTCGTGGTACCTCTCGATGGCCGAGCAGAAGCTCAACGATCGCGCCATGGCTGCGCCGCATCGTGCGGTGCGTGTGCCCAGCGGTTGCAAGACGTCGGTGAGCCACCTCGTGGAGTCTAAGTGGGACCAGGGGAAGCCCTACAATTCGCTTTGCCCGAAGAATTCGAGTGGTAGAAACTGTGTAACGGGATGTGTGGCCACCGCCATGGCGCAGATTCTCTATTACCATAAGTATCCCACCACAGGTAAGGGTACCAACTTTACGTTCTTTGAGAACAAGAAGTACACGGTCGATTATTCGCAGGCCACTTACAATTTCGACGACCTGCTGCCCGACTATTCCAATGGTTTCAGCGTGACGCAGAAGCGTGCCATCGCTACGCTCATGTACCATTGCGGCGTGGCTGCCCACATGACATACGGCATCGATGTCAGTGGCGCTTATCTGTACGACGCTGCCGACGGACTGGTTGACAACTTCGGCTATTATGCGCAGTATTATGGCTACAAGGACTATCCTGAGCCCAACAACTACGACAACGCCAAGTGGTGTGA
The DNA here is from genome assembly GCF_018789675.1 of Hallella faecis. GTDB lineage: Bacteria > Bacteroidota > Bacteroidia > Bacteroidales > Bacteroidaceae > Prevotella > Prevotella faecis. Next base: position 7,820 of record NZ_JAHKBE010000021.1, read on the forward strand.
GGTGGTGTATCGCGAGATCAGCGCCGGCAACCCCGTGCTGTACGCCGGTGGCTCCAAGTATAATGGCACCGCTGCTTTCCACTGCTTCGTGCTCGACGGCTACGACGCCAATGGCAACGTGGGTGTGAACTGGGGTTACAGTGGCCGTGGCGACGGTTACTTCCGTCTCGATGCCATGGATTGCATCATCGGCACCTATCATGAGCAATACAGCTATAGCTTCGACATGGTGGTGGTTCACCGCCCCGAGCAGGGACCTGTGAAGTACGACCTTGTGCCGGTTACGGACATTCGCGACATCAACGCTGACGCCAATGAGGCTGCTCCCACATGCGTCTACGACGCTGCGGGCCGCCAGATCGACGCTAACCGCGCCCAGAAGGGCCTCGTCATTGAGCGCCAGGGCAACCAGGTTCGCAAGGTGTTGAAGTAAGCGAAATGGCACTGCGTGGATATCTCTGACCCAAGAGAGATAGCCCAATCAAGTGGAATTATCAAGTAAGAGAGAGAGCCCAGCAAGGCGTATCGGGCAAACGGGCACGGTGCGCTTGCTGGGCTTGTTGTGTCGCCCCCCCTTAGCGTGGGTCGGCTTCGTCGGTAAGCTCTGCTTGGGGGCTAAGCCTTTAGGGTTTAAGCTTTTCGGGCTTGGCCTTTATTCTGCCTTACCTTTACTGCTTATAAAACTCGGTGAAGACCTTTACGGTGTAGAGGTGGTCTTGGACGCTGCCGGTCTCGCGTATGCTGTGCATGGCGAGGATGGCGTTGCCCATGTCGACGCCCTGCAGGGGAATCGAGGAGGCGAGGATGTTGCCGAGGGTGCTGCCGCCCGCCACGTCGCTGTGGTTCACGAAGCGCTGGCAGGGCACGCCGGCCTTCTCGCAGAGCGATGCGAAGATGGCTGCCGAGGCTGCGTCGCTCGCATATTTCTGTGCGGCGTTGAACTTGATGACCGGTCCGCCGCCCAGCATGGGATGGTTTGTCGGGTCGTACTTCTCAGCGTAGTTGGGATGCCAGGAATGGGCGTTGTCGGCCGAGATCATGAAGGCGCGCTCCACAGCCTGGTAGTAGGCCTCCTCGGTGTGGCTCTGGGCCAGGGCGATGCGTTGCAACAGGTAGGCCAGGAACGGACTGGCCGCACCCTGCTTGGTCTGCGATCCCGTCTCTTCGTTGTCGAAGATGGCGAGCACCTGCGTGGTGTCGGTGGTGTCGGCGGCCAGCAGCGCCTCCAGGCCGGCGTAGCACATCGAGAGGTCGTCGAGACGGCCCGACGAGATGAACTCGTTGTGTGCGCCGAAGGTGCAGGCAGGCGACGCGTCGGCCAGGTAGAGGTCGAAATCGAGGATGTCCTCGCGCTTCACGGGGCTTTGCTTGTTGAGCTCTTCCACGATGATGTTCATCAGGAGGTTGCCCTCCTCCAGTTGGCTGGTCACCTGTCCGAGCAGCGGCAAAACATCTTTTTGTCGGCTCAGTTTCACGCCGTCGTTCACCTGGCGGTTGAAATGGATGGCGAGGTTGCTGATCTGCAGCAACGGGCGGCGCACATGCATGAGCATCGTGATGGGGTGCATCACGTCGTCGCCGCGCACGATGACACGGCCGGCGAGCGTCAGCGGCCGGTCGAACCAGGTTGACATGATGGGGCCGCCATACACCTCGGTGTTGAGCTTCACCAGACCACCCTCGGTGAGCATCTCCGCGTTGGGCTTGATGCGGAAGGTGGGCGAGTCGCTATGGGCGCATATCATGTGGAAGCCCGCTTCGGAGAGCGGCTGCCGCCCTATGCGGAAGGCGTAGACCGATGAGGCGTTCTTGGTGGCGAAGAGGCAGTCGCCGGCCTTCACCTCGCCAAGCGGTTGGCGGGCGTCGAGGCGGCGGAAGCCAGCAGCCTCCAGGCTGTCGGCAATGTTCTTGACGGCCAGGAAATTTACGGGCGAGGCGTCAAGGAAAGAAAGAAGACGGTTAATCATAAAGATGGGTTTGAGGGTTGATGATGGGGAGAAGCGGGCGCAAATATGCGCCCGAAATTCTTTTCGCAAGCGGGTGCTGGGCTGGTGCGAAGCCTGGGCAGGGCCGGTGACAGGCGAGCTGCGGTGCTTGGGTTGGGGCGAAGCTTGGGCGGGGCTGGGCCGCCAGCCCCGCCCAGGCCAAGCTTATCGGTTACAAGCCTCTTGCCTTCAGGAAGGTGGAGGCGTCGGGCTGCTTCATTCCCGTGAAGTCGGTGAACATCTCCATGGGGTCTTTGGTGTTGCCACGACTGATGATCTTATCGCGGAAGGATTGGCCCACGGCGGGGTCGAGGGCGCCATGCTTGGCGAAGTAGTCGGCGATGTTCACGGCCAGCACCTCTGTCCAGAGGTAGCTGTAGTAGCCGGCAGCGTAGCCGCCACCCCACACATGATTGAAATAGGATGTGATGTAACGCGGCGGGATCTGCGTGTTGAGCAATCCCACGTTGTGCAGTTGCTCCTTCTCGAAGGCGCCAGCCATGTAGACCGACGGTACCTCCTCGGCGCTGATCTTATGCCAAGCGAGGTCGAGGCAGGTGGCTGCGAGGTTCTCGCCCAAGGCGTAGGCCGTTTGGAAGTTGATGCTCTTCAGCATGCGCTCCTTCAGTGCGGCGGGCATGGGCTGTCCGGTCACGGCGTGGCGCGCGAAATGGTCGAACACCTCAGGAATCTGGGCGAACGACTCGTTGAACTGCGACGGCATCTCCACGAAGTCGCGTGGCACAGCCGTTCCCGACAGCGCGTCGTACTGGCAGTTGGAGAGTATGCCATGCAAGGCGTGTCCAAACTCATGGAACATGGTGCACACCTCGTCCCATGTGAGGAGCGACGGCTGTCCCTCGGGCGCCTTGGCGTTGTTGCACACGTTATAGATGACGGGCAACTGGTGGCGCTGTCGGCTCTGCTTGGCGAAGCTGCTCATCCATGCGCCGCCCCGCTTTGTGGGCCTGCGGAAGAAGTCGCTGTAGAACAGGGCGATGGCCTTTCCGTTGCGGTCGAACACTTCAAACACCTTCATGTCGGGATGATAGGTGGGGATGTCCTTGCGCTGCTTGAATGTCAGGCCGTAGGCGCGGTTGGCGGCGTAGAACACGCCATTGATCTGCACACTGTCGACATTGAAGTAAGGCTTCACCTCATCGTCGGTGATGTTGAGCATTTCCTTCTTCATCTTTGCCGAGTAGTAGAAGCGGTCGTAGGGCTGTAGGCGGAAATCCTTGCCCTCGGTGCGCTGCGCGTATTGCTCAATGGCGCGCGTCTCGGCGTCGGCCTTGGGCGCATACTCGCTGATGAGTTGTGTGAGGAAATGGTCCACGTTCTTCACATTCTTCGCCGTGGTGCGCTCCAATGCGAAATCGGCGTAGGTGTCGTAGCCCATGATCTTCGCCTTCTCGGCGCGCAGTTTCGCTATCTCCACCACGATGGGGAACGTGTTGAATTTCGGGTTGGTGCCATCGGCGCGATGAATGCTGGCCTCATACACCCTGCGTCGCAAGTCGCGGTTGGCCAGGTTGGCGAGAATGGGCTGCTGCGTGGTGTTGATGATCACGATGCAGTAGGGAGCCTTGGCCCCACGGCTCTGCGCGTCGTTCTTACACTGCGCAATGTCGGCTTCGCTCAGTCCGGCCAGTTCCTCCTTGCTTTTTACCCACACCACGGCGTTGTTGGTGGCGTCGGGCAGCAGGTCGCCCCATTGCTGTTGCAGGTCGGAGATGCGCGAGTTGATCTGCTTCATGCGCTCCATCTTATCGGTGGGCAACAGTGCTCCCGAGCGCACGAATCCCTTGTAGACGATCTCCGTGAGTCGTTTGTCCTCGCCCTTGAGTTTCGCATACTCGTTGTCGTACACATATTTCACACGCTCGAAGAGCTTCTTGTTGAACGAAATCTCGTTGCTCAGGTCGGTCATCATGGGCGACACCTTCTTCTCCGTCTCGGCGATGACGGGCGTCTTGTGGGCGCTGGTCAGACCGAAGAACACGCTCGTCACGCGGTCGAGCACCACGCCACTCTCCTCATAGGCGAGGATGGTGTTGGCGAAGGTGGGTTTCTTCTTGTTGTCCACGATCTTCTGGATGTTGGCGCGTTGTATCTTGATGGCCTCCTCGATGGCCGGCAGGTAGTCGGACTCCTGAATCTTGTTGAAGTCGGGCGCTCCAAAGGGCAGGCTACTCTTCTGCAACAACGGGTTCTGCCGACCCGCTGACTGGGCCGACGCGGGGGCTGGCGCCTGCAACAGGGCAGCGGCCAAGCCGAGGGTTAAGAAAGAACGGTTAAGTCTCATATTAGATTTTGTTATGGGTGAATCGACAGGGTGGGGCGCTTGCGCCACGGTTGTGGGCGGCCAAGGCCATACTTTCCGCAAATTTAGTAAAAAGACTGCAATAATCCGTGGTTTGTGCGACAAATAAATGACCTCTTGGAGCGATTTTCCACATATTGCAATGGTATTACGCAAAAAACTATTATCTTTGCCCGAGTTTTCTATTGCTATTGTATTCTCGATGCGCCATTTGGTCATGAGGCCGATCAACCTACCTAAGCAACAACTCATCGCTACCGCTTGACGCATATAACCGATTCGTATGAAAGCGTTGATAATCATAGGCTTACTGTTGGCCGCCCATACACCGTTGTGGGCGCAGCAACCGCTTGCGCGCCACGGGCAGGAGGCCGGGCCATCCGTCTCCACCCCATCGGCCGCCCCGCCATCGGTCGCTCCGGTCCCCTTCGACACCTTGGCGCTGAAGCCCAAGCGCGGCTTGGTGGCCCGTGTGTTGCAATATTTTGCCGAGTCGGACAAGCCCAAACCCAACAAGAAGATCGATTTTGGCATCATTGGCGGTCCCCATTACGCCTCCGACACCGGTGTGGGCCTGGGCCTGGTGGCGTCGGCCCTCTATTCCACCGACCGTTCCGACAGCACGCTCGAGCTCTCCAACGCCTCGCTCTACAGCGATGTCACCACCAAGGGCTTCCTCATGATCGGCCTTCGCGGCAACACGTTCCTGCCGCGCAAGCACTATCGGCTCGACTACCGCCTGTATGTCTACACCTTCCCGTCGTACCTCTGGGGCTTCAGCTATCCCGAGAGCGACAACGACGACAACAAGAGCAAATACAGTCGCACCAAGTTTGAGGTGATGGCGCGATTCCTGCTGCCGCTCAACCGCTACAGTTACCTCGGACCCATAGCCCGTTACCAATATGTGCACGCCTACAAGCTCAAGGACCATGCGCCCGCGCTGTTGGGTGGCCGCCCGCTCACGGTGAGCGACGTGTCGGTGGGCGTGAGCTATACGTTCGACACACGCGACTTCATGCTCAACGCCTCCCGTGGCTGGTTTGTGCAGGCCGACCTCACCGCCAACCCCACGTTCCTGGGCAACAACGACACCTACTGGTCGGGCGAACTGCAAGTGGCCACCTACCGCCGCGCCTGGCGTGGCGCCATCCTTGCCGGCGAGCTCCACACGCGGCAGTCGGTGGGCAGCGTGCCGTGGCCCATGCTCTCCGATGTGGGATCCAGCAACCGCATGCGCGGCTACTACGAGGGACGCTACCGCGACAAGAACGTTGTCGACGCTCAGGTGGAGCTGCGCCAACACATCTGGCACCGCAACGGCCTGGTGGTGTGGCTGGGCGCCGCCGAGGTATTCCCCAATTATGGCAGCCTGCGCTTCCGTCGCATCCTGCCCAACGCTGGCATAGGCTATCGCTGGCAGTTTAAGAAAGGTGTGAACGTGCGCCTCGACTACGGCTTCAGCCGCAACGGCACGGGCTTCATCTTCAACATCAATGAGGCGTTCTAAGGCCGTTGGCCCACCGTTCCCCATCAAACCCATTCGTCATGAAAAAGGCAACCTATTTGTTCTTCCTCCTGGTGCTCATCCTGCCCAACCTCGTGCTGGCCTTCACCGAGTCGCTGTCGTGGGTCGGGCGCCTGGTGGGCGTTGTGGCGCCGCTGGCCGCCTACTGGCTCGTGCTGACCCTCTCGCGCAAGGTGGGGCGAACGGTCATCCTGCTGTTCCCCCTGTTGTTCTTGGGCGCCTTCCAGATGGTGCTCATCTATCTTTATGGGCGCGGCCCCATCGCCGTCGACATGTGGCTCAACCTCGTCACCACCAACTCGGGCGAGGTGGGCGAACTGCTGTCGCAACTGTTGCCCGCCATCGTGTGGGTGGTGGTGATCTACATTCCCACCCTCACGCTGGCCGCCGTGCTGTGGCGCCGCCGAAGGTGGGCCGACGCCACGTTCCTGCACCGCCAACGCCGCCCGGCCCTTGCGGCCACTGCTGCCATGGCCATGGTTACCGCATCCCTCGCGCTCTTCACCCCTTATGCGCCCACGGCCGACCTGTTTCCGCTCAATGCCGTGTGTAACTTCGTGCTGGCCCTTGGCCGACAGCAAGCCTCCGCCAACTACAAGCAGGCGTCGAGCGCCTTCCGCTACGACGCCCATTGCACCTTCGCCGACCGCGAGCCCGAGACGGTGGTGCTCGTCATTGGCGAGACCAGCCGGGCCGACAACTGGCAGCTCTACGGCTACCGCCGCCCCACCAACCCACTGCTCTCGAAGGCGAAGGGCCTCACCGTGTTTACCAACTACATGAGTCAGAGCAACACCACACACAAGAGTGTGCCCATCCTGCTCTCGCTGGCCGAGGCCGACAACTACGACATACTCTACCGCACGAAGGGCATCATGCAGGCGTTTCGCGAGGCCGGCTACCACACCGTGTTCCTCTCCAACCAACAGCGCAACCACTCGTTCATCGACTACCTCGGTGAGCAGGCCGACGACTGCCTCTTCCTGCGCGACCGCCACCCCGACCCCATCGACGACACCGCCCTGCTGGCGCCCCTGCAGGAGCGCCTGGCAGCCCACCGTGGCGAGCGCCTGTTTGTGGTGGTCCACACCTACGGCTCCCATTTCAGCTACGTTGACCGTTACCCGCAGGCCGCCCGCGCCTTTGCGCCCGACCATTACGAAGGGGCGAAACGCACCTACCGCCCGCAGCTCATCAACGCCTACGACAACACCATTCGCCACACCGACCTCTTGCTCAGCCGTGTGCTGGCGGCGCTCGAGGGCCAAGGGGGCAGCGCGGCCATGATCTACACGTCCGACCATGGCGAGGACATCTTCGACGACCGCCGCCACCTCTTCCTCCACGCCTCGCCGTTCCCATCCTACTGGCAGCTCCATGTGCCGCTCGTGGTGTGGACCTCCGACGCCTACCGCCAGCGCCACGCCGACCTCGTGGCGACCCTTGAGGCCAATCGCCATCGGGCGGCCGAGAGCAACAGCGTGTTCCACACCCTGCTCACGCTGGGCGGTGTGGCCACCCGCTACCGCAAAGACGCGCTCTCGTTGGCCAGCCGGGCCTACGCCAACCATCCCCGGCTCTTCGTGGACGACCACAACCAGCCGCGAACCTACGACGCCTGCCTACAGCCCATCGACATGGAGAAGATGCGGACGAAGGAATGACCGATATCGGATTTTTTTATGAAAGCTAAAGGAAAACAGAATATGAGGAAAACAATTATCTTGGCCACCCTCATGATGGGCATGGCCGTGTTGGCTGAGGCCAGCAGTCGCTGCGACAAGGGCGTCTGCCAAGTGGCGCCCGACGAGACGCAACATTCGAAGACCCTACTTATCAAGTATGGCGACATGAACCAATGGGTGACCCGCCAGGTGAAGGAGAGCGCCATCATCGGCGGACAGCTGAAGACGCTCCATGAGATAGCGCCCACGAAGACGTGGAAACAAAACGCGCCCTATGTGAACTGGGGCGGGTCGCCCTGGGGCACGTCGAACGTCATGGCGCGCGTGTCGGGCATCACCAAGACCAACCAGTCGGTCTACCGCGACACCCACCCGGGCCACGGCTATTGCGCCAAGCTCGTAACCCATATCGAGACGTGCAAGGTGCTGGGCATCGTCAACATCAAGGTGCTGGCCGCCGGAAGCATCTATCTCGGACAGATGCTCGAGCCCATCACCTCCACCTCCAACCCCATGGCCAAGCTCAATGTGGGCATGCGCTTCACGGGCAGGCCCAAGGCGCTGGTGTTCGACTATAAGGTGAAGCTCTCGGGCCACCCCAACCGCATCAAGGAGACCGGCTTCAGCAAGGTGAAGACGGTGGCCGGCATCGACATGTGCGACTGCATCTGCCTCTTGCAGAAACGGTGGGAGGACGCCAAGGGCAACCTCTACGCCAAGCGTGTGGGCACCATGGTGGTGCGCTTTGCCAAGACCACCAACGGATGGGTGGAGAACGCCTCGTTCCCCATCCACTATGGCGACATCAGCCACCAATCGTTCTACAAGCCCTACATGGCACTGCTCAGCGGCGACGACACCAAGTGGGCCAAGAACTCCAAGGGCAAGATGGTTCCGGTGAAGGAGGTGGGATGGGCCCACGCCGACGACACCCCCACGCACCTCATCTTGCAGTTCGACTCGAGCCACGGCGGCGCCTACATCGGATCGGTGGGCAACACGCTGTGGATAGATAATGTGAGAATGGCGTATTAGGATGCCGCCCCCAATAGGCTCCGTTCATAAAGCCCATCAAGCCCGCTATGCCTCTTTGGCACAAGGGCTTGATGGGCTTTATTTCGTAAAATAGGATAAAAATCGGGTTACGAATAAGAGACCATTCTCAATTCTGCATTCTGCTTTGATTTGCTGGTCAATGTTCATCAATCATATCCGTCCAATAGTATTTGAGACGGAAGTAGCTGATATGCGCAAGACATTCCTTCGCATACTCTTCGTTGCTGAACTGCATTCCTCTTGAACGGAGTAGTCTGATTTGTTCCTCTATCGTACGTGGCTTCTGATTGCTCATTGCTGTCTATAAAAAAAGTGACCCGCCGGCAGATCTACGGGATGCCGACGGGTTCTGTTATCGTTTGATTCGGATTGACTTATCCGAAAATCTCTCTTCATTTCGGGTGCGAATTTAATGCTTTTTCCTAAATTATGCAAGATTTCCATCAAGAATTTGCTATAAGGACACCGAATATGCCAACTTTTTCATATATAGCACCGTATTCTCGAAAGAGGTACAAGACATATAGGATAAAAAACGAAGCGTTATGCTCGACTTGCTAATGGAAATGTGAGAAACTTCTATTGTAATGAAAGGACAGTGATAACAGTTCGCGCGTACTGCGTGGACTGGTTACTGCATCTACATTACAAGGGTACTTCTCACAGTCTCCATTAGAAGATGAGGTACATCAGCTCTGCGCCTCATAACAATTAAGTATAGTGGGCGCGATGTGAGCCGCCGCCCTTAGAACGGGAAGAGCAGGGGCAGCACAAACACCATTACCAGGCCCATGATGATCTGCAGGGGCAGGCCCACCTTGATGTAATCCATAAAGGTGTAGCCGCCGGCTTGCATCACCAGCGCGTTGGGCGGTGTGGAGAACGGCGAGGCGAAGCACATGCTGGCGCCCAGCGTCACGGCGAAGAGCATGGGGTAGGGACTCACGCCGATGGCCATGGCCGACGTGAGGGCGATGGGCGACATGAGCACCGCCGTGGCGGTATTGCTGATAAACAACGTAAGGAGCGACGTGGTGAAGTAAACACCCGCCAGCAACGCGTAGGGGCTGGCCTGTCCCAGGCCGTCGGCCAACATGCGGGCCACGAGGGCCGAGGCGCCCGTCTTCTCGAGCGCCACCGACATGGGCAGCATGGCGGCGATGAGCACGATGCTCTCCCAGTTGATGGTTTTGTAGGCGGCCTCCACCGAGCGTATGCAGCCCGTGAGCACCATGAGCAACCCGGCGGTGATGACCGCCGTGACGGGCGCCACAGGGATGAAGTCGAACACCATCGTGAGAATCATGGCCACCATGATGGCTGCGGCCAGCGGCGCCTTGTAGTCGAGCGTTACGCGGGCGGCCTCCTCCAGCGGTTGTCCCATGACGAGGATGCCCTCGGCGAGGTTGGCTATGCGCGAAATGTTTTTCCATTTGCCCTGGATGAGCAGGATGTCGCCCTGCCGCAGTTTCAGGTCGGCCAGGTTGCGTGTGATGTAGTCGTCGCCGCGGCGCACGCCCAGCACGTTCACGCTGTAGAGTCGGCGCAATCCGCCATCGCGCAGCGTCTTGCCGCAGAGGCGCGAGTTGTGCATGAGCACCGCCTCGGCAATGCCAATATCGTAGAACGCCAAGGGCTGGCTCGTCTTGTTGAGCTGCATGTCGGCGGCCATTTGCTCCGCCTGCTGCTTGTTTCCGCTCACATACACAATGTCGCCCACCATGAGGCGCGTGTCGGGGCCGGCGAGCCGCTGCTCCACCTCCTTCATCAGTTTGGCGTGGGTTTTCTTCACGCGGCGCACCTCGAGCACCGACAGGCCGTAGCGGCGCTGCACGTCGAGCTCCACGATGCTCTTGTCCTTCACCAGTGAGGCGTCGGTCACGGTAAACACCGAGAGGTCGTCTTTCAGGCTATACTCCTCCAGCAGGTCGTCGAGCGTCTTCCTGCGTCGTGCCTTGCCGTCGTCGTCGCCCCGCTGTCGGCCGTTGAGAAACCGCTTGCTGAGCGGCAGCAGCACCACAATGCCCACCACGATGCACACCAGGCCTACGGGCAGGAAGCTGAAGAAGCCCAGCGGTTGGTGCCCGCTCTCGGTGAGCGCCTCCTGGATGACAAGGTTGGGTGGCGTACCGATGAGCGTGAGCATGCCTCCCATGCTGCTGGCGAAGGCCAGGGGCATGAGCAGTCGGCTGGCGCGGATTTTGGCTTTCTGCGCCAGGCTCACCACGATGGGCATCATCAGGGCCACCGTGCCCGTGTTGCTCACGAAGGCGCCGATAACCGCCGTCACCACCATGAGCAGCAGGAAGAGGCCAATCTCGTTGTCGCCGGCCAGCATCATGAGCTTACCCGACGCCTTCTTGGCCAGGCCCGTCTGCACGATGGCGCCACCCACCACAAACAGTCCCACCATCATGATGACCACCTGGTTGGAGAAACCCGATATGGCTTCCTGCGGGGTGAGCGTTCCAGTGAGCAGAAGGGCGACGAGGGCGCACAAGGCGACGAGGTCGGAGCGCACTTTGCCCATGGCGAAGAACACTGCCGAGAGGGCGAGGATGATGAGGGTTGCAATCATAGAATATTAGGTGAATTTGTGAAATAAGATGATAATCCACAAATTTACAAATAAAATCGCAAATGGCGTTTGGCGCGACGCCCGAAAAGCGGTCGCAGGCTCCCTAAAAGTTGTTAAACGTGGCCTTTCACACCTGCCGAGCGCCCCGCCTGCAAAGTTGGCTTTGCGATAGGTCCTCTTTCGAGGTGCGAAACGTGGCTTGTCGAGGCCCGATAGCTTACCTTCGGAGGCTCGATAGCTTAGGTATCGGGAGGCGAAAAGGCATGTTTCGTGGCGTGGCATTTGAACGGTGGAGCGTGGAAGGAGCCTTCCTGTTTGTAAGTGGCTGAATGAGAAGCGATTGCGAAAATGCGCTGAGAATGGCGTATTTGGACGCGAGTAGGGGGGCAGTGAAATAAAACAATGTAGATTCTGCTATAGATTTCACCTTTTTGTCGCAATATTTCCGTGCCCCCCTTGGCTCGTCGGCCTATAGGTCAATCGTTTCGAAGGGCGCCAGACAGGCGTAGAGCGGCACGTTGACCATCCAGTCGTGGGCTTCGTAGGGCATCATGGAGTAGCGGAGCCCCTTCAGCTCCGGATGGTTGCCGATGAACGTCCGTAGCGATTTTGACTTGACGTTCACCTCGGCCTTTACCTCGATGGGCACCACGCGGTTGCGCCACTGTGTGAGGAAGTCGATCTCGATCGTGGAGTTGTCTGTCGCATGATAATAGAGCGATTGGCCCATGCTCTTCAGTTGGGTAAACACATAGAGCTCCGTGAAGGCGCCCTTGTATTCCGCGAACACACCGTCGCCCACAAGCATCGCCTCGGCCGACGTGTCGGCCATGGCGCCCATCAGACCCACATCGAGCATGAAGAGTTTGAAGGCGTTGAGTTCCTCATAAAACTTGAACGGTAGGCGAGGGGTGTTGACGCGCTGCACCTTATAGGCCAGACCTGCGTCGATGAGCCACTGGATGGCCTGTTCAAACTCGGCCGCCCTGCCACTTTTCTTCACCGCCCTATAAACAAACTTCTTGTTCTCCTTGGCCAGTTGGGCGGGTATGCTGTCCCACACCATGTTGATGCGAGGCACCTCGCGCTCAGGGGCGTGCTTGGAGAAGTCGCGCCGATAGTCTTGGATGATCTGCTTTTGGATGGTGCGCACCTCTTGCAAGCCCTTTTGTTGCACATGGGCGAGCACGGCGGCGGGCATTCCGCCCACATAATAATATTGTCGCAACAAACCGATCAGTTCGGTTTCGAGCAGGCGGATGACGTTCCAGTTGCCCTTTTCGAGGAGACCAACCAACTGTGGTTTGTCCATGGCCTGCAGAAACTCGATGAAATTCATCGGGTAGAGGCGCAGTTCCTCCACCTTGCCCACCGGATACGACACGCCGCTGTGGAGTGACAACCCCAGCAGCGAGCCCGCCACGATGATGTGGATGTGGGGCGCATCCTCACAAAAAAACTTCAGGGCTTCGAGTGCCTTCGGGCAATCCTGAATCTCGTCGAGCACCACGAGGGTGTCGTTGGGGGTGATGTCGGTCTGGCTAATGGCCGAGAGCGCCATCAGCATATCAGCGGTGCTGCCGCCTTTCTCAAACACCTCGACGGCCTTGGCGTTGCGGTCGAGACTGAAGAAGGCCAGCTTCTGATATTCGTTTTTACCAAATTGCTGAAGAACATAGGTCTTTCCTACCTGTCGCGCACCGTTGAGGATCAGCGGCTTACGCCCTTTGCGATTCTTCCAAGCTAACAGTTGATTGTAGATGCTTCTATCCATGGCTCACACTTTTCCTGACGAATAATCGCCTACTTGACACACTTTTTCTGACGAATAACATGCCAAAGGTACACTTTTCCTAACGAATGGGCAAGCAAAAGCCGCATTTTCTTTTTGGGAATATGGGATGTTTTACGTTTGGGGTGATTGCAAAGCCCACACTTAAATTTGAGCTGCATAAAGAAGTTCCCCGGATTAAAATGCATGATTTTCATTTATATTTTATAAATTTGCACCCAAATTAAATCTGTTGTAGATCATGGCGAACCTAAATAGACTCAAAGTAGTGCTTGTTGAGCAGGAAAAGACTGGCAAGTGGTTAGCTCATGAATTGGGCAAATCTACCTGCACAGTTAGCAAATGGTGTAGCAATTCTACACAACCAGACTTATATACTTTGGAGAAAATTGCTAATCTCCTTGGTGTAGACAAGAGAGAACTTCTAACAGCATCTGATAACAAACAAAACAAAATATAATCCCATGCCTGATATTATCGACAAGGAAAGAGCCATCCGTAGCATTGTCAGCAGTGCCGTAAAATCTTACGCAAATGGTTTTTCAACTCGTCATCTTGCAGAAGTAGATGACGAAAATGGAGTGATTAACATGAAGATACACAACGTCTTCATTGCAGCCCTCGGACCAGAGATTCAGTATTACTCTGCCTTGGCACGTTCGCTTGATAGCTCTTTGGGCAATATGCTTGAAAGTATGGCTATAAGCATAGCTGTATTGAACTATGAAGTGAGCCAACATGTGGAAGGAACTTTGTACAACGAGCAAACCGATTTTATTGCTGAACTTCTTGAACAATATAAGAGAAAAGAAGGAAGACATACTCCGAAAGCTGCAGACTATCAAGGTATTTCATTAAAGAGAGGTGCTGCACATACAAAGCGTCACGAGAGCGACTACTATCTTGTTGACACAGAGACTGGCATGCACTATCTTATTGAGCTTAAAATTGGTGGAGACCTCGACAACAAGAAGGCTCGTTCTGAGAAGGAGGCTCTTTTGGAACAGTATTGTATTCTTACCAATCAACTCGGATCAGAAGACAAGGTGAAGATTCTGTTTGCAACAGCTTATAACCGCTATGGTGAGGGCAAACCTTGGACGCAGGGACGTGTTCGTCAATTCTTCTCTGATGACGAACTTTGCATCAGTAAGGATTTTTGGAACCTTGTATGTAAGTCAGAACGTGGATATGACATCGTTATTGACGAATACAAGAAGAATGCCCACTATATCAATGAAGCACTTGATGAAATAAAGGATGCATACCTTCCCAACGAGTAAATGAAAGATCCAAATTGGCGTAAATGTGTTCTGCGAGCCGATAGTCGAGATATAATCAAACGTATCCCGGATAATTCTATTGACTTCATTCTGACAGACCCACCATATAATTTGGGGCAGCACTCAACTGGCAACATACCATTGCCGGGTAGGTCTGCTATGAATAATGATGTGGCGGAATGGGATAAGATTGACTTCAACCCAGAAGAATGGGCTGATGAGTTCATCCGTATTTTGAAGCCTACAGGAAACCTTTTCATTTTTACTTCTTATAATCAACTCGGTAGGTGGTATAATTGCCTTGACCATAGGTTTGATACATCAAACTTCATGATATGGCACAAGACGAATCCTGCGCCAAAGATTTTTAAGGCTGGCTTTTTGAATAGTTGTGAAATGATATTTACATGTTGGAATAAGAAACATGCATGGAATTTTATTTCACAGGCAGAAATGCACAATTTTATTCAAAGCCCAATATGCATGCCTCCAGAACGATTAAAAGATCCAAAGCACCCTGCTCAGAAGCCGGTATCTATATTGAAGAAGATGATAGAGATAGCATCTAACAAAGATGATATTATCTTTGACCCATTCATGGGAGTCGGCTCTACGGGTGTGGCTGCGTTGGAATTGGAAAGACGTTTTATCGGTGTTGAACTTGACGAAGCTTATTTCGTTGCAGCAAAAAAACGAATTGAGGACACGTTAGCGGTAAACGATAATCAAACTAATATGCCACAAACATATAATTTACCTGAAGATGATAATTCAATGAAGGTATGTGACTCGAATGTCGCATACCAAACCACTCTTTTTGAACTGGATGAATTTTTCCATCCAGGAGAAAAAATGGCAATTGTATGTCAGAATACAGCGACAGGACTTCAACCGTTATTGAAATGGCCTGGAGGAAAGGAGAAAGAGCTAAAATATATCCTTCCGAACATCCCTGCATTCAAAAGATACTTAGAACCTTTTGTTGGTGGTGGTTCCGTGTTTATGGCGATGACTGCTAAAGAGTATTTTGTTAATGACTTCTCGTCTGAATTGATTTCTTTATATAATTACATTGCATCATCGAATGAAAATTTCTTCTGGTATGCAGAACTAATGGATAAATCATGGGAGAATTGCGTCAAGTTCTTCCGTGATAATCATATTCTTGTTGACAAATATCTTGAATATCGAGAAGAGAGAATTACGAAAGAGGAACTCAAAAAGTTCGTCCATGAATTCTGTGCAAGTAAGAAAGACGAAATTTTAGACATTTTAGGTAAAGAGATCGGTTCTTTGCCTTCGATTATCATGAAGGAGATGGAAACCAACCTTTTCCGGAAGATGACACGCATGCGAGAATTGGAAATAGAGAAGCATCTACTTCCAGAAAAAGACTTGGATGACAATATAGAAACTGCGATTAAGAGCGCAGTCTATATGAACTACCGCTACCTATACAATGATAAAAGTATAGCTGACAGTGCCCCCACATTGCACTGTGCCCTATTCTTCTTCATGCGTAATTATGCTTATAGTGGCATGTTTAGATATAGCAGCAAGGGTGAATTTAATGTTCCCTACGGAGGAATTGCCTACAATAGTAAACTCATGGCGAAGAAATTGAGTTATTATCGTTCCAAGCCCCTGCTAAAGCATTTTGCAGATACAAAGATTTACAACCTCGATTTCGAAGAGTTCTTAAGAACGACAAATCCGACAGAGGAAGATTTTGTGTTCTTGGATCCTCCATATGATAGTGAGTTCAGCACCTATGCCCAAAATGCATTTACGAAGGCTGATCAAGAACGACTTGCTAACTATATGATTAATGAGTGCCGTGCAAAGTGGATGATGATAATAAAGAATACGGACTTTATTTATGGTCTCTACAACAAGGAAGGTATCAATATCAGGACTTTCGATAAGGAGTATCTTGTTAGTTTCATGAACAGAAATGACAAGAAAGTAACTCATCTTCTAATAACCAATTACTAATGGGCAACCAACGTATATCAGAGACAGAACTAATACTGCCAGCTCTCTATCTCATGAAAAGAAATGGAGGGAGTATCGACACTTCTTCGTTAATTGATTTACTTACCAATCTAATGAAACCGGAAGGTCGTGACGCAGAGATATTGGATGGAAGAAACGATACATATTTTTCTCAGAAAGTCAGAAACTTAAAGAGCCATGACACATTCGAAAGATATGGTTACGCAACATACAATGGAAGCGGTTATACAATAACAAATACAGGCGCCAAATTCGTGGAAGATAACGATGAAAACATCAAATACTTGTTGGCATCTGGATTTGATTATGACGATGTAAAGTATTCTCTTGGCAGAATTGTAAAGACAAAGAAAAGCACCATTCTACCATACAATGAAATAGTGTCTGAAGGAGAAGTAACAATATCAGTCTCCAAAACAGCACAACGTTCTCAGAGACTTCGTCAAGTGGCCATAGAGCACTTTTCTCATAATGGAACTATCTCTTGTGATTGTTGTGGATTTGAGTTTAAGTCGTATTATGGCGAAACCTATGGTACACCCTGCATAGAAATCCATCATATGAAGCCTATCTTCCAATATGCAGGTGTTAGCATTACCCAAACAATAGATGATGCGCTTACCAATCTTTTGCCGGTATGTCCAAACTGTCATCGTGTGATACATCGCAATAAGATAACTGCTGCTCTTATTCCTGATTTCAAGGATGAGCTTGCAAGAATACATCATTGTTGATTTATTAAAAAAATAATCGAATATAGACATGAAACTATTTATTTCATACTCACATGATACTGAAGAGCATTCCGCTTGGGTAGCAAAGCTCGCTGGGCACCTTCGCTCTCATGGTGTAGATGTTATTTTTGACCAGTGGGACTTGCGTTTAGGGGACGACTTGCCTTTTTTCATGGAGAATGGCTTAAGCAAGTCTAATATGGTTCTTATCATTTGTTCATTAAATTACGTTGAGAAAGCAAATTCAGGAATATCAGGAGCTGGATACGAGAAGCGTATTCTTTCGTCCGATATGATCTACGGAGGAAATCGTGACTTAATAATTCCTGTAATTAGAAATAATAAGGACAAAGAAGTCCCACATTTCTTAAAAGGCATAATGTACCTTGACTTTACCTCTGATGATGAATACTTTGCGAAATATAGACAATTATTGGAGCGTATATACGATGAGGACTTAAAAGCAAAACCAGCTTTAGGTAAAAATCCGTTTGATACAACATCTTTATCGAATTCGATAGCGATGACCATCGAACTTGACAAAATAAATTATGTAAATCATGCATTAAATGGTCACGTTGAGTTTGACTATTCATCAAATGACGGGAAATTTACTATTGGTGCTGGAGAATACGCATTTGGCACAATGTGGACTACAGCAAATTATAGGTCAATACATTGCTACAGAGACCACGTAAAGCGACTTGGCTTCAATTCCAAATATAATCGATTTCCGACAATTCCGGAGATTCCTGAATTTGACTTTAGTTCGAGAGCACGTGCAGTTAACATTGGACAAGTGTTTGTCTTGGAAAACCATTACCATCATTTCGCAGCAATAAAAGTGGTTAGTATAAGACTTACAGGAAACGACCAAAATAACTACGTGGGATTTGATTATAAAATTTATACTGGAAAAGATTTTGAATAATCATCTTACATAGGGATATTCAGCTTATTCCCACTTTATATTTCCTAAAGACAGCCAAATATCAGATTGTCTTCCGAGAAAATTAGTTGTGGAGGATAATCTGATGTGTTTTTGTCATAAAAAATAGCAAATGCGAGCCGTAAGGACACGCTTGTCTCTTCCTTGCCCTACAGGGCCAGCCAAAACTCGGTCGCCCTGCTGCTCGTTGCGTGTAAAAACGCCCTATTGCGAAAAGCGGCAGAATGGGCGTTTAATTCTTAATTCTTTGAAAAAAACAGCGAGAACCCTATTCCGTTCGGCAAATAATTCGTAACTTTGCATCAGGTTTTGGCGGCGCGCAACAAGGCCAATAGCGCCAAAGTCGCCAACCCATCGGCTACCTCGTAACTGAACATTTTCAATCTAACCTAAATAACATGACATTCCGCAAAACAATTCTGGGAATCGTTTTCTGTCTGTTGTCGGCTGTGGCTGTGGCAGACAATGTTTATGACATCCGTCCCGTGCCGCAGCAGCAAGAACGTCTGCAGGGCGTGGCTACGCTTGCCGGACATGTGAACGTGGTTGCAGGTGCAGGCATCGACGGCTACACCATCGACCGTGCCAAGGAGGTGCTCACCGAGCACGGACTGACGCCTGTGGTGACACGTAAGGCCAAGAAGGGCGCCAACGTGCTCTACCTCGGCGTGAACGGCAGCAAGGACCTCGCCGACCGCGAGGCACAGCGCCTGGGCCTGAAGCGCGACGTGTTCAAGCAGCCTAAGTATGACCGCCACGCGCTCACCGTGCGCCAGGAGGGCAATGCCGCTGAGGTGCTGATCCTCGGCGAGTCGACCGACGCCGTGTTCTGCGGACTGGCGTCGCTCGAGCAGATGCTCGACCAGGCACAGGGCGGAAAGCTCAGCTGCGTTGACATCTACGACTATGCCGACACGCAGTATCGTGGCGTCATCGAGGGCTATTATGGTGTGCCCTATTCTAAAGAGGTGACGGCAGACCTCTTCCGCTTCATGGCACGCTACAAGATGAACACATACATGTATGGCGCCAAGAGCGACCCCTACCACTCACAATACTGGGACAAGCCTTATCCCGAGACCATCACTCCGGAGCAGCAGGAGGTGGGTATGCTCACCGAGGGCATGATGCGCCAGCTTACCGACGTGGCACACCGCACCAAGGTAAACTTCATCTGGGCCATTCACCCGGGACAGGCGTTCACCGACAAGAGCCAGGAGAATGTGCTCGACCGCATCATGGGCAAGCTGCGCCTCATGCACAAGCTCGGCGTGCGCCAGTTTGGTGTGTTCGTGGATGATGTAGGCGTGCCTTCCGACTCAGCCGTGCTGGCCCTCAACGCCAACCGTCTCACACAGTTGCAGCAGATGATCGACAAGGAGTGGAACGGTCGAAAGGCCCTCGCCGCCGACACGGTGAAGCCCCTCCACTTCGTGCCCCAGCTCTACGCCTTCTCGTGGGTCAACCGCCAGCAGGGCGAGCGCTTCTTCAACTCGCTCAGCAGCACGCCGAAGAAGGTGTGCATCTACATCACGGGCCGTGCCGTGTGGACCGTGCCCAACTCGGAGGATCCCAAGCTGGTGAGCTCATGGCTCGGTCGCGACGTGGCATGGTGGTGGAACTACCCCTGCAACGACAACGACATGAACAAGATCTTCCCGCTCGACACCTATCGCAACTTCGACGATGAGGCACACATCGACCGCCACGCTACGCTCGTGCCCGACCTCAAGGGGGTCAACACGCTCATCAGCAACCCCATGCAGCAGGGCGAGATCAGTAAGATAGCACTCTACAGCATTGCCGACTACGCTTGGCACCGTGCCGCCTTCGACAACGACGCCTCATGGATGGCATCGCTCAAGGCCATCTTCGGCGAGCGCGCCAAGGCCGCTTTCCGCCTGTTGCCCCTCACCCGCCACTACGACACCAACACCCGTCTGGCCGACTGCATCCGCCAGTGGAAGGGCAAACCCCACTGCCGCAAGGGTGTGAAGGCCCTCATCGACGAGCTCGAGAGCCTCCAGGCCGATGCCAAGACGCTGGCCGAGATGGGACAGTCGGAGAACGAGTCGGACCGTCTGCTCTGGCATGAGCTGCAACCCTACGTGGAGAAGGTGGGCGACATGTGCGCCATCGTGAAGACGCTCGTGAGTCCCGACGCCACCGACGCTCAGCGCCAGCAGGCGCGCCAGCAGGCCGCACAGCTCGACAAGAGCCCGAAGTATCAGTTCTCGGTGCTCAACGGCATGGGCAACGACATCAAGCTCTCGAAGCGTGTGGCTGAGCCCGCCGCCAAGCTGCTCCGCCCCTTCGTAGACCAACTGGTGGCCGCCGAGCGCGTTGGGGTGTGTGAGCACAACCACGAGCAGGCCGAGAAATAACCAGTTAAAAAGCATTTTATTATTACCTATTTATAATACCAATATGAATATTAAAAAAACATTCATGGCGGCTCTCTGCGCCGTCATGCTGCTGCCTGCAACGGCAGTGGCTCAGTTCAACTGGCCTTACGAGGTGAAGAATGGCGTCATTGTGACGAAGGTGCCTGAGCGCCCCGCTGGTCAGAAAGATGCGCTCAATCTCACCACTCCCAAGATCAATGTGCTCCGCGTGGGCTTCGTGGGTTTGGGCATGCGTGGTCATGAGGCCGTTCGCCGTTGGGTTTATCAGGAGGGTGTGCAGATCATGGGTCTGTGCGACCACGAGCAGGCTCGCGCCGAGGCTTCCAACGAGCAGCTGCGCCAGGCTGGTCTGCCCCCCGCAACGCTCTATAGCGGCGAGGACGGCTACAAGGCTCTCTGCGAGCGCCCCGATGTGGACCTCATCTACATCGCCGTAGACTGGGAGCACCACTTCCCCGTGGCTAAGTATGCCATGGAGCATGGCAAGCACGTGGCCATAGAGGTGCCGTCGGCCATGAACCTCGACGAGATCTGGCAGCTCATCAACCTCAGCGAGCAGAAGCGCGTGCACTGCATGATGCTCGAGAACTGCTGCTACGACTTCTTCGAGCTCAACTCATTGAACCTGGCTCAGAAGGGCCTCTTCGGTGAGGTGATCTTCGGTCAGGGCGCTTATCGCCACGACCTCGATCCTTTCTGGGATGCTTACTGGAAGCGCGACGCGAACGACAAGCTCGGATGGCGTCTCGACTATAACATGAAGTATCGTGGCGATGTTTATGCCACTCACGGCCTCGGCCCTGTGGCTCAGTGCATGAACATTCACCGTGGCGACCGTTTCACCATCCTCACTGCCATGGACACCAAGAGCTTCGCCGGTGTGAAGAAGGCTGAGAAGCGCCTCGGACATAAGGTGGACAACTTCCGCCAGGGCGACCTCACCAACACCATGATTCGCACGGAGCAGGGTAAGGTCATCCAGATCGTGCACGACGTGATGACTCCCCAGCCCTACAGCCGTATGTTCCACCTCGTGGGCACACACGGTGTGTCGAACAAGTATCCCGTGGAGGGCATCGCACTCGACAACGAGAGCCTTAAGAAGGCGGGCATCGACACCAAGACCAACTACTACAACGGTGAGGCTTTCCTCAACGACGCCGACATGAAGAAGCTCTACGCCAAGTATCAGAGCCCCATCGTCACCAAGTACACCGAGATGGCCAAGAAGGTCGGCGGTCATGGTGGTATGGACTTCATCATGGACTCGCGCTTGATCTACTGCCTCCAGCACGGTCTGCCCCTCGACATGGATGTTTACGACCTCGCTGAGTGGTGCTCGCTGGCCGAGCTCGGTTCTATCTCTATGGACAACAACTGCATTGGCGTTGAGGTTCCCGATTTCACCCGTGGCCACTGGAACGACCAGAAGGGCTACCGCCATGCTTTCGCCTCACCTGAGGAGGAGGCTGCTCAGGAGGCCGCCAACCACGAGTTTACCGTGAAGCTCAAGGCTACCGCTGAGAAGGCTTGGAAGAAGTACGACAAGAAGAACGCCAAGAACAAGAAGGTTGCTAAGAAGTAATAGCGACATAACGCGACAAACGGCCTCCGGCGCTCATGCTAATTGGCGCTGAGGTCCACGGTAAACAGCCCAAGGCCCACACTTAAGCCGTTTGTCACTGTAACGCCATCGGCGGCAGATGCCCTCCTTTCGAGGGCTCTGCCGCCGATATGTTGTTTTGCCGCATGGCATCTTCATTCCAATCGTTTCTGCCGTATGCTGAGCCACATGCACGGTGGTGTAAGAGGTCGGAAAACGAAAGTAGGAAGAAAACTATTTCGTTTTCCTCCTACTTGATTTTATAACTACTTACTTGGTATTCATACTTGTTAATCTTGCCTAAAATATGCGCTTACATCATGCAACATACCCCTTTTCCTTGTACCTTTGTATTGTATTAGAACTCGAAAACGTGATAATGGGGATGCTTCGCATGCTCGAAAACGTGATAATGGGGATGCTTCGCATACTCGAAAACGTGATAATTAGAGTGTTTTGCGTGTTCGAAAACGTGATAAGAACTATTGTTGTTCATTATTAATGTAAGGAATAATCATGAAGAGGAAAATCTATAACGAGATGCTTCTGTGGAAGCAGAATGCTCAAGGAAAGTCTGCTTTAATGATAGATGGAGCTCGTCGAATAGGTAAAAGCTATATTGTTGAAGAATTTGCCAAGAATGAATATAAGTCATATATTTTGGTAGATTTCAATAATGCAGATGATAACTTGATAGAAATCTTTAATAAGTATCTGGGGAATTTAGATGTATTCTTCAGCTATCTTGCTTTGTATTATAATGTCACGTTATATCATCGAGATACGCTTATTGTATTTGATGAGGTTCAGCTTTATCCTAAGGCGCGTGCAGCTATTAAATATTTGGTAAAAGATGGGCGTTATGATTATATAGAGACAGGTTCTCTGGTAAGCATCAATAGGAATGTGAAAGATATTGTTATTCCGTCGGAAGAACATCGTATTAATATGTTTCCTATGGATTTTGAAGAATTTCTTTGGGCTGTAGGAGATGAGCAGCTAATGCCATTTATGCGTATGTGCTTTGAAAAGAAGCAAAAGCTTGGTCCTCTACATCGTAAGGCTATGAGCCATTTTAGGCATTATATGATAGTTGGAGGAATGCCACAAGCTGTAGCGGAATATGTAGAAACCAATGATTTTATGAAGGTCGATATGGTGAAGCGTAATATCCTTTCACTCTATAAGGCTGATATTGAGAAATATGCTGTCGGCAACGAAATTAAGGTAAAGGCTATTTTTGATGAGATACCATCTGCTTTGAGTAGGCATGAAAAGAAATTCCGCTTGGCATCAATTAGCGATAAGGCGCGTTATCGTGAATATGAATCTTCATTCTTTTGGTTAGCTGAGTCAAGAGTGGTGAATATCTGTTACAACTCTACAGCTCCAGATATTGGTTTGAGAATGAATGAGGAACGAACAACGTTGAAGTGCTATATGGCTGATACAGGTCTTTTGATAAGTCATGCTTTTAATCTTAAGACTATTATGGGAAATGAGCTTTATCTGAAATTAGCTTTAGGTAAACTTGAGGTTAATGAAGGTATGTTGGTAGAGAATGTTGTGGCGCAGATGTTAAAAGCATCAGGGCATGAATTGTTTTTCTATTCTAATAATTCTAAATATAGTGCAGAAGATAGAATGGAGATAGACTTCTTGGTTTCTAAACCTGTTATAACAAATCGCCATAACATATCCCCTATAGAAGTTAAATCTTCTAATAGTTATACGATAACATCATTAAACAAGTTGAGAACTAAGTTTGCTCCGATGCTTGCCGAATCGTATGTACTTCATCCTGCAGATGTTGAAGTTAAAGATGGAGTTGTGTATCTTCCTCTGTTTATGGCGAGTCTATTATAGATGTTGGTACCAAAAAACTCTGCAATAATCGTTCATGCAATAGTAAATCTTTTGCATGAACGATACAACAAAGGGAGGCAAATCGCGATGAATGCGGTTTGCCTCCCTTCGGTTATGTGGTAAAGTCCCATGCCGTGTGCCTTATAGGGTTGCTGGCCGGGTTGCCTGTTGGTGTTAGCCTATCTGCCACCAGTGGCGCTTGCGTGGGCGCTCGTCGGCGGACGATTGCCCCATGCTTTCGCGCAGCAGCTGGGTGTAGGTTTTGTGGTCGTGCAGGATCTGGTAAATCTGTCCCCAGTCGGGCAGGCCGGCTATGCCTCGGTCGTCGATGAAATAGTCGGCTTTGATCTTACGGCTGAAGTGGTTGTTCTTGTCGATCTCCTCCTCGGGGTAGTCGCGGTTCACGGCCCAAAACTCCACGCCGCGCTCGCGGCACCAGTCGATGGCCTCCTGCAGCTTGTCGCCCTCGCGCACCGTCCAGAGGATGAGCTGGTGGCGATCCTTGATGAGCATGCGCAGGGTCTCGGTGGCGAAGGGCCGCTCCGGCCCGATGGCGGGGTAGCGGTCCTCCACAATGGTTCCGTCAAAGTCGATGGCGATGGTCATGTGTTGTCGTTTTGGTTGATTTCTGGTTTCCCACTCATGACCTGCGCCTTAGCGCTTCACGGATGTGTCGTTCTTGTCGCCGTAGTGGCTGTTGGCGTAATTGCCGTAGGTGCCATAGTGGCCATACGAGCCGTAAGAACCATACTTGCCATACTTGCCGTAAGCGCCATAGCGGCCGTAGCGTCCGTAGTGGCCATACTTGCCGTAGCCGTAATAGTAGCCATACTTCTTCTTCGACATGTCGATGCCGTTGATGACGATGCTCATCTTAGGCAACTTGCGCTCGTTGCTCAGGCCGTTGATCATGTCGAAGCTCTCCTTCGGCGTGTAGTCGGCGCGGCAAACGTAGACGGTGGCGTCGGCGATGCGGCCAATCTGCAGCGTATCGGTCACCAGACCCACAGGGGCGGTGTCGACGATGATGTAGTCGTAGTGCTTGCGCAGCTCCACGAAGATGTCGTCGAGGCTCTTGCGTGCCACGAGCTCAGCGGGGTTCGGCGGAATGACGCCGGCCATGAGCACATTGAGGTTGTTGTTGATGCCCGATGAGAGCGTCTGTGCCTCAATGTCCTCCCACGTGGGATGGTCCTTCACCAGGAGGCTGGTGATGCCATGCTGCTTGTCGTCGATCTCAAGCAGTTCGGCCAAGCGCGGCTTACGGATGTCGAGACCCACGAGCAGCACCTTCTTGCCCAGCAGGGCGAACGACACGGCGAGGTTGGCGGCGTTGAACGTCTTACCCTCACCCGAGGTTGACGACGTGAACATGATGACCTTCTCGTTCTCGGTCATCATAAACTGCAGGTTGGTGCGCATGGAGCGGAAGATCTCCTCCATCTGGTTGTTCTTGTTCTCGTGCACCACGATGTCGGCCTTGGTCTTGGCGGTCTCGGATGCCACGGCCACATCGGCGAGGATGGGCAGGGTGGTGAGGCGAGCCACATCGTCGTGACCTTCGATCTTATAGCGGAAGAACTGGATGAGCATCAGAACGACGGCAGGGATGGCCAGCGCTATGACGAGCGCCATGACCATGATGACCGGCTTCTTGGGGCTTACGCGGCCGCCCGAGGCGGGCTGGTCGATGAGCTTACCCTTGTCGGCCGTGGCGGCGAGCGAGATGGAGTTCTCCTCGCGCTTCTGCAGCAACATGAGGTACAGGCCCGACTTCACCTCCTGCTGGCGACCAATCTGTGTCAGCATGCGCTCCTGCTCGGGCGTCTCGCCCACCTGGCCCTGGTACTTGCCGTACTGTGAGGCCACGGAGTTGCGCTGGATGTCCATGCTGCGGCGAGCCTGGTTGAGGGCGCGCTTGATGGCGCGGTCGAGGTCGTCGAGCTGCTGTGTGAGCGGCAGAACGGAGGGCGATGTCTCGCTGGCGCTCTGCAGCAACAAGTTGCGGCGCTGCACCAGTTCGTTGTAGCTGTTGATGAGCGTGGTAGAGCTCTGGTCGGACAGTCCTACGTTAGAGGGCAGCGGCTGGTATTTGTTGGAGGGGTTGTTGATGTATGAGCGCATCTCGTCGAGCAAGGCCACCTGTGTGTTGGCCTCGGAGAGGCGCTGGGCATACTGGTCGGCGTTGGTCACGGCCTGTCCGGCGTTCATCTTCAGCTCCACCATGTTGTTGCGGCGCTTGTAGTTCTCCAGGGCGCCCTCGGTGTTGCCGAGCTCGGCGTTGATCTTCTCCAGACGGCCGTTGATAAACTCCTCGGTGCGCATGGCGATCTCGTTCTTGTCCTCGTTGGCCTGGCGGTTATAGCAGATGGCCAACTGCTGCAGGTAGTCGACGGCGCGCTGCGGGTCCTCGTCCTTCAGGGTGAGCTGGGCGATGGTTGTGGTCTTGCTGGTCTGCGACACGGAGAGCGCGCCTACATATTTATATGAGGCCTGCTTGGGTGAGAGCATCACCACCTTCATCTTCGAGCCGTCGACCATGGGCACCACGCTGTTGTTGGTGAAGCTCAGTATGCCGGCCTTCGTGCCGATGGTGGCGGGCAGCTGGCTGATGGTCTTGTCGATCTCGTAGGGGCCGTCGGCGGAGTTCTCGTTGACGGGAACATAGTAGGAGCCCTTGACGTGATACTTGTTGCCCATGCGCTGGATCTCGAGGCTCACGGGCGCGTTGAGGTGCTCCAGGTGAGCGGGGTCCATGTCGACGCTGATGTATTGGTCTTTGTACATTAGGTTGGCCTTCACCTTACCCACCGAATAGTAGGTGGTGTAAAGCTTGAGGTCTCTCACGGCCTGCTCGGCGAGCGAGTGCGACGTGAGGATCTCCATCTCGTTGTCGATACCGGTAGAGTTGGAGATCAGACCGAGCGTCTGCGAGTTGAGCAGGGCCGACGTGCGGTTGCTGCCCGACTGCTGGTCGTTGTCCTTGATGAGCAACTTGGCGTAGGCCTGATACACCGGTGTGGCATAGCGCAGGTAAACGAAAGCCAAGCCGAGGCAGATGATGACCGAAAGGACGAACCATTTCCAGTTGAGTACCAGCGTGCGGTAGATCAACCCAAAGTTGATGGCAGATGATTCTTCCTCTGGCGTGGCAACCTGTGCCACTTCCACGGTTTTGTTTTCTTCCATATTATTTGTTTTATCCAATTATTTGTCGTTGTTATCCTCCTTGTCGCCGCTTGTCGTCGGGGCGACAGGGTTGTGCTTACTAAGAGAAACCACCCGTCGCCCGCCAATGACTGGTGTGGGGCCGTCGGCGAGCGGTGTGGGAATGTGGGGTTAGCCCTCGTCGGCCAACCGCAGCAGGTATTGTCCGTAATTGTTCTTCGCCATGGGCTTCGCCGTTTGGCGCAGCTCCTCGCGACTGATCCATCCCTGCTTGAAGGCGATCTCCTCCAGGCAGGCCACCTTCAGGCCCTGGCGCTTCTCGATGACCTCGATGAAGGTGCTGGCCTCCGACAGGCTGTCGTGGGTGCCGGTGTCGAGCCATGCGAATCCGCGCGGCAGGGTCTTCACCTTCAGGGCGCCCTGCTGCAGGTATTCCTGGTTGACTGTGGTGATCTCAAGCTCACCGCGTGGGCTGGGCTTGATGTGGCTGGCGATGTCAACCACGCTGTTGGGGTAGAAGTAGAGTCCCACCACGGCGTAGTTGCTCTTGGGATGCTCGGGCTTCTCCTCGATGCTCAGGCAGTTGCCCTCGCTGTCGAACTCGGCCACGCCGTAGCGCTCGGGGTCGTTCACCCAATAGCCAAACACGGTGGCCTTGCCGTTCTGCTCAGCCTCGGCCACGCACTGGCGCAGCATGCCTGTGAAGCCTGATCCGTAGAAAATGTTGTCGCCCAGCACGAGACACACGCTGTCGTCGCCGATAAACTCCTTGCCGATGATGAAGGCCTGGGCCAAACCATCGGGACTGGGCTGCTCGGCATACTCGAAATGCACGCCCAGCTCATGGCCGTCGCCCAGCAGGCGGCGGAAGCCCGGCAGGTCGTAAGGCGTTGAGATGATGAGAATGTCGCGGATGCCTGCCAACATCAGGGCCGACACCGGATAGTAGATCATGGGCTTGTCGAAAATGGGGATGAGCTGCTTGCTCACGCCCTTCGTAATGGGATAAAGACGGGTTCCACTTCCCCCCGCTAATACAATTCCTTTCATTGCTTGTAAATGAGCTAAATATGGGTACCTATATTTCTTCGGCAAAGATACAATATTTAATTGGATTGTGAACCCATTTGACAGATAAAAAGATAATAAATGTTTTGTTTTCTCATCATTATGTTGTATTTTTGCACCCAACCAATCATGTACCACCAAGCAAAATAGTTTGAAAAAAATATTATGGGATTATTATCTAAGATTTTCGGCTCTAAGCAGTCGGAAGCCAAGACGGGCGGCATGGAAGATTTCATGACGCTTGTGCGCGTTTACTTTCAGGCGTCGCTGGCAGCCCAATTAGGCATTACCAACATCGGTATGCTGCCCGATCTGCGCCTCTTCAAGTCGACTCTGCATATCCCCACACAGAACAATAAGTTGGGTGTGGGCGAGAAGAGCCACTGCAAGAAGATGATGAAAGAAATTTACGGAACCGACGATTCCTTCTTCAAGGAGGTGGATCAGAGCATCCGTCGCAACTGTCACCGTCTTCCCGATGTGCAGGTGTACCTGGTGCAGTTCCAAAACTTCACGCAAGACCTGATGATGCTCATCGGCAACCTGATGAAGTTTAAGCTCCGCGTGCCGTCGATCTTCAAGAAGTCGATCTACACGATGACCGAGAAGACCGTTTCCGATATCTTCAACCGCAACGACTTCAGCGACGCTGGCGTGATGAAGACCGTGCTGGGCATCCGTCAGTACAACCAGCGCCTGGGCTTCTCGCAGAAGTGGGTTACCGACTTCGTTTTCCAGGTGGTGATGCTGGCCAAGAAGGAGCCGCGCCCCAAGGACGAGGACGTGGAGAAGGCCAAGGCCAAAATGTCGAAGTAAGCAGGCTGCAAGGGGTTGAGCCCTTGTGCCCCAAACCATAGGCGCTCCGCTTTGTCTTCTGCAAGGAAGACAGGGCGGAGCGCCTTTCTTCCCTTTTTCTCTCGCTTTCTTCTCCTTTCTCTCGCTTTCTTCTCCTTTTCTATTGCTTTTCCTCGCTTTCTTTCCTTTTTCGCAGCTTTTCTTCTCTTTTTCTCTTATTTTTCTCGCTTTTCCCATGATAGCCATAGGAATAAGCGGCCAAAAGCGCTATCTTTGCCAAAGAAATGTTTTGCCGCATATTTGCGGCAACCGCTATTGCCATCAACCGCTATTGCCATCAACCCTAATAAGCTATGAACCATCCATCTGAAAGCCCTGACCGTACGCTTTGGCGCGCCACCGACACCACGCGCCACCATCGCGAGAACCTATGGAACTATAAGGGACGGGGCTTTTACCATTTTACGCTCAATGTGGAGGGGCGCTATCCGCTGTTCGGGCGCTTGGAGGGCGACAGTGCCGAGGAGGCGCACATCGTGCTCAGCGCGTTTGGCGAGGGGGTGGCGCGGTTGTTTCGTGGCATCCCGATGCATCAGGCGCAGCGGGGATGCACCATTCGGGTGCTCGCCCTGTGTGTCATGCCCGATCACCTGCATGGGGTGTTGCGTGTGGTGGAACCGATGCCTAAGAGCGTTGGGGAGGTGATACGGGGCTTCAAGAGTGCGTGTACGTCGCTCTATAAACGGGAGTTTGCCGAGGGCGACACGGCCTTTCGACCGTTCTTCATGCGCCATCAGAGCATCTGGGAGTTTATGCACGCTGGCTATCATGAGCGCATCATGCACCGCACGGGACAGTATAAGAACATGGTGGCCTACGCACTCGATAACCCTCGGCGACTCTGGTTGAAGACGCGCCACCCCAACCTCTTCTGCATGCGCCACCAGTTGTCGCTGCGCTTCACCAACGAGGAGGGACAGATGGTGGACTGGCGGTTTCGTGCCTTGGGTAACCTGTTTCTGCTCGATGCGCCGCTGAAGCAGGAGATACAATGCTCGCGAAGCCTTGATGAGGCGCAACTGAGAGATTACCTGACCAGCAAGGAGGAGCAGGCGTGTCAGGGCGCCGTCAGCGTGTCGGCGGCCATCAGCCAAGGCGAGAAGGTGGTGTGCCGGCGGTTGCGCGAGGCCCACCACCCCTTGGTCATCCTGCTGAAAGACGGGTTTCCTGCGGAGCACTCGCCCCACGAGCGGTTCTACAAGCCCGGAGGTGTGTATTTCGACGCATGCGCCGCCGGTCGCCTCTTGCTGCTGGAGCCCAACAAGCCCACCTTCGCAGATAAGGATATCAGCGCCGCCGTGTATCGGCGCTCGCCCCAGGCACCACCCGAGAGCTTGCGCTACCAGTTCTTGGCGCTCAACCGCATAGCATGGGTTATTGCCAACGCAAAGGGCACGTGGGGGCTGTGATGGCTGGGTGGCGAGAGGCTGGGGCATGCGGTGGTGATGGCTGGGTGGTGATGGCTGGGTGGCGAGAGGCTGGGGCAAATATGCCCCAGAAATTTTTGCCATATATTTGCAGCAACTGCAAGAGGGCAACCGCAGGGCGGCAGCTGCCTTTTGCTTGCC
The DNA here is from genome assembly GCF_018789675.1 of Hallella faecis. Taxonomy (GTDB): domain Bacteria; phylum Bacteroidota; class Bacteroidia; order Bacteroidales; family Bacteroidaceae; genus Prevotella; species Prevotella faecis. The sequence continues at coordinate 38,282 of NZ_JAHKBE010000021.1, forward strand.
TTGCTTTAGCCTTTTGCTTCCCTTGCTTTGCCTTTTGCTTGCCTTGCTTTGCCTTTTGCTTCCCTTGCTTTTGCCCATCGCTTGCCTTGCTTTGCCTTTTGCTTCCCTTGCTTTGCCTTTTGCTTGTTTTGCCCATCGCTTCCCTTGCTTTTGCAAAATAATGGGTGGGAACGGGTGGTTACTCGGATATTCTTTGTACTTTTGTTGTCGAAAAAACAACAACTACAAAACGACGCTATCATGCAAACAATCAGAACCGCTATTTTTGCTCTTCTTTGCGTGTCGCCCGCCCTTGGCTGCTTGGCCCACACGCAACAATCGAAGGCTCGTTTCCAACAAGAGATTAGTAGTGCAAATGCCGGCAATCCTGCCGCTGGCCTAAGTGCCACGGGCGAAGCCGTGGCTATGAGTGGGGACATTCAGGCCGCCTCGGCTTTCTCGCCAGTCTCTGCCGCCCCTGCGTCGAAGGCTGCCCGCGAGGTGTTTAAGGTGGACAACCCCGATATGACGCTCAGTCCCTACACGGGCATGACGCGCCGCCACTGGATTGCCGCAGGCGAATACCTGTTGAAGGGCGCCTTCAGTTACATCCACTGCCTCGACGACCAGATGTATTTCCCCAAGGAGTTGGAGAAGACCTATCCGCGCGACGAGGGGCAGATTCACGTGGCGAAGCTCGAGGGCTTGGCGCGCACGCTCTTCATCGCCGCTCCGCTGCTGAAGGACAACCCCTCGCTGACCCTCAACGGCATTGGCGTGGCCGATTACTACCGCCATCAGTTGGTGAACCTCACCAACCCCGACAGTCGCAGCTACATCGCCCACCGCACGGGTGGTCCCAGTCAGACGTTGCTCGAGCTGGGATCGCTCTGCATCTCGATGAAGGGAGCGCAGAGCGTGCTGTGGGATCCGCTCACCAAGGAGCAGAAGGACGCGCTGGCCTCGCTCATGCTGAGCTATGGCGAGGGCCCCACCATTGGCAGCAACTGGATGTTCTTCAACGTTTATATCCTCAGTTTCTTCAAGGACCAGGGCTATAAGGTCGATGAGGGCAAACTGGTGGGCTGGCTCAACAAACTGCTCGACCGCTACAAGGGCGAGGGCTGGTACAACGACGCCCCCGCCTACGACTATTATAGCATGTGGGCGTACCAGAGCTACGGTCCGCTGTGGGCTGAGCTGTTTGGCAAGCACCAGTATCCCGACATCGCCCGTCGTTTCATCGACAACGAGCACGACCTCGTGGCCAACTATCCCTATATGTTCGCCCGCGACGGTCGCATGAACATGTGGGGCCGCAGCATCTGCTACCGCTTCGCCGCCGTCACGCCGCTGCCGCTGCTCGAGTATGCGGGCTTCGACGATGTGGACTACGGATGGATGCGCCACATTGCCTCCGCCTCACTGCTGCAATTCCTCACCAACCCCGACTTCCTGGAGAACGGCATTCCCACGATGGGCTTCTATGGCCCGTTTGCCCCGGCCGTGCAGATCTATAGCTGCCGTGGCAGCGTCTATTGGATCGGCAAGGCGTTCCTCGGCCTGCTGTTGCCCGCCAACTCGAAGTATTGGACGGCCACAGAGAGCGAAGGCCCATGGAAGAACGCATTGAAGCCCGGCCATGTGTATAACAAGTTCCAGCCCGGATCGACCCTCCTCATCACCAACTACCCCAACTGCGGTGGCTCGGAGATGCGCTCGTGGTGCCACGAGACGGTGGCTGGCGACTGGCAGAAGTTCCGCAGCTCGGAGAACTACAACAAGTTGGCCTACAACACCGAGTTTCCCTGGATGGCCGATGGCAAGAACGGCGAGATCTCGATGAACTACGGCACGAAAAACAAGAAGGGCGAGTGGGAGGTGTTGCGCCTCTACACGTTCAAAAGCTTTGAGCAGGGCGTGTACCGCCGCGACGCGGTGCTCGAGACCGACACCGCCGTGCGCTACCAGTTGGCCGACATACCCCTTCCCGACGGCATCCTGCGTGTGGACCGCGTGTCGGTAGGCGCCCCCACCGACATCACGCTGGGCCATTACACCCTGCCGCAACCCGGCCACGCCAAGTTGCCTGCCGCCGTGCGCACCGTGGGCAAGCACCAGGCTACAACCGTTACAGGCACCGACTACACGCTGGCCATGGTGCCGCTGATGGGATGGGACCAGCCCGCCGAGGTGATCTATCCCAAGGGCCTCCATCCGGTGAGCAACGTCTGTGCCCTACCTACGTTGCGCCAGCACGTGGAGGGCACCCGCATCTTCGTGACGCTGCAACTGTGGAAGAAGGGCGCTTCGTTCACCGACCGCGAGTTGCAACCCGTGAAGGCCGTGAAGGTGAGCAGGGATCAGCGAACCGTAGTGGTGACCCTGGTCACGGGCGAGAAGAAGACCGTGAGATTCTAACCGATACGTTTGCGCCCCTTGCCTATATAATATAGGTGAGGGGCCATGTAATAAACAGGTGCAGGGCGTGCGAATAGGCCCTCCGCCAAGAGCCAAAAACATTGCGCCCCCACGACCAGATGGCCGTGGGGGCGCTTGCTTGTTGTTCTATTGAAACCTAAAAACGGCAATCGCCTCATCGCGAGGATGAGAGCGAAGGCCGACAAACCGCCTCTCGCTGTCGCATGCAAAAATGTGCATCCACTTATCCCCCCGTGCAGTGCGACGAGGCATGTGTTTGTGTAGCGCAAATTTATAGTTTAGTTTTCATGTTGGCAAATGTTTCGACGGTTAGTTTCTTCTCTTGCCTTGAAATCGAGTTTATTTGTCGATACCCGTGCTTAAACGTCAGGGCGCTATCCCCCACCTTGTTGCCGACAAATGGAGGATAGCGCCCAGATGTTACTTCACCGCAACGACCACCGACTTGCCGGAGGCGAGACGGATGATGTTGAGGCCCTGACGGGGACTGTTGAGGCGGCGGCCCTGCAGGTCATAGTAGGCCTTGGGCTCATCCTGCAGGCGGTCGGCGTTGACAGTTTCGATGCCCGTCTTCTCGGCACCCGATACCTGCGCAGTGGGGTGGGATGGCTTCGCCGCGCCTGCTGCAATCTGCTTGAAACAAACTGAAAAGAATCCAATAGATCCTAAAAACCCACCTGTTTCGGTCTAATGACCGTTGAGGGTTGAAAGAGCAGGTCGGTTGGCATTTCCCAACAAGCCAAAAGACCCAAACGGCTCGGTGGTGTGAGCGGTTTGGGTCTTTTAGGATGTGGGCTTGCCGTTTGGCGCACCCTCGTTATGCCGTGTGGTTAGAACTCGCTGGTGAAGTGGAACTTGATGTGGGTGAAGTCTTGCTGCGCCATGGAGAGCACGTAGCTCGAGTCGGCGAGGAACACGTCGCGTCCCTCGATGTCCTTGGCCATGTATTGGTACTTGCGCTTCTTGAAGTTGTCGAGCTCGGCAGCGTCGTCGCTCTCAATCCAGCAAGCCTTGTAGAGATGCACGGGCTCCCAGCGGCACTTGGCGTTGTACTCGTGCTCCAGGCGATACTGGATGACCTCAAACTGCAACTGTCCGACGGTACCGATGATGCGGCGGTTGTTGAACTGGTTGACGAACATCTGCGCCACACCCTCGTTCATGAGTTGCTCGATGCCCTTCTGGAACTGCTTCGACTTCATGGGGTCGTCGTTCTCGATATACTTGAAGAGCTCGGGCGAGAACGAAGGCAGTCCGCGGAAATGCAGGTCCTCGCCCTCGGTGAGCGTGTCGCCGATCTTGAAGATGCCGTTGTCGGGCAGTCCCACGATGTCGCCGGGATAAGCCTCGTCGACTGTGCTCTTTCGCTGCGCCATGAACTGTGTGGGCGATGAGAAGCGCACGGTCTTGTCGAGTCGCACGTGCTTGTAGGGTGCGTTGCGCACAAACTTGCCTGAGCACACCTTGCAGAAGGCGATGCACGAGCGGTGGTTGGGATCGATGTTGGCTGTGATCTTGAAGATGAATCCCGTGAACTTGGGGTCGGTGGGCTCCACCATGTGCTCCTCGGCCTTGGTGGGGCGTGGGCTGGGCGCTATCTCCACGAAGCAGTTGAGCAGCTCCTGCACACCGAAGTTGTTGAGGGCCGATCCGAAGAACACGGGCGCCACCTCGGCGTTGCGGTAGCTGTCGACGCTAAACTCGGGGTATACGCCGTCCACCAGCTCCAGGTCGTCGCGCAGGCGCTCGGCCTCTTTCTCGCCCACATGTGTGTCGAGCTCATTGCTGTTGATGTCGACCGCCACCTTCTCGGTTACGCGTTGCTTGTTGGGGGTGAAGAGGTTGAGCTGCTGCTCGAAGATGTTGTACACACCCTTGAACTTGGCACCTTGGCCGATGGGCCACGACAGTGGGCGCACATGGATCTGCAGCTCCTCCTCGAGCTCGTCGAGCAGGTCGAAGGGGTCGCGTCCCTCGCGGTCCATCTTGTTGAGGAAGATGATGACGGGTGTGTTGCGCATGCGGCACACCTCCATGAGCTTACGTGTCTGCGCCTCCACACCCTTGGCCGAGTCGACCACGATGATGGCCGAGTCGACGGCTGTGAGCGTGCGATAGGTGTCCTCGGCGAAGTCTTGGTGACCCGGTGTGTCGAGGATGTTCACCTTGTAGGGTTCGCCCTCCTGTCCCTCGGGCAGGTAGTCGAACTCCATGACCGACGTCGACACCGAGATGCCGCGCTGCTTCTCAATGTCCATCCAGTCGGATGTGGCGGTCTTGCGTATCTTGTTGTTCTTCACGGCTCCGGCCACCTGTATCTGTCCTCCAAAGAGCAGGAACTTCTCGGTGAGTGTGGTCTTACCGGCGTCGGGGTGTGAGATGATGGCGAATGTGCGTCGCCTTTTGATTTCGTTAGCTATGCTTGCCATGTGTGTGATGGTAGTGTGTGTTTATTGTTGCTTGAGCAGGGCTGCCACGCATTTCTTGAGGCTGTCCTCCCAGTAGGGCACGTTGGTGCCGAAGGTCTGCTTGATCTTGGTTTTGTCGAGCACGCTGTAGGCGGGTCGCTTCACGGGCGAGGGGAACTCGTCGCTGTGGCAGGGCTGTATGTCGCAGGCGGTGTTTCCGGCCAGCTCGGCAATCTTCTTGGTGAAGTCGTACCATGAGGTGACGCCCTCGTTGGAGAAATGGTACACGCCCGAGTGGTTCTCAAACTTGCGGCCCTCCACGATGTCGAAGATGGCCTGTGCGAGGTCGCCGGCGTAGGTGGGCGTGCCGGTTTGGTCGAACACCACCTTGAGCTGCGGCTTGGTGGCTGTGAGCTGCATCATGGTCTTCACGAAGTTGTGTCCAAACTCCGAGTAGAGCCACGCCGTGCGTATGATGATGTGGTTGGCGCCCGATGCCTCGATGAGCTGCTCGCCGTGGAGCTTGGTCAGTCCGTAGACGCCCGTCGGTGTGCCCTTCTGCTCCTCTCGGCAGGGCGTGTTGTAGGGATCGCCTCCAAACACATAGTCGGTGCTGATGTGGACGAGCAGTCCGCCCACCTCTTTCATGGCCTGTGCGAGGTAGCCCGGCGCCGTGGCGTTGAGCGTCTCCACGATGGGTCCGGCCGTCTCCGCCTTGTCGACATTGGTCCACGCGGCACAGTTGATGATACACTGTATGTTCCCTTCGGCCACCACTCGGCGTATCTCGTCGAGGTTGGTGATGTCGAGTTTCTGGTAGCCCTCACACACGTCGGTGAAGGTGTAGCTGTCGGTTTTCGACAGCTTGCTGACCAGCTGCATCTCGTTTCCGAGCTGCCCGTTGGCTCCTGTTACAAGAATGTTCATGTCTATTGAGTGTTTTTGTGTGTCGTTGGGGTGGTGCTTGGCGGCTTATTCGTCGCCAAAGTCGAGCCCCTCGGTCCGATCCTTGATGTAATAATCGCTGAGCATGCCTATGAAGGTGGTAATCTCCTTGATGGCGCTCTCGGTTTCGTCCGACACGGGTTTCTGCTGCAGGCGCAGCAGCATCACGCCGTAGAGCGCGTCGAGGCAGTTCTCTATCTCGTTGACGTCCTTGTCGCCCTTGTTGCGCAGTTCCACGATGAAGGGCAGCACCTTGTAGTATTCGGCGTTGTAGAATGGGAACTTGCCCGAGAGCATGAGTTGGTTGTGCAGGTCGGCCAGGTCTTTCACGATGATCTTGTTGATCTGCAGGTGTCCCTCCTGGCGTCGTCCCTCCTCGTTCATCATGCGTATGAGGTTTCCGAACCAGTCGGTCTCCTCGTCTTTCTGCTCATCGGTGTAGTCGAACCGGTCGATGTACTCTCGCCTGATTCTTGCCAGTGAGCAGCCGTATGCTCGTATGAGATCTTCCATCTGCCACATGTAGAGCAGATATTCGGCGATCGATTTCTTTCTTAATTCTTGTGCGATAAACATTTCTGTGTAGCTAAATGTTGGGTGTGGCTTGTGCGGAATGTGGGCTTTCGGTGTGTTGTCCCGCCCCATTCCCCACGGTCAATACTGGAAAGTGTAGAGGTTGAAGACGGTGCCGATGAGCACCACGATGGAGAAGATGATGACGAGCGATCCTATGACCTTGTTGATGATGAGGATGCCCATCTCGTTGAAGCGTGTGCCGATCTTCGAGACCACCCACGTCAGTCCGTACCACCAGAGCAGCGCTCCGGCCACGATGCTGAGGTAGCCGGCGGCCATCTCCACCGGGTGGTTGGGGATGACGAACGCAAACTGGGCGAAGGTTGCCATGAAGAGGAAGATGATGAGTGGGTTTGAGAACGTAACGAGGAACGCCGTTATGCCGTTGTGGGTGAGCGATCCCCTCTTCTTCTGCCCGTCGCGCCCCATGGACTTCATGGGGTTCGATCGCCAGCAGTAAACGCCAAACACCATGAGCATGACGCTTCCCGATATCTGCAGCCAGAACTTGTTGGTGGGGTTGGTGATGAGATCCATGACGAAGCTCATGCCGAAGCCCGTGAAGAGGGCGTAGATAAAGTCGCTCACCGAGGCTCCCACACCTGTGATAAAGCCAAACCAGCGCCCCTTTTTCAAGGTGCGCTGTATGCATAAAATGCCTACCGGGCCCATGGGCGCGGAGGCGATGATTCCGATGAGCATGCCCTTGAGGATGAGTTCAAGGAGGTCGATGTGTAATTGTAGTGGCATCATTCAGCCTGCAAAGTTACGTCTTTTTCTTGGAACGCGCAAATCTTTGGTTGGTAGATTTCCGTTGGGTAATAGATAGTTAGCCGCGTTGGCGGGTGGCCTTATTCGGTTGAGAAATCGGCCACCACCTTTCGATAGGTTCTGTAGAGGCGTGTTCGGGTAATGTAGCCCTGCAGCACGTTGTTGATGTCGACCACGGGCAGCACGCTGGCGTTGGTGGTGTCGAACTTGCGCATCACCTCGGTCATGGGCTCGTTGCGGTAGAGTATGGCTGGCAGGGGTGTCATCACCTGGCTGGCCCGCATCTTCTGGTAGAGCTCGGGCCGGAACACGATGTTGCGAATCTTCGTCAGGTCGATCTCGCCCAGCAGTCGTCCGCCCTGGTCGAGCACGGGCAGGAAGGCGCTGTCGCTGTTGCTCAGCACGCTCACCACGCGCCCCAAGGGCATGTCGGGCTTCACGCTCACCACGTCTTTCTCCACGATGGCGTCCATGCTCATCAGCGTGAGCACGCTGTGGTCGGTGTGGTGGGTGACGAGCTTTCCCTCGCGCGCCAGTCGCATGGCGTAGATGCTGTGGGGCTCGAAGATGCTGATCACCATGACGCTCACCACGCTCACGATGAGCAGGGGCACGAAGAGCTGGTAGCCGCCCGTTATCTCGGCTATGAGGAAGATGCCGGTGAGCGGTGCGTGCATCACGCCGGCCATGACGGCCGCCATTCCCAGCAGGGTGAAGTTTTTCTCAGGGATGTAAACGCCGATCTGCTCCATGTTCCACAGGCGGGCGAAGAGGAAGCCGGCGAAGCCGCCCACGAAGAGCGAGGGTGCGAACGTTCCGCCGCATCCGCCGGCGCCGTTGGTCGACGAGGTGGCCACGATCTTCGTGAGCAGCACCATGGCCACGTAGAGCACCAGCAGGTCGGTGTGGCCGTAGAAGAGCGACCCGTCGAGCACATGGTCCCAGTCGCTCTCGGTCTTTCCGTTGAGCAGGATGACGAGGCTGTCCCATCCCTCACCATAGAGCGACGGGAAGAAGAAGATGAGCGTGCTGAGCACCAGTCCGCCCACGATGAGCTTGCGGTAGGGGTGTCGGCGCATGCGTGCGAACTGTCCCTCGCACCAGGTCATGCCTCGCATGAAGTAGAGGCTCACGAAGCCTCCGAACACGCCGAGCATCACGGTGGCGGGTATGCGTTCCACGCTCCACGCCGAGTCGAGCGTGAAGGAGAACATCGACTTGTCGCCCACGAGCAGGTAGCTCGTTACGTTGGCGGTGATGGTTGCTATGAGGATGGGCACGATCGACGACATCGTCATGTCGATCATGAGCACCTCGAGCGTGAACACCATGCCGGCGATGGGCGCCTTGTAGATGCCGGCCACGGCGGCGGCGGCTCCGCATCCCACGAGCAGCATGAGCTGTCGCTTGTCGAGCTTGAAGATTTGTCCGAGGTTGCTGCCTATGGCCGATCCCGTGAGCACGATGGGTGCCTCGGCTCCCACCGATCCGCCGAAGCCGATGGTGATGGCCGACGCCACGACCGACGTCCAGCAGTTGTGGCGCCGCAGTCGCGAGCGGTTGGTGGATATGGCGTATAGCACGCGTGTTATGCCATGCGATATGTTGTCGCGCACCACATATTTTATAAAGAGCGACGTGAGCCAGATGCCCACCACCGGGAAGAGCAGGAAGAGCACGTTGGCGGCGTCGGTTGCGAAGCCTTTCGTGAGCAGCTGCTGTATGAGGTGGATGATCCAATGGAGCAGGAAGGCTGCCACGGCTGCCAGGATGCCGACGAAGAACGCCAGCACCTGTGTGGTTTGCTTGTCTGTGAGGTTGCGTTGCCTCCAGGCTATCAGTTTTTCCAACATGGGCTTGCCTATGATGAGAGTAATGTTGTGCGCCCTCGGGGGCGCTGGGGGTTGGTTGATGTTATTTCCTGATGATGGTGACCTGTCCGTCCTGTCCGAGCTTCACGATCGAGCTTGGCTTGTGGGGCTTGTGCTCCTGTCGGCGCGCGAAGCACACATAGTCGGCCTGCTCCAGCAGTTCGGGCGCAATGTCGCAGTAGTTTTGCGCTGCGGGCTCGCCGCTGATGTTCACGCTGGTCGACACGAGCGCCTTCTGGAACCTGTAGCACAGTTCGTGCGAGAACGGCTCGCGTGTGATGCGCATGGCGATCGACCCATCGTTGGCGATGAGGTTGGGCGCGAGGTTCACGGCACCGTCGAGAATGATGGTCATGGGGTCGACGGCGGCGTCGAGCAGGTCCCATGCCACGGGCGGCACCTGTCGCACGTAGCGTTGCAGGCGCGCGTCGCTGTCGACGAGGCAGATGAGCGCCTTCGAGTCGTCGCGCTGCTTCATTTTGTACACCTTGGCTACGGCCTCTGGGTTGGTGGCGTCGCAGCCGATGCCCCACACGGTGTCGGTGGGGTAAAGAATGATGCCGCCCTCGCGGAGCACGCGGACGGCGTTGCGGATGTCTTCTTCCTGTGTCATTGAATGGATCGTTTTAGTAATGCCGCGCCGTGCCGCAACATGCGGTCGACGGGCCTGGGCACTAAACCATAAAAGTATGGGGTCCTACGAAAGGATAACGGCAAAATTACAAATTCCTTTTCGTCCACCCAAATGTTTCAGGCAAAATATTAGGTTCGTCCGGCATTTGGAGTGATTTGAGGATCGTGCCACTTCTAAGAGTTTTGGCCATATACTGCTTTCACAACGAATAGCTTATTTAGCCTCAGACGGCGTCGCTCGGCTCTGCCGCTTTCGTAGCGCCAGCGGAGAAAGAACAACGAATTTCCCAAATTTTCGAATTTTTTCTAATTGCGTTAGCTAAATTCGTTCAAATTGTTAATCGTAAAACGATTATATCAATTGGAGTTTCTGATTTAGGCAGGGTGGGCTTTGCTATGCATTATTGGCTTCACCTCAGCAATTCAAGCATGCTTGATTGCATTCGGTTTGAACGGGCTGAAAGCCCAATGAGCGCATAGCCCAGGGCAAGCGAAGCGACACCCTGGGTATGAATACAAACAACATACCCATTAACGCTCTGAAAGAGCAAAAGCGTAATAAATATGGCACAGTCACTGAGCAAAATCCACATAAGGATGAATGCTTTTGCCCTTCCAGGGCGCACCAATGAAAATACGATTAATACCCAGGGTGTCGCTTCGCTTGCCCTGGGCTATGCGCTTGTTGGGCTTTCA
>NZ_JAHKBE010000022.1 GCF_018789675.1 Hallella faecis
GGCGCAAATATGCGCCCAAAGGAAACGGGAAGGATGAAAAGGTGAAAAAAGAGCGTGCAAAAGGAAAAAAGAAAGAGAGAAAAGGAGAGAAAAAGATGAAAGGAAGATGAAAGGAGGATGAAAACGGGACAAAAGAGAATGAAAGGAGGATGCACCTCTGCGAACGCCACCGAAAGATTGCGACACACCTCCCCCAAAACTACACGTTTGTTTTCAACAGCAAGGATGTTTGGCGCAAATGCGCGAATCTCAGCGCATTTACATAACCACCTACTATTCAACGCCTTACATCAGCAAGCGCACCTTCAATCCTCCACACTCCACGTTCCACGCTGCGGTTAGGCATGTTTCGCACCCCGGAACGTGCCTAACCGCACGACGAAAGACGCCCGATCGAGGCGAGGATGGGCATCTTTCGCAACGCGATACATGGCCTATCGCAACGCGCAGCTCCGTTTGGCCAGTCACGATCGCGCAAAAAAGGGATTTTCGCTCGCTGGTTTGAACAAAAACACGACACAACATATAAGCCAAAAAACACAACAACAATAACGCTAATTACCCTAAACCTACCCTATTTGGGTTAGACCATAACAAAAAGAAGGTAACTATTACTATTTATCCTTTCTGCATTTCTGTAATTGATTTATTATCATCAGCAGGGATGAATTCTGGTCATAAAACAATTTTCCGTGCCAACACCCGACTCGCTACACGATCAAGTATTGACACGGAAATATTTTTACCTGTTAGGCCCCAATGTTAGTTCCATCCTTGTTTGCAAGGATATTCACGGTTTGTTTATCGCCTGCCGCGCCTCATCATTCTTTGGAAGGCTTGGCGATGGAATTTCTCATCGGCTCGTATAATCTTGAGCACAACACCTGCTGGCAATACCTTGCAGAACTTCTTGTGGTATTCCAGTTGCAGCTCCTTCATCTCCAAGTCGACGAGGTCGCACTCCCTGATGGCTTTTGCGGCCGCCTTATTGTCGCGCGTATCGACATGCTGGTAATAGCGCATCTTGTTGAACAACATGCGTTGCTTCTTTTGCATTTCCCGATAGAGGGGGAAGAACTTTGCAGCCTGATATGGGTTCAGGCCAGCTTCCGTGGTGATGAACTGTTCCAAGTCGGCCTCAAAGCGTGCTGGGTCGAACTTTTTGGGCCTTTCTTGCGCTTGCGTCTGCAAAGCCACAAGGGCCACCACCATAATGAATACCAATCGTCTAACTATCTGTTTCATTTTCACCTCTTGTCGTATGTTACTTAATGTCGGCCATGTATGCGTACATGTCGTTTGAGTCGAGCATAGCGTAGTCGGCCAGCGCGTCGGCCGAAGAGTAGGAGGATGTGACGGGGACCTCCGCCTCTGCCACGTGCTTCTCCCCCGTGTCACTCGTCTCGTGGTGGAGATAAGCGCCCAGTCCTACCAATCCGATGCAAACGCTTGCTGCCGCGGTAGCCACAACCTTGCGATAACGCCTCCAAAACGAAGGCTTGATATCGCAGATGACGGCCGTCTGCCCATTGTCGGCTGCAGGCAGATGATCCATCATACGGGCGGTAAAGTCGTCGAAATACCCGTCGGGCACCTTGAAAGGCGCCTTCCGCCCAAATGTAGCTTCTATATATTTCTCTTCCTTTTCCATATTACTGCTTTTATCTATTTGACGTTTACAAACCGAAAAAGTTTAAATTACTCCATAAATTATTCATTTCCTTGCCGTAATGGCTCAATCATGGCTATGGAAGAACTCCTCTATCTTTTTCACCGCATGGTGATAGCTTGCCTTGAGCGCCCCCTCTGTGGTATCGAGCACCTTGCTCATCTCCGAATATTTCATTTCATCGTAATAGCGCAAGGTAAAGACCGTTCGTTGCACATCGGGCAGCGAGGCAATGGCCTGTTGCAGTTTGGCAGCTGTGGCGTCGCCATCAAAATACTCGTCGGCCATAAGTTGTGCCGCCACCGTGGGGTGCTCTTCTGTGCTCACCTGTTGTTCGTTCCTTTGCTTTCTGATGAGGTCGAGCGCCTCGTTGATGGCTATGCGATAGAGCCATGTGGAGAGTTTCGCCTTTCCCTGGAACGCGCCCAAATGGGTCCAAGCCTTCATCAGGGAGTTTTGCAACACATCGTCGGCATCCTCATGGGTCAGCACGATATGGCGAATCTTCCAATACAAAGGTTCGCTATATGTGCGGACAATCACCGAAAAAGCCTCACGTTGCGTTTTCGGGTTCCTCAGCATACTGATGATTTTCTCTTCGCTATACTCTTCCACGGGTTATGCCGCAATGTTCTACATGAATGAACTGATTCGTTGCCAAATGGGCGCGTCGAAGCCATACACGTCGCGAAATGTGTCCCATCCTCCCCCATCGTGGGGATACAACGTATAATATAAGACGAAGACAGGCACCTGGGGTTTAATCCTCACCTGCCCCACCAACATCTTTTTGTTGAGCGTATCGAGCACCTCCTGCTGCTGTTCGGTAAGCAACTGACGGTCCTTTCCCAATACCGACACGTCTGCGTTGATGGAATAGTTGATCTTCTCGAACATCTCGGGGCTCTGCTCCTTGAGCAAGAATCTCGCCAGTTGGAATGGCTTTTCCAGTCGAACGCACCCATGACTGATGTCGCGTTCGTCCCTTCCGAACACGGTACGGTTGGGCGTGTCGTGCAGATAGATGGAGAGATTGTTGTCGAAACGGAAGATGATTCTTCCCAACGAGTTGCCGGCGCCTCCCTCCTGCACCACCATGTATTCGCCACTAAGCAACATATCGCGGTTTACGCGTTCCACCTGAACCACCTTTCCCGTGCGCCGTTCTCGGATAAAATATCTGTGGGAGGCGAACCAGGGTGCGCTCCCCGCATGATGCACGATGCTGCTCTTCACGATGCTCTTTGGCACGATCCATTGCGGGTTGACATCCACGCGCTTCAAGGCGCTCACCAGCAATGGCGTCTTCGTTTTCAGGCTGCCACACACCATACGCATCGTAAGCGTTTCCTCCTCGTCCTTTGCCACAAGGTGGAACGACGGAATGTTCACCATGACATATCGCTTATGCAGATAAGGCTCGTCGGACAATCGCCACCTACATCGCTCCATGTTGACCATGATGAGTTGGCGGCCATACAAGTGCGCCGAGTCGCCATGGAGCATGTGTTTCAACCTGTGGTACAAGGGGTTGCTCGGCTCCACCTCATCCATAAACGCCCCTACGCTATCGCTACGCACCTTCTGAAACGCCATCTGGTAGAAATGGTTGTCGGGGCTCTCCGTCTTCACGTCATACAATGTGCGGTAGGACACCCGAATGGTGTCGCCATCATGTGGGTCGAGACGGTTGTAGACCGTTCTCGGGTTGACGAATCCAAAGCGTTGCCCCACCACATAGCGCAGATAGGCCCGCGTCAGGTTGTATTCCAATCGGCCCAACACCTTGCTGGCCTGGTTGTCGTGCCCGTCGAATTGGAGCGTGCGCATCCTTTGCAGGTCGGCCGCAATTTCCTCCACGCGAAACCTCTTGGGCGAGAAGCCCATGGCCTCCACCTTTCCGATGTGGTCCAGCAAGCTGTCGGCGCGTTGGTCCACGCCAAAACGGCCGATCCAAACGAACCGGCCTTTGTCGTGATAATAATTTCTGATGAATCGGTCAGCTTGGCAAACCACCTTGTCCGCAAGCATGAGCTGTTCGATCTCGGCATAAACCTTATGTGACCGAACGACATAATGGCCTACCCTGAGCGAATCGTAATCGCTCAAAGCAAGGTCTTTGTAGGGATTGCTTCTTTCCGAGCAACTGGCCACTAAGCATGCCAACGCAACGAAAACCAATCCCCTAATGGCCAGAAACACGTTCCAGCCCGCTATTATCGAATGGAGATTTTCCGAACGGTTTTGCCAACCTTTACGATATAACATCCTTTCGGCAGATTGAGATTGTAATTCTTATCAGCTCCATCGACCTTCACACTCATCACTCTGACGCCCGTAACGTTGTAAATGTAGAGCGTCTGCCCAGAGGCCCCCGTGACATGCAACACACCCTCGCTGCTGATGGAAATGGCCACCTGCTGCGTCTCGTTGTCGATGATCTCGATGGCCGACGCTGCCTTTACGGTTTGCGGCAGCACGCCCATGAACAAGGCGAGAAATGAAACAAAAAGTATTCTTTTAATCATACGCGTAATCTATAATGGTCTTTGCGCCCATCTTTCGCCAGGCGCCTCTCCTTTTGTTCTTTTCGATACAGGATGCCACACGCCCTTAGCCCCTCCTTGCGAGGCGTAACAACAATATGCCATCTCTCCTATGCAAAGATATAGTATTTCGAAGAAAAAAAACGCCGAGCGCTAATCTTTTGTCACTTCGTTAAGATAAATTAACCATGCGTGCACAATAAATCGGGAAACACGCGCCATCAGAGGCGTATGACCTGCCCCTCCTGTCCCAAGAGGGTGTTGGAGAACACCTTTTTCGCTTCTATGAGCAGCACCTTCTCATCCTCATAGCGTGAGCTGTAATGGCCGAGCACCAGTTTGCCCACATGCGCGTCGCGTGCCACCATAGCGGCCTGTCGCGCCGTGGAATGGTAATAGAGCCGGGCGCGTCCCTCGTTGGGCGTGTCGTAGGTCGACTCGTGGTAGAGCACGTCGACACCCTCCACCATCCGATGCAAGGCGGGCATGTAGCGCGTGTCGCTGCAATAGGCATAGGCGCGCGCCTTCTCGGCCGGTGTTGTCAGGCGCGCGTTGGGAATAACGTCGCCCTCCTCTGTGGTCCAATCGGCGCCATTCTTGATGTTGTTGATGTAGCAAACCGGAATGTGGTAGAAGTCGATCATGTCGCGCTTGATATGCGGCAGCGTGGGTTTCTCCCGGAAAAGATAGCCACAGCAAGCGATGCGATGGTCGAGCGGTATGCTACTAACCGTCAGACTCTTATCCTCATACACCACCTGGCATTTTGTTGTGTCGACGGCATGAAACACCACCTCGTATTCCAGTCCCTGACAGAACATTTCCATCTGGGCCTTCAGCATCGGTCCGAGCTCTCCAGGGGCGTACACATGGAGCGGACTGGTGCGTCCCAACATGCCGAAGGTGGAGATCAGGCCCATGAGCCCGAAGCAATGGTCGCCATGGAGGTGTGAGATGAAAACCGACTGTATGCGTGTGAATCCAATGCGCGATTTCCGCAGTTGCACCTGTGTTCCCTCGCCACAATCCACCATCATGAGTTTGCTCCTCACCTCCACGACCTGCGATGAGGTATGGTGCTTCAGCGTGGGCAAGGCGCTTCCACACCCGAGAATATGAATCTTAAACGGTTCCATGCACAAATGAGATGTCTACGCGTCTTTCTTGACACGTTTGTAAACGAAGATGCCGTCGTGGTTCTCGAGATAGAGCGAGTCGGCGCTCAGCTGGTCGATGTCGAACGTGTCGCGGTTGAGCAGGAGCTGTCCGTTCAGGATTTTCCACTCCGTCCAGGGATTCGACTCTGCCGTTACATTCGACTTGATGAGCCCTCCCTCCAAGATCTCAAAGTTCTTGTCGAGGCTGGTCCATTTTCCCTGGAGCGTGGTGAGGTTGATGACCTTCGTGGCCACGCGTTCCCCATCGCGATCGGTAGCTCCAATGACTGCCAGGCGGTCGCCCACGAGCAATCCGCCCTGCACGCACGACCTACCCTCCTCATCTTCCTGGATGATATAGGTAACCGAGTCGCCCGCATCGGTAATCAGTTCCACGGTGTGCATGGCCGTTCCTTCGCCACACACGCCATACACCGTGCTGTCGGCAACCGTGTCGCCCACCATCAGCGTGGAATCCTCGCCTTGGGCCTTTTGGCCCTTCGATTGGCATCCTGTGACACACCATGAGGCCATGGCCAGCAGGACAAACGCAAATGTCAATTTTTTCATAATTCGCAATTATTTGTTTTCTTTCGCTTTCGTCTCGTCCCACAGCGCATCGAGCTCGGCGAGGGTCATATCCTTCATTTCTCTGCCCATCTCCTTCGTTTTCCGCTCCACATAGCCGAACCGTCTGATGAACTTTTGGTTTGTGCTTTCCAGCGCGTTGTCGGGGTTCAGGTGGTAGAGCCGCGCCGCGTTGATGATGCTGAAGAGGAAATCGCCCAGCTCCTTGGCCGAGCGCTCTTGGTCGCCCTTTCTCAGTTCGGCCTCAAACTCATCGAGCTCCTCGCGCACCTTGAGCCACACATCCTCCTTCTTCTGCCAGTCGAAGCCCACGTTGCGGGCCTTGTCTTGTATGCGATACGCCTTGATGAGCGAGGGCAACGAGGCAGGAACTCCCGAGAGCACCGACTTGTTTCCATGTCGCTCCCGTTGCTTTCGCTGCTCCCACGTGCTCTCCACCTGCGTTGCCGTTGTGGGGTTGGGCGTGTTGGCGTTCTGCTCGTCGGCGTAGACCACCTGTCCGCGGTCGTTGATGACCAGTTCGGAGCTCGACACCGTCCATGCCGGGCATCCCGCCATCGTCGTGTCGGGTCCCCAGTCGATGAAGTCGTGCCGGAACATCAGCTTGTCGCTTTGGGTGTCGCAAACGTCGGCCACGTCGAAACGGCCTTCCTCCTCACCCAGCATGGAATAGAAAACAACATGCTCCATGAGGTCGCCCAACTCCTTCTTCACCTCCTCCAGGTTGCCACACGCCAAGGCGTCGGCCAACTCAAAGACCTCCTCTATGGAGTAAGGGCGCAAGCTTTCAAAAGTTTGTTTCCTATCCCATGGGCAATCTTTTCGCAAACGGTCCTGCACATCCAGCAACCGTCCAAAAGCCTGAAGCTTTTCTTCTCTCGTATGCATAAAAACCAATTAATTTGGTGCAAAGATAATGGTTTTAGGTGGAAAAGTATTAATTTTGCATCGTTTTATTAGATAATAAGGTATAAAAGAACGATAAAATCACATGGAATTAGCAAGTAAGTACGACCCCAAGGTAGTGGAGTCTAAATGGTACCAGTACTGGCTTGACAACAAGCTCTTCAGTTCTAAACCCGATGGCCGCGAGCCCTACACGGTGGTCATTCCCCCACCCAACGTAACGGGTGTGCTTCACATGGGCCACATGCTGAACAACACGTTGCAGGACATCCTGGTGCGCCGCGCCCGCATGGAGGGCAAGAACGCTTGTTGGGTGCCCGGCACCGACCACGCCTCCATCGCCACGGAGGCGAAGGTGGTAGGCCGTCTGGCCGAGCAAGGCATCAAGAAGACCGACCTCACCCGCGAGCAGTTTCTGGAGCACGCCTGGGACTGGACGCGCGAGCACGGCGGCATCATCCTCAAGCAGCTTCGCCACCTGGGTTGCTCATGCGACTGGGACCGCACATCGTTCACCATGGACGACATTCGTTCCAAGAGCGTCATCCACGTCTTCGTAGACCTGTACCGCAAGGGTTACATCTACCGTGGCGTGCGCATGGTGAACTGGGACCCGCAGGCCAAGACGGCGCTCTCCGACGAGGAGGTGGTTTACAAGGAGGAGCACTCCAAGCTCTACTACCTCAAATACTACGTGGCTCCTGAGGACCAGGCTTCCGTGAAGCGCCTCGACGAGGGCAACGTGATGCACCAGGACAGCAAGGGCTACTACGCTGTGGTGGCCACCACACGCCCTGAGACCATCATGGGCGACTCGGCCATGTGCATCAACCCTGAGGATGTGAAGAACACATGGCTCAAGGGCAAGCGCGTCATCGTGCCGTTGGTGAACCGTTGCATCCCCGTCATCGAAGACTCATACGTCGACATCCAGTTTGGTACGGGTTGCCTGAAGGTTACTCCAGCCCACGACGTCAACGACCACATGCTGGGCCTGAAGCACAACCTGGAGACCATCGACATCTTCAACGACAACGGCACGCTCTCTGAGGCCGCCGGCTTATATGTGGGCCAGGACCGCATGGATGTGCGCAAGCAGATCGCCATCGACCTTGAGCAGGCCCAACTGATGGAGAAGGTGGAAGACTACGACAACAAGGTGGGCTTCTCCGAGCGCACCAATGTGCCCATCGAGCCGAAGCTCTCCACCCAGTGGTTCCTGAAGATGCAGCACTTTGCCGACATCGCCCTCGACCCTGTGATGAGCGACGAGGTGGAGTTTTACCCCAAGAAATACAAGAACACGTATCGCTATTGGCTTGAGAACATCAAGGACTGGTGCATCTCGCGCCAGCTGTGGTGGGGCCACCGCATCCCGGCCTACTACTTCGCTACGACCGACGGCAAGCGCGACTTCGTGGTGGCCGAGACGGCCGAGGAGGCCCTGGCCATGGCACAGGAGAAGAACCCTGCGCTGACCGCCGCCGACCTGGAGCAGGAGTCCGACTGCCTCGACACGTGGTTCTCAAGCTGGCTCTGGCCTATCTCGCTGTTCAACGGCATCCTCGACCCCAACAACGAGGAGATCAACTACTATTATCCCACCTCCGACCTGGTGACGGGTCCCGACATCATCTTCTTCTGGGTGGCCCGCATGATCATGGCCGGCTATGAGTATCGCGGCAAGATGCCGTTCCGCCATGTTTACTTCACAGGTATCGTGCGCGACAAGCTGGGACGCAAGATGTCGAAGAGTCTTGGCAACTCGCCCGACCCCCTGGAGCTCATCGACAAGTATGGCGCCGATGGCGTGCGCATGGGCATGATGCTCGCCGCCCCCGCCGGCAACGACATCCTGTTCGACGAGACGCTCTGCGAGCAGGGCCGCAACTTCAACAATAAGATCTGGAACGCGTTCCGACTGGTGGAAGGCTGGAAGACGGCCAACATCGAGCAGCCCGCCACAGCCAAGACAGCCGTGGAGTGGTTTGCCGCCAAACTGAAGGAGACGGCCAAGACGCTCGACGAGCAGTTTAAGACCTACCGCATCTCTGAGGCGCTGATGACCGTTTACCGCCTCTTCTGGGACGAGTTCTCCGCATGGTACCTGGAGATGGTGAAGCCCGCCTACATCGACGGCCAGGCGCAGCCCATCGACAAGGCCACCTACGAGGCTACGCTCCACTTCTTCGAGACCTTGCTCCAGATGCTCCATCCGTTCATGCCGTTCATCACCGAGGAGCTGTGGCAGCACCTTGGCGAGCGTAAGGAGGGCGAGAGCATCATGACCTCACAGCTCCATATTGGCGAGCCCACCAGCGACGACGAGAAGTTGTGCGCCGCCGTGGAGAACGTGAAGCTCATCGTGGCTGGCGTGAGATCGGTTCGCAGCCAGAAGCAGATCGCTCCGAAGAAGGAGCTCGAGCTGCAGGTCGTGGGCACCAACAGCTACGCCGCCTTTGCCGACATCATCGTGAAGATGGCCAACCTCAAGGCTTTCACCACGGTGGAGAGCAAGGCCGCCGACGCCAGCGCCTTCATGGTCGACACCGACGAGTTTGCCGTTCCTGTGGGCGACCTCATCGACGTGGATGCCGAGATAGCCAAGCTCGAGAAGGACTTGGAGCACCTGCAGGGCTTCCTGACGGGTGTGAAGAAGAAGCTCTCTAACGACAACTTCGTGGCCCACGCCCCCGAGGCCGTGGTGGAGCGCGAGCGCAAGAAGCAAAGCGACGCCGAGGAGAAGATTGCCGCCATTCAGGAGAGCCTCAACGCCCTGAAGAACAAGTAAAAATCCCCCGATTATAAGCATCACACCATAAGGCCCTCCGCCACCCCTTGCCCACAAGCGAGGAGCGACGGAGGACTTTTGTTTTGTGTGGGTCATCCAACATTTCGAGAGCTATCACCCCTTCTGCCGGTGGGGCTTCGCCGAGTATCGTGTTCTTAGACCCCAAGGGCCGTCGCCGTAGGCTGCAGGCCGACCCATGCGACATGTGGAACCACCTTATTGTAACATGTAACATGTAACAATGTAACACATTATCCTCGCATAAGACAGGCGGCACCCCGATTTGCACTAACTTTGAATAAGATAGGCGGCACTCGGAAGAAGAAACCAACAAGTTCGTTTCGTTCTTCCCTCGATTTGCACTAACTTTGAATACATGAAGAAAATACTATTCCTACACGGTTTCTTCGCCACAGGCAGTTGCCCGATGGCGCTGGCCTTGAAAGAGGCTTTCGAGGGAAGGGCCATGGTGCTCACTCCCGACCTCCCACTCCATCCCAAGGAGGCTTTGAAGGCCATTCGCTCCCTTGCCTACAAGGAGCGCCCCGACCTGCTTGTCGGCAACAGTTGCGGAGCGTTTCTCGCCCAGATGCTGGCGCCTGTGGTGGGCGTTCCGGCCCTGCTTGGCAATCCTTACTTCAAGATGACGGAGTTTCTGAAGGAGCGCATCGGCGAGCATGAGTATAAGGCGCCACGAAGAGACGGCAACCAGCGGCTGGTGATCAACGAGGCCCTGATTGCGGAGTTTGCGGAGCTCGAGGCCGTGCAGTTTGATGGCTGCACACCTTATTATAAGGAACGCGTGTGGGGACTGTTTGGCGACCACGACACGCTGGCCCACTTCTGCCCGCTCTTCCTGGAACATTACCGCCACGCCTTCCATTTCCCTGGCGGCCACACGCCTACCCAAGAGGAGGTAAAGACCTGGTACGCGCCCCTTGCCGCGAAGATGATGAGGGAATATTCGGAAAAAGAGAAAAAAGAGAAAAAAGAGGAATAACAAATGAGCAGGATAAAGGAAGAACAGCAGGTGGTGGAGCAGATGGTACGGCTCTATTGCCGAAAGAAGGAGGGCCATAAGGAACTGTGCCCTGGGTGCCAAGAGTTGCTACAGTATGCCACGGCACGACTGGAACGCTGCAAGCATGGCGAGAACAAGCCCACTTGCAAGAAGTGTCCCATCCATTGCTATCGCCCCCAGATGCGGGAGCGCATGCGCGAAGTGATGCGCTGGGCGGGGCCGAGAATGATTTTGTACCACCCCGTTGCCGCCATCAAGCATATCCTAAGAGAATTATAGCGTATGGCTTGTTGGATTATCCAACACAACTGCCAATAATGGCAGATTATATATAACGAAACAAACAGACAAAACACATCTCAAAACACACAGATGGAAACCGAAAGATTTTTACTACGCCATTGGCAGGAATCGGATGCGGAGCACTCTACAAGTATGCCTCCGACCCCGACGTGGGGCCGCGCGCGGGATGGCCGGCACATAAGTCGGTTGAGGAAAGCAGGGAGGTCATACGCACATTCTTCCATAACGACACCACGTGGGCCATTGTGTTGAAAGCAACGGACGAGGCCATCGGCTGCATCGGCTACTACACCCAAGCCACCAGCAATATCCCCATCGGCAAGAACGACTGCGAGGTGGGCTACTGGATAGGAAAGCCCTATTGGAACCAAGGCATCTGCACGGAGGCTCTGAGGCTGATGCTCGACCATTGCATCCGCGTGAAGCGTTTCGAAAACATCTGGGCCGACCATTTCACGGGCAACCCCGCATCGGGGAGGGTAATGGAGAAATGCGGCTTTGCCGACACGGGCCTGCTGAACCAATGCAGCCAGCTCGTGGGAGGCGACAAGGATATGGTCAAGGTGTTTAAGTATAAAGGATAAAAATAAATGAACATGAACAAAGCCTGTCCATCTACTCTCAATGCGCAAGGAGAAAAACGGAACACTTCGGCATTAACGCCCGCTTATTCCTCGTTGCCAATCTCACATATAGGATATTGAGGAAAACACAATAGCGAGCAGTCTAACTAAGCCTCTTGTTAAAATAGCGAAAAACAGAACAGAAAAGCAAGTAATAGTTCATTTTCTATTCAATATTTTACTATTTTTGCACCATGACAATGGATTTAGAACATATAGGCAACATACCCGTCAGCACTTCAGCTATAGCTTCATTGTTTACGAATATTGAAGCGGGGAATCAGAAAGTACGCAGTCTTGAGGCGGCTCATAAGATTATCCGACTCAAGAAGGGGCTATATGTGGTAGCCCCAAATGTGTCTCGTGTTGCCCTATCCACAGAACTGATAGCCAATCATCTTTATGCCCCTTCGTATGTGTCTATGCAGACAGCCTTACGTTATTATGGGTTAATACCAGAAGCTGTTTACACCACTCAGTCGATGACACTAAAGCACTCCCGCAGTTTTGACACTCCTGTCGGGCGTTTTGAGTACAAGAACATGGCAAGAGAAGCCTTTTCCATAGGAGTCACAAGCGTCAACATGCAGAGCTACGCCTTTCTGATGGCTACGCCAGAAAAAGCCCTCTGCGACTTAATCGCAAATTCTCCGAAGGTTAATTTGCGTTACCTGAAGGATGTAGAGAACTATTTGGAGGAGGACATCCGAATGGAGATAGATGATTTCAGGAATATGGACATAAGTATATTTGAGCAATATGCACAGGTTGGCAAAAAGTCTAAATCCATAGAAACTCTAACTAAATACTTAAGGAAATGAGCACAAACGAGATATTCAATCAAATGCTTTCGAGCTATGACATAACGACCGAGCTGCAAAAGCGAAATGCCATCTTTGAGGTCAACCAGCAGATTATTCTTTCTGGCCTTTACAATGGTGGCTTTTTCAACGAGGCAGCTTTCTATGGTGGAACGTGTCTGCGCATATTCCATGGATTGCATCGTTTCTCTGAGGATATGGATTTTTCCCTGCTCGCTCCGAATGAAAACTTTGATTTCACACGTTATTTTCAGCCCATCATTGACCAATTCGCCATGGTGGGTAGAGAGGTTGAAATCAGAAAGAAGGACAAAAAGAACTTTGGCAAAGTGGAGTCTGCCTTTCTGAAAGACAATACAGATGTGTACGACATTACATTCCAAACGGAGAAATCTGTTAAGATCAAGATTGAAGTTGACACTCAACCTCCTTTGAAATTCCAAACAGAACAGAAATTGCTTCTGCTCCCCCAATCTTTCATGACACGATGTTTCACTTTGCCAACCCTCTTTGCAGGAAAGATGCATGCATTGGTGTATCGCGCATGGAAGAACAGAGTTAAGGGGCGCGATTGGTACGACTTCGAATGGTATGTTCGCCACAATGTTCCTCTCAACTTCACTCACTTGTACGAAAGAGCCTTGCAGTTCAATCACGAAGAGCTTGACAAGCAGGCGTTCCTTCAAAAACTGAATGAACGTCTTGCCACGGCAGACATGAACCAAATAAAGGCAGACGTGCTGCCTTTTGTCAGGAATCCCACAGAGTTGGATATTTGGTCGAACGATTATTTCATGGCACTTGCGAAAATGATCAGATTTGAATGAAAGACCGATTTGGGGTTTAAGTACAAAGGATAAAAAAAAACAGTAAATATCATGACAAAAATAAGAAAGGAATCGAGAGCCATGGATAGCGGGTGGGCATTGGAGGTAATGCACAAGGCCCCATACATAACCGTTAGCTTTATCGATCACGACGGGCACCCCTACGGCCTACCGCTCTCGCTCGCATCCGACGACGACGCCAACTGGTATTTCCATGGCGCCTTGGAGGGCAAGAAGCTGGAGGCCATCAAGGCTCATCCAGAGGTGTGCCTCTCCGCCGTAACCCGTTGCGCGCCTACGGTGGGCCCGAAGGACGGCAGCTTCACCCTGCAATACAAGTCGGCCGTGGCGTTCGGACGGGCCGAGATGGTGACCAACGAGGCAGAGAAGACCCATGCCCTCCACCTGATTTGCCAACGCTTCCTACCCCATCATATGGCCGCCTTCGAGCCGAGCGTAGCCCGCTCCTTGGGGCGCACGGCCGTGGTGCGCATCACGCTGACCGAACCACCCACCGGCAAGCGCAAGCAGTATGACAAGGAAGGCGTGGAGATGAAATATGGCAGGATGGAATAATACCGGTTCTTCCGCCAAATGCGTGGATATGCGCCCCGAAGGGTATAAGCATATAACAGAAGGCTGTTGCCCTTACAGGCGCATTGCTCTATCGCTACGATTCTTTCAGCCCTTTCAGCCATTCCAATCCTTCCAACCCCCGCAGTTTTGTTACATTGTTACATGTTACAATAAGGTGGTTCCACATGTCACATTCGTCAGGCGCCCACCGCCTACGACCTCCCCAACAAGGCCATGCCCCAAAATCAACATTCGGCGTGAAGGCTTAGTTCGGCGGCCTAAAGGGGAAGCCAAAGCCGAGCAAAGGCCAATGGAGGTCAATGCAACGCCTGTATGGGCCACATATCCACATTCACCTGCCGCTCCACCTGCCGCTCCACACTATCGGGCAACGAAGCAAAGAAGTCGAACCCCGTGATGCGCTCCACCTCGTCTACACTATTCACGTAATCGCCCCACGGATGGCGCTTGTCGTTGTTGCGATAAATAAAGCCGATGGCTTGCGGCGTGCGGCCCATGCGCAGTATCACCTTGAAGAAAGCCTCGGGCACCACCACCTTGTTCTTGCCAATGGTCTTGTGCCTCTTATTGTAAAGGACAGGTCCGCACACCACGTAAATGCTGCCATACTGCTCCGCCCATTGGCGGCATTGCGCCTCCAGGTTGTTCCAGTCGCCAATGTTCAGCACATGGTCTTGCGGACAGATGTTGGTCATGAGGAACGACTGCTCCATGGCCTCCGCATCCCACTTGTTGTCGCCCGCCGGGCACATGTGGCCACGGTCGTAGCCAGAGCGCATATAGTCGTAGGTGTCGACACGCGGCTCAGGCACATCCTCGTCCTCATGGAAAGGTATGCCCTTGCGCTTGGCATAGCCATCCACATGCTCGGCCGTTAGATGCCACGCCACCCAGTTGGGTATCTTGGTCGTGGGGTTATAGGAGGCCGTGTAGCCCTTCCGCTTCAATACAATCTCATCCGGACTTGTTCGGAACGCCGGCAACTCATAGCCCTCACCACCTTCGCCGTCGGCTTGCGTGTCGTCACCGTCCCTACCCGACGGCTCGTCTTGTTGTGCCGTTGGGGTGTCGGCCACCACGCTCACATCCTCCTTCGTCTCGGCATAGGCCCGCAAGGCCTTCTTCGACACGGGCGTGCAAGCCGCCACGATGATGCCCAAGAACAACGCTATGCATAAGTGTTTTCTACCATTCATCTGCTTTTGTTTCTATGTTTGAAAAATCCTGTTTCTTAGTTGAATCTATTTTGGACTGTAAAGTTACAAACATTTTATCCCTTATAGATAGAAAGGATGTGATTTTTTTTGAACCATTTAAACATATACAGGAAAGAACAAGTTATAGCTTGATACAAAAACCAAAGCTTCATTCACTTCTACGCCCAATTTTGCCAAAAGACGCTCTTTATAATCACTCTAAAAAAACACACTTTGGTTTTGCAGAACTTTGATTTTTTCTTAATTTTGCACACAACAATCCAAGGTGACTGGGATAACTGACCGAGCAGTATTGTTCACGCTCGTGAATAAAAAAGGAGCAGATGTCGAAAAGCTTATAGAGTAGATAAACAAACTTAAAAATAAGCAAATTGATGAAAAAGAACCTACTCATTATTATGGCCCTCCTCATGACCATCAACACCCTGGCCCAAGAGCTCGCCCTGTATCACGTCACCTACGACTGTGAAGCCAAGAGCGCAGCTGGTGCCGCCAAACTTTACAGATGGAGTCTCGACATTGGCAAGACGACCGCAGTATTTTATAATGACAACGAGCGTGGCTTCAACGAAGACCTGGCCAAGCTCCATGTTAATGGAGACCCTATCAGAGCGTTGGAACAAATGGATGCACTTAACAAGAAATATCCCACTAAGAACAGTCTGCAAGTACTCTTGGGAAGTCCCCAGAAGGACAAATACACCTATTTTAATAGCATACTCAACTCCAAGTTGAAATATGAGGAGCCATTGCCCGAAATTGCCTGGCAGTTGGCAGACAGCTCGAAGACCATTAGCGGCTATGAATGTCGGCAGGCCCAAGGCACGCTTTACGGCAGGACATGGACCGTCTGGTACGCTATCGAACTGCCACTCAACTATGGCCCTTACCTGCTTCGCGGCCTGCCTGGCCTGATTCTCGACGCCGCCGACAAAGAGGGATGTTTCCATTTCATGTTGGCAGGAATAGAAAAGGCGTCGGGCAACAAGACCATCTCCCTGTTCATGGACAAGGACGCACAGAAATGCACGCGCAAACGCTACCTGAAGATGCGGACGGAGACCAATGGCCTAAGCCAAAAGCAAATCGTCGATCGCGTGTTGAGCCAAGGAGGCTATGACGAAGATGCAAGCGCAACCGAAATCACAGACGACAAGGACAATGACATTTCGGACCAGGTGTTGCCCAAGAAAAACTTCTTAGACAAAGAATGAGGTATTGTGTCCTTCTGCTAACGCTCTTCTTGCATGTCCCCATTTTCGCCTAGACCTTCACGGGCAAGATCATCAGCGAAAAGGGCGCACCCGTGTCTAACGCAACGATTATGGCGTTGGACAAGAATCGTCATGTCGTCGCCTATAGCATTGCCAATGGGGAGGGAACTTACAGATTGGTTATTCCCAATGGCAAGGACATTGATACGATCGACGTCAACCATGTGGGCTATCAGAGAAAATCCCTTACACGCTCATCATTGAAGGACGACATGACCATCACGCTCAAGGAGGGCTGTTTTCTCCTGAAAGAAGTGAAGGTCAAGGCGCAACGCATACAAAGCACAGGCGCCACACTCACCTATAGCGTGGCAGGGTTTAAGCAAGCGCAAGACCGCTGCATAGCAGACGTGATTGCGAAAATGCCAGGACTGGAGGTGAAAGCCGACGGAAAGATTGAATACCAAGGCAAAGCCATCAACAAGTTCTATATAGAGGGTATCGACCTCATGGGAACCCAATATGGAATGGCCAACCAAAACATCTCGGCCGACAAGGTGAAGAGTGTGCAAGTGCTCGAAAACCACCAACCCGTGAAGTCGTTGCGGGGAGTCTCTTTCAGCGACCAGGCTGCCCTCAATCTTGTGCTAAAGGACGACGCCAAGGCCGTCTGGACAAGCTCGGCCAACATCGGACTGGGCTATGGTAAGGACATCCTCTACGACAACCGACTGATGGGCATGCGATTCGACAAGAAACGCCAAGCGTTGATGATGTACAAGAACAACGACACAGGCAAGCAACTCGGCGATGAGGTGCTCGACTTGGCAGCATTGCTCAAAGGAAGAACGGACGCGGAGTCGGGCCTTCTCTCCATGACGTCGCAGAATGCGCCCAACTTGGACGAGGACCGATACACCTTCAACCATAGTCACCTGGTGGCTGGCAACTGGTTGTGGAAGACGGGACATGACGACGAACTGCGCCTGCAAGTGAACGGCCTCATAGACCAGACTGACATGCAGAACCGCACATCTTCCACCTACCTCACCCTCGCCGACATGCCCGTGATCGTAGAAGATGAGGACGTGAACAACACCAGGAGCGAATGGAAGGCGGAAGCCAACTATCAATACAACGGTTCGAAGAGCTTCATCCAAAACAACCTCAAGGGGTATCTCGACTTCAACAAGAGCAAGGGACGGATGACCTGCGACGGACGAAACACGGCCATGACGGTTAAGCCAAACAAACGTAGTCTTACCGAGGATTTCCAACTTTCGCACACCGCTGCCAATAACAACGTATATCATGTGGAAAGTTATTGGTCATACCATTACCTACCTGGTCAACTGCTTACCATCAACAAACAGACCGAACGGCTCAATCTCAGCTTCTTCTCCACCCAAAACGCCCTCCTTTACAAGTTGAAGATGGGACGCCACTATCTCAACAACGAGTTGGACGTCAACTACGACCGCCAGGCCATCGCCGTGGCCATGGGCGAAGAGGCTGAGCAAGAAAACACCTACCAGCTGTTCCGCGTCTACTGGACACCCTCAATGTCGTTTGCCTTTAGCAAGCAACAAGTGGTGGTCAAGACAAGAATAAGCTATGCACACCAAGCTTATCGCCAGTCGAGGACTGGCCACCTGTGGGTGGACCCTTCCATCCAATGGAACTGGAAGGTCTCTGCCCTCTCCAGTTTCTCCGCAGATGTGGGCTATACGAACTCGCCCCTGACGGGCAAGTCGATCTACGACACGCCGATCTTTACAACATATCGTACGCAGAAGATAAACCAGGGCAAGACGGCTGTGACGCATGACCTTCGCGCCACAGCAACCTACAAATACGCCAACCCCGTTTGGGGGGTGTTTCTCAATGTAAGCCCAATGTACGCCCGGACATCGGGCAACATCTTGTATGAAAACGTCCTGAACGACCGAATATTCACCATCGTCGCCACGGACAAGAAGCGAGCCACCGAGACCACAGGCTTGTCTGGACACATCAGCAAGACCTTCGGATGGGCCAAGACGCTCCTCGGCCTTGGGGCTTCATTCACCACGACCGACTACTGCATGCTCGTGACAGGAAAGGTGAACGTTGCGCGGATGACGGTAACGTCCGTAGCGCTCAATTTTTCTTTACGCCCAACCAGGCTTCTCTCTGTCGAAGGCCGGTCAAGCGTGAGCTTCAATCAGCAGAAGAACCAGACCGCTCCACAGCTCTCTTCAGGCAGCACCAACGATTGGGAACACCGTCTCAACATTCACGTCTTCCCTGCCAACGGCTGGATGCTGAGCATCAAGAACCAACTCTTCCACACCAACAGCGAAGGTATCGGAACCAGTTTTTTTCTCGACCTCGCCATGAGCTATAAGACAAAGCGATGGGAACTTACATTTTCGGCTAACAACATCATTGGCTCCTCCAAGCTGGAGCAGCACGTGCTGGGAAACACCATCGAGACCTATATGGCCACCCACCTGCGTCCTCGCGAGTTTTTGGTCAACTGGGCCATTGACCTGTAGCGCCCCCACCTGCCCCTAACATCACGGGGCACGCTCGGCTTTAAAACGAGCAAGCACCTTCATACCAAATTCAAAACCTGAAGCAATTATCCTTACAAATCCAAAGCGCTTTCCTCCCCTTCACCACCGACAGTCTGACTGAAAGTGGGGATAAGAAGTTGAAAATTAGACACTTCCAACAAGAAAATTATCAATTTCTAAGAAAAAAAATACAAATCTTTTCTCCATCCCACGAAAAACTCGTATATTTGCAGTCCGAAAGTAAATGATAAGTAAATAAAGGAAACAATAATAAGAAAAGACTGTTTCAGTATATGACAAAAGCAGAGATCATCAACGAGATTACCGACATGACCGGCTTGCAACGCAAGGACGTGTCAGCCGTCGTGGAGAGTTTCATGCTGACTGTGAAGAGAAGCATGCTCGAGAAGAAAGAGAATGTGTACCTTCGCGGATTCGGCAGTTTCATCATCAAGCATCGCGCACCGAAAACTGCTCGCGACATCGGTAAGTGCACCACCATCACCATCGCTGCACACGACCTGCCAAGCTTCAAGCCTGCCAAGGCGTTCGTCGATGAGATGAAAGGTGAATAAATACGCCTTAAGGAACAAAAAATCAATAACATAACAAACATTTTAAACATTAACAGCTATGCCAAACGGAAAAAAGAAGAAAGGCCACAAGATGGCTACGCATAAGCGTAAGAAGAGATTACGTAAGAACCGTCATAAGAGCAAATAAGCCCTGCTGACTGTTCTATGAAAGGGACGTGCCGTTACGGTGGGTCCCTTTTTTATCATTAAAGAGTTATCAAGAGATGACAAGCGAAGTAATAATCAACGTCAAACCACAGGAAATATCCATCGCCCTGCTTGAGGACAAGCGGCTCGTGGAATACCAAAACGAAACACGTTCGGCCAATTTCTCTGTGGGAAACATCTACATTGCCAAGGTAAAGAAGCTCATGCCGGGCCTCAACGCCTGCTTCGTGGATGTTGGCTATGAGCGCGACGCCTTCTTGCATTATCTTGATTTAGGAAGTCAATTCAATTCGTACGCCAAGTATCTGAAGCAAGTGCAAAGCGACCGCAAAAAGCTGTTCCCCTTTGCAAAGGCTTCGCACCAACCCGACCTGAAGAAGGACGGAAGCGTTCAGCAAACGCTCACCGTAGGACAAGAGGTGCTGGTGCAGATCGTCAAGGAGCCCATATCAACCAAAGGACCCCGACTGACGGCAGAACTGAGCTTTGCGGGACGATACCTGGTCCTCATTCCTTTTGGAGATAAGGTGTCGGTGTCCTCAAAGATCAAGAGCGGCGAAGAAAGAGCGAGACTCAAGCAACTCATCCACAGCATCAAGCCCAAAAACTGCGGCGTCATCGTACGCACCGTGGCAGAGGGCAAACGTGTGGCAGAGCTGGACGCGGAACTGAAAATACTGACCAAGCGCTGGGAGGACGCTATCGTCAAGGTTCAGAAAACACAGCAACGCCCACAACTCGTCTACGAAGAAACAGGAAGAGCAGTAGCGCTGTTGCGAGACCTCTTCAATCCAAGCTACGAGAATATTTACGTAGACGATGAGGAAGTGTGCAAGGATGTCAAAGACTACGTGGCACTCATAGCCCCTGAAAAGGCAGGTATCGTTAAGAAGTATACCGGAAAAGTGCCTATCTTCGACAACTTCAACGTCACTAAACAAATTAAGGCAAGCTTCGGAAAAACCGTGAACTATGCTCATGGTGCCTATCTCATCATAGAGCACACCGAAGCCATGCACGTTGTGGATGTGAACAGCGGAAACCGCTCAAGAAACGAGAATGGCCAAGAAGCCACCGCCCTGGAAACAAACTTGGGAGCGGCCGACGAACTGGCACGCCAGTTGCGACTACGAGACATGGGAGGAATTATCGTGGTCGACTTCATCGACATGAACCTGGCGGAAGATCGACAGATGCTGTATGAGCGCATGTGCAAAGACATGCAGAAAGACAGGGCGCGACATAACATATTGCCCCTGAGCAAGTTTGGACTCATGCAGATTACCCGACAGCGTGTAAGGCCAGCCATGGACGTAAACGTCGAAGAGACCTGCCCATCGTGCAACGGAACAGGCAAAATCAAGTCGAGCATCTTGTTCACCGACCAACTCGAAAGAAAAATTGACCAACTAGTCAACAAGATTGGCATCAAGAGATTCTATCTCCACGTTCACCCATACGTTGCCGCTTACATCAACCAAGGGGTGGTAAGCCTCAAGCGGAAGTGGCAACTTAAGTATGGTTTAGGCGTTCACATCATTCCATCACAGAAACTCGCTTTCCTGCAATATGAGTTCTACGACGACAAAAAACAGTTTGTCGACATGAAGGAAGAGATCGAAACCAAGTAAACCGACACGTGGTACCAACAAAAATCCCAAGACATTCATTGCGATGTCTTGGGATTTTTCATATATTAAACGTTTTCTCCTTGGCACCCACACCATGGCTGCCATCGTTCACGCCACCATAGTCTGGCGAAGTCTCGCCGTCGCCAATAGCCAACCCCTGGGTGGGCTTGCCAACTTGTTTCCTTCCAGCTCGCAGGCTTGCCAGTTTGTTGGCTTAGTCACAGAGCAACACATCGCTCTATGCGCCTGTCCTCTTGAAAAGAAACACATAAAGCGTCAGTCCTTTATGAAAAGGAACAAGGGCTTACCCCCTTCTCGGCTTAATGACCGATGGGGGGTTAAGGAATAACCTTGAAGCGGATGCGGAACGAATGGGTCAAGCCATCCCAATTGGTGCCAAGAAGCTCAAAGCGGCCAATCTGCGAGGTAGAGCGAACATGCTTGCCTATGCAGGGGCACACGTCGAAGTCGCCGATGCGCACCAGCCGAATGGTCTCTGAGGCATCCTCGGGCAAGCGGTCGATCTTCACCCCCTCAGGAATATGGTCGCGATCCACAAACTCAAAGGTAACAGGCAGGTCTTCCGCAATCAGCTCATTCATCTTGTCGGCAATGGCCTTCTCCTCTTGGCGAGTGGGCTTATGGTCGAGCACATAGCTTATTTTGCTCTTCTTACGCTCGATTTGGGCGTTCTTCGACCGCTCACAACCAAACATGCGAACCATGACCTGATTGAGCAGATGCTCCGCCGTATGGGCTGGCGGAAACTCCTCTTTGTTGTGAGCGTTCAGCTCGTAAGTCTTGTCCTCCATTTGAATACTGAATTTAAAGATTCTACCCGAATAAGGTGGAAGGTCCATCTCCACCACACCGTCTTTCTTCAAGTTGAATGTGGTGCGCTCATCGGTCAGCAAATCGACGGCCTCCACATCACGCTCCGGCATCTTGAAATAATCGAAGGCATGGCCCGGAATGGTTACTCGCACATGGTTGGCCTCCTCCGAGAAGTTGACAACCACAAGGATTACCTCTTTGTCCTTTTTTCGCAGGAACGCATAATGACAACGCGGATTGAAGCTTTGCGACTGCGGATTGACGTACATGAGGTCGAAGAAATCGCCCTCGCAGAAAGCCCTCTCGCTATTGGCCATGCACAACACCTGCTGATAGATGGCCTGCAAGCGCTTCTCCTCCTGGGTAAGAAGGCGGCGATCGTAGTGCCCCCGACGAAGCGTGTCGACACACCAGTAATCGAAAATCGTGGTGCGACCGTCGCAGCCAGAGAAGCCCTCGGCATCCATGCCACGCTCGCCAAACTCCTGACCGGCATACACCATGAACGGGTTGCAGCCCATCAAAGCCGAAACCATCATGGCAGGAACGGCCTTACGACCATCGCCACAGAAGAAATCGCTGGCTATGCGCTGCTCATCGTGGTTCTCGAGGAAGTAGAGCATGTGTTCCTTGATGTCGGAAACGTTCTGCCAGTAATAGGTGATGCTGCTTGCCGGACGGCGGTTGCAAATGATGTCGCGCACACAATCGTACATGCCCACCTTGTCGTAAAGGTAATCGAACCCAGAGCGCACATAAGTGCGATACTGCTCTGTGTCATACACCTCGCCAATGAACACCATCTGCGGATGGCGCTCCTTCACGATGCGGGTGGCATAGCTCCAAAACTGATGGGGCACCATCTCCGCCATGTCGCACCTGAAACCATCGATGTTCTTCGAAGCCCAATAGAGCAAGATGTCCGTCATCTTGGTCCACGTGCTTGGAACCGGATCGAAGTGATAGCTACGACCTCCAGCGTCGCAATAGTCCACGCCATAGTTGAGCTTCACCGTCTCGTACCAATCGCCTACACCTGGCCGATTGTCGAAACGGTCGTTACCGGTGCACTTGGCGGGATTCTCCACATAAGGATCCTCGCCTTCAGGCGTCGGAACAGGGCACACGAAAGGTTGCCCCGGACAGTAATAGAAATTGTTACGAGGGGAGAAATGCATGTTCACATCATCCTCCTCGCCCAAGTCGGTCACACCAGCCGGACAGCAGATAGAGTGATACTCGCGCGCCACATGGTTGGGAACGAAGTCGATAATGACCTTCATGCCCACATAATGGATGCGTGCCACGAGCTTCTCAAACTCCTCCATGCGATGGTCCACATCAACCGCGATATCGGGGTCAATGTCGTAATAGTCAGTAATAGCGTAGGGCGATCCCGCCAATCCTTTCACAACGGCGGCATGCTGACCAGGTATCCCATTCTGGCTGTAGTTTGTAGTAGTGGCGTGACGAATAACACCCGTGAGCCACACATGGGTAAATCCCATGTCATGAATACGCCTCAGATGGAGGGTATCCAAATCATTCATCTTCCCCACCCCATTCTCCAGCAACGAACCATTGGCCTTACGCGTCTGGTTCTTATTGCCAAAGAGGCGGGGAAGAAGTTGATATACGATAATTTTCTTATTCATTAACAATGTTACCTTGATGCTAAGAAATCATAGACAAAAGGCAGCGCCCTGTCTTGACATCTGAAATCCATTAACACAACAAAGGCAAATCGCCGAAACTGTCCTTAGGCGATGCCGTGAGCAGCTACGGTCTTGTCAATGCGTCCAATCATACCCTGAAGGGCCTTGCCCGGTCCGCACTCCAGGAAGTCGTCGGCACCAGCGGCAATCATGTTCTGCACAGTCTTTGTCCAACGCACGGGCGATGTGAGCTGAGCGATGAGGTTGGCCTTGATCTCTACGGGGTCCACGTGAGCCTGAGCGTCTACGTTCTGGTACACGGGGCACTTGGGAGCCTTCACCTCTGTCTTCTCGATGGCTGCCTGCAACTCCTCCTTAGCGGGCTGCATCAGCGGAGAGTGGAAAGCGCCACCCACCTTCAAGGGCAACGCACGCTTGGCACCAGCGGCCTTCAACTGCTCACAAGCCTCGTTGATGGCGTCGTTGTCGCCAGAGATAACCAACTGGCCAGGGCAGTTGTAGTTGGCGGCGATAACCGTCTTGCCACCCTTGCTCACCTCAGCGCAGATCTCCTCAATCTTCTCGTCGGGCAAACCGATGATGGCGGCCATAATACCAGGGTTGGCCTCACAAGCCTTCTGCATAGCATTGGCACGGGCAGCCACCAAACGCAAGCCATCCTCGAAGGTCAGCGCACCAGCGAATGTCAGGGCCGAGAACTCACCAAGTGAGTGGCCTGCTACCATTGCGGCATCCTGCTCGTCAAGACAGAGGGCAGATATAACGCTGTGGAGGAACACGGCAGGCTGAGTGACGTTGGTCTGCTTCAACTGCTCGTCGGTGCCGGCAAACATGATATCGGTAATCTTGAAACTGAGAATCTCGTCGGCCTTGTCGAACAACTCTTTTGCCATAGGATTATTGTCGTAGAGCTCCTTGCCCATACCGACGAACTGTGAACCTTGTCCAGGGAATACAAATGCTTTCATTGTTATTGTCTTATTATTGTTTCGATTATGATGCAAAGGTAACAATAATATTTCGAAATGTGCCGGTACGGCCCGTTATACTTTGTGAATGAATATAAAAAAAGCCCCGCTCATCTTACGACGAACGGGACTTTCCATATTTCTAAAGTCAGGCCACATGAGCGGCCCAAGCATATTCGAGTGGATTACTCAGCGGCGGGAGCCTCCTCAACGGCGGGAGCCTCAACCTGAGCAGCCTCAGCTACGGGAGCCTCTTCAGCCTTGGGAGCCTCCTCAGCTACGACCTCAGCCTTCTCAGCCACAACCTTCACAGGAACCTTCACCTCAACATCCTTGAAGAAGTGTACGGTAGCCTCGAAGTCACCAACCTTCTTGATGTCGTGCATGGTGATGATCTTGCGGTCGATCTCGATGCCCTTCTTAGCGAGCTCCTGAGCAACGACGAGAGCGTTGACAGAGCCATAGAGGTGGCCAGTGGCGGCAACCTTGGCAACAACAACAACCTCCACGTCCTTCAGAGCCTCAGCACGCTTCTCAGCCTCAGCCTTAGCAGCAGCGATCTTGCAAGCCTGCTGTCTCAGGTTTTCAGCGAGCACCTTCTTAGCGCTCTCTGAGGCGATAACGCCCTTGCCTGTGGGAATCAAGTAGTTACGGCCATAGCCGCTCTTCACCTTAACGATATCGTTCTTGTATCCAAGTCCGATAATATCTTCCTTCAGTATGATTTCCATATCTTAGCCTCCTTTTCAATTACTTTAACAAATCGGTTACGTATGGAAGCAGTGCGATCTGGCGTGCACGCTTGACAGCCTGAGCCACACGACGCTGATACTTCAATGAAGTACCTGTGATGCGACGGGGAAGAATCTTACCCTGCTCGTTGAGGAACTTCTTCAGGAACTCGGGATCCTTATAGTCGATATACTTGATACCGCTCTTCTTGAAACGGCAATACTTCTTCTTCTTGGTGTCAATAGAAGGAGCGGTCAAATAACGGATTTCTGAATTTTTCTGCTCTGCCATAATTAAGCCTCCAATTTATTACCCAGTTTGGCACGACGCTTCTCAGCGTAAGCAACAGCGTGCTTGTCGAGCTTCACGGTCATGTAACGAATAACTCTCTCGTCGCGGCGATAGCCAGTCTCGAGACGGTCAATCACTGATGGCTCAGCCTTGAACTCCAACAGGCAGTAGAAACCTGTAGACTTCTTCTGAATAGCATAAGCCATCTTCTTCAATCCCCAGGCCTCTTCGTTCAGAATCTCTGCACCATTGTCGGTGAGCAGCTTCTTGAATTTAGCGACCGTTTCCTTCATCTGTTCATCAGACAAAACGGGAGTCAAAATGAAAACGGTTTCGTATTGATTCATACTACTTTGAATGAAATTAATTATTATTTTGCAAAATGCGGGTGCAAAGTTACAAAATTGTTCGCACATAAAAGCACGCATCTTGCATGTTTTTTGCTTTTTAACACAAAAAACATTCGCGCACCCGCCTTTTCTTATTACTTTTGCAGCGTTATGAAGAAATCCTTGCTTAAGATTACGCGCACGGCGGCGCTTTTTCTCAGAGCTCACGCCGCTTGGCTTGGCCTTCCCTTGGTATACACTGGGGTGTTGCTCATGGCATGCTTTTACGCGACGGGGCTAACCGACCACAACGCATTTCTGTTGTTTCCATTAGCGCTCATCGTCTTGGGCATCGCAGGCCACGTGCGAAACGAGAAGACCTCAGGAAAGTACTAATCCACGAAAAGAGCAAACGCCTCACAAACGCAAAGGACAAACATGAGCCTTCCAAAGGCCCAAGTGTCCCACTTACATAAAGGTGAGGTGGACTCGCACCTTTCGCGCCTGTCCACCCCACCTTATCTTATAAGCCCCCCTGGGTTCTTCCAAACCGCCAGGTTGGGTCTTGTTTACCCTTATAGGTCCATCAATCTTCCTCAGGAACAATTAGTTTGTAGCCCTGGCCATGGATGTTGATGATCTCGATCTGATCGTCGTCCTTCAGATGCTTACGCAGTTTGGTGATGTAAACATCCATTGAGCGCGCATTGAAATAGTTGTCGTCAATCCAAATGGTGCGCAGGGCGTCGTTGCGCTTCAGGATCTCATTGGCGTGTGAGCACAACAACGCCAGCAACTCGTTCTCCTTGGTGGTGAGCTTGGTCTGCTTGTCGCCAATGACGAGCAACTGCTTCTGTGTGTCGAAGGTGAAGCGACCGATCTTGTACATACTGCTCTCACGGTTCTTCTTTCCTCTCACACGGCGCATGATGGCCTCCACGCGCTTCACCAGCTCCTCCATAGAGAAAGGCTTTGTGATGTAGTCGTCAGCACCCTTGTCGAAGCCCTCGAGCACATCTTCCTTCTGCACCTTGGCCGTCAGGAAGACGATGGGCACCTGCGAGTTGATCTGGCGGATGTCCTGAGCCAGGGTGAATCCATCCTTCTTGGGCATCATCACGTCGAGGATGCAGATATCAAACTTTTCCTTGGTAAACTCGCGATAACCGACTTCACCATCAGGGCACAACACAGCGTCGTAACCCTTTGCTATGAGATATTCGCAAAGAAGCGTTCCGAGGTTCTCGTCGTCTTCGCAAAGCAGAATCTTAACTTTTTCGTCCATAATCATTCTATTTTACAAGTTTGTTATCAATTATATTATGTGGCAACGCCCTCACGAGGTGGGCGCTCCCCTATCACTAATCTTTTATCACGGGCAACTTGATGGTAAACTTCGTGCCCTTGCCGTATTCGCTCTCCACCTTGATGTCGCCATCGTGCAGGTCGACCACCTTCTTCACGTAGGCCAGACCGAGGCCGAATCCCTTCACGTCGTGCACATTGCCCGTATGAACGCGGTAGAACTTATCGAATATCTTCTTCAGATTTTCTTTCTTCATGCCCATGCCCGTGTCTTCCAATGAGAAATACAGATACTGGTCGTCGTTCCACGTCTTCAGGTACACATTGAGCGGTTTGTCGGGCTGGCGATATTTCACCGCATTGTCCATCAGGTTGAAGATGACATTCTGGAAGTGAACCTCATCCACGTAGATGGCCGAGTCGATGGCTCCCACATCCACATAGACTTTTCCACCCGTATGCTCCACACGCAGGGAGAAGGAGTTGGCAATGGTCTCCACCATCTCGTTGAGGTCAAGGTGCTTCTTCTTAAACGTCGATTTCTTTCTGTCGAACATCGACATCTGTAACACTTTCTCCACGAGGAACCTCAATCGCTTGGTCTCGTCGGTGACGATTCCCGTGAGATGCTTCATCATTTTCTCCGTCTTGGGCACGCTGTCGTCGTTGAGCATCTGAGCCGCCAGGGAGATGCTGGCTATAGGTGTCTTCAACTCGTGAGTCATGTTGTTGATGAAGTCGTTCTTCATCTCGCTGTAACGCTTCTGGCGGAACACCACCACGATGGTGAACACAAAGGTGATGAGCAATATCAGGGTAAACACCACACTGGGTATCATGAACCTCACGCTCGAATAAATATAGCCATTGATGTCAGGGAAATGCACCTTCACCACGCCCATCTTCGAAGCCGGATCGTTGCGGAAGAGCACTTGCGAATAGGTAAACTCCACGCCCTCGTCGGTATAGTCGGGACAACGGTACACCTCGCGACCGTCTTGTGTGGTAACCGTGAAATGGTAAGGAATGTTGATACCATTATTCATCAGTTCCGCCTTCAGGTCCTGATCGAGTATCTTGAAGTTAATTCGCTCTTTCAGAGGCTTTTCCGATGCCGAATAAAGCATATTCATCACCACCTCGTCGAGCAACGCCTTTTGGTACACATAGCGGTTCTTCACTATTTCCTGAAGCGATTTGCTCGCTGCGTTGTTCGAGTTGCGATCGTTCTTCAGAATCATGGCCTTGGGCATCTGCGCGGGCTTCGTGGAGATGGTTTTCAGCTCGAAGGAAGAATACACCGTACCATCCTTGCCTTGCACCGCAAACTGATGCGAGCGCTGCACGGTGCCATCGTCGGGATTGCCCGACCTTGTGCCCACGCTATCCACCCGATAGGCATGCCGCTCGGTCTCGTTCACATCCTTCTCCAGATAGCGCAACGTCTCATTGAGCTCCAAGTTGCGCGACGCCTGGTAGAGGGCGCGGTTCACGCTTTCGTCGAACTGCTCCTTCTTCATGTTGGCCATTTCCTGTATGTACGTCAACTGCAATCCAAGCAATATGACGAAGCTCAGGCCCATGATAACGGCGATGATCCAAATGGTTTTCTTCTTCATAAGGGCAAAGATAAAGATTTTCTTAATGCGTTAACATCTTTCTGTTAAGAATTTCGGAATATTTTGACGTTATTAACTATATCATTATATTATAGTTGCAAATATGCAACTAAATTCCACCCATTCCCTTTTATTATCAGCCCTGTTACCCAAAGCTATGCCGACAAGCATTGCCTATTATAGACGTCATCTATCAAAAGATAGACAAAAACATTCGCTTGTCTATAACAAAAAACCTACCTTTGCACCAAAAGAAACCCACATTAGAATTATGGAAACCAGAAAAGACATAGCAGCGGGCAAGAAGGCCTGCGGATCACACAACTGCACCCAAGCGGTTTGCTGTACCTACCACGACTTCACCGGTATCGACGAAGAAACCATCAAGCACGTTGGCAACTGCTTTGCCGCCGGCATGGGCAATATGGAGGGCACGTGCGGAGCGCTCGTAGGCGCCGGTATCGTTTACGGGTTGGCCACCCGCAACAAATCCTTAGCCTTGAAGGGCATGCGCCAGATGATGGAGAAGTTCCGCCAGCGCAACGGCTCCACCCAGTGCAAACTGCTCAAGGGCGTTGGCACAGGCAAGATGCTCCGCGAGTGCCCACTCTGCGTGGCCGACGCCTCCGAACTGCTCGAGGAATTGCTGGAACAACTGCCCGCTGCCGAGACAGGCGACAAAACGCGCCAGCATCCCCACCCCGCCACCTAAAGCATTCGCATATATAAAAATAGGTAAAGAGAAGCCTTCCATGACCACAACCCTTTCGACCCAACAAGCCCCGAGCCTCGCCTGCGCATCCCCTGCCAGCAGGGAAAAGGCTCGCCCCAGAAGCAAATACAAAGCACAGAACGAACAAGACCGATGCGTGGCGTGTGGCGTATGCGTAAAGATGTGCCCCAAGGACGCCATTAGCATCCTCAAAGGTTGCTACGCCGTCATCGACGAGGACCGCTGCGTCGGTTGCGGCATTTGCGAAAAGAATTGCCCAGCGGGTGTCATGCATAAAGTAACACGATAACCCATGGCTAAACAGAAACCCAAGAAGTGGAACGATTACCTTTGGATCGTCTCCGCCACCTATTTCACCCTTGGATTCTTCAACATCATCTTTGCGTGGCTTGGCGTCGTATGCTTCCTCATTCCCCTGCTGATGGCCATCTTCGGAGGCGGCAAAGGCTACTGCAACAACTATTGCGGCCGTGGCCAACTGTTCCTACAGATAGGCAACACCCTTGGATGGTCGAGCAAGAGGGTGGCGCCACGATGGCTTTCGTCGAAGTGGTTCCGCAACGGGTTCCTGGTGTTCTTCCTGTTCTTCTTCATCCAGATGATTGTGCTCACGGTTCACGTGGCCAAAGGTCTCGACTCGCTTCACCAAACCATCCACCTGCTTTGGACCTTCGACGTACCCTGGCATTGGGCCTACCCCGTAGCCGTTGACCCTTGGGTGGCGCAGTTCGCCTTCGGCCTTTACGGCATCATGCTCACCTCGCTTATCGTAGGTGTCATCCTTACCGTCGTGTTCCGCCCGCGCACCTGGTGCGTGTTCTGTCCCATGGGCAATATGACTCAAATGATTTGTAAACTCAAAAACCAATAAACATTATGGAAAAATTCAACGACATCATCAATAGCAACCAACTCACCTTGGTAGATTTCTTCGCCACATGGTGTGGCCCATGCAAACAGATGCACCCCGTGCTCGAGCAACTGAAAGCCGACCTTGGCGACAACATCCGCATCATCAAGGTAGACGTTGACAAGAATGGCTCATTGGCCGCCGCTTACCGCATCCAGTCGGTGCCTACGTTCATACTCTTCCGTGCAGGCGAGATGCTCTGGCGACAAAGCGGAGCCATGAATCTTGCCGACCTCAAGAACCTTCTGGCAAGCCACACATAAAATCATGAACATTCAACAACTCAGATACATTGTTGCCATCGACCGCTTTCGCAATTTTGCGAGGGCGGCCGATTCGTGCCATATATCACAACCCACCCTGAGTGCCATGGTGGCGAAATTGGAGAAGGAACTCGATGTGCGTCTCTTCGAGCGATCAAACAAAACGGTGAAACCGACCGTCGCCGGCGAGAAGATCATTCGGCAAGCACAAAGGGCACTGATGGAAACCGATCGCATTGCGGAACTGGCGAGCGAAGACAAGGGGACTATTGGCGGATCGTTTGCCCTATCCGTCGGTCCCACCATCGCTCCTTATCTGCTTCCCAAGTTTATCCACCATTATCGCAACGACTACCCCACCGTCGACCTCTCCATCCGTGAACTGAAGGCGAGCTTCATGTTCGAGGCACTCCTCAACGGAGAGTTCGACGCGGGCATCGCCATCTCCGACAACATCCGACAAGGCATATTGGAAATACCACTCTACACAGAACGATTCTATGTATACATAGCCGAGAGTTGCTGGCGAAAATTGCCCATATTCAAACCTGAGAATCTCGAACACGAGAACATGTGGATCATGAAAGAGGCGCAATGCCTACGCGAAAGCGCCTTCTCGTTTTGCAAGGCGCGCAGCAAGGGAACCCACATCTACGAGGCGGGAAGCATCGACACGCTGATACGCATTGTCGACGAGAATGGTGGCTTCACCATCATCCCCGAGATGCACCTGCCGTTTC
The DNA here is from genome assembly GCF_018789675.1 of Hallella faecis. Taxonomy (GTDB): domain Bacteria; phylum Bacteroidota; class Bacteroidia; order Bacteroidales; family Bacteroidaceae; genus Prevotella; species Prevotella faecis. The sequence goes on from NZ_JAHKBE010000022.1 coordinate 31,613, forward strand.
TTTCCGAGCAACAACGCGCCAACGTTCGCAAGATCGAAGGCGACTATCTATCACAACGACGCATATCGCTCTACATCAAAGACGACTATGTGCGCGAGCGTATGCTCAACACCGTGGTCGACACCCTCAAGACCTTCATGCCCGAAAGCATGCTGAGCAAGACGGTGCGTCGCCCCCTACGCCTCTAACCACCACAGATAAGCAAAGTCTGTAAAAAAGACAGAAGGACAGCGAGTTGCCACGCCGTTCTTCCCGGAAATGCCCCAAGCGCCATCCACACGCGTCTTGGGGCTTCCTGCAAAAAGCCCCAAGCTTTTTGCTTTTTATCCCCAATCGGTCGTTAGATTTCAATTCTTTTCGAGCAGGTTGCGACAGGCGCACCCAAAGGCATAGCGGGACTATATAGAAACGCGAAAGGAAGCAAGATGCCGAAATTTCCTATTTCGGTCTAATGACCCATTAGGGATAATATGTTTGAAAAGTTCTGAAAAAAACGGGCTCACTTTTTGTGGTGAATTAGAGAGCGAAAAAGTCGTTTTTACGAAATGGAAAACAAAATTAGGAACTGCCTATTTACGATTAGGCATGTATCGAGTTGCGCAAGATGGCTTTCCGCATTGGGGTTAGGTAGGTTTCGCAACTCAAAAGGGCAGGTATCGACGTACGAAAAGGCATGTTTCGCAATGAAGAATGTAAAATACGGAATAAGAAAACAACCATTTACACACTAAACTACTGAACACCAATCAATTACAAAAGTCCGCCAAGAATTGCGTATTTGCGGCTAACGGCGCTCTCGTGAAAAAGAAACGTGTAGTTCTTGCTATAGTTTGTTGCGCGTTTTCCGAATCCAAGCGAATTGTCTCAAGCGTCTATTTCCACCAATTATCCCCAATCGGTCGTTAGATTTCAATTCTTGTTAGTGTTTCTTTCGAGCAGGTTGCGACATTCGAGTTGAAGCCATAGCGGGCTATGGCGAAACGCGAATGGAAGCAAGATGCCGAAAGAAACGCTGACAAGAGTTGGAAAGAATCCATAGAATCATAATAATTCACCCATTTCGGTCTAATGACCGATTGGGAATTATCCCAAATGCCTTACCATCGAAAAACACAAAAAGGCAAGAAGCGGTGTGCTTCTTGCCTTAATCTCTTGGTGTTGCCACAAGCGCAACACCATCCTCTACCTGTTCACCTTATGATATAATGCGATGGCGTCCGCCATAATGTCCTGGTGATCGAAGGCCAACACGGGCAGATCGGTCAAAGGGAACCAAGCCGCCTGGGCAGCATCGTCGTGTCCAGCCACAGTTATCTGACTGGCAACCATCGCCAGATAGGCCACCGAAATGGTGCGCCCCCGAGGGTCACGGTCGACCTTCGAGTAGGCGCCAATCTGTCGAACCCGCTCAACGACGAGCCCCGTCTCCTCCTCCAACTCACGAATGGCGCATTGCTCCGCGGTCTCGTCCATGTTCATGAATCCACCAGGGAAAGCCCAGTGTCCCTTATAGGGCTCATTGCCCCGTTGTATGAGCAGCACCTTTGGCACCTCCTCAGTGGTAATAACCACGCAATCGGCCGTTACCGCCGGCCTCGGATATTGATAAGTGTAGGTCATAAGGCTATGCCATTCTACATCTCGCCCTGTACCTTCTTAGGCAGCACAAGGTTGAGCACTACGGCAAGGAGGAACACCACGGCTACGCAGTTCTCAGCAAACACCGTGCGCACAATCTCGGGGAAGATGGCAAACATGCCTGTGGCTTGCGTGAAGCCAAGACCCATGCTGAGCGAGAGACTAACGATAACCATGTTGCGCTGCGAGAAGCCAGCGCGCGCCATCATGCCAAAACCGGCAAAGAGGATGCTTCCAAACATCATGATGGTGCAACCACCGAGCACGGCCTGAGGGATGGTTGTCAGGGCTGCGCCAATAACGGGGAACACACCACCGATGATCATCACCACGGCTCCCACGCCAATGGTGAATCGGTTGACCACACCCGAGATGGCCGCCAAACCCACATTTTGGCTAAACGAGGTAATGGGCGTACAACCAAACAAACCCGACACGGAGCTGACGAAACCATCGCAGCAGATGGCCGACCCCATCTCGCGGGTCGCGGGGTCGCGCTTGAGGGCGCTATTGCAAAGGGCTGAGGTGTCGCCAATGGTCTCGGTGGCCGACACGAGGTACACGGCCACAACGGAGAGAATGGCACCCACGTTAAACTCGGGGGTGAAAGGAAGGATGCGCGGGAGCGCAATGATCGACTGTCCCGACAAGCCGCCGAAGTCGACCATGCCCATGAAGCACGAGAGCACATAGCCCACCACAAGACCCACGAGGACCGACAACGAGCGCAGGAAGCCCTTGGCAAACACCTGACAAAGCAAGCAGGCAAGAAGCGTTACGCTACCCACAATCCAATTGCTCATGCTGCCGAAGTCGGTTGCTCCTTGGCCACCGGCAAACGAGTTGGCGCCAATGGGAAGGAGCGAGAATCCGATGGCCGTAACCACCGTGGCCGACACCACATGAGGGATGAGCTTGATCCAATACTTAACAAACAGTCCGAGCGTTCCCTCAACCAATCCGCCCACGATGACCGCACCGATGAGCGTGCCCATGCCGTAAGCGCCGGCGATGCTGATGGCGAGCGAAAGGAACGTAAACGAGATGCCCATCACGATAGGCAAGCGAGAACCCACACGCCACACGGGGAAGAGCTGCACCAAGGTTCCTATACCGGCGATGACCATACAGTTTTGGATAAGTGCGGCGCTAATGGCGCTATCGAGCCCCACGGCCGCCGCCAAGATCATGATGGGGGTGATGTTGCTGACAAACATGGCCAGCACATGTTGCAAGCCGAAGGGAAGAGCCTTGCCCAACGGCACTCTACCGTCGAGCCGATAGAGGTTCTCTACTGAATTTGACATAATGCTTTATTGATGTTAGTATGAAACCTATAGGCCTGAACGCACCATTGCGCCCAGGCCATCGGTATGAAGTTAATTATAAATAGCTATCTTGATAACCCCGTCCTCCTTGTTCTCGAAGATGCGGTAGGCTTCCTCTATCCTACTGAGGGGGAAGCGATGTGTGATGAGCGGTGTGGTGTCGATCTTGCCCTGCTCAATGAGGTGGAGCACCTCCTCGCAATCGCAACCGTCCACCCCACCCGTCTTGAACGTCAGGTTCTTGCCATACATGTTGGGCAAGGGCAACACCTGCGGTTCGTCGTAGAGGGCCACAATGGTGACGATGGCGTTGGGGCGCGCACATTGCCAAGCCAACTGGAACGTGGCGTTGGCGCCCGCCACCTCCAATACGCGGTCGGCGCCCCCATGGTCGCTATGGGCTTCCACAAACACCTGACACTCCTCAGGTGTGGTGAGCAGCACCTCGGGATAATGCTTCTTTACGAATGCGCGACGTTCCTCCGACCGCTCACAAACAATGATGCGCTTCGGGTGTTTCAGCATGGCGCAGAGCAAGGTGCAGATGCCCGTCGGTCCCGCGCCGATGATGAGCACCGTGTCGTCCTCGGTAATCTCGCTGATGCGGGCCGCCCAGAAACCGGTGGCCAGCACATCGCCCACAAACAAGGCTTGCTCGTCGGTAACGCTATCGGGAATGCGGTTCAATCCTTGGGTGGCCAACGGCACGCGAACATACTCCGTCTGACCACCGTCAATGCGACAACCCAACGCCCAACCGCCATGGGGCGAAGTGCAGTTGTTCACATATCCATGCTTGCAATAGAAGCACTCGCCACAGAAGGTCTCCACATTCACGGTGACGCGATCGCCTTCCTTGATGCCTTTCACCTCACTCCCAACAGCCTCTACAACGCCCACCATCTCGTGGCCAACGGTAATGCCGGGCACCGCCCTGGGCACACTACCATGCTTGATGTGGAGATCGCTCGTACAGATACTGCCCAAGGTAACGCGAACAATGGCGTCGGTGGGTTCCTCTATCACGGGTTTCGGCTTGTCGGTCATGGCAAACCGTCCTTTCTCTATGTATGTGTATGCTTTCATGAGTTATGTTTTAATATTCACCACGTGGCCCCAAAGCATGGTCGAGTGTCGAGACCATACGGATCATGTCATGCTTGCAACAGGTATTTTGCCCTCTTGGCCTTGGGCAATGTGCTGATAATCAACTCGTAGGATTCCTTGATCCATGCCCTCACCAGGCATGGGTCGAGTTGCTCATAATAAATGTCGCTCCAATGTTTCTTATTCCAGTGAAACGCCGGAGTGACGGTTTCGTATTGCTCGCGCAAAGCTTCGTTGCGCTCAGGAGCCAACTTACAAGCAAAGCGAGGCATGCTATCGTTCATGGAGTGGGATCCTCCCCCTAACCAAAGGCATAAAAATATCTTTCCCTCAACGCGGTAAGTTATGTTATCGTCGCCAAAGGGTTGGTCTTCGGTCACGCCATATAGCGACAGCGTGTAGGCCCTCACTTGCTCTATGTCCATGGTTGCTTGGGGTTCTCTGTTGATGATTTATCGGTCTTGAAGGCCCTAAAGCCTGCATGCGCCAAGAGAGGGTTTCGGCCGAGCGCTACCAAACACTCCCACAAACCGTTTCTTGACGCATGGCAAAGGTAAAAATAAAAACAGAGGATCCCACTCTCTTTCGCAGGAAATTTCAATCAAGACCTCACACTTTCTTGCCCAACTCGTATGCCTCCCGCAACTTACCGTTGCCGGCAATGGCGCGCGGGCCATCTACGCCTCCACAGAAAAGTGTGGCCGCCAAGCGACTCTTGGGGTAGCAATCGACCCATCCGGTGAGGCCGGCCTCGGCGCGTTGGGGCACCTCTGGCTCGTCCTCTGCAGCCGTGGAGAGCATGTAAACATCGCGGAACCGATAGTCTAAGCGATACATGGCGTTCGTGCGGTCGATGAGCACCTTCATCTGGCCGCTCATCTCATAGTAGTAGATGGGCGTGGCCCAACAAACCACATCGGCGCCAAGCACCTTCTGCATAATGTCGTTAACATCGTCTGGTATGGCGCACCTTCCCTGTTTCTGGCAGGCCATGCATCCCTTGCAGAACGCTATTTGCTTGCCAACGAGCGAAATCTTCTCCACTTCGTGCCCCGCCTTGCGAGCACCTTCCACAAACTGATCAGCGAGCATGTCGCTATTCGACCCAACACGTAAGCTGGTTGAGATAACAATTACTTTCTTCATATCGATTTTCCGAGTTTACAGTTTGTTATATTCCTCTTCGCTCACAGGCTCCAACCATTCGTTGGGGGCCGAACCAGGACATGTGTTTTCCACCTGCACATGGGTGGCGATATGCTGGAACCATGAGTCCTTTTGTGCGCCATGCCAATGCTTCACGCCTTCTGGAATATCGACCACATCGCCCGCCTTAAGTGGAATGGCCGGCTTGCCCCACTCCTGATACCATCCCTTACCCGACACACAGATAAGCATTTGGCGTGCGCCATGATGTATATGCCAATGGTTGCGGCATCCAGGCTCAAAGGTCACGTTGCTCATAGGCAGAGCCGTTTGTTCGCCTTCGCCAATATTTTTGGGAGTCAACGGGGCGAGATGGCTATTGCCCGTGAAGTATTTGGCGTATGCCGTATTGGGATTTCCTATGGGAAACGCCAGATGGTTAGCTTCGTCCGAGACCTCCTGGGCCACCTCATCCGCCCACACCTCCTTGGCAAGATTGAAGGCAGCCCATGCCTTGGGCCATCCGGCATAGAAGGCGATGTGGGTTATTATCTCAGCTATCTCGGTGCGGGTAATGCCATTGTTCTTGGCCGTCTGAAGATGATATTTCAGCGAACTATCGGTAATGCCCTGACTGATGAGTGACGTAAGGGTCACCACACTTCGGTCGCGCAACGAGAGAAGGTCGTTGCGGCTCCACACCTCACCAAACAGAATGTCGTCGTTAAGATGGGCAAACTCTGAGGCAAACTCGCCCAACTGTGCGCGTCCTGCTGTCTGTACTATTTTCTTTTGTGCCATAACTTGCATTGAAATTGTTATGATTATTATGATTAAAACAAACCTCTTCATATCCTTGGGCACTTATACGATCTTTCTATATCCAGAAGGCGTCTGTCCCGTCTTGGCCTTGAAGAACCTCACAAAGTGTTGGGGATACTCGAAGCCAAGCTGTTGGCTCACCATCTTAACGCTTAGCGTCTCGTCGTTAAGGAGTTGTAGGGCAGCCCGTAGCACACGATCATTGATAAGGTCCTTGGCCGTCCGTCCCGTCTCGGTCTTCACCAACTCGCCAAAATACTTAGGAGAGTAGCAACATTTGTCGGCAAAGTAAGCCACCGAAGGAAACCCTTCGTGCTGGGCTTGGTTGGCAATGTATTGGTCGAGCAACGTCGTAAATTTCCTCACCACAGAATGGTTGATCTCCTCGCGGGTGATAAACTGACGGTCGTAGAAGCGCAGGCAATAGTTCAACAGCAACTCACTGTTGCTCACGATCAACTCGCGCGAATGCTTGTCGATGCTTCGTTTCAACTCCTGTTGTATCATGGAGAGCACACCCCGGAATATGTCAATCTCGCCACACGAAAGGTGCAACGCCTCGTTGGAGGTGTAATCGAAAAACTCATATCGGCCTATGCGCTTACCCAATGAGGTGCGACTGAGCAGGTCGGGGTGAAACACGATGGCTGTCCACTTAGGAACCGACACATCAGGATTGGGTTCCACGTGGATTACCTGACCCGGTGCGAAACTTGTAACCGTCATCTCATCGAAATCATACTTGGTGCGCCCGTACGACAATTTGCATCCTTTGTTCTCCTTGAGAAACAGGGCATAGAGGCCATAATGACACGTGACCTCCTCCAATGTCCTTGGCTTGTCGAAGCGCACCACGCTCACCAACGGGTGGAGCGTATCGAGATGATAGAAATCGTTGAACTCTTGGACGGTATTGAAATAGACCTCTTGCATAAGCACCTTACTTTTGTCAGTCCACAATACCCAACACATCTTCCACGATTTGCTCATCGAGCAAACGGTTGTTGGCAAGCAACTCGTGCACGTCGTAACGGTCGTAGAGGCCCTTCTTGATGCCGCCCACAAGCACCTTCATCTGCGATGTGCCATAATAAGACGCGATGCGCTCTCCGAATCCACCATCCTTGCAACCATCCTCAAGCGTCACCACCAGTTGGTGGTCGTCCTTCAAGGCGTTGAGCACGTCGACGTCCACGGCGTTCAAATAGCGAGGATTGATGAGCGTGGCGTCGATGCCCTTGTCGGCCAAGAGGCGCACCACGTTCTCTCCCTTCTGGTAGAACGATCCTGCGGCAATGATGGCCACCTTCGACCCTCGGTGCATCACCTTGTACTTCGGGGCGTAACCATATTCGGCATCAACCGGCTCGGCGGTGTGAACCACCCCATTGCTTGGCGTACGAATGGCTATGGGCTTTTGGTCTTGCTGGATCGCCCAACGCATCATGGCAAAATACTCCTCGCAGGTGGTGGGTGCCAGATAGATGAGACCCGGAATGCTGCAAAGCATCGGAATGTCGAAGAGGCAGATGTGAGTGATGTCGTTCATCGAGTTTACGCCACCTCCCACTACGTTGATGACCGCCGGATTGGCGTTGATGCAAAGGTCTTGCGCTATCTGGTCGTAGGTGCGCTGAACAAAGGTGCTGTAAACCGTCCACACGGGATGCAATCCACCCTTTGCCATTCCTGAGATCATGGCCACCGCCTGCTCCTCGGCAATGCCCATGTCAATGTGTTGCTTACCTGCTTCCTTGCGCTTGTCGGGCGTAAAGCCTGCGGCTGTGGGCGTTCCTGCCGTAACGGCGATGAGCGTCTTGTCGTGCTTCATCTCGCGTAACATCCAGTCGCTGAAGAGCTCCGCATAATCCTCGCATGCCACCACCTCGGGCATCGTTCCATCCGCATTCCTCACCGGCCTACTGCCATCCTCCAGGTTAAACGGCAATCCCCAATGCCACGCTTCCTTGTTCTTAACGGCTGGTGCGTAGCCGTGTCCCTTCTCGGTGTGGATATGGACCACGGTAGGCTTGTCGGTGTCCTTAACACTTCGGAACACCTCTATGAGTTTTTCTATATTGTTGCCTTCCTCCAGATACTTGTATTCGAAGCCCCAAGCCTTAAACCAGTTGTGCTCGCATGTACCCCCCGACTCTCGAAGGGCACGTAAGTTCTTGTAGATGCCGCCATGATTCTCGGCTATCGACATCTCGTTGTCGTTCACCACGATGATGATGCCCGTACCCAGTTCGGAGGCTTCCGAGAGACCTTCGAAGGCCTCGCCACCCGAGAGCGATCCGTCGCCGATAATGGCGATGATGTTCTCGTCGGTTCCCTTCACATCACGCGCCTTTTGTAAGCCCGTGGCCAGACTGATGGATGTGGAGGTATGGCCCACCTCAAAATTGTCGTACTCGGGGCATTCGGCAGGCGACGAATAGCCCGAGATGGCGTTCATGTCATCTACATCGCCCAAGAATCCCGAGGCACGCCCCGTCAACACCTTATGAGGATAACTCTGGTGGCTCACATCGAACACCAACTTATCTTTCGGCGCGTTGAACACATAATGCAACGCCACGGTAGCTTCCACAAAACCAAGGTTAGGTCCCACGTGTCCACCATGCTTGCTTACGCGGTTGAGCACGGCCCGACGTGTTTCGTCGGCCACCACTTGAAGCGCCTTCAAGTCCAGCCCTTTCAAGTCGACTGGCGACAGAATTTTTTCTATATACATGGTTGTGTTGTTTTGTTGATGAATACTTGTTTTCGTTTTTCTTGGTGCAAAGATACCCACTTGGTTCGTATTACCCTATACCCCGAGTTCGGAAATAATTACCCCAATAACCGATTATGGCATTCCGGGTACTATTCAAAGGCAATATCGCAGGCCTCAACCACACGTTCGCCCATGTCGATCATGGCGTTGAAGAGGCTCACGCGTTGCGCACGTCGCAGGTCGGCAAGCGTCAGGTCGGCTTCCTTCAGCAATCCTTGGTCGAGCAGGAAGGCCCGCTTGGTGCCCAGGAGCAAGGGGCGGCGCGGCGTCAACCACTCATGGCCATCATACAGAGCGAGGTTGGTGTAAGAACTATCGGTTACCATCCCATTCTTCACGATGACAATCTCATCACAGTTGCCACGCTTCGTCACCAAGGCGTTGAGCGCCGACCGATCCACGCTCTTATAGTCATAACCGATCGAATCGTCGCAAACCACTCGCAATGAGCGAATTGGACGCATGGCATAAGATGCATATTCTACCTTCTCCACCCCCTTTTCGCCATACACCACACGCGCCTTGAAAAGGTCCATATCGGCCTTCGGCGCCACCCACTCTTCCAAACGGGGCATGGCCGTGAGGGCAAGCGCGGGAAAGAAATGGGCGATGGTACGCTCCATGCGTGCCTGATGGTAAGCAAGAGCCAAGGCCTTACCATTCTTTACCTTGATGGTCTCCACAAATTGTTGCATCATAGTTGGGATTGTTCGTTACGATGGCGCACATCGAATGCACCTTATTATATTATGCCCCACCCCGTTCACTCGAAGGGCAGGTAAATCTTTTGAAGAACCTCGTCGTATTCCTTTCGGCAATCGCTCTTCGAGGTGATGCCGCCTCCGGCCTTGAACGACAACCCGTCGCCGTGCTGCTCCACAAAGCGTATCATGACGGCGGAGTTGAGTTCTCCTCGGTCGTAGATGCCCATGATGCCGGTATAGAAGCCGCGGTCGTAGCCTTCCGCCTCCTCGATAATGGCCACCGTCTTGTTCTTGGGCGCTCCCGTTATGGAGCCCGCAGGTAGTTGCGCGGCCAGCATATCGCCGATGTGCGCTTGGTAATTGCGAGACAAGCGCCCACTAATCTCGGAACTTGTTTGCAGGATGTCGCCCTTATTGGTATGGAGCACATCCACATACCGGTACTTGTCGACGCGCACATCCTCGGCCACCCTACTGAGGTCGTTGCGTATGAGATCGACGATGGTGGCGTGTTCGGCCGCCTCCTTCGCGTCGGCCATCAACACCTCCTCGGCCTGGGGCAACGAGGCGTCGAGCGTTCCCTTCATGGGATAGGAATAGACGCGCCCACCCTTGACCTTCACGAAGGTCTCGGGTGAGAAACAAACAAAATGGCGGTTTTCCTCCTCGTGCCCACGGAGCAGCAACTTGTATTTTCCCTTGGCATGAAGAAATATGTCGTGAAGCGATAGGTTGCACCTCACAGGCACCTTGCATGTGAGGTTGGCGAGATAGCTGTTGCCCATCAACATGTTGTTCTTCACGATATCGAAGCTCTTCTCGTACGACGCATACGAGGGAGCGTCGACCTCCCATTGCACCTCAGAGGGGAAGGGAGGCTCCACCTGTCGCCCCACGTTAGACGTGCCCTCAAAATCGTAGAGGCACTCCCGTGGGTCAATATCCGACAATTTTTGGATAAAAGCGTCATCACCTTGGAAATTGACGACGAAGAGAAAAGGGTCGCCTTCTTGAGCGAGCAGGTTGATACGTTCGATAATAACTTGTTTCATAGTATGCATGGATCATCCTCGTGGGGATGTCATTCAAAGAACTTTTCAATCAGAACCAGACTCATGAATCCTAACAACAGGGCGTATGTGGCTTGTTTCTGATAGCCATGCGCATGGGTCTCGGGAATCATTTCGTCGCTCGTCACATAGAGCATGGCCCCTCCGGCAAAGCCCAGCATCACGGGCAGCAACGCCTGCGAGACGCTTCCCAGAGCAAAGCCCAGCCACACGCCAACCACCTCAAGCAACCCGATGGCCACAGATATGACAAAGGTGCGCATGGGTTTCACGCCGGCCAACAGCAATGGGGCTATGACCACCATGCCCTCAGGCACGTTCTGTATGGCGATGCCCAAGCTAACGGTCCAGTTGGTGGTCACCACATCGCTCAAGCTCACACCAGCGGCCATGCCCTCAGGCAATTTATGCAAGGCGATGGCCATGACAAACAACAGGATTCTATTGAGCGACGCGTTATGGCGATGCTCTTCCGCGTCGAGTCCGGTGATATGATGCAAATGGGGCGTAACCAGGTCGAGCACATTCAGGAAGAACGCGCCCGCCATGACACCTGCCACCACCAACCACCATTGCTCGCCCTGCTCAAAGGCCGGAACGATCAGGCCCAAGGTAGCGGCGGCCAGCATGATGCCGGCACAATAGCCCAGTATTGTGTCGTTCCACTTGTGCGACAGGCCCTTGATAAGGAATCCCAGCACACTACCGATGATCGTCGCTCCGCACAGTCCAGCGGCGCTAATCCATACTTGTGCCATTGTCTACAACGCTTACCACATCCACCACATGGCTTCCCGCCCCTATCAGGTCGGCACGCTCGGAGATGCTCTTTTGGTATTCTATGAAATGGGCGAACGTCTCTTCGCTCATGCGATTGAGTCGCGTGCGCATATAGTCGGACGCTCCATCGGGCGAGAAAATGGTTACCCGCTCCAGACCGGCGCCTTGGTCGAGACGGTCGATATCCTCCAGGCGCACATAGTCGTAAAGCTCGTCGGGTTGCGCCTGAATGTGGAAATGCTTGTCTACAGCGCCTCGCTCCAACAAGCCCCCTATGCGTTCCTCGTCGAAGCAATACGACAGGATGCTGTATTCGTTCATGAGGTAGGCCACAAAAATGACGCCCCCAGGCTTCGTTACGCGCTTGGCCTCGTTCAGGGCCTTGATCTTCTCCTCGTCGCCTATCAGGTGATAGAGCGGACCGAGCAGCAACGTGACGTCGGCCCACGCTGTAGGCAGGAACGGCATGTTCCTCGCGTCGCCTTGCACCACATCGGCCGTAGGTTCACGCTCCAGGAACACCTCTATGTTGCGACGCACCAGCTCCACGGCCTTCACCTCATAGCCCTCGGTCATGAGGGCGGATGTGTAGCGGCCCGTTCCGGCGCCAATGTCGAGCACACGCGCGCCCGGCTTCAGAAAACGGTGCAGATGGTGCAACGTGGTTTCAAACTCAACAATGCCATGACGGCGCAACAAGCGCTTGTCCTCGGGATGTTTGTTATAATGCTTCTCTATGTTGGATAAGGGCATAATGCATAACTTTTTTGTGTAGGCAAAGGTAAGCATAATAACTGAAAAAGCCTTCCACAACATGGTTTTTTTACGGATTGCCTATGGCTTGGGGGTAATGCGTTTGCGGTCGCTATGAAAGCGCTTACGCGTTTGGGCCATGGCCTCGGTTGCCATGGCGTGCGTCTCGATGAGCAGCTTACTCTTATGGTAAGCCACGATCTTGACCGCAACCGAACGATGCCTGGCCTTCGCCTCAATGCATTGTTGTATCAAATCGGGATTGGCCGACTTGGCCGTCGGCACCTTGTCGAAGTTCATGATGTAAGCGGCGTTGGTCAGGAAGAGGAGGTCGGACGCTTCGGGCAGATGGCGCATCACCTTTACCATGAGGGTGAGCATCATGCGAAACTCGGTGGTATGCAAGTCGCTAATCGCCTCACGCCCGATGGTGCGCCCTTCGCTTTCTATCACCACGGCGGCACCTCCTGCACGCTCCTTATGCCCATAGTCGCACGAGCCGCCTATCCAAACCTGATAGGTGGCAGAAGGCTGGGATGTTGGCATAGAAGTCATGCGCTTCCCCCTACGCCTTGATGGCGTTTAAGATTTGCTCGGCGTGGATTTTCGTCTTGATTTCCTTGGGTGTGAAGATCTTCTCGATAACGCCTTCCTCGTTGACGAGATAGGTGGTGCGGAGGATGCCGATGGTTTTGCGGCCGCACGTCGCCTTCTCTCCCCAACATCCCAACGCCTGCAACAAGGTGGTGTCGGTATCGGCTATGAGGGGGAACTGCAAGCCGTGGGCGTCGGCAAACTTCTTCTGCAAAGCCTGCTTGTCCTTGCTCACACCAATGATCTCGTAACCTGCGGCGGCCAACTCCTCCTTATGGGCCTGCAACGAACAGGCTTCGGCGGTGCATCCGCTGGTGTTGGCCTTGGGATAACTGTAAAGCACTATCTTGCGACCGCGATAATCGGCGGCCTTAATCTCGCGTCCGTCCTGGTCGATGCCCAGGACCTCGGGAATCTTATCTCCTATAGTCATATAGCTTTTATTTTTCAAAATCGGTCATCAGGGTTTCGTACTAAATGACCAATTGGGGTTTATAGAAACAACTCGTTTTTCTTCCGCTCACAGCAGAGAGGCTCCAGATGGGACTCCAGCATGTGGAGGCGCTCACCTATGCCACGCGCCAGCACAGGACAAACCGCCACGCAACGCATGCATCCGATGCAAAGGTCCGGGTTGACCTCTTGGGGATGATCGGGCGCTATGGCTCCCACAGGACATTGGCTGGCGCACGTTCCGCACCCCGTGCAAAGGTCGTTGGCCGTGGGGAACGGTCCTGTGCACCCTTGCTTATAAGGGCGGTTGCCCGGCACCACCAATGGGTGTGAAGGCTCTTTCCGTTCCATCGCGTTGCGGATGGCTGCGCCAAAGGCCGCGAGCTCGTGGGCGTCGGCCTCGTCGGGCCGCCCCGCGCCATACATGCGGCAAATGCTATGCTCGGCAATAGCCGCCACAGCCGCCACCACCCGGAAGCCCATGGCGGTGGCCACATCGCGCATCTCCACCAGGGCGTCCTCGTAGGCTCGGTTGCCATAGACAGCCACCACCACGCAACGCGCTCCGTGGGTCTCCACACACCTCAGGCGCTCAACGGCCAAGGCGGGCACACGTCCTGCATACACGGGCATGCCCACCACCACAAGGTCGGAGGGCCCGACGGTGGGGACAGCCACTTCATCGGCGGGCACACAGAGTTCCGTGGCCGTGGCGATGGTTCCCAATCCCTCGCAGAGCGCCTCACACACACGTAGGGTTCCACCTGTTGGACTGAACGTGATCTGACGTATTCTCATGTTTTGGATGTTTTGGGGTGAATCTGAATGATCGAATGGGGTTAAAACTTCTTGGTTCTCACATGGCAATAGGGTTCGCCACCCGTCTTTTCATAATAGCGCTGGTGGTAGGCCTCGCCTATGTAGAACGGTTCCTCGGGCAGCAACAGGGTGTTGACCTCATAGCCCTTGTGGCGCAACAGTTGCATCACGCGCTCGGCCGTCTGCCTTTGGGTCTCATCGCGATAGAATATGCAACTGCGGTATTGGGCGCCCAAGTCGGGTCCCACGCCATCGGTCTGTGCGGGGTCGTGTATCTCGAAGAACAGTTTGCAGAGACTCTCATAGGACACCACCGTGGGATCGAACTCGACGATGACGGCCTCCACATGATGCGTCTTATGGTCGCGCACATCGGCATACGAGGGGAAGGCCTCCGTGCCTCCGGTGTAGCCCGCAAGGGTACCCACCACACCCTGCTGCTTCTGAAACTGGTGCTGGGTGCCCCAGAAGCATCCGCAAGCAAAGATGCCCACGGCAATATGGGGGTCGGTGGGAGGCTGGTAGAGGTCGACCTTCGAGCAAGCCTTGATGGCCTCCCTTACCTTGGCCAGCGCCTCGCCATACTTGGCCTGTTGGTCGGGATGGGCTTTCTCGCGCTCGTAATGCTGTTGCAAGTCGTTATGCTCCACTTGCAGGGCGATGGGATTGCCCGAGTGGATGATGCGTCGCAGATGCTCCTCGCAACTCACCCTCTCCTCATGGATGAGCAGGCGGAGCGCGTTCACAACGCCCGTGGGTATGCCCTCATGGAGCAGGTCGTCGAAGGTGTAATGGGAGCGTTCCACCACCTCGTGCAGGAATCCCGTCATTTTCTCCTCGTCGGTATGGCCCATCAATCCCACGGAAAGCGGATGGAGAATGGCTGGATACCCGTCGCGGTTGAGTTGTCCGGCATGGGCCGTTGTGGCTATGCGAAGTGCTATGTCGATCGTGTTCATCCCATCAACTTATTCATGGCGAAATATTTCCACAAGGGAGCGGCCATCAGGGCTTGGTGAAACTCGTCGTTCCTGAGCATGCGCGCCACCTCGTCTTGCTCCAGAAACACCATCTTGATGTCTTCCGTGCTCTCAAGGTGCTGGGTGGACACGCGCTCCACGCCAAGGGCCAGGTAGCAATGGCAATAGTTGTTGCAGGCTCCAGGGTTGGGACTGATGGTCATGAGCTTCGTCCATTGGCCCCCGCCATAACCTGTTTCCTCATACAGTTCGCGTTGGGCTGCCTCCAGCGATGTTTCGCCCTTCTCCACGCATCCGGCCGGTATCTCGATGGCGGTGAGGTGCTGAGCGTGGCGATACTGACATTCCATCAGGAACTTATTGTCTTTCGTGATGGCCACAACATTGCAGAAATCGGGATACTCCAACACGTAGAAATCGTTGATCTCGGCACCCGTAGGCAACTTCACGTGGTCGCGCCTGGCGGTAAGCCAAGGGCGTTTGAAGACATACTCGCTATCGAGCACCTCCCAGGCCATGGGGTCTTTGTCTTGTTTCGTTTCTATCTTGCTCATTTGCAATCAATCTTCTTTTACAATAGGATACAACTCGATAAACTCGCCATTGTGTGCCTTGCCATCGTTGATGAGCTCCGCAAACGACTTGCCCACGGTGTCGATGTCGTGGAAACCGGGGAGCGCCATGTTGCCGTTGAGGTCGGTGGTGGTGGGGCCCGGGTGCACACTAAAGATCTCAACCGGGATATGCTTCTGCTCGAAATCGACGGCCATGACGCCCATCATGGCGTTTTGCGCGGCCTTACTGGCCACATAGGCCAGCGGATGCCAATAAGGGCTCACCTCGCTTGGCACGGTGATGTTCACGATGCGGCCTTCGTTGGCCTTGATGACGGGCAGGAGGGCTTGGGTAATAGCAAGAGTGCCATAATAGTTTACATCTATCGTGGCCTTGATGTCGATCATCTGGGTGTCCCAACTGGTTACCGACATATCGCCGGGAATGCCCGCATTGTTGACGAGCAGACTCAGGGAAGGATATTTCTTGGCTATTTCGTTGGCCGCACGGCTGATGCTATCGGGGTCGTTGAGCTCGATGTTTACCCAGCCGAGCACATTCACGCCCGCCGCCTTCAGGTTGCTGATGGCAGCCGTGGCGCGTTGCGAGTTGCGCGCTCCAATGATTACGTCCCAACCGCTCAGGCCGAGGTGCTTGCTGATGCCAAAGCCAATGCCTTTGTTGGCTCCTGTTACGAAAACGATCTTATTCATTGCTGATAGGGTATTTAATATGCATAGATAGTGCAAATTTAGATAAAATTTTCGAATTATAAGCCAGTTGGGATAAAAAACAGAAATGAATATCTCCGAGTGCTCGCTGCTTGCGTTGAAATGTCAAGACCGACATACTAAAATCTTGCATCAACGTG
>NZ_JAHKBE010000023.1 GCF_018789675.1 Hallella faecis
GCTTATGCAAAACCCTTCAAAACAGAATTCGGATAAGAATCCTTTCTTTCCGGTTAGAATCTGCGTATTTCCTCAAGTCGCATCGTGGGGTAAGGGGATGTTGGCTACATATTGATGTTGTGCTGTTGCTTTTTACTGAAAGCTACTACTAACGACTCATAAATCTACCCTTAATCGTGTATTGGATGATAGTTGCGGATTTTAGGTAATATAATATGGTATTCCTCCTACAATCGTCTCTTACTTCTTCTTGGTGTTTTCCACCACATTCCCCCTTCATTCCACGAATGACAGTGCAAACGAGCACCATGAAACCTTGCTTTCAAAGGGCCGAATGCAACCTCTCTTTTTGCAAAGATAATACAAAAAAACGTAAATCTTTGCACGAATTTTTACTTTTTTTAGGAGACCTTTTCTCCTGCCGTCGCGCTATTCTTTTCTTCCCGTTCGCCTTCGCGTGGGCTGCGACACGTGCCATGAGGCCCTATGTTTATGCCCGAGCCAAGGATCGACATTCCCCTATAACCAAAAGAAAAAGCCTCCGAGGAACGATTCCCCAGAGGCTTTTTATCTTATCTGATTAGGTTTACTCACCCATCATCTTATTGAATTCGTCGAGCGACACACTCTTCTTGTTCAGTGTAACCACACCCTTGAGGGCCTCAACGAGCTTGGCGTCGATGGCGCGGTCAACAAACTGCTGCTGTGCCTCCTTCTTCTTGAGCAACTCATCGGCGTAGTTGTCGACGTACTCCTGGGGCACATTGCTCATGCCATACTGGGCAAACTGAGCCTTGGCCATCTCGCGAGCGGCGCTCTTCACGTCCTCGTCCTCGATCTTCACACCGAGGGCCACAGCGATCTTGCTGCGGATGAGGCTCCAGCTGAGCTCCTTGATGCTGGGCTCATAGTTCTTGTCGATGAACTCCTGGTCCTTATCCTTGTTGTTCTGCTTCATGATGCGCTTGAGCAGTGAGTCGGGATAAGTGAGCTGCCCCACCTTGTCCTCAGCGTACTTGCGCACGTCCATCAGGAACTTCATGTCGCTGTCGAGAGCCAGCTGAGCCTTCAGGCCCTCAGCGATCTTCTCGCGGAACTCCTTCTCGTCCTTAACGGCGTCCTTGCCGAAGGTGAGGTCGAAGAGCTCCTGGTCCACGGCGTGCTTCTCGAAGTGCTGCACACTTGTGATCTGATAGCTGAAGTCGCCAGTGTACTCAGCCACCTTCTCGCGGTCCACCTTCAGCAGTGATGACAACTCATAGTTGCTGCCCTCGTAAGCCTTGCTGGGGTTGAAGGTGATGATATCTCCGGGCTTGCAACCGTCGAAGAGTTTCTTCTGGTCGTCGCTCTTGAGGTACTTAGGCATCACTGAAGCAGCCTCAACGGTAAGACCACCCTCCAAGGTGTTGCCCTCAGCGTCGAGCTGGCGCAGGTCGCCCTTCAGCACGTCGCCATCCTCATAGTGGTCGGCCTCCACGTTCTGTCCCATGCGCGATGCGAACATCTCCACCTGTGAGTCGATGAGCGTGTCGTCGGCAGTGATCTCATAGTAGTCGACTGTATCGTTGGCGTCGAGCTTGATGTCGAACTCAGGAGCCACGGCGATGTCGAACATGAATGTGTAGGGACCGTCCTTCTCGAGGTCTTGGGGCTGCTGCTTCTCTGAGGCGAGGGGCTCGCCGAGCATAGCGATGTTGTTGTCAGCGATATACTTCTGCAACTCATCACCCAGAACCTTATTGATGGCGTCCATCTTCACAGCCGACCCAAAGCGGCGGCGAATCATGCCCATAGGCACTTGGCCGGGGCGGAAGCCAGGCACATTGGCGGTCTTGCGGTATTCTTTCAGGGTCTTCTCAACCTCTGCCTTGTAGTCGTCGTCCTCAACGGTAATGGTCAACAGGCCATTGATCTTGTCGGGGTTCTCAAATGAAACTTTCATCTTTTAAGTTGTATTTTTGTTTTTATGAATAATCTGCGATTGGCAATCATGCAATGCGAGTTGCAAAATTACGCAAATTTCACGAATATGCCTAATATAAAAGGTAAAAATTGTGTTTTCGCCCTGTTTGCGCCTGTGGCGGGGCACCTCAGCGCGCTTTCGGTCAGCCCTGCGTCTCGGCCAAGAGATCTCGACGGGCGCCAACGGCGAAGGCTCGGTCTTCCTCGTTCGACTGGAACTTTCTGTACACGAAGTTCTCGCTGAGATAGTTCTTTCTCACGATCTTGTTGGCCGCCAAGCTCTCTGGGTCGCCCTGGAAGAGGATGCGTCCCTCAAACAAGAGGTAGGCTCGGTCGATGATCGAGAGCGTCTCCTGCACGTTATGGTCGGTGATGAGGATACCTATGTTGCGGTATTTCAGTCGCCACACGATGTGCTGGATGTCTTCCACGGCGATGGGGTCCACACCGGCGAAGGGCTCGTCGAGCATGATAAATTTCGGGTCGATGGCCAAGCAGCGCGCAATCTCCGTGCGTCGGCGCTCACCTCCCGAGAGGCGGTCTCCCATGTTCTTGCGCACCTTCTGCAATCGGAACTCGGCAATGAGGCTTTCCAACTTGTCGAGCTGTTGCTGGTGTGTGAGCTTCGTCATCTCGAGCACCGACATGATGTTGTCCTCCACGCTGAGCTTTCTGAACACGCTGGCCTCCTGCGGCAGGTATCCGATACCTGCGCGGGCACGCTTGTAAACGGGGTATTTGGTAATCTCCTCGTCGTCGATGTAGACATGTCCCTCGTTGGGGATGACCAGTCCGGTGGTCATATAGAACGACGTGGTCTTTCCGGCGCCATTGGGTCCGAGCAGTCCCACTATCTCGCCTTGCTTCACGTTGATGGTCACACCGTTGGCCACGGTGCGCTTGCCGTAGCGCTTCACCAGTCCTTCGGTATGGAGCATCTTATGCTTCAGGCGCTTGTCGAGATGCGCCTCCACCTCCTCAGGACTCATGCGTTCTATTTCAGCACGTTCCAGCCTTTGATTCTCGGCCACGTTTGTTGTCTCTGTCATAATTTCCGATTTGGCTGCAAAAATACTAAAAAAAAAGAAGAACGCCTAATGGTTGATAGTTAAGTGAAGTCAAAAAAACAAAAGACCCAACATTACCCACCTGTTGGCCACACACTACATGAACTGCGCCCCCTACCGCCTCACGCCACGCCCTCCCATTCGCGCAACCCCGACCGCCCGTTGGCCTCAGAAGGCCGAACCCATGGATTTTGCAGGGCTTTGGGTTCACAATCCGCTATTATCCCAAATTGGTCATTAGACCGAAATTGGGGAAATAGTAGGATGTAACAAACACTAACAAGAATTGAAATCTAATGACCAATTTGGGATTATTTGGCCCTTTTGCCAAAGATTTCTGCCTGTTTCCGCCTGTTTCTGATGGTTTATGGCTAAATTTGTGTGAACAACATACCACATCATTGATCCATGACCAACCTAAGTTTCGACAGATACCTGCACACGCTGCCCATTGGCGAGGTGGCGCCAAGCGTCAACGATGCGCTGCGCGACCACTCGGCGGTGGTTGTCACCGCACCTCCAGGAGCGGGAAAATCGACCCTGCTCCCGCTGACCCTATACCAAGGGCAGGCCAAAGCCGACGAGAAGGTGGTGCTGCTTGAGCCTCGGCGCGTGGCCGCCCGGCAGATAGCGGAGCGCATGGCCGAGATGACCCACACGGCCGTGGGCGACCTGATAGGCTACAGGGTGAGATTCGAGAGCAAGGTGTCGACCCACACACGCATAGAAGTGCTCACCGAGGGTGTGCTGACGCGGATGATGGTGGACGATCCGACACTCGACAGCATATCGACCATCATCTTCGACGAGTTTCACGAGCGCAGCATCATCACCGACGCGGCCTTGGCCCTTGTGCGCGAAACGCAACGCACCATTCGTCCTGACCTGAAAATCGTGGTCATGTCGGCCACGATCGACACCTCCGCTATCTGCCACGCGCTGAACGCGCCCCTGGTGGAGAGCCGCGGAAGGATGTTCGACGTGGAGGTGGTGTATGGCAACGACATCAGCGCCTACCAATGTGCTGAGGAGGTGGCGGCCACGGTGTGCCAGGCGTGGCGCGATACCGACGGAAGCATTCTCGCCTTTTTGCCGGGCGAGGTCGAGATTGGCAAGTGCTGCGAGATGCTCGCGGGCAGCTTCACCAGCGACACGGTGCTCTATCCGCTCTACGGGCGCCTGTCGCCCAGCGAGCAGCGGGCGGCCATCGCCCCTCCCAGGAGCGGGGAGCGCAAGATTGTGCTGGCCACGCCCATTGCCGAGACGTCGATAACGATCGAAGGCGTAACGGTGGTGGTCGACTCGGGATTGTGCCGCCGAATGGTCTACGATGAGTGCAACGCCCTGGAACATCTGGAGACGGTGCGCATCTCCATGGACATGGCTCAACAGCGAACCGGACGGGCCGGACGTGTGTCGGCGGGCCGATGCTACCGCCTGTGGAGCAAAGCCGCCGAGGCCCGACTGGAGGCGTGTAGGACTCCCGAGATCATGACCGCCGACCTAACAGCGCTCGCCCTCGACATAGCGGCGTGGGGCGGCACCGCAATGGAGCAGATGCCTTGGATGACACCGCCACCCGCCAACCACATACGGCGCGCTGAGGAGCTACTGAGAAGTCTTGGCGCCATCGACCACCGAGGGCGCATCACGACGCATGGCGAGGCCCTGTCGAAGTTGCCTTGCCACCCGCGCATAGCGCAGATGCTGGTCAAGGCCAACAGCAACGCCCTGAAGGCGCTGGCCACCGACATCGCCGCATTGCTTGAGGAGCGCGACCCGCTCTCCAACGACAACGACGCCGATCTCAACCGGCGCGTCATCGAGTTGAGAGAGGCGCGACGCCGGCGGGCACTGGGGCGTTGGAAGCGCATCGCCCTGATAGCCGAGCAATACCGCCGCATGGTTCGCGTGGGCGAGGACAACCAAGCGTCGTCGGCCTACGACACGGGCATGCTGGTGGCCGTGGCCTACCCCGAGCGCATAGCCAAGGCGGACCCCGACGGCACATACCGTATGGCCAACGGCGAGCATGTCGCCCTCGACACCAACGACAGCCTGCATGGCTACCCACTGCTGGCCGTGGCCGCTGTGGGACGAAAAATTTTCCTTGCCTCGCCAGTCGATGAGGCGACGGTCGACCCCTTGGCAAGCGATTACGACCGAATCGCTTGGGACGACGCATTGGGACGGGTGACGGCCACACGCGAACGGCGCATCGGAAGCATCCTGTTGTCCGCCAAGCCGTTGGAGGCGGTGCCCCACGACAAGGCCGTAGCCATCGTGGCGCAAACGCTGAAACGGGAGGGGCGCAGCCTGCTCAACCTCTCCGACGGGTTCCAACAATTACAACGACGCATAGCCACCTGCGCCAGTTGGCATGCGGAGCTTGCGCTGCCCGACGTGTCTACCGACGGCTTGCTTCAGAAAACGGAGGAGTGGCTGCCGATGTACGTTGGCAGGTCGGTCAACGCGACGGAACTGAAAAAGATCGACATGGCGGCGGTGCTGTGGGAGCAGCTCTCCTATGAGCAGCAACAAGCGGTGGAGCAGCTGGCACCCTCCCACATCGTGGTGCCCACAGGCAGTCGTATCAGGGTCGACTATCGTGAGGGGGCCGACGCGCCGGTGCTCAGCGTCCGCCTGCAGGAGTGCTTCGGCATGACCGACACGCCTTGTGTTGACAATGGCTCACGGCCTGTGCTGATGGAACTGCTGTCGCCGGGATTCAAGCCTGTGCAGTTGACCAAGGACTTGCGAAGTTTCTGGAACAACGCCTATTTCGAGGTGCGCAAGGAACTGAAGCGCCGCTATCCCAAGCATCATTGGCCCGACAACCCCTTGGAAGCCGAGGCGGTAAGGGGCGTGAAGCGAAAGCCCAACAACAAAGGCGGGGCCTGACCATCGGTCCTCCCATACAAAGGCGACATATCACAGCCCAACAACAAATATCATTCATTCATAACACAACCCTATCACAACACCAAGCAAATGACTTACAAAGCAATCGTGCTCGATCTCGACGGAACACTGACCAACAATAAGAAAGAGATAACACCCAAGACCCGCGAAGCCCTGCTGAGCGCCCAACGCAATGGAATGTGCGTCATCCTGGCATCGGGACGCCCCACCTACGGCATACGCCCTCTTGCCGACGAGTTGCAAATAGGCCAACAGGGCGGCTACGTCATGGCTTACAATGGCGGTTGCGTCACCCAATGGGACAGCAAAGCCATCATCTTCAACCAAACGCTCAACGCCGACCTCGTGCCCATCCTGTATCGGGCAGCCAAAGAAGATAGCCGCCATTTTGAGATCCTCACCTACCAGGGCGAGGGCATAGCCGCCACCGACATCAGCAACGAGTATGTGCGCCACGAGGCGTTCATCAACAAGATGCCCCTCACCCAATACGACGACTTCGTCCATCAGGTGCAATATCCCATCAACAAGTGTCTCATCGTAGGCGACCCCACCCCACTCGTCCTGTTGGAACGCCATCTGGCCCAGACCCTGCAAGGCCAGTGCAGCGTCTACCGTTCCGCCGACTTCTTCCTGGAGTGTGTGCCACTCGGCATCGACAAGGCTGCCTCGCTCGCACGCCTCCTGCCCACCCTCGGCCTGACACGCGAGGAGATCATTGCCGTAGGCGACGGCCACAACGACATCTCCATGATCGAATATGCCGGACTGGGCGTGGCGATGGCCAATGCCGCCGACGCCACCAAGGCGAAAGCCGACTACATCACCCGCTCCAACGAGGAGGACGGCGTGGCCCACGTGCTGCAGAAGTTCTGCGGCGTGGAATGAGATTGGAAAGCCTTATCGCAAGGCTTTCCCAATCACTTATTTGCCTCCCTTTCGTCGGTTACACTCACGGCATAACACCTGGCAGTTCTCCAACACGGTCCGGCCACCATCACACCAAGGCGTAATATGGTCGGCCTCCATAAACTCAATGTCGAATTCCTTGCCGCAAAGAGTGCATTTGTGGCCTTGCTGCTCCCAAACTGCAAGTTTTATTTTCTCTGGAAAGGCTCGGAGGTCAAGATAACGTTCTTCTCCCGTCAACACATAAGGGATAATTCCTTGCGGTTTTTGAATTTCGTCATCGCTCAAACAGTCGACGATACGTTGTTCCATGTCTTTTATGTCAAGCGACTTCTCATGATATTCATCATAGAACTTAGCCCAATCCAATCCCTTCATTATTTTCTTGAACTTTTTCATATTGAAGGTATCCATCGTCCAATGCAACACACTTTGGAAATAAGTCCACAAGGGTCCAGCGTTCAGGTCGTGCTGATGTTCTGACATATAGCCAACAATGGTTTGGGGCTTTCCATAGCGAGTCTCATGGGCGGCCATCCAATCCAAGGCTTTCTTGAAGAATTCTTGTCGGATAGGAGAACCATTCACTAAGTCTTTTCCCAAGCGATATGCTGCACAGTTGGTCTTGGAGAAATGCTTCTTGGCATCGCTCACAAACGGACCAGCATAGACTGCATTTCTAATTTCTTGCTCATTCAAAGACTTGCCGGCAATATTGATGGTCTTGAACCATTCCAACTTCTCTGACTCCTCACCCTCACAAACATACACCGTCAACTTGTAGTCGAGAATCTTCTTCTGAATGTCGGCAGGCTGATTGAAGAAATTCTTAAAATCGTAAGCAAACTTACCTGCCACATATTCGCAAAGCGACAAGGTACGTTGCTGTCCATCCATTACCTCGTATGGGCATTCAGCGTCATCATTTCTCTTTACCCAATACATGATATTGAGGGGATAACCATTCAACACCGTTGTTATCACAGCTTGTTGTTCTTTTTCGTTATAGATAAACTCACGCTGATATGGAGGGCGGATGTCGAGCAATCCTTTATAGCCTCGCACGCCTTGCTCATCATTGTTGACGTAGTCCTTGGTTATCTCCCCAACGGTCACGCTTATTTGTTTGATTGTCATCATAATGCTTGTGGGTGCTTGTTACGAATGAATATTCTTTTATATGCTGAATGTACTATTTCTCCATTTGGACCTAAATAATAAGTCTTCTTGGTTCCTTTCCCCTTTAATACAGCATTTTCATTAGTCTTACCACCTGACGAACCTGTAGGCTTGTCTGTTGCCCTCGTTATTTCCTTATAATCATTATAACGTTTCGTGTCTGGACATAAATCATGGCAACCAATTTGACTCAAGCCCAATATTTCGAACTGTTCAGGATTGTATTTATCTAGGAAGGTAATTGGGACTCCCATAATGCCAGCATAATCATAAGGTATATCTGAAGTCTTTCCAACTTCAATCGCGTCAAAGTTATCAAACGTAGGATATTCGTCTTCTGAATAACGACAAACTAAATCCAAATCTTCATGGCGCTTATTGTGGTCTAAATTTGTAAACCATCTTATACCTTTAACACGAATAAAACGTCTGCCATCCGAGTCGATTCCACAACCTGCTGCATTTAATGGATAATCATCAGGAACATAAAATTTTCTATCACCACTTGAAATACTTGGTCCTATCCACATTCGATTATCTTGAATATATGGAAAGACTTCTTTGCAAGTAATGGAATTCATATTACCAATTATCAAAAACTTCTTCTGATACTCCATCAACTGCCCGATATATTCACGGAACAAAGAGAAAGGCGGGTTGGTTACTACAATATCTGCTTCTTTGAGAAGTTCTATGCACTCTTGCGAACGGAAGTCTCCAGTTTTCAAGATAGACTTCACATTTTTATCATTCTGCAAGAGGTAACGAACATCGGACAAATCCACAGCCCCATCGCCATTTTCATCCTTCACCTCTGTTATCTCAACCTTATAGGCAATCTTCTTCGGCTCCTCATCAAAGCCCGGGAAATGGATCCTCAATTCATTACCAGTAACAGGAGAGCCATTATAACACGTGCAGATGAGCTTCTTCAATCCGAGTTGGTTGAAGCGGAGCGCAAAATACTTGAAGAAGTTGCTTTCGTAGGGGTCGTCGCAGTTGCAGAGCACCACCTTCCCACGAAAATGCTGCCAATAATGCTGCAATTCGCGCTCAATGTCTGAAAGTTGGGTGTAGAACTCATCTTTCTTTGCCACTTTCGCGGCATTTAGGTTCTTGTTTGCCATATTGTGTGATTGATGGTTATAAGATACAATACGTGCACACAACTATCAATCACGCCAAGACGCAAAAAGGGCGTGATGCTCCTTATTGCGTTCAGCTATGAGGCAGCCTCGGAATGGAAACCTCAACCCACATAATAAAGAATACACCACGCCTATGGCGAGATGCATTTCTATTATACATGTAGGTTAAGGCACTCCATACCGAATGCCTTATCACGATTATTTCTGTTACGTTATTTCCATCCAATAAGTTTCCGAGGCTTTTGGCTGAACGCGAAATAATAGCGAATGCTTTGTTTTACCAACGATGTCTTGGAAAGGGGTAAGCCCAATCCGAGCGTAAAATTACAAATAAATACCGACACACGCCCACGTTTCACCATAAAACTTCTAAAAACTTTCTGCCCGATTGCAGTTTATCGGGATGTTTTGGTTACTTTTGCATTGATAACGTAAAAAAACGACAACGCACATGTTTCTCATTAAATTACTCCGCAACTGGCTCACCACGTTTGGCAGCTACCTCTTCCTGATGGGCCGTTCCTTTTCGCGCCCCGAGCGCATGCGTGTGTTCATGAAGCGCTACGTCAAGGAGATGTCTCAACTGGGTGTCGACTCCATCGGCATCGTGCTACTCATATCGTTCTTCATCGGCGCGGTGATCTGCATCCAGATGAAGGTGAACATCCAGAGTCCGTGGATGCCCCATTGGGTAACGGGCTATGTGACGCGCGAAATCATGCTGCTGGAGTTCTCCTCATCCATCATGTGCCTGATTCTTGCGGGCAAGGTGGGTTCCAACATCGCCTCGGAGATTGGCACGATGCGCGTGACCCAACAGATCGACGCCCTCGATGTGATGGGCGTCAACTCGGCCTGCCACCTCATCCTTCCCAAGATCATGGGCTTGGTAACCATCATGCCGTTCCTGGTGATTTTCTCATCGACCATGGGCATTGTGGGCGCCTACGCCACGGCCTACGTCGGCCACATGATGTCGCCCGAGGACCTTACGTCGGGCATGCACCACGCCTTCAACTCGTGGTTCATGTGGATGAGCATCATCAAGAGCCTGTTCTTCGCCTTCATCATCTCGAGTGTGTCGAGCTATTACGGCTACACCGTGGAGGGCGGCTCCGTGGAGGTCGGCAAGTCGTCGACCGACGCCGTGGTGTCGTCGAGTGTGCTCATCTTGTTCTCCGACGTGTTCCTCACCCAACTGTTGTCGTAACGCATTTCCCAACCCTCTCAACCATCAGCCATCATGATTGAAATTAAGCAACTCACCAAGTCGTTTGGCGACAGAACGGTGCTCCAGGGCATCGACGCTGTCTTCGAAACGGGCAAGACCAACCTCATCATCGGCCAGAGCGGATCGGGAAAGACCGTTCTGATGAACGACCTCGTCGGACTGCTGGAGCCCACGTCGGGACAGATACTCTACGACGGTCGCGACTTTGTTACCATGGACAAGCGCCAACGCATCCTGTTGCGCCGCGAAATGGGCATGACGTTCCAGGGATCGGCCTTGTTCGACTCGCTGAACGTGCTTGAAAACGTTAGGTTCCCGCTCGACATGTTCTCATCGATGAGCAGCCGGGAGCGCGACAGGCGCGCCATGGAGTGCATAGAGCGCGTGAACCTCAAGGGCGCCGAGACCAAGTATCCCGACGAGATCTCTGGCGGCATGCAGAAGCGTGTGGCCATTGCCAGGGCCATTGTGCTCAACCCGAAGTACCTCTTCTGTGACGAGCCCAACTCGGGTCTCGACCCCAAGACATCGCTCGTCATAGACCGCCTGCTGTCGGACATTACACACGACTACGGCATAACGACCATCATCAACACGCACGACATGAACTCGGTGATGGGCATCGGCGAGAAAATTATCTTCATCTACCAAGGACACAAGGAATGGGAAGGCACCAAAGACCAAGTGATGGACGCCAAGAACAAACGCCTCAACGACTTCGTCTTCGCCTCCGACCTCTTCCGAAAGGTTCGCAAAGCCGAGCTCGACGAGGACAACAACAAGTAGCAGCCGCAAGGGGTTGCCATAATCCCACAACACAGGCGGGCGCTTTTAGACCATTCTAAAAGCGCCCGCCTGCTGTTTATCCCACATCGGTCATTAGACCGAGTTTCGCCTTAGCGCATGTACCACACGCCACCCCGCTCCACCATGGGAACGACCACTTGCTCGTTCAGGCTGTCGCCATAAACGAACCCGAGGAAGACGGTGGCGACATGGCGCGCCGTGTCGGCCGTGGCCCTGATAACACGCACCTCCTTGATGCCGTGGTGCTCGTCTTTCTGCTGTCCCACAAACATCTTCGCGTTGGCAATGAGCTGCTCGCGGTAACTCTTGGGGATGGAGTCGGTGCGATAGGTGCCGTCTACAAAACTGGCATAGTCGCCCTGCAGCAGTTGCTCATAATAGACCTTCGCCGACTGGGCTGCCAGCTCGCTCGCATCGGGCCCCGTCGACTCGCCGCAAGCCACGAGAAGCGACAGGGGAAGAAATAAAAGAAGTAGCTTTTTCATCATTCGAACAATCGGGTTCTCCTAAGTGTCGACCGCCTGAACGCCATTCGGTCGGTCGGTTTCTCATAACACCTGGCGTAGGTTCGGCTCCTCCACGGGGCCACTCTACGGGCCTCAACGCAACGCGCCGTCCCACCCTCTTGGGCTACGGACGGCGCGGCAGAGACCTGCGGCCTCCTTATTTCTGTCGGATAAAGACGTTGATGGGGCAGCCATGGAGCGACCAGTTGTCGCGGATCTTGTTCTCCAAGAAACGGCGATAAGGCTCCTTGATATACTGCGGCAGGTTGGCGTAGAACACAAACGACGGGATCTGCGTGTTGGGCAACTGCGAGCAATACTTAATCTTGATATACTTACCCTTGGTCGACGGTGGCGGCGTCTGCTCGATGATGGGCAGCATCACCTCGTTGAGCTTCGTGGTTCCGATGTGGATGTGACGGTTCTGGTACACCTCCTTGGCGGTCTCGAGCACCTTGAAGATGCGCTGCTTGGTGAGCGCAGATGCGAAGATGATGGGGAAATCCACGAACGGGGCCATGCGGTTGTAGATGGCGTTCTTAAACGTGTCGATGACCTTCTGGTCCTTGTTCTCCACAAGATCCCACTTGTTGACCACCACGATGAGGCTCTTGTTGTTCTTCTGAATGAGCTGGAAGATGTTCATGTCCTGCGCCTCGATGCCACGTGTGGCGTCGACCATGAGGATGCAAACGTCGCTGTTCTCGATGGAACGTATGCTTCGCATCACACTGTAGAACTCCAGGTCCTCGGTGACCTTGTTCTTCTTTCTGATTCCCGCCGTATCGACGAGGTAGAAATCGAAGCCAAACTTATTGAAACGTGTGTAGATGCTGTCGCGCGTGGTGCCCGCAATCTCGGTCACGATGTTGCGGTCCTCGCCGATGAAAGCGTTGATGATGCTCGACTTACCGGCGTTAGGACGTCCCACGACGGCGAAGCGAGGAATGTCGTCATCCACAATCTCCTTGGCCTCCTTGGGCAGCGTAGCGACCACAACATCGAGCAGGTCGCCCGTTCCGCCACCTGTGGCAGCGCTGATGCACTGGGGGTCGCCCAGTCCGAGCTTGTAGAACTCGGCGGCCTCGTAGGCCTCACCACTGTTGTCGACCTTGTTGGCCACAAGGATCACGGGCAACTTGGCGCGGCGAAGAATGGTGGCCACGTCCTCATCCCAATCGGTGAGGCCCGTCTCCACATCCACGAGGAAGAGCACGAGGTCGGCCTCCTCGGTAGCCACCTTCACTTGTTCGCGGATGGCACCTTCGAAGATGTCGTCGGACTTCACTACCCATCCGCCGGTATCGACGATGGAGAACTCCTGTCCGTTCCATTGGCACTTGCCGTACTGGCGGTCGCGCGTGGTACCGGCTGTGTCACTGACGATGGCCTTGCGGCTTTGCGTCAGACGGTTGAAAAGCGTGGACTTGCCCACATTGGGCCGTCCAACTATCGCTACTAAGTTTGGCATATTCGTTCAGATTATTTTGTTTGTCAATGAAGCCCGGGCGCCGCATGGAACGTCGGTCCATCCGTAGTTGTTGCCCAAGGCTGTGCGCGCCAAGCCACCGGAAATGGCAGCCCGTGTGGCCACTCCTTACTGGGGATTGTAGCCGAAATGGGTGAGCTCGCGGTCGGAGTTGCGCCAATCCTTGTCGACCTTCACGAAAATCTCGAGGAAAATCTTCTTGTCGAAAAATTTCTCAAGGCTCTTTCGGGCCTCGGTCGACACCTTCTTCAGCGCCACGCCCTGGTGGCCGATGATGATGCCCTTCTGCGAGTCGCGCTCCACATAGATCACGGCGTTGATGCGTATGTGGGTGTCGTCTTCCTTGAAGCGTTCCACAACGACCTCCACCGAGTAGGGTATTTCCTTGTCGTAATAGCGCAGGATCTTCTCGCGTATAATCTCCGACACGAAGAACTTGGCGGGCTTGTCGGTGAGCTGGTCCTTATCGAAGTAAGCGGGGCTCTCGGGCAGCAGCTCGCGAATGCGCTTCATGAGCATGTCGATGCCAAACTTGTTCTTGGCGGAGATGGGCAGTATCTCGGCGTTGGGCAACAGCTTGCTCCACTTCTCCACCAGTGCGCCCAGTCGTTGCGTGGGGTTGGGCGCGCCTTTCTTGGGCGCGTCGGTGGTGGCCAACTCGTCAATCTTGTTGATGAGCACAATGACGGGGATGGTCATCGTGCGCACCTTCTCGAGAAACTCCATGTTTTTCTCAGGGTCCTCCACCACATCGGTGACGTAGAGCAGCGTGTCGGCGTCGGCCAGGGCCGACTCGGAGAACTGCAGCATCATCTCCTGCATCTTATAGTTGGGCTTGAGCACGCCGGGGGTGTCGGAGAACACGATCTGCGTGTCGTCCGTGTTGACGATGCCCATGATGCGATGGCGTGTGGTCTGGGCCTTGAATGTGGCAATGCTCAACTTCTCGCCGACGAGCTGGTTCATCAGCGTCGACTTTCCAACGTTGGGATTACCCACGATGTTTACAAATCCTGCTTTGTGCATGCTTATGTAAAATATTGGATAGGGGTGATGGTATTGCGTTTGATGGGGTGTAGAGCGTAAAAGTGAGGGGTGTGATAAGAAGACAAAAGTCCAGAAGCTCAGTCACAACGCCTTGGCCTACGGCCCGAGGCTATTGCTTGTTGGAATGACTGGACTTCTGAACTTCCTGACTATGTTGTCGGTGTTGCTCGATCGCTATTATTTCTTTCCGGCTACGGCAGCTCCGTCGTATGCCCACTTGTAATAGGCTGCGCCGTGCACAAATCCCGCACCGAAAGCTGTTAGGATGAGTTTGTCGCCTTTTTTGAACCGATCTTCAAAGTCCCACATCGCCAAGGGGATGGTAGCCGAACTGGTGTTGCCATACCTCTCGATGTTGATGAGCACCTTCGACGGGTCGATTTCCGCGCGCTTGGCCACGGCCTCCTCAATGCGGAGGTTGGCTTGGTGGGGAATCACCCAGTCGACATCGCCGGGCGTGAGGTTGTTCTGCCTCATCACCTCCATCACGTCGTCGCTCATGTTGGTCACAGCATAGCGGAACACGGTGCGTCCCTCCTGGTAGAGGTAGTGCAGTCGGTGGTCGACGGTGAAATGTGAGGGTGGGCAAACACTGCCGCCAGCCTTCAGGTGAAGGAAAGGCAAGCCCTTGCCGTCGGTGCGGAAGAACGAGCTCTGCACGCCGACGCCCTCTTCCTCGGTGGCTTCCATGAGCACGGCGCCTGCGCCATCGCCGAAGAGCACGCATGTCTGGCGGTCGGTATAGTCGACCACCGACGACATCTTGTCGGCTCCGATGACAATGATCTTCTTGTAGCGTCCGCTCTGAATCATCGAGGCCGCCATGTCCATCGTATAGAGGAATCCGCAGCACGCTGCCGAGAGGTCGAACGCAAAAGCGTTCTTCAATCCCAGCTTGCCGAGCACGATGCTGGCCGTGGAGGGAAACTTATAGTCGGGCGTGGTGGTGGTGACGATAAGTGCGTCGATGGTGTCGGGGTCGACACCCGTCTTTTGCAGGAGCTGCTTGGCGGCCTTGCGCGCCATGTAGCTGGTGCCAAGGCCCTCCTCGGTGAGGATGCGGCGCTCCTTGATGCCCACACGCGTCTGTATCCACTCGTCGCTGGTGTCGACCATGCGCGACAACTCCTCGTTGTTGAGGACGTAGTCGGGCACATAGCCGCCAACGCCGGTGATAATCGCGTTGACCTTACCCATTATTCAGCTGCTTCCTTAACGATAGCTACCTTGCCACGATAGTAGCCGCAGGTGGGGCAAACCGTGTGGTAAACGTAATAAGCGCCGCAGTTGGGGCAAACAGCCAATGTGGGAGCTACTGCTCCGTCGTGGGTTCTACGCTTGAGTGTACGTGTCTTTGACTGACGTCTTTTAGGATGTGCCATTTTAAATAATAGTTTTAATTTGTTATTTTTAAATCTTTCAATGCCGCCCATCGGGAATCCACGGCTTTCTCTCCATCCTCGTCACCGCTTCGGGCGGCCGAATGTTCCTTGAGCACATTCATCATGGCAGGATTGCATTTTCCAGGTGCATGCACATGCCTGAGCGGGATGCTGAGCGCTATGGACTCGTAGACGAACCACGCCACATCGAGTATTCCTTCTTCCTCGCTTACCGTGACCACGTCGTCGTCCTCCGAGCCGGTGTCGCCGAGCTGAGCGGTGAGCCTGTCGTGGGTCTCAATGGGTTGGTCCATATCGTCGAGACAAACGTCGCAGGGCACCGTCACTGTGCCGGCAGTGTCGACAAGCAGTTCAAAGAGGTTGTCGCGGCGGTGGATGGTCAGTGTGCTGTGCAACTGGCCGCTCCTCACGTCGGGAGCGTCGATAGATGCAAAGAAATCATCACCGAGGTCGCGTTCCATTACGGTCTCGCCCTCGGGAAGGCTCTTCAAGTCGATCTTAAACTTCTCTAAACTTGGCATATCTACACTTTGGGTTGCAAAGTTACCACTTTTCCCCGATATAAAAACAATTTTTGGCAAAAAGTTGAATGTTAATGGGCTAAAATTGTATCCTCCACCCCTTTATCGGCCTCGCGAAAGCCTCAACGGCCGCTCCGCCACGCCTCTACACTCCTACGCGCTCCTATATATAGTCCCAAATCGGCCATATAATCCCCAATCGGCCATTAGACCGAAACAGGGGGAATGGCAGGATGTTATTGTTTACAAGAATTGTATTTACAACCGATTATTACTCAATATTTTATAGATAATAAGTCAGAAATATGGTTGTTATTTTTAATTGCACATTCTAAAAGGTGAAGATTTAACGCTTTTATTGATTATTAACTCAAAAAGGACATCAACTTGGGTCGTTTCTTCTCTTTTCCTTGCTATTCGTTTCCGATATTCCACTTTTGTTTTGGTCTATCTCATATGTACTGCAAAGGTATTGATTTTTGTTTGATATTGCTCCTTGCTTGCTCCTTGTCGTAGATTAATTTTCACACAGGAATTTTTGTTCTCTTCTATAGGGGCTTGAAACAATCCATTTATTGGAAACAATTAAAGACGGAGCTGGTTTGCCCCAGTGCTTTTTAAGAAACAGGGCAATTATTTTATCTCCACAAAGGCTCTTGTTCCCAATTATGAGGAAAGCCTAATAAACGGGTTCTTACTGATGGGTATTTCGATAAAAGCTGCTTGAAATCTGCAACAAAAGTGTTGCCCATAGAAATGGAGTTAAGCCAATACACCACATAGCAGAGTTGCGGATAAAGTGTTTGTTCACGGAACGAGAAATCCGTAATCCATGTGTTTGGCATACGCATAGGCATCATTGGCTTGACAGGAAAGACCCGATTTGACAGTCTTGAATGATGGGCGCAGCAATTACGAAGTACGGGTCTGGGTACGGATTAAAAGGCTAAGTGATTATTTTCAGTCATTTAGCCTTTTTAATTATCTAATTTTTCCCCACAGCTGTCTATTTATATATTTTAGAAACATATTTTTCCGTAAAGTTATGTACCTTTGTCGGCAAATAAAGATATTCTCGTCAAACAAATATAAATAATATAAACATGGGAAAAAACAGAAAAAAACAAATCGTAGTTTTGTGTATAGCTTTAGTTTGCATTTTCATCTTGGTATTTTCATTGTTCCATAAATCAGCGACAAAAGATAGCGCAAATCCTCCTTTAACAAATGTTTTGACTGATAGCATTTCTCAAATTGTCTCAGCTTGTCCTGGCGAAATTGGTGTGGCGGTTATTGTTAATAACAGAGATACGGTTAAGGTCAATAATAAGAGTGTTTATCCTATGATGAGTGTGTTTAAGGTTCATCAGGCATTAGCTCTTTGTAATGACTTTGACAATAAAGGAATTTCACTTGATACCTTAGTAAATATAAATAGGGATAAACTTGACCCAAAGACTTGGAGTCCTATGCTGAAAGATTATTCAGGGCCAGTCATATCATTGACAGTGAGAGATTTGCTGCGTTATACTCTTACTCAGAGTGACAACAATGCAAGCAACCTTATGTTTAAGGATATGGTTAATGTCGCTCAAACAGATAGTTTTATAGCCACACTCATTCCTCGTTCAAGTTTTCAGATAGCTTATACGGAAGAGGAAATGTCGGCTGACCATAACAAGGCTTACTCTAACTATACATCTCCTCTTGGTGCTGCAATGTTGATGAATCGTTTGTTTACTGAAGGTCTTATCGATGATGAGAAACAAAGTTTCATTAAGAATACGTTAAAAGAATGCAAAACAGGTGTAGATAGGATAGCAGCTCCACTTCTTGATAAAGAAGGGGTTGTTATAGCGCATAAGACAGGTTCAGGTGATGTTAATGAAAATGGTGTTCTTGCAGCTCACAATGATGTTGCCTATATATGTCTGCCTAATAATATCAGTTATACCTTAGCGGTATTTGTTAAGGATTTCAAGGGAAATGAATCACAAGCGTCACAATATGTTGCGCATATATCAGCTGTAGTATATTCTTTATTAATGCAAACTTCAGTAAAATCTTAAACTGCACTTGCTTTGATAATTAATGATTAGTAATCTAAAAGCACTCTAATCGTTATCGGAGTGCTTTTAGATTACTAATCAAATTGCTTCTATTATAATTTGAATCCTCTACTTTTTCTTTCTTCCTGTTGCGGCACTCTTGCTCCATATCTAAGCCTGTGCCATTGCTCCCTGAACCAGTCGGCAATCGGCTTCCTGTTTATTGTCAGGTTCAGCCTGCTTTCATCGTCAGGGTCATTTTCCACCCTTAAAATATCATCCTTTATATCAAAGTTCCGCCTGTGTTGCTCGGAATAGATTTTACCGCTACATTTCAGGGCTTCTTTTTTGACTATAAGACTTTCAGTCATTTCTTTAGAGAATCCCAGCATGGCACATAACTTTTCCATGCGCAGCATTTCCCTGAACATCGGAAACCACCTAAAAGCCTTGTCTATGATTCTGGCGAGCCGTGACAGTTCTTTTTCTTTCATGTCAAGTTCCTGCCTGTGCATTTCTCTGAGATTGTGGATTTGCGTATCATGCTGTTTCTGCATCTGCTGTACTTGGCTCTGCAATTTTTCAATATTGGTGTTCCGTTTTGAAACCTCGTCTTGCAGTTTTTCGTTGGCACGTTCCAGTTCTTTCAGTTTTCCACTCCCGAAAAGAGAAGCAACTCCACTAGTTATGGCTGTCGCTGCCGTGGTGGCTGTCTTCTTTAACTTGTCAGTGCGTATTTCTGATTTCACCTGTTTCAGTTCCTGCTCGGCAAGATTTATCTGTTCTTCTTTGTGCCGTTTGGCTGCATCCATGCGTTGCAGTTCAGCTTTCTGCTTCTCAATGATAAAGTCGTTCCGTTCCAGATGCTCCTTACCAGTGACAACCTTTGACTGCCCGCGTTCCATCAGCAGGATGTCGGATGCAAGGGTCTGCATCTGCATCATGTCATCGTCATTGAGCTTTCGGCTCTTTCCTGTTTCGTGGTTCATCCAGTCGAAAACGATATGGGCATGATAGTTCGGCTTGAACCATCTGTCCCCGACTTTGAAGCTTTCCCTGTCTTCCGCTTCCGGCTGACCGTTCAGCCAATGCCCTTCATCCTTGTGCAGGAAGATTTGCAGCGGTGTGATTCCCCAGCGTCTTTGACACTCCTCACCGAATTTACGCACGTCTGCCAGTGTGGTGTCCGACCTGACAAGCAGCACTCCTTCACGTATGGGGGAGCATCCCGCAATCTTGACTATTTTACCGTTCTTGCCTTTGCGTTCACGCTCCTTTTCCTGCATGGCACGTCCGGTCTTTTCCTTTACCATCTGTCTGATATTGTCATAATGCGTCCGCAAATCCGGACTGCCGAAGTCGGGATTTATCCACTGTTCGTTATCGGTGGATAGTTCAGGAACGACATAGATTCTGGACTCTCCGATGTGGCGCATGTATTCGGCAGTCCTCCTGTTGTGAGCCTCGCTCGATGCGATGTTGCAGGGCTTGATATGTATGCTTGATTTTGTTGCCATAGATACTTGTTTTTTGGTTTGTACTTTATTGTTAGCTTTTCCGCTGTCCGTAAACGCATGGGGTTCTTAGGGGTGCAACCCATAAGCGGAGATTGCAAAGAGAGGGTCACTCTTTGCTCTGGGTTCTCAGGGGAGAAACGCCCTGAGTGGGTTATTAGGGTAAAACCCTAATCCTCTCGGGAGAGCCCACAACTACGTAAGCGAAGCGTGTAGTTATAGTGGGCTATATCAATGGCAAGCCATTGTCCGACACTACAACCTCCGGTTTCCGCTCTCCTCCGTTAAGGAGGGTTTCCGTCACCGCTGCCGATTAGGGATGCACTGACCAGCACAAGCCCCAGATCATCTATCAGCTTTTGAAGGGCGGGGTTCTTTCCTGTCATTCTTAGCAGGATTCTTTCCGCTTCCACCAGATGGTCAGCTGTACAATTTATCCTGCTGTCCCGTATCTGGTAAATTATCCAGTCGGCTATGTCGATATGTGCCGCCTTCTGCTCCGGCGTTGCGTTCTTCTCTATGAGGTCAGACACCATCACCTTGCAGAAGGTCATGCCGTCGGCACGCTCTTTCCATTCGGCATAGGCATCGGCATCTGGAAAGAGAAGTAGGGTCCGTCCGCTCAGTACACGGAGCTTTTCCTCCCGCAACTGGCTTTTGCCTCCTGCCGCCAGCCATACATAATCGGGGAAGAGGGCGGAACCGATAACGGCACTCTTCTCGGATTCCACCAGAACCGCCACCTTGTCAGGATAGACACTCAGCAGGTGTTCCCCGAAAAGGCATTGGGAAAGCTGCCATTCCTCCGCCAGCACCCGCTGCCTTTTCAGTATGCTGTGTATCCAGTTCACTGCCGATGCATGTCCGTCCTTTACACGGTGTCCGTCCCCGGGATTGTACTGCATCACCTTGCCAGTCCGCACCTTGTTCTCCCGGTCAATCTGCCAGAAGATGACCGCACCGTCACGGGTAGCTCCCAGACGGTAATCCTCCATCAACCGTTCCAGCACTTCCTTTGCCTTGCTGCCGTAATAGGAATCAAGCAGTACTGAAAGGAAACGGCAGAAGTTGCTATGCACGCTCTGCGATTTCTCCACATAGTGCGGCGGTATGTAACCGATGGCTGTCTGTTGCAGCGGTTGCTTGGGCTTCTGCGCCATACATTGTCTGCCGGAAGAGAAATCACCGGCGGTCCGGCATTCGGGGTGGTCGTGAAAATACTGTCTGGGCGTATAATGATACCCGCAACCGCTTTCGTGGTTGCATCTGCCGACTGACGGGTGAAGGGGCGTACCGCTTTCGTCCACATAGTAGGCAAAGGAACGTCTGTCCCCGCAATTCGGACAGGTATGCCGTGTTGACGTTCCTTTATATTTCTGTAATGAATAGTTGCTCATGACTTTTTTTGATGTTTGGTTTTCTACTGTTGTCCCGCTGTCCCGTCCCCTAAAGGCTGGGACAGTGGGACACTTGGGACACCCCGGGACACTCTGGAAAATCAGGGCCCGGTTTGTATGCTCCCATGTTCTGCAAATGATACGGTCGGCTGGCATACAGCCGTGTGCAGGCTGCTTTTTCATGGTTTGTCCTCCTTTTCATGTCCTGCAAACAGCTCCGCCTGCCTTGCTTCTCCTGCTGTCCCGCTTGTCCCATCTGTCCCATGCTGTCCCACCTGTCCCATTGTCCCGTTCTCCTTGGGACGGGACAGCGGGACAGCAGGGACAGCTGCGTTCCTGTCCTCCTTGCTGCGCTGGATTATCCGGCTGACGGTGGACTTGCCGCAATTGACCTGCGAGGCTATCTCCCGGACTGACTTCCCGGATTGGGACAGTTGCAGGATAAGGCAATCCCTTTGTCCCGATTCGTTGTCACCCGGTTTCTTCAGGTGTTCCTTTTCGGTTGAATAGCCCCTGAACACGAATTGCAGGAAGGCATCCGTTTTCTCAATCTCATAGACAATCACATTGTCGGCATCATACGAGAATGTCCCGTAACGGACCTTAAGCTGCTTCACATAGCGGAGTCCCCCGTCCAGTGCGCTTTTCCCGATGACAAACACGCTGTCAAAGAAATTGTAGAGCCGCTTGCTTCCGGCAAGGTCGTTGGACGTGATGGGACAGTCCAGTGAACGCTTTGGGGTGTGTGCCAGGACAAGGATGGAAAGCCCGTATCTCTTTTTGAGATTGTTGAGCTGTATCATCAGCCGTCCCGCCGCATCGCCTTTCTCCATGGCACAGCACAGGTAAGTAAGGTTGTCAACGATGAAGATCCTGCAGCGGGTCTGCTGTGCCATCTGTTCGATGCTGCCGATGATTGTCCCTTCAAAGTCGGCATCCAGAAGGGCGTCGCTGTCAAGCGATACCCGGTACAGCCTTTCGGGAAAGGTGTAAGGCTTTCCGTACTCGTCGGTATAGCGGAGCTGGAACTGCTTTTCAGAGAGTTCAAAGTCCAGATAAAGCACGTTGTCAGTCCGGGCGATACGGTCGGCTATCTGCACGGCAAGGATGGATTTCCCCACGTTGGAATCCGCAAAGAGGCAGGACAGTTCCCCCTCGTACCAGAAACTGTCCCACAACGCACGGGGCGTGGGCAGCTGCGATGCTTCGAGTATGGTCCGGTTGGCGGTCTTTATGCTCATCACGCCGATATTTTCCGGCATACCGTTCTGCATCTGGGCTGCCCTTGTCAGGTCGCCATGGATCATGCTGATATAGTTCTTGTCCTCTTCCATGGCTTTTACCAGTTACGTTGGCCGGGCTTGCGGCGATGGGAGGAGGACATGGACTCGCTGAGTTCCTCATCGGACAGGGGTACGGGATTCTTGCGGGAGGATTCCAGCCATCTGTCCAGTTCGTCACGGTAAAGGCAATAGCGTTTGCCGGGCTTGGTGGCCGGAATGCTTCCGTCCGACAGTTTCATGTAGAGCGTTCCCTTGGGAATACCGAGATATTCCGCCGCTTCATCCACGGACATGGGGACATGGGTGTCCACCGCCTTTGCATTGTTCACACTGCGCTGCTCGGTAAGCAGGCTTCTCAAGCTCATCACTTCGTCCCGAAGCTGGGCTACGACCTCCGGTAGGTCGTTGAATGTAATCACTGTTTTTTCCATTTGCGTACTCGCCTCTTTTGTAAGGCTTGGCGCAAAGGACCGCAATGATATGGCCGTGAAGATATTCACGGGATGTCATTGCAAAATAATTCCCAAATAACGATGCCCAACCGTGAATGACGGGCAAAGCTATTCGGGAAACAATGAGATACAGGCTGTTACGTGTTGCCTGATACTTGTCGTTATTGTTGTTATATCCCCGGGAAACGGTCAACTGTTCACTTTCCGTGCATAATCTTCGGGATAATGGAAGTCCAGACTGCCGTTTTCGGGTTCGTCAATGGGAATAAGCGTCTTTGACGGATCGACCTTGAAGTTCTTTATGGTCGCTATATCCGTGTCGGCAAACTCACGTGGAAAAAGGGTCTTGATAAAATTGGCACGGTTGTCCCCGTTGTAGTATTTCTTGTACATGAAACGCTCGGAGATGTTCCACACGAAATGGCGGAGCGGAATGTTGGTAATCTCCCTGGTCAGCCGTCCTGTTATCGGCTTGGGCTTGTAGCTGTGAAGGCACATCCACTTGTTGACCTCGGCACAGATATGGTTGACGGTCTCCTTGTCGGCAATACGGGGCATGACGAAGTGGATGTACTCCATGACCATGCGGATCCGTTCCGCCTCTTCCTGCTTCTGTCTGTCCTCATAGCTGGCACGATTCTTTTCGTGCAGTTCCGGGGCAATGGCAATCTCTACCGGTTTTATATCCGGGGTTGCTTCCCTGTTTGTCGGCATTGGTGTCGGAGCTGCAGGTTCATTTGCATCCTGTAGCTGTTCTTCCTGAGCCCTTATGATTCCGGCAGATGCCTTTTTCTTGCTGGACTTGAGTTTCCAGATCTCGTATGAGTCGAAAATGACCGTCTGGAAAGAGAGATAGAGCAGCCAACCGAGAATGTTGCTGCATACAAAGACTATCAGCCTTACAAAATTGTCCTGATTGAAACTTGCGGAGACAATCAGCGTGATAAAAAAGGAAATCAGGCAGATGGCAACGCCGATGAATCCCAGAATGATGTATTTGTCCTTTATCGTTGGTTCCATATCGTTTTTTTCGGTTATTACTTGTAACTGTCAGGTCTTTGCAAATTTAATGGTATTCTTCCAATTATTGCTCATTAGCCTTGGTTGGCGGTTTCTTTTTCAATGTTTTTCACCAAAAGTCCGGAATCATACCAAAATATCATACTATAATGACTTTTTAAGGAATGGTGCCATCAGAAACTGAGGGAGCGGTTAAAGCCTGCACGCAATAACCGCTCCCCCTGAATATCCTGAAACAAGGCCTATGCTTCCTTGTGTTTCAGGGTTATCTTGTCCACCACCTCGCACATCTGTTGTGCAGCCATCTTGGAATAGATTTGTGTGGTGGTAATGTTCTTGTGTCCCAGACAGGCTTGTATGACAGCCATGTCCGTGCCCATTTCCACGTGCAGGCTTCCGAATGAATGCCGGGTACAATGGAAGGTTATCTTCTTGGTTATGCCTGCCGCCGACAGCCAACGCTTCAGGGGCCCCTGCAGCATCTTGTCCTTGAAGCCCTCAAAGATAAGTCCTTCATGCCGTTCCCCGAGCAGTCCGTAGGCTTCATCACTGATGGGGTTGTGTACAATCTGCTTCGTCTTCTGCATACGGGTGGTCACGAACATCTTGCCGTTGGTATACGGCTGTATCTGCTGCCAGGTAAGCTGCCTGATGTCGCTCTTCCGCAATCCCGTCAGGCAGGCGAAAAGGAAAGCTCTTTTCAGAACCTCTTCCTCGCATGGCGTTTCGGCAAGCCGTATCAGTTCCTCCTGGCTCAGATGCTCTCTCATGGTGGGAATACTCTCGATACGGTCCAGAAAGCCGTTGGGATTCTCCTTTATCTTCCTGTCACGGTAGGCCGTGTGCAGGACGGCACGGAAAGCCGACCAGTAGCCCGCCGCAGAATTGATATGCAGCTTTTGGTTGGTATGTATGGTCTGGGGAGCGTTCAGCAGGTACTCCATGAACTTGCGGCACAAGTCCACGTCCACCTCTTCAAAGGTGCATTTGCCATTTACAAACCGTTCAAAGTGTTTGTAGACGTGCTGCCACTTGATATTCCTTCTGTCTGCCAGTTCCTTGAAGTAGGCGAGGAAATCCCCTTTCATCCTGGCCTTGTCAAAGAAGCCGTTGTTCTCGTTGAAGATGGCTTCGTAACGCCTGTTGCGGAGTATCTCTGCCTTCTTCATCATGCGTGCGTTGAAGTCACGCTCCTGCTGGTTGGCAGGTTTGGCAAAAATGTAAATACCCAGAGCTTCACGTGTTATCACTTTCATGGTGGTGTTGTCACGGTAGCCGGGATAATAGTCCAGACACAGCGAATACTGTGTACCGTTCTTGATCTTGCGCTTGCGCAAGGTTACTGTCTTGCATTTACTCATATTGATGATGTTTTAACTGGTTGTACATTTCCGGAGGTGTCTCCGTGTTCACGGTGGCAAAGGAACAACGTGAAACAGCCGTGAATATCTCCACGACAATCATTTTAAAATAATTTTCGAGTAATGGCGGTTGCTTGCGGTTATTTGTTCCTTTCAGCCATGACACGCTCCACGTCGGAGCGTAGAAGCAGGTTCTTCACGCCGACCTTTATCTTTTCGATGTGCCTAACCTTGACGATATGGCAGATGTTGGCTGAGGAAAGTCCGTAAATCTGCCGGACCTGTTCCACGGTGTAATAACGCTCGTCGTTCACAAGGTCGGTTCTGCGGAGTTCGTCCAGATGGGACTTGGAGTAATAGGTGCGGCCGTATTCTCTTTTGGTCGGTATCCTGTGCCGGTAGGCGTATGCCCGGAGTGCGGCAGGCTTCATGCCGAACTGCTCTTCCGCTTCTTCGGTCAGGAGCCAGTCGGTGATACTGTCCATATCAACAGCCGTACCGAAGAACTCGTCAACATGCTTCTTGCTGTAATAGTTCTTTCCAGCGATACGGCAGATGGAAATGCGATTGCGTTTGGCGGTGGTATAGAGCCATGACTGTTTGATCTTATAAAGGGACATCACCTCTTCACCGGAATAGAAGTCCGGCACTTCATCGGTTACCTTTTCCCTTTTTTCTTTTTTCGCCGGGAAGGAAGATGAAGCGGATTTTTTCGGTGTGGAAGTGCTGCCGGGCAGGATGCGGTGGTAGGGATTGCTCTCCAGCATCCGCTCGATGTCGGCTCTGCGGATGAATGCCATGCGGTTGCTGATGCGTGAGGCTTTCAGCTTGCCCATGGCTACAAGTTTATAGATGTACTGTCGGGAACAGCCCATGAGTATGGCTGCTTTGGAAAAGGTGAGATACTCCTGATGCTGTATCTCCATGATTGGCCGGACGGCTTTGAAGAGGTTGTTCTTCTGTGTCATTCTGGCTCGCCGGGCTTCCGCCTGACAAGCCTCGCTGCAATACCTTTGCATTCCGCTGCGGGTTACAAAGGACTTGCCGCAAAAACTGCATTTTCGGGTTGCTTTCATACTGCTTTATCGTTTACTGGTTCATTTCTTCAATCCTATATTCCTGAAGTGGTGAACGGATGTAAACGGCAGTCAACGGTTGTCGCCTTTCTACACGATGTGACCGTCACTGAATGTCGGGGCGGATATTGTCGCTTGTCGTAAACGGTTGTAAACCCTTGTCAACTGTCTGCACGGTGTGACAAAAAACAAGCCCCGCAAATTCTCCACGTCAGAAATACGTCTCAAAAATATGTGGAAATTTGGGAAGCATCAAAAAGCAGCCGAAAAGTGTTAATTTTTAGAATGTACTGATAATTAAATGTTTATGTTTGGATATTTCTGATTGTTTTTGGTTGTTCTACGCTTCTAAATACATAATTTGAAATCTAATGACCGATTGGGGGTTACGCTTCTCAAA
Source organism: Hallella faecis (assembly GCF_018789675.1). Classification (GTDB taxonomy): domain Bacteria; phylum Bacteroidota; class Bacteroidia; order Bacteroidales; family Bacteroidaceae; genus Prevotella; species Prevotella faecis. Next base: position 26,743 of record NZ_JAHKBE010000023.1, read on the forward strand.
ATACGCAACAATCTATACATCAATCTACACGTTTGTTTTCCACGACGCAAAGATTTGCCGCAAATACGCGATTCTCAGCGGGTTTTTGTAACAGATTGGCGGTCAGCGGGTTGCATGGTTGGCGCAATGTTCGGCTGATAATTTTGGGTGTTTGGCGTTGCGAAAGATGCCTTTTCGCTACGCCAAAGATGCCCATCGGCAAGACGAAACCTTCCCAATCGAGGCACGGTTAGCCATCTTTCGCAACTCGATACATGCCCAACGGCAACCGCTACGCTCATTTTAGCAGCGCCCATCCCGCAAAAACGGTGTTTCCGCGCGCTGGTTCGCGCAAAATCCCGACACAACTTCTTAGCAATATTATCCAACAATCTGCTGCGCCAACCCACCATCCTTCCAGCCTCACCCAACAAGGCATAGGTGCCGTAAACCCCACAGAGGGCCACCAAAACCCCGCTACGGCACAAACCGTAGCGGGGCAATGTAACAACGGACGACCGATGAGCCCAGCTTTACTCTTCGCGATCCATATAGTCGTCAATCCTATTTACCTCATCGGCCAATTCATCAGACACAGCGTCATAACCGAAGTCGGGCATCAACTGAATGCGCTTCACATAATTCGGATTGACAGTCTTGTCAAAGTCTTTATTGGTCGACATGAAGTCCTCGTATATACCTACAGCCACCTCTACGGTAAACTTCATGGGCAGGTTACACATGAAATAGGTCGACACAAACCCATAGGGCTTATCATGCAACAAGGTGAAATATCGGGTGGTAAGGAGTTTGCCCCACTCATCATAGAGCTTCACACGCATTCCCTTGCGATAATAGTTCTTCGTGCCACTATACTCCCATTCGGTCAAGAAGCCATACTCGTAGTACTCATACGTCTCTCTGCCCATATTTTGGGTAACCCGCTTCACCCGGGCACCCTCCACAGGCTTGTGGAGCTTATACTCATCGATGTTCAACATTCGCTTCTTATCGTGCTCCACCACGGTCACCAAAGCGCTCCAGTCTTCGCTCTCGTCAAAGTTTTCCACATCAAACTTGATGGGGTACCTCTTGTTTTTCTCCAAGTTCATTCCAGGAGCCAGGTTCACCATCTTCACGATAGCGGTGCCTTTCCTGATGAGCAGGCACAGGTCGGAGAAGTGGTTGGGCTCTATCTTCTCGCGCCCTGCCCTTTGGAACACCACGTGTCCCTCGAACCTCGTGGCGTTGCTTGTGCCACTCGACACGGGTGCCACCGACATTTCCTTGATTGTGGGGAAATAGTATTCGGTCTTGGTGGGGAGCTTGTCCTTCAGCAGGGATATGTTTCCAAACACGCTTCCCACTCCGGGTATGAGTTTCACCACGGTCGGCACCTTGTCGTTGATGCCATAAGCGTTGAACATGCTGGTCACTATAGCCACATTCTGCACCTTAAAGATTTCCAGGCCAACGCTGCGCTTGGTGACATCGTTGCCGGCCGTAAACTCATAGAAGCTATAGGGAAGCTTAATGCTGTTAGGGTTCTGCCATTCGCGCTTCGAGCACTTGAAGTTCTCGGCAAACGCATCCTCCACGCTGACTGTTGCACCCAGGCCACCGTCGAAAAGCGAGACGCCGAAAGCCGACACAAACGACAGATTTAAGCCAAAGGTGAAGTTCACCTTGTCGAAGGTTCGTTTTCCGGTATGGGTGTCGGTCGAACTGGTTGTGAACTGGCTATCCCTAAACTTCAGATAGGGCAAGGTCTCATAGCTCCGCTTACCCACCTCCATGCCGAAGATCAACTCTCCCTTATCAGTCCAGGTCCTATCTATGTGGTCGAATCCCATTTCGCTCTCCAGTTGGAACGACGAACCGATCGACAACACTAAAGGAATAATGTCGACGCTCATGGAGGGAATAGGAATGCATGGCGGGCGCTCCACCGAGAACGGTCCCAGCAAACTGGTGTTGAGGGTGCCTGTTCCAGAGAGATTGATGGTTTGCTCCAGCGTAACGACATAATCTTTCTTCAACCAGAAGTCGATGCCGTCGCCGCTGTCGTCGTAGTGGGCGTCGCAGTAAACCCTCAGGCGGGCCTTAAACTCATGGTTCTTCTTGAAATTGCCGGTCCACACATAAGGTGTGGTTATCGGTGGCAGATTCTTGCTGTCGGCAGCATACCCAATGGTAAAGGTCTTGTCGAGAACAGGTGTGCCTGAGGGGCGGCCACGCGTAAGATACTGCTTGGCCAACGACTCGTCGGGGAGGCGGGTCCTCAGGTCGAACTTCAGCACCTTGAACACACGCTTGGTGCCGACGCTCTTACCGATACACTTATACTGGTCGCCCTCCTTGAACACGCTCTCGGCCTCGATGGCGATGCCAGCAAACAGCGAGTCGGCGGCATGGTACACCACCTCGCCCGTCTGGGGCAGCAACTCCTTGGGCATGCTGGTGCTGAAACTCACAAGCGAGTCTTTGATCTCAGCGATGTAGCCCTTGTAGTTGTCGTGGTTGAGCCATATCACATCCTCGTTAAACTGATACTGGGCATTGAGCGTCGAGCTTTTCACGTGGCGTGGCGCCGTGAATCCGTCGCCGTTGTTCTCTATGCCATCGTCGTCGGCCGTCGGCTCATCGACCAGCGAGTCGAAGGAGAGTGAGCACGAGGCCAGCAAGCCCACAAGGAGCAGGAGAAGGTAATGCAGTCGTTTCATATTGTCGTTGTTGTGTGTGGGTTAATGAATGGTGAAGGGTGAGGGGCTAACGATGGATAGCGACGCGTCAGTCGATCCTCAAGCTGACGAGGTTCGACAGGGTGCCGTGGCTCTGTCCGTCGAACTCCACCTCATAATCGAACTCATAGAGCTTGAACGTGGAGCGGTCGATGGCTCGAAACTTGATGGTTTCGCCCAGCACCACGTCGCGGCGGCCACTAATGCGAAACACATAGTAGGGGATTCCCTTCCACTCCTGACGCACAGGCACGCCACGCAACTCGCCCGCCACAAAAGCTCCCACGAGCAGCATGTCGCTGGGCTGGCGTCCGTGCACGCTGATGTCGGCATACACCACCGTCTCGTTCATATACTCACCTTTCTGGTCGCGCCACGGGCCCACGACCCTCACCAGGCAGGTGTCGGCCACGGTGGCGTCGACCACCGACCGCGCCACCACCTTGCACACGCCGGCCTTGAGGGCCAAGAGCGAGTCGCCGGTCACCGTGGCGATGGAGTCGGCGTCGCTCTCCCACTCCACGCCCACGTCGCCCGAGACGGCTGGCATCACGAAGGCTATGAGGCGGCATGTGTCGCCGGCAAGAATGTCGATGGTGTCGCGATAGAGCACCATGGTGGGCTTTTGTTGAGAGTCATCCTCTTCGTAGGTGTAGAAGTCGCCACATGAGCACAGGGCTGCGGCTGTGAGCAGCAAGCACGCCGCGACACGTGCCAGGCTCAGCGATGACGAGGATAGATGTTGTAGCTTCATATCGACAAGATGTGAGTGGTTTGGAGATAGGGATTGTAGCTTATTGTTTCGTGGGCGCTGTCACCGTCACGATGTTCGAGGGGTTGCTGGAGCGTCCGTCGGAATAGAGAAGCACCACATAGTAGTCGGCGCTCTCGCCTGCCGACAACACACGGTCGGAGTGCATCAGATCGTTGAGGTCCTCTGAGATGAGATACTCGAAGGTGTCGCTGCCCGGCTTGCGGACATACACGCCCCAATAGCGCTCGCCTTCGGGCTGCTGGCCGTGGCAGTCCCACGAGAGGCGGGTGCGCCCGGCCTTGGCGTCGTAGCGTCCGATGAGCTTCAGCGTCACGTCGACGGCGGTGTTGCGGTCGTTCATGGCCGACACCACAAGGCTCGGGCCGGAGCTGATGCCGGTGGAGTTGAACGACTCCACGACATACTCGTAGCGGCGCTGGTTGTTGAACGGTGGGTTGTCGTCGACGCACATGCGGTAATCGTTGGCGGCCATCTGATCGGCTTCGTAAGAGGCGATGAGCTCCCAGTCGGCCTGGCCCTCCAGTCGGCGATACACGTTGTGGAGGATGATGGCCTTGTCGGCGCCCACTATCCAGCAGAGGTGTATGCCGGCGGTGTCGACCACGAGGGTGTCGAGGTGCGCAGGCGTGGGCGGCAGCAAGTGGGGGCGCTCCACCTGCAACATGGCGGTGTAACGGCCGATGTTGGAGGCGTAGTCGGTGGCGCGCACACGGTAGTAGATGTACTTTTGGTTGACATCGACGGCCACCGAGTCGGTGAACGTGGTGTCGCGCATCTGCTGCGGCGAGATGATCATGAACTCATGCGTCGAGTCGTTGGCGGCCGCCACCTCGTAGAAGGCTATGTCGCCACGGTCTTGCGGTGCGGGCGACCACGACAGGTGGATGCGGCCGTTGGGCTCCACGGAGGCCTTGAAGTTGAGGGGAGGCTCGGGAGCCTTCTTGTCCTCAATGCGCAGCTGCACGGGCATGGAGTAGCCCATGTTGCCGGCGGTGTCGACGGCGGCAATGGTGAGCATGCCCGTTGCCAAGCCCGTCACGTCGACGGTAAGCACCGTGTCGTGCGGATTATACATCGTTTCGGTGAGGCGCTTCCATTGCTTGCCGGTGTAGCGCTCGTTGTAGTAAAGGGGCATCAGGCCGATGCAGTCGTCCTCAACATAGGGCTTCTCTACCTCGATGTGGGCGGTGATGGTCTGCAGGGAGTCGGGGTTGCCATCGCGGTCGATGAGGATGCGGCGAACGACGGGTGCCGTCGGGGCGTCGAGGTCGCCCACACGCACCTTATGGGTGGTGGAGCTGACGAGCAGGTCGCCGAAGGCATCGTAGGCCAGCACGCGATACTCGTACACGCCGGGCTTCTCCACCACGTCGGCATAGCGGCTGGTGTTCTCCTGTGTAAGCCCCAAGTCGAGTGCTGAGGTGTAGGGGCGCTTCGTGAGGCGCTGCCACTCCGTCTCGCCCTCCAGGCGACGCTCCACCTCGAAGGCCGAGTTGACGGCGTCTTCCCAGCGAAGCAACACGTTCAGGGCCTTGCCCACCGAGTCGCTGTAAGCGGGGGTGTAGGTCATCGGCTTATACTTGGTGCAGGTAACCTCCACCTGTCCGGGCGCGATGGGCAGACGGCCGTGCGGATCGCGCTTGGCGGGCTGCAGGATATACTCGTAGCGCACGCCGGGCTTCACATCGCGGTCCACATAGCGCAGACCGATGGCTTGCGCCACGTCGGGACGCCATTCGCTCACCATCTCGGCGAAGGCAAACTTGGTTTGCTGATCGTCGTAAACCTCGAGCATGCCACCCACCTCGCCGTAGGGCTCGCGCGTCTGGCCTGGCATCACCTCGCCCTTGCCATAGAGCATGCCCACGGCCACGAAGGCCAGTGAGTCGCTCTCGGGATAGCGGGCACGCAACTGCTCAAGCGTCTGCGGGCGTATGCCCTTGGCAATGAGGTCGTCGTGGTATTGGCCGCTCTTGTCGGTGTAGATGCGATAGAGGTTGTAGCCCACCTGGTTGAGGTAGTTCCACGTCACGAAGTCCTCGGGCGCCCAGCGCAGCACGATGCTGTCGCCGTAGCAGCGCGCCAGCAGGTTGATGGCTGCGGGCTTCGCCTTCACGGGCGTGGCATGGGCCGAATCGGGCTTCAGCACGAAGATGCTACTGTCCTTCAGGCTATCGGTCACCTCGGCCGACGACCTGTTGGCGCGACCGGGCGCAAGGATGGCCGATGCCGACACCGCCATAAGGAGCGATGCCAGAAGTGTTGCTATGACCTTGTGTCTTTTCATAATCCGTTGTTTTTTATGTTTACTTTGATGTTAGTGGATAGGATATTCTCGTCATCTGACGCGTTTACGCCGGGTGGGCGTGGAGGTCGTGGTCGAAGAACCGGTGGCCGCCTTCCGTACTGGCGTGGTGGTCGTAGATTTCTTCGTCGGCGTATTCGTGGTGTTAGACGTTGCGCCACCCCTCGACGTGCTGCCCGACGTTGAGCTCGAACTGCTGGTGCCGGTCGACGTGCCCGTTATGGTGCCGGTCGGCACGCGCCTCAGGGGTCGCTCTGTTTCCACTTTCGATGTAGAGGTGGTGTCGGCCGTCTCGGTGTTGATCGGTCCCGACTCACGGTTCTGCTTCGTAGCGTCGGCGCGCTCAATGTCGCCCCTCGTCAGGGTGCCAACCTTCTCCACCGTAGTGGGCGGCGTAGGTGTGGTAGTGGCAGGCTTCCTGATCGGAGCCTCGTCGGTCTTGGGAGCCGACTCTATCAAGTTGTGATTCTTATCATACTTGTTGCCAGCCTCATCGACCCAGTTGCCATCAGCGTCAAGCTTGTGGGTCTTAAGCCAGTCTAACGCTTTCTCCTGTTCCATTTCCTTCCTGAACTGCTCAGGCGTCTTGGCGTTGTTCATCTGCAGGTCTTGCTTCGATGTGGTCTTCGAGCCAACAGGCTGTTGGGTTGTTCCAGTTCCTTGCGTTGTGCCACCGCTTCCCGTCGACGGAGTTGCTATCGTCAAGCCACCATCGTTGGGGAATCGGTTGAGGTCGGCCACAGTGGTCGGCACAAAGCCCTCTGGCTTGTCGTCGAAGGCCGAGCGCAACAAGATGTTCACCACAGGAGCGTTGTAGGTCATGACACTCTTATAGCGTCCCTTCGTCATGTCGTACAGGTCGGGGATGGCCACATACTCGCCGCTATTGAGGTCGAACGTGTTGACACGGTATGCCTGCACCTTCACGTAGTTAATGCCCTTCAGCGCCTTGGCATAATCGAACGGGCGGTAATCGGCAGACGTCTCGTCGGCGAGCGCTGTCCACACCTTCTTCTGATTGTCCTGGGCGAATCGGTCGACCAGTTCCTTCGACTGTCCCTCAAACTCGAAGATGTCGTTCGGATCGAGCAGGTACGTGGTGAGCGCCATCTGATAGAACGGCACCGACGCCTTGGCGTAATTTCTGACGAACGAGAAGCTTGTAGAAGCAACGAAGCTGCTGTCTCGCTTATCGGTCTGCACGTTCATGTATAAGCCGTTGCGCTCTTCCAGATAATTGGAAACGAGATTCTTCAGCTTTCCCTTTTGCTTAAACAGGCTGTTCGCACGGGTCATCTCGCTCTGCAAGCGGTCGCTGACTCGTCTTGCGAGACCATACACATCCGTGATGTTGCGTAAAGCCTCTGAAGACAAGCGGGCAAATCGCTCGTGTAGCATTCCAACATTAACGCCACCCATACGGAAGTTGCCCACGAGGGCCACATCCTCCTCAGGTTTGTCCAACTCGCGAACGGGGAAGTAGTCGCGCTCAGGACAGTAAACCAGGGTGTTGAAGAGATCCTTGGCGCCTTGGAACACATTGCGTGAACCATTACGGCCAAGCAAGCCGGCATACAAGCCGCCGTTACCCACTGCCAACAACGACTCGGTGGTGGTTACACCGATGTTGTACTTCAACAGCTGGGCTCTCCAACCGCCTACCAAAGCGTAGTTGCTCAACCAACTGAGGTAGAAGAAGGGGTCGCGCTGGATCCAGTAACCGTTGACATCATTGACGAGCATCGCCGAATAGTCGGTGTGGTTGGGGAAATAGTCGTACTTACGGGTATTCACCTCGTAGTCGATGAGGCGCGACGTGACGAACGGCTTCTCATACTGCGTCGTATAACCACCGAGGTCTTCGCCGCCCTGCCATGAGGATGACGTTATGGTGAGGGGCAGGTATGCCAGGTTGATGGTGTCGACAACCTCGTAAGGAATCTCCTCTTCGGCCGTAAACTTCTTAGTGGTGTACATGTTGGCATTGCTTGCCAGGCCGTCGAGGATCTTACGGATCTCGTTATCGACCAAACCACGCGACTTCCACTGCTTATAGAAAGTCTCCGCCAATTGCTTTCGGTTCTTGTCAATAGCCGTATTGCTACCGGATGGCGACGTGGCACCAACCTTCGATGATGTGCCGCCAACCTTCTGACCGTTCACGGTGCTGCCCGCACCCTTCGCCCCGCTCGTGCCTGTCATGCCGGCCGTTGCCCTTGAGGGAGGCAACGAGCTCGACGAGCTGCCCGAAGAGGAGACGCCTTGAGCGCTCATATACTGCCTGATGTCGGGTACCAACTCCCTCCAAACGTTGATGGCCTGCTGGGTAGGCATGGCGCCTCCATTGGCCTTCGTGAGCAACAGGGTGAACGAGGTTGGAGACGTCTTTTCCTTCTCCACCATTTCTTTCCTCGTCATAGTCCTCGTGGTAATGTAGTCGAGGCTCAGGTCGACGTCGACATTATATCTGCCATTCGACACATCGCTAAGGCCGTCCTCCGGGGCAATGATGTTGCAACTAACCACCTTCTTCTTCGAAGCGGGAAGTATCGAGGTCATCGTCTTCACCACAGCGTCCTTGGTGGTGTAAAGTCGGCGTCCGTCCTTCTTGTCGTACACATACTGTCGCCATATCATCTTGTCGCCTGGCTTCTTAAACTTGAACTCGCGCGTCAGGGCGATGTTCGGGAAGATCAGGTCGTACGAGTGGGCGTAGATGCGCTCCACCTTATTGTTTGACGACTCTGCCGACCCAGCGTCCTCAACATCCACGTCAAACTTAAGCTTGTTGTGCTGCGACGGATAAGCCAGCGCCACATAATCCTCAAGGTTGAAGTCCTCAGAGAGTGGATCGAAATCGTCGAAGCCCTGATCAGTGGTGCGGAAGTAGTAATACTTGGCCTGCTCCCATGGGGTGTAGTTGGCCTTGTAAGGAGTCGATGTGGTGTCAACGGTCCAAGGATCCACCTCCATACCAGCCTCAATCTGCTTGGCGCATCCCACAACCTTCAGTGCATAGAAGCGGTTGGGCCTCAACATGCGCACGTCGAGAAGGTGCTGCGAGGTGGTCTCCGCGCCACGGTAGTAAGATATTGTCTCCACAAACTCGGGCTTTCTGTGCAGCGAGTCGGCAAAGGCTTTAGCTGAGTCGGTGTACGAATAAAGATACGCCACATACTTGCCGTCCTTCATATCCTTGTTGCGGAAGATGAACGTACGCGAAGCCAGTGCGGCAATATCCTCGCTGACAATGCCGTTCTTCTCAAGACGGGCACGCTCGTTCTCATCAATCAGGCGATAGTGCTGGTTGAGGTTGGCGTTGGTCTTGATGGTAGGACGTCTGCCCAGCTCGGGCGCGATGCGTGCGCTATAGGCCCATCCCTCACGACGGCGCTCGCTACCAATGCTCATCTCGCTCCACATGTCGAAGTTGTCGAGCGGATTGCCGTAGAACATATCGCACACCTCGCCACACTCGAACGAGAAGCTTCGGTTGACGTTCACCAGTCCACCCAAGAGTTTCAGCTTGATGCGGGCCTTACCCACCGCGTAGTTGGGGTTAGGAAGTGCGCATCGGAACATTCCGCCAATGCCGGCGTCGAGCAGGTTGAATGAGTTGTTGTAGAAGCCCAAACGGATGTGGAGCTTCAGTACAGCGTAAAGGTACGCGCACATCTGACCCTCGGCATACCAGCCATTGTGGCCGGGCTTTGCTCCCTTACCGTGGTTGAGGTTGGTACACCAGCCGCCACTGAGGTTGCGCAGCGACAGGTCGAAGCCTGCCTGCACACCCATGTCGGCGGAGATGAGTCCGAGGTCGAACTTGATGAATCCGAACACCTGCGCTCCCACCATCACGCCACCTTTCACGTTTCCGGTGATGCCTGTCACACCATTGCGGCGCGCCTTATCGGCCTCGCCTCTTGACGCCGACTTCACACCTTCCTTGCTTCCTCCGTTGAGGAACTCGCTGATCTCGGCGGGAATGGGTGGCAGCTGGCCGTTGCCTGGCAACTCATTGCCGAAGCATACGTAGACGTTGGCGCCCACCTTCACCTTCACGATCTTGGCGTCGAAGTCGATGAACGTTATCTTGCATCGTTTCTCGTAGTCGGGCTCGCCGATGTAAACATGCCACTTGGGCGTGCTGAGATTCTGGCTGTTGGCACGGAACGTTATCTTGAAGTCAAACGTTATCGTTGACTCCATGGCCTTCAACGATCCCTTCGGCTTTTCGGTATCGGTGTCCTTGGCTTCCAACGACTCGCTCTCCGTGGGCTTGTCGGTCTTGCCTGAAAGACCGTTGAGACCTGCCTTCATGTCCTTCTCATACTTCTCAAACTGATTGTTGAGTTCCTGCAAGTCTTTGGTCAGATCGTCGAGCTTCTTCGCAAGCTCCTTAAACTCAGACGATCCGGTCTCAAAGGTCACATTGAGCTGGAAGTACTTGTCCACATCGTCGCAGAAGTAGATGATGCTGGCCTTACTCTTCACCAGTCCACCAGCGCCCGATATGCTTCCGTTGAGCAAGAATGCCGACAGATATCCGTCTTTATCCTCGGTTGCTTTCTGATAGATTACCGTCATGTCGAAATCGCCACTCATGGTTGATTCGGAGATGGCCGACAGGCTCAGGCCCGCGATGATACCGATGGTGCCGTAAGAGGGAACCGGCGCATCCTTCGTATTCGACAGGTCGACCTTCGAGCCCTTGCCTCCTCCACGCTTACAGTTGAAGAAGAGGCCGAACTTCACGCCGGTAATCTTCACAGGATCCATGCCCACGCCTGTCTTCGAGTCGAGCTCGCCATAGAAGTAACCCCAAGTAAACTTATCGCCTTCCTTGGGATCCTCGGCGCCACTGTCGTGCTCAAAGCATCCTCCGTCGACCGTTACCTTGAAGAGGTCGCCGGGCATCGTCACGGTGAGGTTGCCACCGAGACCGGTGTCCTCGCCGCTGGTTCGGATATCAAACCTACCATCGAGCTTCACCACACCGAAGTTGGCACCGATGGATATCTCATCGAGCTCCCAACCATCGTACTTCAGGTCGAGGTCTTCGATGTTGACCTTGGCGTTGATGGCGAAGCCTGTGCCGGCATCGAACACGCCGTCGACAATCGACAACGATCCCTTGAGGTAGAGACCCACCGTATGGGCCGCCATATCGCTGCGGAACTGATAGTCGTCGAACTTAAACTTGAACGGGCCCAGTTTCTTCTCGATAGACGCCAGCGACCACTGTCCGGCGCTGAAGTAGCAATCCTGGCCCACTTGCATCTCCTTCCACTTGTTGAACTCGATCTTCGAATCCGTGGGCACAAAGGCCGCCTTACGATCTTCCTCCACCTTCGCTATCGACGACTGCCATGCCTCGCGGCCCTCAGGCTTATAGGCGAAGTTGGCAATGCGCATGCCTACGAAGTGGATGTCGGGCAGCTTGGGAGAGATTTTCTCCTTGCCGTTGATGCTGAGCACACCACCGAAGCAGAGCTCCACATGAGTCTCGGTCTTTCCATCGTCTTGATCCTCGGCCTCGAGCAGGAAGTAGGTCTGCGACTTGGTTATCTTGGCCTTGGCGAGGAAGAAGTCGAGGGCCAACTCGTCGGTTCTCGGCTCCACCTTGAACACATAGGTGTAGCCGTTCTTATTCTTGCTGCCCTTGAGCGTCCTCTGGTTGTAGATGTCGCACCGGTAGTCGATGTTCTTCTCGTCCTTGTCTTTGCTTCCGAGCAATGGCACACCAATGCCACCGCTGAAGTTGCAGCCATCGAACGAGTTCTGCACAATATTGAGCTCCATCTTCTTGATGGAGAATCCCCAACCGCCGACCTTACCTGTCACGGCGTCGAAGATGTTGTTCAGGTTGGCCTGCAGCGAAGCACCGCTCTTGTCGAAGAACATGTTGTCCACGCTTGCCTCCAAGCGCTTCTCCTTATCGGCGCTTCCAAACGCGAGGGCCTTCGGGAAGCGGATGCCTACCTTCTTGATATAAAGTCCTTGCCACGTCTCGATCTTGTTGGCGGTGAGCACCTTCGACCTATCGTAGGTCTTGGGGAACGATCCCATTCCGCTTGCGTTCGTCGAGGACGAGTGGTCGTAGATCATTTCGCCGGGCATGAAGGTCCAACCGGGCAGGTCGTCGGCCTCAAACGAGTCCATCTTGACGCTGGTCTTCCAGTCGCTCCAATCGCGCACACCAAACTTGATGTACACCTTCGGAAGTTCGGAGGTGACATCGCCTGCGTCGGTAACCTTCTTGAGCTTGGGGATGGCCATCTCTATGTCGACCATGAAGGCCGAGAGCGTGTCGGCGCCCCAACTGATGTAGCAACCGTCCTCGGGCGCCTGGCCGTTGTTGGTGACGGTGATGTCGCTCGGCGACTTAAACGTGAACTCAAACTGCGAGTCTTGCTCGGTCAGCGTAAAGTCGGAGAGCAGGCAGATGGCTCCGCTCTCTGGCAACAGGCGGTCGGGACTGATGCAAAGATGCGGCGCACCCAGCACAAGCACCTCGTTCTTGACATGGCTGCTCTTGGGCATCATGAACGTGCCCATGAGGTCCATCGAAGCCCATGTGGGGGTGAACGTTACGTTGACGATCTGCAAATCGACAGGCACCTTACCCATGTCGTCGGGCAACTTGATGGGGAGGCACACGTTATCGAGCTTGCCCTCCTTCACAAAGTCCTTGGCATCGTGGTACCACTTGTAATAGTTGCCTATGCCCATCTTCTTGGCAAACTCGCGTCCGCGCTTCGAGGCCTCCTTCTGCAACTTGTCGGCAAAGGGCAGGCGGGTGTCGCTCACGAGGTTGTCGAGGCCCCACTCAGAGAACAGCTGGTCGACCTGCTCACCGTTGTGCCCGTAATAGTTGTCGTCCTTGCGGCCACGCACGATACCCGAGTAAACGATGTCGTCGGTGTTGATACACAGCGAGTCGAACTCCACGGCCACCATGACCTTCAAGCCCAAGGGTCGCCACTCCACGCGGCCCCGTCCCTTGAAGCCCTGCTTGCTCTTCGCGAGTTCGTCGAGGGTGAGCTGGTACTGGCCAATGCCCACCACCTTGCCCTTGAGGTCGGAAGCCGACTTGTTGGTTGGGGTGGTGTTTTCGATGGTGACCTGCGAAGAGCATTGGAAGAACTTCTTGCTGATGCGGTCGCTCAGGGCAAAGTCGCGCACATTGAGCGAGTCGTCGATGAATGCCACCGACTGCACGTTGAGCGCCTTGGGCTTGACACGCAGCAACAGGTAGTCGCCGATGCTCACATCGCCATTGATCTGCTCCCACGAGATGCTGTCTTGCAGTTCCTCGGTGGTGTGGCGATATACGGGTTCCTGCTTGAAGTTTTCCTCATAGCTCAACGACGGGTCGCCGCGAAACAGCTCCACGTCGTAACTGAAGCGCACGCTGTCTTGCCGCGCACCGCTTCCGCCCACAAACCACACGCGCTTCCACTCCACGAAGATGTCGTCGCTGACAAACACCTTGCGCGCACCGGCGTCTTCGCTGAAAGCCGGCGAGAGAATCTCCGGGTTGCGGAAGTTGTAAAGCGAGTCGGTGAGCGCACCTTCCTTTTCCTTGAATCCGAACTTCAACACCAAGCTGTCCTCAGGCTCGTCGCTGGTTTCGGGCTTCTGCTCTTCGGTAGGTGTGGGTGGCGCGGGAACATCGTCGGCCTGCAACCTGAACACCATGAGGTCGCTCTTGCCCTCATTGGCCACGAGCGTGAAGTTCATGTTGTTGGAGGTAACCTGCGTGCGCTGCTTGGCCGTTACGCGAGCCGCATAGGTGCAACTCTTGTCCATCATGCGTATCACGTTCTGCGGAATGACGGCCGTTGCCGACGTCAGGTTGTCTTTTTTATAGAGCACATGGGTCTCGTGGGCCCAGGCGTCCTCGGGATCCTGGTCGGGGCCCACCTCCACCACCTTAAAGTCGTAGTTGAAGTGTACGGGCCGCGCGCCTCCCAGCATCGACTCGGTCCATGCGAACATAGGGTTGATGGGGTTGAGTTTGGCCACCCCCTGCAACGACTCGAGCGTAGTGCCCATGGGACGCATGGGCGTCACAAACTTAGGCGCGTCGACCTTATAGCGCACCGAGAACTGGCATGAGTTCTTGCCATTGGTGGCCACGGCGCTCTCGCCATTGAGCTGAATGTCGGTTGTTCCGTCGACGTTCCACTTATACACGTTGAGCTGCAAGCGGTAGTCGCCCTCCTCGAGCAGACCAAACTGCCCACTCTCGAAGCCACTCGAATAGTCGAGCCTCGTAACGATGTCGGATGCGTTGAGATGGTTGAACATCTGTCGCATCTCGGTGAGGTTGAGCTGTCGCGTCTCGTTGGAAGCGAGGGCCACGGTAGGCATCTTGGGCATGCGGTTGCCAGGCACAATCACCAGCGGGTCGGTGGTGTTGGGCATCTTGGCGAGCGTCATACCGAAATAGATGAAGGCCTGCTTCGACGTGGTGTTGGTAACCGTCACATTGAAGTAGGCTCCCGGGTTGCTTACATACGCGCCCAACTGGGGAGGAAGCACGGGCTGCACCGGATTGATGTTGACGATGATATCGTCGGTCGCCAGCGCCATGAGTGTGTTCATGAGCAGCAGTAGCGAGGTGAGGCAGTATCGCAGTGTCTTCATATCGTGTAGTGTTTTGTTAGCTTATGGTATCATTATTATATAAGGTGGCTCAGTTCTTCGCCCGCTTCTCGGCACGCTCGGCGTTCCTCTTGAGTTCGAGCAGCGTGAAGGTGTAGTTGTAGTTGAAGCTGAGGGTGATGTCGGTGGCGTTGAGGTCGTCGTGGGTCTTCGACGGGTTGACATCGCCATACTTATACATGCCGGCGGTGAACGAGAACAGATGCACCTTCTTCAGCGAGTAGCTGGCCGCCATGTCGAAGCCCACCGAGAGGCTCTTCGACAGCCTTTCCACCTCGTTGTAGCACATCGACACGGTGGCCGACAGGTTGAGGTTCTTCTCCTTGAGGAACGATCGGCTGGTGGTGATCGACGCCACATCGCTGGTGTAGCGCGTTCCCGACCCCCTGGTGTTCTGGTGGCTGATGGAGGCTATGAAGTCGGTTTCCCAGGGTTTCACCCCGAGGTCGTAGGTGGCTCCGATAGCCAGCGACGTGTAGTCGCCCACGCCTGTTGCAAACCGGTTGAGGTCCTTGTTGCGCGACCAGCTCGTTGAGACCGAGGCGGTGTGGGCCAGGAGGTCGTTCTCGGTGGTGAACGTTGGCGTTACCGACACCGAGTGCATGATGCGTTTCACCTGTGTGCTGTCGTTCACGCGCTCCGTTCCGTCGGCCTGCGTAGTGAGATACCCGCTGTAGGCCGCCGAGAGGTTGAAGTGCTCGCCGAAGCGCGTGCTGGCGTTGGCCGAGTAGACATAACCGCGCGTGGTGTACAACTGGCGGTTGGTAAGGTTGTCTTCCTGTCCTGAGAACGTGGCCGAGAGCGCCACCTTCTTAAAGAGATAGGTGCCCATGGTCAGTCCGAGGCTGTGGTAGTTGTTGGCGAGATAATTGGTGCCGAGCGTCAGGTAGTCGGGCTGCACCATGCGGTAGAACACCGACGTGTTGAACGTTGGCGAGTTGAAGTTGACGCTCACGTCGCCTGCGAAACGTGCGAGCGAGGTGTAGCGTGTGTCGAATATCTTGTCGAAACGCTTGGTTTCGGATGTGGTCACTTTATCGGCGCGCCTGTCGGTTGAGAAAGCCGACATGGCGACGTTGGCCGAGAACGAGAAGTAGCGCCTGAAGGCGTAGCTGCCTTTCAGGGCAAACGACAGGTTCTCCTGTGGCGTGATGCGGTCGCGCCACACCTCATCGACCGTGTTCAGGCGGTCGTAGGCGCGCAGCAGGTAGAGGTCGATGGCTCCGCGCGCATTGTTGTACCCCACGTTGAAGCCCCATCCCACACGCTGGTACTGCGGGTTGCGCGGCGACGGGTCGTCGGGGTTGTCGTTGATGGCATTGCGGAAGGTTCCGTAGAACACGCTCGAATGGAACGTCTTTCCGCGGTATTCCAGTCCTACGCCGTTGAACGACATGTTCATTATGTAGGGACTGTAGTTGAGCGTTGTGCGCCCAATGTATCCGCGCCAGTTCTTATAGCGCGGGTTAATCTTGAAGTTGATGTGTGGATAGTTGAAGTCGAGGTTGTTGTTCGAATAATAGAACGAGAACGGCATGCTGAACCCATACAGGCTCACATTGAGGTTCAGGTAGAACATGTTGCTCATGGGCGAAGCGTAGCTCGAACCTGCCGACGAATGGAAATAGGTGTTACGCGTACCTACCGAGCCGGTGATGATCAGGGGATCGCGCTTGGCTATCTCCGAGATGGTCTGTGCTTGCACGCCGCCGTTATACATAAAGAGGGCTGCCACAGCCGTAAGTATGGTTTTGTGTAGGGGGCTATTCATCGCTTCGCTTCTTTGGGTGAGTAATATATGAATGGTTGTAATGGAAGAGGGGTTACACTTTCGTGTGGTGGCAAAGGGGTAAACGAGGTGGGGATGTTACGCCCCACCCTGTTTACCCATTGCTTATCATTTCATGATCTTCTTCGTAATGGTCTTTCCGTCGGTGGTCTTCACCTTCACGATGTAGACGCCCGAAGGCAGACTGCTGAGGTCGGTCTGGTTGCGCAGCACCACGGCTCCCGTGGTGTTGACCACGGCGGTCGAGGCTACGCTCATGCCCTGGATCGAGAGCTGTCCGTCGATCACGGCAATGCCCGAACGGTCGAGAAGGGTCTGGTCGATGGCGGTCGACTCGCCCAAGGTCATCTTCACGGGTCGCTTCATGGTGCCTGCCATGTCGGCGAACGGCATCTGCTCGTTCACCATGCGCATCTCGCCTGTCAGCT
The DNA here is from genome assembly GCF_018789675.1 of Hallella faecis. Taxonomy (GTDB): domain Bacteria; phylum Bacteroidota; class Bacteroidia; order Bacteroidales; family Bacteroidaceae; genus Prevotella; species Prevotella faecis. The sequence continues at coordinate 43,430 of NZ_JAHKBE010000023.1, forward strand.
CGTCATAGAGGCGGAACGAGATGGTCTCGCCCTTGTCGGCGTGTACGGTGATGAAGCACTTGCCGCCTACCATGCGTCCCTCGCCACGGCACTCGTCGCCCACGAAGGCTCCCACCGAGTAGTTGTCGGTGCCATAGCGGCTGCCGAGGTCGGCAATGATGGTCATGTTGTCGGCGAACGGTGCGCTGTTGTAGGTCCACACGCTGCTCTTAACGTATGCCGACTTGGCATACTCCCTATCGGTAGGCTGGTCGAACTCGCTGTCGCTCGCATAGCTAATAAGCTTCGTCTCGCCTGAGGCGTTGTAGTACATATAGCCCTGACCGAAACGCAGATACTCGAGCGTGCCTTCCCATCCGTTGGCGGTGTAAGTGGCAAAGCCTTCGTTCTTCGAAACGATGCGGTCGCCCTCGGAGAATTTCTCCTTGTTAAAATACTGATCCATCGTAAGGTCAAACTGGCTGTTGTAAGAAAGCCAGTTCCACTGGGGCCGGTACTCTGCCTCGCCATTGATGTCGGCAGCATAGCTATCCGACGGCAGCACGAAGCTAACGTATCCGGGCTCCTCACCGATCTTCACCTTGTAGCAGGTTCGTTCAACGAGGTTGGTCAACGTTCCAAAGTAGCCATACTTGGGGTCGTTGTACATAAGGTCGTTCTCGCTGCGGATCTCCTCAACGGCCTCATCGAAATAGCCATGCATCGCATCCTCGCTCATGTTGCCCAGGAAGGTGTTCCAGCTCCATCCTGCCTTCTGATCGAAGGGCTGGCCAACGGTAAACGACGCGCTGCCCATCACGATCTTGCCATAAACCACCCGGATCGTTCCATGACCCATCGACTTCGGCAAGAGCGTCCAGGTCTGTCCGTCTTCGCTTGCACGCTGGATGGTGGCAATGGTCCACGTGTCGGGGCATCCATCGGGGAACTGTGCATTCCAATCCACCTGGACCTGAACGTCCTTAGGCTCGTAAGGAGCGGTGGCGGGATTGGGAGTAATCTCCACAGTGGCCTGTCGGCCCAAGGTGGGCGGATCCACCACATTAATCGTGAAGCCCTTGAGGGCGCACCCGACAAACCCTGTGGAGTGCTGTGCAGATGCTAACCCAAAAACTAT
>NZ_JAHKBE010000024.1 GCF_018789675.1 Hallella faecis
TATTTAACATTTATGCGACTGCGTCGCATTCTTCTGCAAACTTAGAGTTAATTCGAGAAATTTGTTGTTACGCCGTCTGAGGCTTAATATAAAAACATTCGGCGTAAGAGAAAATAGGGGGACAACAATAATGAGCGATTAGCGCCCGGAACATCGTCTGAGGCTATACTTGTTCGGGGAGATACGAACCGTTATTTAGCCGCAATAGGTTGTGCGCGGAGCGTTGGACCATGGGCGACGGGTGAACTGACGGTTGCAAAACGCAAAGGCGTTTGTCCTGCTTTTTGGTGAAAAAGTTGGTAGATGATTTTGCGTGAAATAGCGCACGAAAACGCGGATTTTACGAGATGGGCGACCAAAAACCGACTTCTCAATTTGCCGTTAGGCATCTTTCGAGTTACGATTGGCCATCTTTCGAGCCTCGATTGGGCATGTTCCGAGGTGAGGTTAGGCATGTTTCGCAATGCGAAAGACCATGTTTCGCAATGCGGAAGGTGAATTTTGGGGTGTTGAGAGAGCTCTTGAAATGATAAAGCGTTAGTGGTCAGGTGGTTACGAAACTTGCGTGAGAATCGCGTATTTGCGACCGAAGGCATGGTCGGTCGTAAAAAACAATGTAGATTTCAATATAGATTGTTGCGATATTTGAATAAGGCAGGATGGAGGCTGCGCCCGGAATGGTGGAGCTTTCCATTGGCGGCCAGCACTCCTGTCGTAAAGAGCGTGGTGCTTGATGTTGAGAAATCCCGATCCAATCGACGCCCTTTCCCTTCCTCCGCACCCTTCTTCCCGGTTCCAATGGGGTGGAAGGCTGCGCACATGGGAGCGACACTTTCGAAAGAATTGCGCGCTTTGAGGAAAAGAAATTGGCGAAAAGGTTTCATGGTTCACCTTTTTGTATTAACTTTGCAACAAATTATGGGCACCCGTGCGGGCATCCCAATGAATAATACCTAATAGCTAATGAAATCGGACAACATGCGTTTCTATTCCGCAATGCTCATGGCAGGATGCGGACTGCATGCCGCTGCACAGACGCAGCGACCTAACATTGTGTTCATCATCACCGATGACCACTCGTTCCAAACCATCTCGGCCTATGGCAGCGAGGTGTCGAAACTGGCACCCACGCCCAACATAGACCGTTTGGCTAACGAGGGCGCACGCTTCGACGACGCCTTCGTGGAGAACTCGCTCTCCACTCCCGCCAGAGCCTGTCTGCTCACCGGACTCTACAGTCACCAGAATGGCCAGTGCACCCTCGGCAAGGGTATCGATTCCACCAAGACCTTCGTGTCTGAGCTCTTGCAAGACGCCGGCTATCAGACGGGCGTTGTGGGTAAGTGGCACATGCAGTGCCGCCCGAAGGGTTTCGACTTCTTCCGCATCTTCGAAGGCCAGGGCGACTACTACAACCCACTCGTCCTCTCACACGACTCGAACGGCAAGTATGAGCGCGAGCAGGGCTACGCCACCGACATCGTTACCGAGCATGCCGTGGAGTTCCTCAACCAGCGCGATGAGCAGAAGCCTTTCTTCCTGCTCGTGGAGCACAAGGCACCCCACCGCACCTGGATGCCCAACCTGAAATATCTGGGCCTCTACGACAAGGTAGAGTTTCCCCTGCCCACCACCTTCTGGGACGATTATGCCACACGCGGCACCTGCGCTTCGCAGCAGGAGATGACCATCGCACGCCACATGCAGCTGGCCTACGACAACAAGGTGTTTGAGATCGACAACGCCATGCGCACCCGCATGCTCGACCGCATGGACCGCCTGCAGAAGCAGGCCTGGGACGCCTACTACAGTCCCCGCAACCGCGCCATGCTCGACGCCCACCTCACCGATAGCGCCCTGACGGTGTGGAAGTATCAGCGCTACATGCACGATTACCTCTCTACCATCCACTCGGTGGATGAGAGCGTGGGTGAAATCTACGAATACCTGAAGAACCACAACCTGCTCGACAACACCATCCTCGTTTACTGCTCCGACCAAGGATTCTACATGGGTGAGCACGGATGGTTCGACAAGCGCTTCATGTATGAGGAGAGCCTCCGCACACCGCTGGTGGTGCGCTATCCGAAGGCCATCAAGCCAGGAACGGTCGACAAGCACTTGGTGCAGAACATCGACTTTGCGCCGACGCTGCTCGACGTGGCTGGCGTGACGAAGCCCGAGACCATGTCGGGACGCTCATTCCTCGATCTCTTCGATGGTAAGGGTCAGGATTGGCGCCAGAGCATCTACTACCACTACTACGACTATCCCGCAGAGCACCACGTGCGCCGTCACGACGGCGTGCGCACCGACCGCTATAAGCTCATCCACTTCTATGGCGCTCCCATGGAGGGCGACCACGACACTGTGGACTACGAGGAGCTCTACGACATGCAGAACGACCCCAACGAGCTCAACAACCTCTACGGCAAGAAGGGTTACGAGAAGATCACCAAGGAGCTGAAGAAGGCGCTCAAGGACTATCGCAAGAACCTCAAGGTCGACGAGTATTAAACCAATAAATATCATGTGAGAGGCGCCTTGTTGGCGCCCTCACTACCTAATCACCTATAAATAACCTAACATTATGTCTACATTCAACTTAGACAACATCCTTTCGCAGTTCCTCATTGAGGGAAAGGTGGAAAGCGTGAAGCCGCTTGGCAATGGCCTGATCAATGACACCTTCCGTGTAGTGACCGAGGGCGACGCCCCCGACTACGTGCTCCAGCGCATCAACAACAATATCTTTACCGACGTCGATCTCTTGCAGCATAACATCGAAGCTGTGACCGGTCACATCCGTCGCAAGCTCGAGGCTGCCGGCGCCGACGACATCGATCGCAAGGTGCTGCGCTTCGTGCCCACACAGCAGGGTAAGACCTATTACCTCGACAACGAGGGCCGCTACTGGCGCGTCTCGGTGTTCATCCCCGAAGCTGTCACTTACGAGCAGGTGGATCCCACCTCGTCGCGCAACGCCGGAAAGGCGTTCGGCGAGTTTGAGAGCATGCTCGTCGACCTGCCTGAGCAGTTGGGCGAGACCATCCCCGACTTCCACAACATGGAGCTCCGCGCACGCCAGTTGCAGGAGGCCATCGAGCAGGACAAGGCTGGACGTGTGGCTGGCGTGGCCGACATCATCGCCGACCTCCAGAAGGACATGCACGAGATGTGCAAGGCCGAGCGCCTCTTCCGCGAGGGCAAGTTGCCGAAGCGCATCTGCCATTGCGACACGAAGGTCAACAACATGATGTACGACAAGCAGGGCAACGTGCTTTGCGTCATCGACCTCGACACCGTCATGCCAAGCTTCGTGTTCTCCGACTATGGCGACTTCCTCCGCACAGGTGCCAACTTCGTGGCAGAGGACGATCCCAAGATCGAGAACGTGGGCTTCAACCAGGACATCTTCCGCGCCTTCACCGAGGGTTACATCGAGTCGGCACGTTCGTTCCTCACACCCGTTGAGGTCGAGAACCTGCCCTATGCCGTGGCCCTCTTCCCCTTCATGCAGTGCGTGCGCTTCTTCGCCGACTACCTGAATGGCGACACCTATTATAAGATTGCTTATCCTGAGCACAACCTGGTGCGCACACGCAACCAGCAAGCGCTCTACCATCGTGTTACCGACAACTACGACATGATGGATAACTTCATCCGCACGCTCATCTAAGAGTGGGCCCTTTTTCCGCCTACCCCTCCCTTCTGCTGCTATAAGAGAAGGGGGTGGTGGGCGGTTTCGTTTCCAACTCACACATCTATAATCTATGAAAAGACATCTTCTTGCCATCGCAGCGCTTGCCATCAGTTCGGCGGCCATGGCACAACAAGCCCCACTGTGGATGCGCCATAGCGCCATCTCACCCGACGGTAGCCAGATTGCCTTTGCCTATAAGGGCGACATTTGGACCGTGCCCGTAGCCGGAGGACAGGCCAAGCAACTCACCACCCATTCCGCCTACGACAGTTATCCCGTGTGGAGTCCCGACAGTAAGAACATTGCCTTCGTGTCGACACGTGAGGGAAGTCGCGACGTGTGGATCATGCCACGCGAGGGTGGGGCGCCCCACAGGCTCACCACCAGCAGCGGATCGGAGACCCCCGTGGCCTTCCTCGACAACGACCATGTGCTCTTCGAGTCGCAGGTTATGCCCACGGCCCAGAGCATCTTCTTCGCCAATGGCAATTTCCCGCAGATCTATAGCGTCAGCGTCAATGGCGGCCGCCCCAAGCTCTATTCGGAGCTCACGCTGAAAGCGCCCAGCATCAACAGCAAGGGCGACGTGCTCTATTACGACCAAAAGGGATCGGAGGACCAGTGGCGCAAGCACCACACCTCGCCCATCACTCGCGACATCTGGTTGCTTCGCGACGGCAAATACCGCAAGCTCACCTCCTTCGCCGGTGAGGACCGCGACCCCGTGTGGGGCAATGGCGACGCCTATTATTATCTGAGTGAGGAGGATGGCACGTTCAACGTGTACCGCGCCAGCGTGGACGGCACGGCCAAGCAGCAGCTCACCCACTTCAAGGGCAACCCCGTGCGCTTCCTCACACGCGCCAACGACGGCACGCTCTCGTTTGGCTACGACGGCGAGCTCTACACCCTGCGCGAGGGTGAGGAGCCCCGCAAGGTGAACGTGAGTGTCACCGCCGACCGCATCGATGCTGAGCTCGATCGCCAGCTCCGCTATTCGGGCGCCTCGGAGATTGCCGTCTCGCCCAACGGAAAGGAGATTGCGTTTGTCATGCACGGCGACGTGTATGTGACCAGCGTCGACTATAACACCACCAAGCAGATCACCGACACGCCCGAGCAGGAGCGTTCCATCGACTTCTCGCCCGACGGACGCAGCATCGTCTACGCCGCCGAGCGCAATGGCCTTTGGCAAATCTACCAGAGCACCATCAAGAACAAGAAGGAGGATCTGTTCACCTACGCCACCGAGATTGAGGAGGAGCAGCTGGTGAAGTCGAACAAGACCAGCTTCCAACCCATGTATAGCCCCGACGGAAAGAGCGTGGCCTTCCTCGAAGACCGCACACGCCTCTGCGCTGTCGACGTGAAGAGCCACAAGGTGCGCCAACTCATGGATGGCAAGTACATGTATAGTTATTCCGATGGCGACCAGTGGTTCTCATGGAGCCCCGACAGTCGCTGGCTGCTGGCCAGCTACATCGGAACAGGCGGATGGAACAACCGCGACATTGCCCTCGTGCCCGCAGATGGCAAGGGCGAGATTCGCAACATCACCAACAGTGGCTACAACGACACCAACGGCAAGTGGGTGCTCGGCGGAAAGGCCATGCTCTTCCAGAGCGACCGCGCCGGTTACCGCAGCCATGGATCATGGGGAACGGAGGATGACGCCTACATCATGTTCTTCGATGTCGACGCCTACGACCAGTTCCGCATGAGCAAGGAGGAGTATGCTCGCTGGAAGGAGACCAGCAAGGAAGAGCAGAAGAAGGAAGAGAAAAAGGAGAAGGACGACGAGAAGAAGGCTAAGGACAAGGCCAAGACCGCCTCGGCTGAGCCTGTCAAGCCCGAGAAGGTGGAGGCTTTGCAGCTCGATCTCGACAATTGCCGCGACCGCGTGATTCGCCTCACCGTCAACTCTTCGCACATGGGCGACGCTGTGCTCACCACCGATGGTGGCACCTTGTACTACCAGGCACGCTTCGAGGGCGGATCAGACCTCTGGAAGCACGACCTCCGCGAGGGACGCACACAGCTCGTGGCCAAGAATATCGGCGGACAAGTGGTGCCCGACAAGGATGTGAAGAACCTCTATCTCTGTGGCGGCAGCATCCGAAAGTTCACGCTCGCCAACTCGCAGACCACCAACATCGGCTTCGAGGCCCGCTTCAACTACCGCCCCAACCAGGAGCGCGCATACATGTTCAGCCATGCCTGGCAGCAGGTGAAGGACAAGCTCTATGTGGAGGACCTCAACGGAGTGCAGTGGGATTACTACCGCACCACCTACGAGAAATTCCTGCCTTACATCAATAACGGATTCGATTTCAGTGAGATGCTCTCTGAGCTGTTGGGCGAGTTGAACGTTAGCCACACGGGTTCCACCTATTGGGGCAATGGCTACACCCTGTCCACAGCATGCCTCGGCCTCTTCTTCGACCCCGCTTACGAGGGCGATGGCCTGAAGGTTCAGGAGGTGCTGCGCCGTGGTCCGTTCGATGTGCGCAACACGAAGGTGAAGGCTGGCGACATCATCGAGGCCATCGATGGCGAGAAGATCGAGGCCGGCAAGGACTACAACGCCATGCTCGACGGCAAGGTGGGACGCCCCGTGCGTGTCATGCTGAAGGGCGGACGCGAAGTGGTGGTGAAGCCCATCAGCAGTGGTGAGCAGAGCAAGTTGCTCTATCGCCGTTGGGTGGACCGCAACAAGGCCATGGTCGACAAGTGGTCGAACGGCCAGATTGCCTACGTCCACGTGAAGGCCATGGACTCTGAGAGTTTCCGCACCGTGTTCTCCGAGTTGCTCAGCGACTCCAACCGCCAGAAGAAGGCCGTCATCGTCGACGAGCGCCACAATGGTGGTGGATGGCTCCACGACGACCTCTGCACGCTGCTTAGCGGCCGCCAGTACCAGAGCTTTGTGCCCCGAGGCCAGTTTATCGGTTGGGATCCTTGGAACAAGTGGGTCAAGCCCTCGTGTGTGCTCGTCTGCGAGGACGACTACAGTAACGGCCACGGCTTCCCCTATGTCTACCAGAAGCTTGGCATCGGTCCCGTGATCGGTGCGCCCGTGGCAGGCACCATGACCGCCGTGTGGTGGGAAACCATGCTCGATGGACAGACCGTGTTTGGCATTCCGCAGGTGGGATGCCTCGGCATGGACGGCAAGTATGGCGAGAACCAAACGCTCATTCCCGACATCACCGTGTACAATACGCCTGAGCAGCAACTCTCTGGCGACGACCAGCAACTGCGTCGCGCCGTGGAGGAAATGCTGAAGAAGTAATCCCAAATAGCTCATTGAAAGAAGCTATGACATCCTAATAATCTTCCCAATCCGGCCTAATGATCGATTGGGGATAAACAAATCGCCCTCGCAGCTTGTGTGCTGCGAGGGCGATTTCTTTATGTTGAATGGTAGAGATCCCATTCAACATTCCCCATTATGAAAAGTAATAGAGGAACATGGCGTTACCCGTGAGCGCTGGCTTGCGCTGGCCTTCCACCTCGATGGCGAACTTGATGGTCACCTTGCAGATGCCACGGAGGTTCTCTATCTTAGAGAGCGTGGTCACGAGGCGCACGCGGCTGCCTGTGATGACTGGCACGCCAAACTTCATGTTGTCCATGCCATAGTTAACCATCATCTTCAGGTTGTGCACCTCGATGATCTGGTTCCACATGTAAGGCAGGAGCGAGAGCGTCAGGTAGCCATGGGCTATGGTGCTGTGATAGGGGCTCTCCTCCTTGGCGCGCTCCGTGTCGACGTGAATCCACTGGTGGTCGAGTGTGGCGTCGGCAAATTGGTTGATGCGGTTCTGGTCCACTTCCAGCCACTCCGACTCGCCGAGCTTCTTGCCCTCGTAGGCGGCAAACTCCTCGTAGGAGTTGATAATCAGTTTGCTCATAAATAGTATGGTTCATTTGGGGGCAGCCACAAGTGTTGGGCAACCCGTGTGTGTTTATGATGCAAAGTTACTAAAAATTGCACAAGACGCCTGCCAGTGAGCAAATATAGCTCACCAAATTATCAATCTTTAACACTACGCCGCACCTTGTTGTAGCCCGTTGCATGGGCCTTCCCACTCACTTTGCAACCTGGTTGCAGGTGTAATTGCATACCTTTGCCGGCAATTACAAACGACTGATAATATGAACCAGAAATTATTAAGAGTAATCATGTCGGCCGCGTTGCTGCTGGGCGCGTGGCTGCTTACCCGTAGCGTGCCCATGCCCGTGTGGCAACAGTTGATCGTCTACCTCATACCTTATCTGCTCATTGGTTACGATGTGCTGGCCGAGGCTTGGGAGGGCATTTGCGAGGGCGACCCCTTCGATGAGGATTTCCTTATGTCCATAGCCACCATCGGTGCGTTGCTCATCGGTTTCCTGCCGGGTGCCGAGGTGCAGTTTGCCGAGGCGGTGTTTGTCATGTTGTTTTTCCAAGTGGGCGAGCTCTTTGAGCATTACGCCGAACACAAGAGTCGCCACTCCATTGCCAAGATGATGGACATCAGGCCCGATACGGCCCATGTGGTGCGAGGGGGCGAGGAGCTGACCGTGGCCCCCGACACCGTGGCTGTGGGCGAGACCATCGTGGTGCGCCCCGGCGAGCGTGTGCCGCTCGATGGTGTGGTGCTCGAGGGAGCGTCGAGCCTCAACACCGTGGCCCTTACGGGCGAGAGCGTGCCCCGACGTGTGACGCAAGGCGACGAAGTGGTGTCGGGATGCGTTAACCTCTCGGGCGTGGTGCGCATGGAGGTGCGCAAGGCGTTTGGCGAGTCTACAGCCACCAAGATCATTGAATTGGTGGAGCGCTCAAGCCAGAACAAGTCGAAGAGTGAGACATTCATCCATAAGTTTGCCCATGTTTATACGCCCATCGTGGTGGTGTTGGCGCTGGCCTTGGCCCTCATTCCGCCCTTCTTCATGGAGAGCTACGCCGAGGGCTTCGCTGTGTGGCTCTATCGCGCATTGACGTTCCTTGTGGTGAGTTGTCCGTGTGCCCTGGTCATCTCGGTGCCGCTCACCTTCTTTGGCGGCATCGGTGGTGCGGCGCGCAAGGGCATCCTCATCAAGGGAGGCAACTATATGGACACGCTGGCCAAGACCGGTACGGTGGTGTTCGACAAGACGGGCACGCTCACTAAGGGCATATTCTCCGTGAGCGCCGTGCATCCCGAGAAGCTCAGCCCCGAGGGGTTGTTGCATTTGGCGGCCCATGTGGAGCGCTATTCCACCCATCCCATTGCCGCAGCCTTGCGTGAGGCTTATCCTGGCGAGCACGACGGTTGCACCGTCAGCGATGTGCAGGAGGTGGCCGGACAGGGTGTCAAGGCCGTGGTGAATGGCCATGCGGTTTGCGTGGGCAACGAGCGTATGATGGAGGCTGTGGGCGCCACGGTCGGTGTGTGTGAGAAATGCCAAGGTCATGTGGGCACCGTGGCGCATGTGGCGGTCGACGGCAGCTATGCGGGCCATGTGGTGATCGCCGACCAGGTGAAGGCCGATGCGGCGCAAGCCATCGCCGACCTGAAGGCGTTGGGCGTGGCGCGTACGGTGATGCTCACAGGCGACCATCAGCAGGTGGCCTACGAGGTGGCGCGTAAGGTGGGTATAGATGAGACCCACGCCGAACTGATGCCTGCCGACAAGGTGGCGCAGGTGGAGCGCTTGCTCCGTCAGCAGCTTGCCGCGTCGACCCTGGCCTTTGTGGGCGACGGCATCAACGACGCGCCTGTGCTGGCTCGCGCCGATGTGGGCATTGCCATGGGGGCCATGGGTAGCGACGCTGCCATTGAGGCCGCCGACGTGGTGCTCATGGACGACAAGCCCTCGAAGATAGCCACGGCCATCCGCATAGCGCGCCACACCATAGGCATAGCGCACCAGAACGCATGGTTTGCCATTGCGGTCAAGGTGGCCATCCTGGCCTTGGCGGCGTGCGGATGGGCAGGCATGCCACTGGCGGTGTTTGGCGATGTGGGCGTCATGGTGCTGGCTGTGCTCAACGCCACACGCGCCCTGCAAGCGAAATAAGGGTAACCATAATAGGCTCATCCGACATTTGGAGTGACTTGAAGTGCGTACTACTTCTAATAGCTTTGGCCTCAGACGGCGACCGCGTCTGATCGAATTTCTCTCACCCCGAATGTTTTTTCTTTTAGCCTCAGACGGCGTAACAACGAATTTCTCAAATTTTCGAATTTTCCTAATTGCGTTAGCCAAAATTCGTTCAAATTGGTAATCGTAAAACGATTATATCAATTCGTTAATTCGCGCAATTCGTTGTTACCGCGTCTGAGCGTAAATACTCACGTGTGTTATTTTTCACTCCAAATGTCGGATGATCCCCATAATATACGGCAACGGGCTGTAAGCACTATGCTTGCAGCCCGTTTGTCGTAGGGGTAAATGGGGGTCTAATGACCCATTGGGGTTAAAACTCGAACAGCAGGCGGGCGTTGATCTGTCGGCCCGTGAGGTAGTTGGGCACCGCATATTGCTGGTTGGTCACGTCGGTCACCCAGTAGTAGGAGTTTACGTTGTTGATGCCCAACAGGTTGAGGCAGTCGAGGCTCAGCCAGATGTTGCGGAAGACGCTCTTGCGCTCGCGGTGCTCATTGTTGAGCACCCGATAGCTCATGCCGATATCGGCGCGCTTATACGCGGCGGCCCGGAAGGTGCTGGTCTCCAGCTCGCGGTGGGGCGCCGAGAAGGGCAGGCCGTCTGCGTAGGCCAGTTTGAGGCTCATCTTCCACCTCGTGGTGCCAGGGAAATAATCGGTGAAGAAAAGGTTCAGGGCGTAGCGCTGGTCGGTGGGCATGGGCACCTTCACACCGTTGAGTTTCATCTTCGTGTCCATGACCGACAGCGTTACCCACGAGTCGGTGCCGGGCACAAACTCGCCGAAGAGCTTCAGGTCGAGTCCGGCGGCATGCCCCGACGCCTCGTTGCTGCCATAGTAAACCACCTTCACGTTGTTGATGGAGTAGGGCACCACATTGCCCAGCAACTTATAGTAGAGCTCGGCGGTAAACTTAAACGGCCGGTTGTTCATGTTGAAGCGGTAATCCATGCCCGCGATGAAGTGGATTGAGCGCTGGCTCTTGATCTTGCGGTTGAGCGTGGCGCGGGTCACCCCAGCCACCGTCGACGTGTCGCGCAGCTCCTTGAAGAAGGGTGCCTGGTAGTAGAGTCCCGTGGCGAAGCGCAGCGTTACGTTGTGGTTGAAAGAGGGCGTGATGCCCAGCGACACGCGTGGCGACAGGATCGACTCCTTGTTGTAGTTCCAATGCGAGAAGCGCAAGCCATAGTTGAGCGTGAAGAGCGTGTGCTCGCCCGCCGAGCGGAAGCGCCACGTGTCTTGCACGTAGGTCTCCAGGCGATTGGCGTTGAGCTCGTTGCGTGCCCGGAGCGAATAGATCATGAAGAGGTCCGTGCCTGTGTGGGGCACGCTATAGCCCGCCGAGTCGCGCATCTCATACTCCACCGAGTTCTCCTCAATGTGCTCTTGCTTCCATGTCAGTCCCGCCTCCACGTCATGCTGCTTAGCGGTGTGCTTCAGCAGCAGCTTCACGCTCTCCACATGCGCCTTCAGGTAGTTGCGCGCATGCTCAAAGTAGGTTCCCACGCCGAGGTTCTCTGAGGTCTCGGTCTGTGTGAGCCAATACTGTCCCTGTATGTCGTAACGCTCCTGCTCGCTCGTCGAGAACGACGAACCGAGGAGCGATACCGAGGTGGAATCGCCCAGATGGCGCGTTATGCCCAGCGTGCCGAAGAACGTGCGGAAGCGGTCTTTCTCCTGGCCGTCGAAGTAAACGCGGAACGAGCGCACGCTCTCCATGGTGCCAAACTTCGTTTCGCGGTCCTCGGGGTGGAAGTTGTAATGGTTGTCGGCGATGTTGCCGATGAAGTCGACCGTCCATCGCTTGTTGGGCTTGTAGCTCAGGTAGGTCTGGTAGTCGAGGAAGTTGGGCTTGTATTCGCCCTTGGTCTCCAGCGATCCCAGCAGGTACTTTGTGGTTTTGTAGCGCAGGCCGTTGGCCCACGCCAACTTCTTGTTGGAGAAGCCCACGTAGGCGCTTCCCCCCAAGAGCGAGGCGGTGGCGACGGCCTCGAAGCGCTTGGGGCGGCGGTAGGTGATGTTGAGCGCCGACGACATCTTGTCGCCATACTTGGCCTCGAAGCCACCCGTGGAGAAGCCTATGCGCTCCACCATGTCGGGGTTGATGACCGACAGGCCCTCTTGCTGCCCGCTGCGCACAAGGAAGGGGCGATACACCTCCACGGAGTTGATGTAAACCGAATTCTCGTCAAACGATCCACCCCGCACGTTATATTGCGACGAGAGCTCCGAGTGGGTCGACACGCCCGCCTGGCTCTGAATGAGCTCCTCCACGGCGTTGCCCGTGGTTGAGGGAAGGCTGCGGAGCGGCTTGGTGCTGATGTCTTGCGTCTGCCCGCTCTGAATCTTTTGTCCCGCCACGGTCACCTCGCCCAGCGTGCTGGCCTGTTCGCTGAGCGTTACCTGCAGCGTTTGGGTGCCCTTGGGGCGGCGGAGCACGCGGGTCTTGGTGCGATAGCCAAGCATGGAGAACTTCACCACCACCGAGTCGGCCGAGAGCAGCTTCAGCTCATACTGGCCTTGCAGCGAGGTAACAGTGGCGCGCCCTTGGCTGGGGCACGTCACCGATGCAAACTCCACGGGGTTGCCCTCACCGTCGGTTACGCGGCCACGGAGGGTGAACGTCTGCGCCACGCAGCCCAAGGCCGTGGCGAGGAGCGCAAGGAGAAACAGAAATCTACGGTTCATATATAGATGTTAACGCAAGAAACGGCGATTTATTATAGCAAGAAGCAATTTCGCTGCGACGAAATGGGGCATGGGCTTCAGGCGAACCGACCGCCCGAGGTGCGTAACCGCATTGCAACAGGTGTGAAGGGTTTCTTCAAACGGTTGTAACGCCATCGTAACAACCCCACCGTAACTTTGCCAGCGAAAATGGAGAACGCTATGACTGCCCAGCCGGCGAAGCCCGAAAGCCTTTCGTTCGCACAGCATGCGTACTCCATTTCCTGTTAGAATTTCATAATAAAAGATATAATAGGTAATTAGTATGAACATGAGAATGATGAAAAGAAAAGTGTGGGGAGGCCTGCTGATGGCCGCATGGCTGATGGCCACAAGTGCCCCATTGAAAGCGCAAACGACACCGGTCGCAACCGGCAATGAGGGTAATGCCACACTGAGCAGCATGGTGCAACCCACACGCCTCACCCCACGACAGTATGCAAGTAGACCCACATGGGAAACGCTCAAGGGCGAGATAACACTCTACATGACCAACGACATGGGGCGCAACGGCTACTATGAGCAGAAGCCCATCGCCGAGCTGATGGGCGAGATGGCCGGAACGGTCGACCCCGAGTGTGTGTTGGCCGTGGGCGACATTCATCATTTCAATGGCGTGGCCTCGTTGCAGGATCCCCTTTGGCTCACCAATTTCGAGTGGATCTATTCGCATCCCGACCTCATGCTCGACTGGTTTGCCGTGTGTGGCAACCACGAGTATCGGGGCAACACGCAGGCGTTCATGAACTACGGACAGGTGAGCCGCCGCTGGATGATGCGCTCCAAGTATTACACGAAGGTGTTCGACCATAAGAACACCACCATCCGCGTGGTGATGCTCGACACCACACCGCTCATCGACTCCTATCGCCAGAACACCGGCGTCTATCCCGATGCGGCGAAGGAGGATGCACAAGCGCAGTTGGCATGGCTCGACGCCACGCTGAAGAACGCCCATGAGGACTGGGTGGTGGTGTTGGGACACCATCCCATCTATGCCTACACAACGAAGAAGGAGAGTGAGCGCATCGATATGCAGCGCCGTCTGTTGCCTGTGCTTCATAAGTATAACAATGTGGCCGTGTATGCTTGCGGACACATCCACAACTTCCAGCACATTCAGAAGAAGGGCGACCCGATCGACTATGTGGTCAATTCGTCATCGTCGTTGGCCCGTCCCGTCAAGCCCACCGACGGCACCGTGTTTTGCAGCCCGGCCGAGGGCTTCACGGTCATCACCGCCGACAAGAAGCTGTTGCGCCTGTCGATGATCGACAAGGAGGGAAACATCATCCACACGGTGACGAAGAACAAGTAAGCAGAAGCAAACTCTAATCAACAAAATAACACCACGATGAAAAGACTCTTTATCGGCGCGGCATTGATCGCCATGACCGCCGCCCTCAGCGCCCACACGCTCGATGGTGTGGTGACCGACCATAAGACGGGCGAGCCGCTCATCGGTACCGTCATTCGGGTGAAGGAATTGCCGGGTGTGACGGCCACCACCGGACTCGACGGCTCGTTCTCGCTCCACGAGTTGCCCGACAAGGGGCGGGTGACGCTCGTCGTGTCATACATCTCCTACAAGACACAAGAGGTGGTGGTGGATGTGGCCCGCGACTACTCGAAAGACGGCAAAACCGGAAAGGCCGGAACCTTCGCCATTGCTCTGGAGGAGGACAACCAGCAGCTCGGCGAGGTGGTGGTGACAGGCCGACGGGAGCGTCGCTCCGACCGAAGCGCCGTGGAAACGGTGAAGAACGCTCTGGGTGTGCTCAACGTGATGAGCCAGCAGAGCATCCAACTCTCGCCCGATGTCAACGTGGCCAACGTGTTGCAGCGTGTGTCGGGCGTAACGCTCGAGCGCGATGCAAGCGGTGAGGCGTCATACGCCATTCTGCGAGGCATGGACAAGCGCTACAACTACACGCTGGTGAACGGCGTGAAGATACCCAGTCCCGACGACAAGAACCGTTACGTTCCGCTCAACATCTTCCCGTCAGACCTCATGGACCGCCTGGTTGTGGCCAAGTCGCTCACGGCCGACATGGAAGGCGACGCGGCCGGTGGCGTGGTCGACATGGTGATGAAAGATGCGCCCAGCAGTTTCCAACTGCAAGCCAACGCCGCCGTAGGAGCCACCGATTACTTCTGGAAAGATGGGCGCGATTACCTCACGACAAACCGTTCCGACTATACCCACAAGTCGCCTTACGAGGCCTTTGGCCCCAACTATAAGGCAGGAATGGACGATTTCAAGCAGGGACCGGTGCAACTGAAGAGCCATTCCATGCCTGCGCCCAACTTCGTGGGTGGCTTCTCTGTGGGCAATAGGTTTTGGAACAACCGGCTGGGCGTAATCGTGGCCGGAAGCGTGCAAAACACATTCCGCGGCACTGAGCGAACCTACAACTCGGTGAAGATGGCGTCGGGCGAGCAAGCCATGTACATATCCAATCTTCACCACCGTTACTACAGCATGCACGACCTAACCACAGGACTTCACGCCAAGGTCGACCTCTCGCTCGGTTCGCATAAGCTGGAGTGGTACAATATGTATGTGCGCACCCACTCGAAGGGGGTGAGATACAACAATGGCATAGGCACAGAGTATATAGGAGCCGACTCCTACACGCAGGATGATGAGATGCGCTCGCTCTCGCAAACGCAGAGCATCTTCGCCACAAACCTCAAGGGCACCCATCACCTGACCGACCGCCTGACGCTCGACTGGTCGGGAATATTCTCGCAGGCCAAAGAGGACGACCCCGACCGCACTTACATCACGCTCACCAACACCGTGAGTTGCACGGCCAACACCGAGGGCGACGCCGTGGCGGGATCGATATGGAACGGCAACAACACCATCACGAAGACGCTGCCCAAGAGCGCCGAGCGCCGCTTCCAGCACAACAAGGACACCGATTGGGCGGGCTACCTCAATCTTTCTTACGACATGCCGCTTGGCCAACATGCCGACGCGCTCTGGAAGGCGGGCGCCCAATACCGACGTAAGGAGCGTAGCAACCGCTACTACTCCTACATCTTCAATCCTGCCGACATATCGCAGCAGCTCGATGGCAATGGCTACGACCAGTTTGCCGCCATCTCCTGGGTTTGCAAGACGCCCTATTCGCAGGCATCGCAACTCAACTACGACTCGAAGGAACATGTCGGTGGCGCCTACGCCATGGTGACGCTCAAGTCGCCGTTGGGTGAGGTCTACGCCGGATTCCGCGCCGAACACACCAACCAGATCTACACCATGCTCCAACACTTCCGCAACATGGGGCAGGTGGGTGAGCAGAGCTATTGGGATTATCTGCCCTCGGCTGCCATCAAATGGACGCCCAACAAACAGATGAACGTGCGCCTGTCCTACTACCGAAGCATCAACCGACCGGGCTTCTACGAGATTGTGCCTTACCAGATTCAGGGCGAGGAATATCAGGAGAAGGGTAACCCCAACCTCAAGCGGGCGCGCATCGACAACATCGACCTACGATGGGAGTGGTTCCCGTCGGCCACCGAACAGGTGTTGGCAGGCGTGTTCTATAAGTACCTCAAGGATCCTATAGAGCAGGTGTTTGTAACTTCCGATGGTAAGATTGGTGCCGGAACCGACGCCTATTACATGCCCGACAACCTCGGAAACGCCCGCAACATGGGATTCGAGATTGATGTCGTCAAATACATTCGTCACTTCGGACTGAAGGCCAACTATACCTACACCCACTCGAAGATCACCACTTCGAAGCGCCAATACCAGCAGGGAAGCGCCGAATATGAGAAGGGCGTAACCCAATCGCGCCCACTCGTCAACCAGGCGCCTCACACAGCCAACCTCTCCTTGCTCTACAAGGACACGCAGCACGGATGGAACGCACAGCTCGCAGCCTCCTACACCGGCACGCGAATGGCGCTCGTGTCGCCATTCAAAGACGCCGACCAGTGGGACAAGGCCATATTTGGGCTCGACCTCAGCGCTGAGAAGCAATGGCCCTGCGGCCTCTCGGTATTCGTGAAGGCCAACAACCTGCTCGACGCCAAGCGAGAGCGATACCTCAAAACGGTGAACAAGAGCAATCTCGAATATGAGGGGCAGCGCGCCGACCGCACCATCGTGGGTACCTATCGCTATGGGCGAACCTTCCTCGTGGGGGTGCGATGCAAGCTATAAAGGCACCTCGGATGTGAATTCAATGAACATGTATTAGTACGGAATAACAAAGCAATGAAAAAGATAAACTCCATCGCATGCATGCTGTTCATGGCAGCTGCAGCCGTCGGGCTCGCCTCATGCGAGAACGACAACATCAATCCTTATGATTACACCAATAACCCTACCGACAGCGTTCCCAACCATGGATCGACCAACGTGGTGAAGACCCAACTGGCCGAATATCCCGTAGGATCAATCGTGTGGACACGCGACACCACGCTCAGCGAGAGTGTGGAGATTCCCGTGGGAACATCGCTCTACATTGAGCCGGGAGTAACTGTTACCTGTAAGGCCGATGTGCAGGTGCCCATCGAGATTGTGGTGCTCGGCAACCTCTATTGCATGGGAACAGCCGAACGCCCTGTTGTGTTCACCGCCGACAACCAGAAGCCGGCCGCATGGGGAGGCATTATCTGCGGATACAACGCCCAAGAGGTGGTGCTCAGCCACGCGGAGGTGGCTTATGCTGGCGCCACGCCCACCGAGTCGTCGGCTTCGTTCCAAAACAAGCTCTTCAAGACCACCATCGACGGCGGCGTGCCGGCCTTCCATTTCTGCAATGTCAATGGCCGATTTGCCATGGCTAACTGCTTCTTCCATGACAATTACAACGACCAAACCTACTTCACGGGTGGTAATGGCGTCATCGTGAACAACATCTTTGCTGATAGTGGCAATGCCGCCGACGGTGGCGAGGCCATCAATGTGAAGGCTGGATGCAAGCTCGATGTGGCCAACAACCTCATCTACAACGCATGCACCAACGCCTTCAAACTCTCCAATGCTGGCAATAGCGAGACCATTCCGCTCACCGAGATGACGGTCTACAACAACACCATCGTCGACTGCGGATGGCGCCGGTCGAAGAACAAGAAGGGCGGATCTGTATGGGTTGAGAAGGCGGCAAAGCCCATCTTTGTGAACAATCTTATCTGCGATTCGCGCTTTGGGCTGAAGCAACCCAAGCAAGACGGTGCCGACCTGGAGCATAGCAGGCTCACGCCCAACTATTATTTCGCATCCACTGAGGCAGGTGTGGAGCAGATGGCCTATGGAACGTCGCTCGGCCTGTGGTTTGCAACCGACCGCCGGAGTGCTGAGCCCGGACAACTCAACCCGCTCTTTGAGCGCTTTGGGCAAAATCCGCTGATGGATAT
The DNA here is from genome assembly GCF_018789675.1 of Hallella faecis. Classification (GTDB taxonomy): domain Bacteria; phylum Bacteroidota; class Bacteroidia; order Bacteroidales; family Bacteroidaceae; genus Prevotella; species Prevotella faecis. The sequence continues at coordinate 17,946 of NZ_JAHKBE010000024.1, forward strand.
CAACTGCGAGGACGACCGCACCGACCACGGAGCACCGCTACCCTTCAACACAGCGTGGAGCTTCAAGTTGCAGAAGGGTAGCCCTGCGCTCACAGGAGGCGTAACCGATTTCAGTCCCCTCTTCACCAACGGTCTGGCCTTCTTCGGCATGAAGAAAGTGATGTTTGCACAGCCCTCCGACGACCAAAGCTATTACTTCGTGGCGCCCCTGCCCACCACACGCTTTGGCGCCATACTACAATAAAACTTATTTGTTTCCCAACAAATCGAGGCGAAATGTGAGTGTCGAAAAACGAGGTGTGCCATAGTAAAAATCAGCATGCCCTGAAGATGCGGAACTCCTTAGTTCAGGGTCTGGCCCTGGGCTAAGGAGTTCATTGGGCTTTCAGCCCGTTTGGGTTGACTTTTACGGGTCGCTCCCCATGTAGGACGACTTCGAATTTTGGCGACAATCTATATTGAAATCTACACTGTTTTTGTCCACGACCGAAGCATTGGGCGGAAATGCGCGATTCTCAGCGTTGTTATGCAACCCATTGATAAACAGGATGTTAGCGAAAGAAGTGGGATTTTGTGGTTCCAAATCAATCGTTCTGCGCTGCGAAACATGCCTAACCGAGCTACGATACATGGTCTTTCGAGCCTCGATACATGGCCTTTCGAGGTGCGGTTAGGTAGGTATCGCAACTCGAAACATGCCTAACGGTGATTGCACGACGCAGATTTTTGTCGAGGAGTCTGAAAAAACGCTTGTTTCGTTGTCTCGTTCAACGAAAATCGCTGCACAACTTTTGCACCAAAATATCATACTCTAACGCATACATTAACCCCAATCGGTCATTAGACCGAAATAGGGTAAATCGTAGGATGTTATGGTTTCTTTCCTACTCTTGCCAGCGTTTCTTTCGTCATCTTGCTTCCATTCGCGTCTCCACATAGTCCGCTATGTCTTTGGTCGCAATTTGCGACCTTAAACCATTCCTGATGGCCGATTTGGGATTAAGGCATAACCCTATGCGCAACACAACACAAAAGGCACGCTCCTTACGGGGGCGTGCCTTATGGTGCTGGTTGCGTTTCGTGTTTAGGAAACGATGGGTTTTACTCTACGTGTTTCTTTCCTCCCTTAATGTAGACCTGTCCTTTCTGCGGCTGCTGTATGGCTCGTCCGCCCAGGTCGTAGCAGGCTTCGGCGGCATCAGCGGCGTTCGGGTCGAGTGGAAGGGAAATGTGCTCTATGCCCGTCATGACGTCGGTGGGCTCAATGTACCAGAACGACGGAGCGTTGTCGGCGTGAACGACCTGCAGCGCCGCTAATAGCATGACTGCTGCAAGGTAGAGTGTTTTGAATCTCATGATTTATAGAAGGTTAGTAAAATTAATTATTTCTCAACAACTTAGATGCATTGCTGTTTAGGCTTTTAGGTAGACCATTGCTCGCGCTGGTGTGGCTCCGCTTGCCTTTGGGTGAGGAACTGCGAGAGCCGCCTTGGGTCACAAAGTTACATATTATTTTTTTAAACAACATGATGTCCATTCAAAAATCCGTCAATAATCTTTAGTTGTTTCCTTGCACCCTTGCGTAGAAACGCACGGAACGAATGGGGCAAAGGCATGGAACGATGGAGGGTGCGGCTTGGACAGATAGTGTGAGAGTTGTGCCCCGTTGTTGTTAGCCCCGAAATAAAAAGCCCCAAGCCGCATTGCGCAACCTGGGACTTCTTCGTTTATTGTCGGTGACAGCTGGTTCACCGACCTTCGATTTGTTTTGTAGCGTTTACTTAACCATTACCTTCTGGGCCTTGCCGTTCTTGATGACGATGTAGAGACCCGGCTTAGCCATTGAGGCTACACGCTGACCGTTGATGCTGTAGATGGCGTTGAGCTTCTGGTTCTTGTTGACCTCAACCTCGTTGACGCCTGTGATGGGACCAAACCAACCGTTGTTGTCGCCAGCCTGTGTGAGCTCGAGCGTCCAGTCGACCACTGAGAACCATGTGCCGGTGAAGCCAGCCTTGCCCGTGCGCAAAGAGTCGGTTGTCATACCGAGGGTCAACTCGTGGTTGATGACCTCAGCGGTCCATGTCAGACGCTGCCAGCCACGACCCTTACCATTGTTGGCATTGACGATACCAGCGAGATCGTCGCGGCTTGGATTCTTCTGGTACTCGTAGAAAGCGTCTTCCCAGATCTGGCCAAACTGGTCTGCAGCGCCAACGATCGAGTCGGTGCCATCGGCCTTTGTCTCGCCGCCGATGCCCATATCGTTGTGGGTCCAGTTGAAGGTCTGCGTAGGAATCTCAACCCAAGTGGTGTCGGCAGCCTGCTCGCCGTTGGCAGAGAACACATAAGAGCCTGTGCCCATGGTACGTGCGCAAACGGTTACCCTATAGGTGCCATTGGGCAAGCCAATGACCTTCTGGTCGGCATAGTAGTTGAGGGCGCCTGCGGTGCCATTCCATGAGTCGAAGTAACGGTGGGTTGCCTCCTGACGCTTGTCGTAGTACTGGCCTACGCCTGTGTTGGTGTTACCAGTGCCCTTATTGATGTTCCAACCTGTCTCGGCGGCAGCGTCGGGGTTCAGAATCATACTTGTGTAGTCGGTGGTGTTAGGATTCTTCTCATAGAGATCCTGAGCCTGAGCCTGGGTGATGGCGTTCTTCAGCTGCGCGATGAGGGCTGTAACCGTAGCGTCGTTCTGGATGGAGTCGCCACGTGTGAGCACAGAAACCTGCTCGTTGAGCGTAGCGGCCAGCGCCTTCTTGGCAACGGCTGACTTCAGAGTGGCCGACACAGAGTCGACCTCGTGTGCAGCGTTGTAATAAGTATCAGCGTAGCGCTTCAGCTCGGTGATCTTACCGTCGACGGCTGTGTAAGTGGCCTTGTCGGAGGTAAGGTAGTTGTTGGTCTTCTCCCAAGCGAAAGCCACGATGTTGTGTACGGGAGCGTATGACGACTCGTCGGCGAGGTTGGCCTGAACGGTAGGCAAGGTCTTGCCCTCAGCCATCACCTCAGTGTACTTAGCCTCCGACTTGTTGCCCAACTTGATGCCGTTGTTGAGCACGTCGATGTTGTTTTGAGCCTTGTAGGCCTCGATGCTATCCTTCACGGAAGCCTTGTCGCCAGCGTAGTGCATGCCGTCGGCGAGGTTGGCAGCGAGCTGCTCTCTCTTGGCAATGGCAGCTGCGATCTCCTCGGCAGTGGCCTTTCCAACATAGTAGAGCTTGAAGTTGGTGGCGCAGAACCATCCGTTCTGAGAGGGAACTGTTGTAGATGAAGGCATGTTGGTGCCGGTAGCGCCGATGGTCAGACGGCCATCGTACACGAGCACCTTACCCGTGGTCAGTGTGGTCCAAGCGCCATCGTTGGTGCTTGCGTTCCATGTTCCAACGGTCAGAGGCTCAGAAACGGCCTCGTCCACGGGGCTCTTGGCGAACACGTGCTGGTCGCTCACGCAGTTGTCCTGAGTAATCAGGTCGCCAGCTACCATATAATAACCATTGGGCAGACCCTTGATGTCCTGGTTCACGCTGAGGTCATCGAAGTTCTGAGCCCATGCGTTCCAGCATGAACGGCCCTGTGCAAAGTTCAGGCGCTGGTCGCCCTCGGTGAACGAGCCCTTGTACCAAGCGTTGGATGTGAGGTCGTCGTTGCCCTTGCCGTTCTCGTAGTTGGCAGTGCCGTCGGCCTTTGTGGCGTTAGGATAGGTGCATGAGCCGTCGGCATTTACGGTAGGCTCCAGACCGTCCTTGATGAACCATGTGTTCTGGGCGTAGTAAGTGTAGTCGGCAGGATCGTCCACGGTGGCGTCCTTGCTGGCCAGATAGGTCTTGATGGCAGCGTCGAAAGTTGTCACCTGAGCCTCGATGTCGAGTGTTGTGCCGTTTGTGATGGCATCCTCCACTGCGTTGATGGCAGCGTCGAGCTCATCCAAGCCAGGATAGCCAGTCTCGCGGAGCGCTGTGGCCTTCTTCTCGAGCAACTGAAGCTTGGCGATGTTGTCCTTTACGGCAGCGAAACGCTTGTAGGCGGCATTGGCGGCCTCATAGCCTGCCGTCAGAACGTCTACGTCGTCGGATGAGGCAGCCTCGTCAGCGGCGATCTTGGCGTCCTCGATCTCAACGACCAAACCCTGATAGTCCATCAGGTCGCCCTCGATCTCGTCGAACTTAGCCACGAGCTCTTCGATGTCGCTTGCAATGATCTCCTGACGTGTCACATCGTCGATCTTTGTCAGGCGGATATCGTCGATGAGCACGAAGGGGTTAGAAGCCGAACCACCATCGCTCTTGTAACCGAGGGTGATGGTCAGCGAGTCGGTAGCGGTGATGTCCATCTCGTGCTTGGTCCATGTTGAGGCGTTGAAGCCATCGGCGTCGACCACGGTGTCGCGGCGGCAAACCACCTGCGAGAGGTTCTTCACCTTCTTATTATCTTTACTATTCTCGTAGTTGGCGTTGAACACCCAATAGGAAAGGGTGTACTTACCTACAGGCACATGCACCGTCTGTGTGTAGGTGGCCCAGTTGCCCCAACCTGCGCGGAGATATAGGAAGCCCTTGTTGTCGTCGCCCTGCACCTCGTCGGGCTTTGCGGGAGCCACCAAATAGGTGTCGCCGTCGTCAGCGATGGGAACGGCCTTCTCGCCGAGTGCGTAGGGGGCTGTGCCGAAATAGCACCAATCAGTCAGCGAGTTCTTGTTGCCGTTAGCCACGGTCCAACCCTTTACCTGACCCAAGAAGCCGTTCCAGCCGAATTCTGCGTCGTCCTTACGCTTCCTGGAGCTGATGCCGCCCCAGCAGTAGCCCGTACCGTCCTCAGCCATCCAAGCCTGAGATCGGTCGGATAATTTCTTTGACTTGTCGACGATTGTCTTTGTGGAGCCATCAGCGTTCCACGTCAGATCCTCGTCGAAACCAGCGTTGACGATGTACTTGGTGCAGTCGTCGCCAATCTGGTCTTGCGCAAATGTTGGAGCGGCCAACATTGCTGCGAGAGAGATTAGTAATACTTTTTTCATAAGTAGTGTAACTAATAATTAGAAGATTGTGATGTTTACATTTAATAATCGGTGGCAAAGTTACACATTATGCTTTAATAATAGAGTGAAAAATCGTTCATTAAGGGCTACATTTTCGTATTTTTAGGGCGAAAATGGGGTAAAACAGGGCTAAAAGGATGTGAAATGGGGGTAGAATGCGGTTTGCGGCTGGGAAGTGTGAGCGGTAGCTGCTGAATGGCAAACCGATGTGTTGTGATGCTAAAATAGGCAAGAAAGCCCTATTATTCTTCATAAAAACGATGGGCATCATGGACCAAGAAAGCCCATGATGCCCACGGTTATAGGGTTCGCCCCTGAGAGAATGGCGGTTTATTTGCGTCCGAAATCGGCGGGAATGTCGCCCCATCGACGGGTGTCCCATTGCAGGATGGGCACGCGGATGGTATGGGTTCGAAGCCACTGTTCGGCCCTTGCGATGACCTGGTATAGCTGCTCGGTGTTGGTGTTGCGCTCCAGTTTGGTGCGACATTGCTTCTTCTTCACCCACAGGATGGCGTTATACGAGTCGGAATAGAGCGTCTTGTCGGTCACGCCCTGCTTGTCCCAAAGGGCGAGTGCGTGCACGATGGCCAAGAATTCACCTATATTATTGGTGCCATGCACGGGTCCGTAGTGGAACACCTGTTGCCCTGTGGCAAGATCGATGCCCTGATACTCCATGGGGCCGGGGTTGCCCGAACAGGCCGCGTCGACCGCCCACGCATTGCGTGTTACCTCGGGAGGCAACTGCAACGTGGCGTCCTTTGTCGGTGTGGGCGCTGGTGCGCTCGGTGCCGATGCCACCGATGGGCTCTTGACCGCTGCTTTGGGGTAGGATATTTCCATGCGTTTGATGATATCTTGAATCTGGCGAGCCACCTTCCATTGCTCCGAAGCCACTTCCTCGGGCGTCAGCGTCACCACGGTGTAGCCCATGGCGTTGAGGTCGGCCGTTCGCTCGGCGTTGCTCACCGGCTGCTCGCCGCGAAAATGGTACTTGCCTGTCAGCTCCACGATGAGCCGTTGGGCCGGACTGGCAAAGTCGGCAATGTAGCAGCCCACTATATGCTTCCTGACGAAGTGGGCAGGCGCGGGCAGGCCCTTGAGCAACGCCCACAAGCTACGTTCGCCGTCGGTCCAAAACAGGCGGTCTTCCTTGGCGCGTTGCTCAAGCCATTGGCGCGTCACACCCTTCGCGTGATGCGCTCCCTCGTCGTGCTTCTTCGGCATATTACATACGCTCAGGCACCTCGATGCCCAGCAGGCCCATGCCGTTCTTGATGACCTTGCCCACATTGGCGGCAAGCTTCAGGCGGAAGGCCTTCTCCACGTCGGTGTCGGCCGAGAGGATGCTGTAATCGTGGTAGAACTGGTTGAAGAGCTTCGTCAGCTCATAGCAGTAGTTGGCAATGCCGGCGGGGTTATAGTTCTCGCCAGCGTCCTTCACGGCCACCTTGAAGGCGTCGAGCTTCTGGATCACCTCAACCTCCTTGGCGTTGGGCGCATAGCTGCCGTCGATGGGCAGGGCGTCTACGCCAGCCTCGTGAGCCTTGCGCATGATGCTCTGGATGCGGGCGTAGGTGTACTGGATGAACGGACCCGTGTTGCCGTTGAAGTCGATCGACTCGGCCGGGTTGAAGAGCATGTTCTTACGAGCGTCGACCTTGAGGATGAAATACTTCAGCGCTCCGAGGCCCACGATGCGTGCCACCTCCTGCTTCTCCTCCTCGCTCATGTCGTGGAACTTGCCAAGCTCGTCGGATGTTTGGCGAGCCTCTTTCACCATCTGCTCCACCAGGTCGTCGGCGTCGACCACCGTTCCCTCGCGGCTCTTCATCTTACCGTTGGGCAGGTTCACCATGCCGTAAGAGAAGTGAACGAGGTCCTTGCCCCACTTAAAGCCCAGACGGTCGAGCAGGAGCGAGAGCACCTGGAAATGGTAGTTCTGCTCGTTGCCCACCACATAGATCATCTTGTCGATGGGGAAGTCGTTGAAACGCATCTCGGCCGTACCGATGTCCTGCGTCATATATACCGATGTGCCGTCAGAACGGATGAGGAGCTTCTGGTCGAGGCCGTCGGCTGTGAGGTCGGCCCACACGCTACCATCCTCGCGCTTGTAGAAGAGGCCCTTCTCCAAGCCCTCCATCACCTTGTTCTTACCCACGAGATAGGTGTTGCTCTCATAGTAGATCTTATCGAAGCTCACGCCGAGCGCCTTGTAGCTCTCGTCGAAACCGGCATACACCCAGTTGTTCATCATCTCCCAGAGGTCGCGAATCTCCTTGTCGCCCTGCTCCCATTTCACGAGCATGTGGTGCGCCTCCTGGATGAGTGGAGCCTCTTGTTTGGCTTTCTCCTCAGCCTTCTCGTCGTCCAATCCCTCAGCCATAAACTTGGCCTTGAGCTCGGCGCACTCCTCGCGGTAGTGCTTGTCGAAGAGCACGTAGAAGTCGCCGATGAGGTGGTCGCCCTTCTTGCCGGTGCTCTCGGGTGTGCAGCCGTTGCCCCACTTGAGCCAAGCGAGCATCGACTTCATGATGTGAATGCCACGGTCGTTCACAATATTGGTCTTCACCACCTTGTTGCCGTTGGCCTCCAGGATCTTGGCCAAGCTCCAACCCAGCAGGTTGTTGCGCACGTGACCGAGGTGGAGGGGCTTGTTGGTGTTGGGCGACGAATACTCCACCATGATCAGCGGAGCGTCCTCGCCGGCGTGCTTCATGCCGAAGGTGGGGTCGGCGTCGATCTCACCCAGCAGTCCGAGCCATGCCTCCGGGGCAATGACGAGGTTGAGGAAACCGCCCACGGCGTTATAGGCTGCCACGGCCTTGCAATCGCGCACCAGCACCTCGCCAATCTCGGTGGCGGTGTCCTGCGGTTTCTTATGCGAGAGTTTCAAGAACGGGAAGACCACCAGCGTAAGGTTGCCCTCGAAGCCGGGCTTGGTCTTCTGCAACTGCACCATCGACGGCTCAGCGTCGACGCCATAAAGCTCCTTCACGGCAGCCAAGGCCGATGAGCTGATCATGTTTTCTATATTCATCTTAATGCGTATTTTTCGATTGATTGATGCAAAGTTACTAAAAAACTAACCGTTTGAGGGTAAATATGCCCACAAAATGAAAAAAACACCGTTTTTTCGATACAACGAATCGTTTTTATTTGTAACTTTAACACCATCTACAAGACAATCTATAACAAACCGCCTTTCTCCCGCTAAACCTCAACACTGAGTAAGGGCCATAAAACCATCAACTAAAAACACTATCACTTATGAAGAAAAACTATCTGCGCATTGCGGCCCTATTGGCTGCCGTAGTGTCGTCGACTTCAGCGATGGCCATCGATCCACCTACCATCGCACAAGAATTGGTCGATGGAGCTACCTACACGCTCATCAACTACGCCAAACCCGACCTCTACCTGAGTCGCACCTCATGGGATGGCGCCTATTACCTGCTCGATTACGGTTCGTCGAACTGCAAGAGCTATGCTTTCGTGGCCCACAAGGACGATGATGGCTGGTACTTCAACAGCACCGATTCAACCTTCATCGGCTACGGCGTAGGTTTGTCCAACCTCAATGGCAACCTCACCCAAGCAGCCCATTTCATCATCACACCCAGTGCCGATCACCCAGGCTTCTACCGTTTGGTGAACGCCACCGACCACCCTTGTGAGGGTGTCCATGGCCTGCCCGTTCACCTTAGCGGTGGCGGCCAGTATTTGGTTAGCACGTTTAATGGCAACCAGTTCTTCCCCGACTATATGGGAGGCGTGGAGATGATGGACGACAACACCACGCCCTACGTGGATCCTGAGACCGGCTGGATACACCCCCTGAATGCCGACCACGAGTTGTGGGCTTTCGCCGACACGGCCCATGTTGCCAATTATCATCAGCACATGCAGCTCTATACGCTCATCACCGGTGTGGAGAGCCAGCGCCTTGAGGTGCCCGAGGAAGGCTTCGCTGCTGGCTGGCAAGCCTGGGTCGACGCCGCCACCTTATTATATAGTAAGGAGGAGGTTACACAAGACGATTACAACACGGCCACCCAGATGGTCGACGCCAAGAACAATCTCTACAACGAGATAAAGAAAGCGCAAGCGATGCTCGGCGAGAGCACAAACGCAACCTTCAAGGCTGCCATCGCCAAGGCGCTTCAAACCTTCTGCACCGTGACCGACCCCGACCAGCAGGCTGCTGCCCAAAACGAGTTGATCTACGCTGAGGTGGAGTTCAATGGTGGTAAGGGCGATATCACCAATTTGGGACAGAACATGAGTTTTGAGGATCTCTCGGCCCAAGGAGGCGCCGAGGCAACGGGTTTAGGTGCTACTCCTACAGGTTGGAACGCCTATGTGAACGGCAAGCAGGTGACTACCGCCGACGAGGTGCGCGCCACAGGGCTCACGACCTGGTATGGCGTGAACAGCGACAGCGAGGGCGAGAGCAAAGACGGCAACCTGGCTTTCGGCATCTGGAACCAGAGCATACCCGAGTTTGAGATCTCGCAAACCATCGACGGACTGGAGAACGGCACCTATCACATTGAGGCTGCCGTGATGGTCGGAGCCAATGGCGACGGATCGCGCCGCACCACACAACGCATCTTCGGAAACCTCAACTCCACACTCTTCGGACTGGAGAGCGAGTACGACGCTTCGCTCATCGACGCCCACGAGGTGCTGGCATACGCCAACAACAGCGAGTTGACCACCGACCGCGAAATGCAGAACATGGCATGCGATGCCTACGTGTATGATGGCACGTTGACCTTCGGCTTCCGCACCAACGGAAACATCGCAGCCGCCAAGCGCACCACAGCCAACCCCCAGGGTGGCGACGGTTGGTTCAAACTCGACAATTTCCGCATTGCGAAGATGGGCTATGTCAAGGACGACGCGCTCAACATCTACAACTTCTACTTCGACAAGCTCATGGCTTTCAACGATGAGAAGATGCAGGAATCGGTGGCTGTCGATCTGCAAAACACCATCGACAACAACTATGTAGACGATGACGCCGACCCCGCCGCCATCGACGCCGCCATCATGGCCTGCAAGAACATCATCACACCGGTGGTCAACTCAGTGAACCTTTACAAGAAACTGGAGAGCGCCCTTGAGGAACATTACCAGAACCTCAACACCTATGCCCTCTACGACGGCATCGACGCCTACCGCCAGGTGGTTGAGGTGGAGGCGCAAGACCTCTATGCTGATGGCACCGCTGGCGAGGAGGAGATCAACGCCATCATCGCCAAGATGGATGCTGCGCTTGAAAAGTGCAAGCTCGGAGGCGTGAAGGTGGGCAGCGAGGCCACAGCCCTCATCAAGAACCCCAGCTTTGAGGACCTCACCGCACAGGGTGGGGCTGGATCGGAAACGGGTAGCGTGGCCGCTCCTCCCACTGGATGGACGCTCACGCTCAACGGCGACGTACAAGACGCCACCACCATCAACGGCTACAACATGGCCTGGTGCGGCATCAACAACGGTGACGCCATCAATGTGACCGACGGCGAGGGCAACACCCACACCCAGCAGCCCACCGACGGAACGCACCTCTGGGGTATCTGGAGTTCAAACATGCCCGAGGTGGAACTGAAGCAAACCATCTGTGGCCTGCCGCGTGGAACATATCAGCTTAGAGCCAATGTGATGGTGGAAAACAACTGGGCTGGCAACAATGTCACTACCCAGCGCGTCTTCGCCAACAGTTGTGTGCAGATGTGGGGCGGCGAGGGCGACTACATCGACAACATCACCCCCGACATGCAACAGGCCATCAACTTCGACGCGCTCAACGACGACACGCTCAAACACCTCACCTATGCGGGCTATACCTGTGAGAGCGGCGACGAAACCACATCGCTCCTCAAGCCTATGGCGCTCTACTTCGACGTGCAGGCCGACGGCACAGCCACCATCGGTTTCCGCACCAATGGCGTCAACAAGGAGGGCGGCACCTTCGCCAACAGCACCGCTGTGAATGGCGCCGGATGGTTCAAGGTCGACAATTTCCGCCTGTTCTTCATCAATGAGGACAGTCATGTGTCGGGCATTAGCTCCGTCAACACCGACAACGGTCAGCCGATCGTAGGCCAGGAATACTACACCCTTGACGGTCAGCGCATCGCCCAGCCGCATAAGGGAGTGGTCATCGTGAAGAACCGTTTGGCCAACGGCACCGTAAAGGTGGGTAAGATTTTCGTGGAATAAACCCTCTGCATAGTGGCAGGCTTGTATGGGTTATCCCATGCAAACCTGCCCAAAGCACCATAGATAGCAGCCTCGTCGTGCCACAAGCACAACGGGGCTGTTTCCTTTTGTTTAACCCCAATCGGTCATTAGACCGAAATAAGGAAAATCGCAGGTTGTTATTGTTTCTTTCCAACTCTTGTCAGCGTTTCTTTCGGCATCTTGCTTCCATTCGCGTTTCGCCATAGCCCGCTATGGCTTCACCGCGCCTGTCGCAACCTGCTCGAAACAAACACTAACAAGAATTGAAATCTAATGACCGATTGGGGTTGAATAGAATCAATAACATCCTAACCCTTTTCCGTTTCGCCCTAATGGCCGATTGCCGTTGATGATCCTGTCTATAGGCGCTAAAAAACGCATAGCCTGAGATGGAATATCCCAGGCTATGCGATGATGTATGTCGTTAGACGATGGTCAGAACGTTGTGTCTTGATGCTTGAAAGGCTTGCCGCGCGAGAGCGTTCACGCGCAACGAGCCTTGCCATTTGCGCTTATTTGAAGTTCTTGAGACCCTTCTCGAGGAAGTCGAGGTAGGCGGGAACATCCTCCTTAAACGAGTAGCTGCCCGTGAGCGGGTTGCCATTGGCGTCTACGGCCACATAGAACGGCTGGGTGTTAGATCCGAACTTGTGGCTCTGCAGCCAGCTCCACTTGGCGCCAACGGTGCGCAATGTGCGCTTCTGTCCGCTGTCGTCGGTGATCTCGATAGGCTCAGCCAACGGCGTCTTGTCGTCCACAAAGAGCGAGATGAGCACATAGTCCTTCTCCAACTTGTCGGCCACCTGCGGGTCGGTCCATACGGCAGCCTCCATCTTGCGGCAGTTTACGCAACCAAATCCGGTGAAGTCGAGCAGCACAGGCTTGCCTTGCGCCTTGGCGGCAGCCATACCCTCCTCATAATTGGCATATTTGGCTTCCACCACCTTGGTGTTGAGGTTAAAGTCCTGTGTGTTGATGGGCGGTGCGAAAGCCGACACGGCCTTACACGGAGCGCCCCACAAGCCAGGCACCATATAGATGGCGAAGGCCAGCGAGCAGAGACCCAACATGATTGCGGGAACCGGCATCGGCTTGTTCAGGTCGCCGCCGATGGTATCCTGCTGGAACTTCAGCCAGCCCACGAGATAGCATCCCAGGGCGCCGAAGATCACAATCCAGAGGCAGAGGAACGTCTCACGGTCGAGGATGTGCCAGCCGTAAGCCAGGTCGGCCACGCTGAGGAACTTCAGGGCGAAGGCCAGCTCCACGAAGCCCAGCACCACCTTGATCTGGTCCATCCATGAGCCACTGCGCGGGCTCTTCTTCATCAATGAGGGGAACATGGCGAAGAGCGAGAACGGAACGGCCAGGGCGAGGGCGAAGCCGAACATGCCCACGGCAGGAGCCACCCAGTCGCCCGAGGTCACCGTTTGCACCAGCAGCAGGCCGATGATGGGCGCCGTGCAAGAGAACGACACGAGCACCAGCGTGAACGCCATGAGGAAGATGCTCACGAAGCCGCTTGTGTTCGAAGCCTTCGTGTCGACCTTGTTGGCCCAGCTCTCAGGCAGTTTGATCTCGAACCATCCGAAGAAGCTCAGGGCGAAAACCACCAGGAGCAAGAACAGGAACACGTTGAACACCGCGTTGGTCGACAGGGCGTTGAGCGTGCTGGGACCGAAGATGGCCGTCACGCCAATGCCTAAGAGCAGGAAGATCACGATGATCGATACGCCATAGAGCACCGCGTCGCGTATGCCACGTCGACGGTCGTCCTTGGCGCGCTTCAGGAAGAAGCTCACGGTCATGGGGATGATGGGCCAGATGCACGGCATAACCAATGCCAAGAGGCCACCCACGATACCCATGAGGAAGATATACCAAATCGACATGTTGGCAATGTCGTTCACGCCACTCATCGATTGCAACTCCTTCACGACCGGCTTCCACAGTTGGCCCTCGTTGATGCCCGTGGTGTCGACGGCCAAGGCCGTAGCGGCCACCGAGTCGCCATTCTGCACGAGGGCGGTGGTGTCGGCCATCGGCTCGCCGTTGGCGGCAGCCTCGGCGGCTTTCTCAGCGGCCGTCTCCTCTTGCTTCTCGGCGGCGCCCGCCACAGCGGGGCTCTTGCCCGAGCTCTTGATGCTCACCTCCGAGGGTGGCATGCAGTTCTGGTCGTTGCAGGCGCCATACTCCAGGTAGGCGTCGATGGTGTAGTGGGGTTTGGTGAAACGCACCTTCTGCACAAACGTGGCGCTATGCTCAAAATAGCGCAAGTTCATGTCGAAGAGCTTGTCGTAGGTGCTGATTTCGTGGCCCCGGGGTTTCAGTTTGCCCACCAGTTCCACACCGTCGAGCTTGTTCACGTTGAACGAGGCCTGCACGGGGCCGTTGTCGCCCAAGCCGGTGGAGTAGACATGCCAACCCTTCTCAATTTTTCCCGAGAAGATAATCTCGGCTTCGGCCGTACCGTTCATCTTCAGATGCGAACTGAATTTTACGGGATTGACCATCTGCGCTTGCGCCAGCAATGTTACCAATGCCAGCAAAGTGAGTGATAGTATTTTCTTCATCTTTTGAATAGTATTAGTCCTATTTTGGGTGCAAAGGTATAAATTTATAACCTTTTTAAGATTTCCACGTGCGTGTTCCTCTCTTTTATTAAGGTTTTTTCACGTCTTCCGCCGTTCGTTTGGCATAATGGCGGATGACGCGCCCATCGTACAGGTCGGTTCCCACGAGCTTGGCATGGGCCGGAAGCGTGGGTCCCGCCACGCCTTCGTCGATGGTGAACGGCGCCGTCTCCACCCGAATCTCATCCCACAGGTCGGCGTCGATGAAGGCGTTGAGCGTTGCCGCGCCCCCCTCCACGAGGAGGCTCTGGCGCTTCGTCTCCGATAAGTAGGCCAGCGCCGAGGCAATGTTGGTGAAGCCCCGGAATCCCTCGGGCACCTCCTGGGGCTTGCTGGTGAGCACCAACCGCTCCGGATTTGTGCCGCTCCACTCGCGCACGTTGAGCGAGGGGTGGTCGGCCTCCAGGGTGCCGCGTCCCACGAGGATGGCGTCGTAGTGGGCGCGTAGGCGGTGGACCAACATCTGCGTGAAGGGCGACGAGAGGCGCAAGGGCGATTGGGCTCCACCATCCTTGGCCCTCTGGTAGCCAATGAGATGGTTGGCCGTTTCGGCCCATTTCAGGAGGATGAAGGGCCGGTGGTGCTCGTTCACCGTCATAAACTCACGATTGGAGGCCATGCACGCGTCGTGCAGCACCCCCACCGTTACCTCGATGCCCGCCTCGCGCATGCGCTGGATGCCGCGCCCCTGCACCTTGGCGAAGGGATCGGCGCAGCCACACACACACCGCTTCACCCCCTTGCGGATGATGAGGTCGCAGCAAGGGGGCGTCTTGCCCCAGTGGGAGCAAGGCTCCAGCGACACGTAGATGGTGGCGCCCGTGAGCAGCGCCTCGTCTTCGGGCCTTACCGATGCGAAGGCGTTCACCTCGCCGTGGGGGCCGCCATAGGCCGATGTGAATCCCTCGCCGATGATGCGGCCGTCGGCGGCCACGATGACGGCGCCCACCGATGGGTTGGGCTTGGCCGTGAGGCGTCCGCCGCGCGCTATCTGCAAGCAGCGCCGCATAAACTGTTCGTCCAGTTGTTCTTGGGTCATATTCTCGATTTTTCGTGTTTCCTTGACGTTGCCATGTCGGGATAAAGCGTTGCTTTCCGCCCCGCTAAGGCCATTTCTTTTCCAAAAAGGAGCCCTTCCGCTTTGTGTTGTCTTGCGTTTCCACTACCTTTGCATACAGATTATGACATACTCCATCCTTTGGCATCGGTTGTTGCCCCTTTATGATCCCAACGAGGCTCAAGGCATCGTTCGTTGGGTGCTCGACGTGGCTTTTGACATGTCGCTTACCGACATTGTGTGTGGCAAAGTTAGTGATTTATCGCGAGACGACGCCGACAGATTGGAAAAAATGATGCAACGACTTGAGAAAGGCGAACCCGTGCAGTATGTGCTGGGCGAGACCGAGTTTTGCGACCGCGTATTTCGCGTGGCCCCCGGCGTGCTCATTCCGCGCCCCGAGACGGCCGACTTGTGCCAACGCATCCTCGCCGCCAACGCCCGTCCCTATTGCTGCTTGCAGCCCCCCGTACCCCTCCGGGTGCTCGATGTGGGCACCGGCAGTGGTTGCATCGCCATCACCCTGGCGTTGGGCCTTGCCCCGGTAGAGGTGAGCGCGTGGGACATCTCGCCCGACGCCCTGCTGGTGGCGCGCCACAATGCCCACCGCCTGCAAGCCCAGGTGAACTTCGAGTTGCGCGACGCCTTGGAGGCCGCCACGTGCGCAGCCGCCGATGGCGAGGGCGATCGATGGGATGTCATCGTGTCGAATCCCCCCTATATCGCCGAGAGGGAGCGCGCCGACATGCGTCCCAATGTGCTCAACCATGAGCCCGAGTTGGCCCTTTTCGTGCCCGACGCCGACCCGTTGCGCTTCTATCGGGCCATTGCCCAGTATGCGCGCCTCACCCTGCGGCCCGAGGGACAGTTGTGGTTCGAGATCAATCCGCTGTTTGCCGACGACCTTGAGCGCATGTTGGTGGAGATGGGCTTTGCCGATTGCCAACTCATAGCCGACGCCTTCGGGCGCCTTCGCTTTGCCCGCGCCATGATGCCGGCGCGCAAGCCTGTGGCCCATTAGAACCCAATTCCGAGAAGACTATGGAAAACAAGAAGACCGTGAGCGAGGAGAAGGCGCTGGCCAACCTCGCCAACCTCTGCTCGAAGGGCGAGCATTGCGCCGGCGAACTCATCGACAAGATGCGCCGTTGGGGACTCGACGAAGCCGCCCAGGAACGTGTGGTGGCCTACCTGGAGGAGCATCATTTCATCGACGAGACCCGTTATTGCCACGCTTTTGTGGAGGACAAGGTGCGCTTCGACGGATGGGGGCGCCGCAAGATAGAGCAGGCCCTCTACATGAAACGCGTCAGTAGAGAGGCCATGGACGAGGCGCTCAATAGCGTGCCCGACGACGATTACCTCGCCGTGTTGCGCCCGTTGCTGCAGAGCAAATGGCGCACCATCAAGGCGCGCACCCCTTATGAGCGCAGCATGAAACTCATCAAGTATGCCATGGGGCGCGGATTCGAGATGCGCCTCATTCGCCAATGCATCGACGAGGCGGCCGATTTCGATGACGACGACGATGAAAGTTAGTTTCCTACAACGCCTGTTCGACCTTCCCTTGGCGCGCTGTTGCCCCATCTGCCATGCCCCGTTGTCGGCCGATGAGGATGAGATATGCTCGCGTTGCGACTCGTTGTTGCCTCGCACCGACCACCTCTTGCACCCCTACGACAACGCCATGGCGCAGGTGTATTGGGGCCGTGTGCCGTCGGTGGCGCGTGCGGCGGCGCTCATCTACCATTTTACCCACTCCGAATCGTCGCACCCCCTTTATCAGTTAAAATATTTTCGGCGCCCCGAACTGGGTGTTGCGCTGGGCCGACTGATGGGTCAGGCCATGGTGAAGAGTGGTTTCACCGATGGCGTCGACCTCATCTTGCCGGTGCCCTTGGCGTGGCAACGCGAGGAGGAGCGCGGCTACAACCAAAGCCTGATGCTGGCCCAAGGGCTCTCGGAGGCCACGGGCATTCCGGTAGACAACCATGTGCTGGTGCGCACCTCGTTTGAGGGCAGTCAGACGCGGCGCACCCGCTGGGATCGTTCGGAGAACGTGAAGAACGCCTTCGTGTTGCGGGGCGGCGACAGTCTGGCAAACAAGCACATCCTCTTGGTCGACGATGTGGTTACCACGGGCGCCACCTCGTGCGCTTGCGCCCATGTGTTGGAACAAGCCCATCCCGCCCACATCAGCTTCGCCTGTCTGGCCTTTGTGGACGACGACCGCTGAGGGGACAACGCCGGCGTCTCACACTTTGTGGAGTGAAACAAACGGGTTTCGCTCTTGTGATTGTTGAAATAATTGGTCGAAAACTACATACTTTTCGTTCCGCAAACCAGAAGCAAAACGCGCCGTTTTTAGCTTTCGAAAAGACAAAGATAAGCTTTCGAAACCGCTCGTGTGAGAGCATCCGTTGCGAAACATGCCTAACCGAGTTGCGATAGCTTACCTTTCGCATCTCGAAAGACCATGTATTGAGCCATGGTTAGGCATGTTTCGCACCACGGTTAGGCATGTTTTTGGGTGTGGAATGTGGTGTGTGGCGTGTGGAAAGAGCCCTTTGGGCGGTAAGGTGTTGATTGTTAGGTGGTTGTGGAAAGTGCGTGAGAATCGCGTATTTGCGGCCAACCGACGGCTCGTTCAAAATATCGGCTGTATTCGGAGGGTGTTTGTCGTGTTTGTTCCCATGGTTTTAACCATTTCGCCCCTCCTCCTTCTCTCGTTTCTTGCGCCATAAAATCGGCAAAACGCTTGTTATTGTCGTGTTTTTGCAGTACCTTTGTGGCAAATTCAAACCAATAAGATTATGAGTCAATTGAAACACGCATTCGCTGAGAAACTGCTGCGTATCAAAGCCATTAAGTTGCAGCCCAACAACCCATTCACATGGGCATCAGGATGGAACTCACCCATCTATACCGACAACCGCATCGCCCTTTCGTACCCCGACGTGCGCTCTTTCGTGAAGTTGGAGCTGTGCCATGCCATCCATGAGAACTTCCCCGAGGCCACAGCCGTGGCAGGTGTGGCTACGGGTGCCATCGCACAGGGTGCGCTGGTGGCCGATGAGCTGGAGTTGCCTTACGCCTATGTTCGTCCGAAACCGAAGGATCACGGCACCAAGAACCAGATTGAGGGCCGTCTGCCCGAGGGCGCCAAGGTGGTGGTGGTTGAGGACCTCATCTCTACGGGCAGCAGCTCGCTGAAGGCCGTTGACGCCCTTCGTGAGGCCGGTTTTGAGGTGGTGGGCATGGTAGCCAGCTACACCTACGGTTTCCCCGTGGCCGAGGAGGCTTTCGCCAAGGCCGGCTTGAAGCTCGTTACCCTGGGCGACTACGACCACACCATCGAGATTGCCGCCGAGACCGGTTACGTGTCGAAGGAGGATATCGAGGTGCTGAAGGAGTGGCGCAAGAACCCCGCCGAGTGGCAGGCTCCCGCAGCCAAGGCCGAGTAACAGACCGCAATCGTTGTATAGCGTGTGTGCCCCGGCCTTGGTTGGCGGCACACATTCGTTGTGCCATAACCCCTTGGTGGTAGCGTTGCCCATGGGGGTTACGGCTCACCTTATTATATATAACCACAAAGATGAAAATAGAAAGTTCTATCCGCCAGATTGCCGCTCCGCAACAGGCGGTTTACGACATGCTGAGCGACCTCAGCAATATCGAGAAAGTGAAGGACAAGATTCCTGAGGACAAGGTGAAAGACCTCACCTTCGACGCCGACAGCATCTCCATCTCTACGCCCATGGGCAGCGTGAAGCTCGTGGTGGTGGGCCGTGAGGAGCCGAAGGAAATCAAGTTTGAGTCGCAGGAGAGTCCGTTGCCCTTCAACTTCTGGATTCAGATTCTGCCCGTCACCGACACCACCAGCAAGATGAAGCTCACCATCAAGGCCGACGTCAACCCCTTCGTGGGCGGCATGGTGAAGAAGCCCTTGCAGGAAGGCATCGAGCGCATTGCCGACGCCCTGCAGATGATTAGTTACTAACATCATAACACAACACAATTCACAAACCATTATGTCGAATAAACTCTGGGAAAAGAACTTTGAGGTAAACAAGGAGATTGAGCGCTTCACCGTGGGCCGCGACCGCGAGATGGACCTCTATCTCGCTAAGTACGACGTGCTGGGCTCCATGGCCCACATCACCATGCTCGAGAGCATCGGACTGCTTGGCAGCGATGAGTTGCAGCCCTTGCTCACGGAGCTGAAGGCCATCTACCACACGTGCGAGAAAGGCGAGTTTGTCATCGAGGATGGCGTAGAGGATGTTCACTCGCAGGTGGAGCTCATGCTCACACGCAAGTTGGGCGACATGGGCAAGAAGATCCACAGCGGACGTTCGCGCAACGACCAAGTGCTCGTCGATCTGAAGCTCTTTACCCGCCACGAGTTGATCGATGTGGTGGAAGGTGTGAAGGTGTTGTTCGACGAACTCATCCAGAAGAGCAACCAGTATAAGGATGTGCTCATGCCCGGCTATACCCACCTGCAGATAGCCATGCCCTCGAGCTTCGGCCTGTGGTTTGGCGCCTACGCCGAGAGTCTGGCCGACGACATGCTGTTTCTCTTGGCCGCCTATCGCATGACCAACCGCAACCCCCTCGGATCGGCTGCGGGCTATGGGTCGTCGTTCCCTTTGAACCGCACTATGACCACCCAGCT
The DNA here is from genome assembly GCF_018789675.1 of Hallella faecis. Taxonomy (GTDB): domain Bacteria; phylum Bacteroidota; class Bacteroidia; order Bacteroidales; family Bacteroidaceae; genus Prevotella; species Prevotella faecis. The sequence continues at coordinate 37,607 of NZ_JAHKBE010000024.1, forward strand.
GCTCGGGTTCGACAGCATGGACTATAACGTGGTGTATGCACAGATGGGACGCGGCAAGATGGAGCGCAACGTGGCCTTCGCCATGGCCACCGTGGCCGGAACGCTGGCCAAGATGGCTTACGACGCTTGCCTGTTCAACTGCCAGAATTTCCAGTTTGTCAAGTTGCCGAAGGAATGTACCACGGGGTCGAGCATCATGCCCCACAAGAAGAACCCCGACGTGTTTGAGCTCATTCGCGCCAAGAGCAATAAGTTGCAGAGCCTGCCCCAGCAAATCATGCTCATCATGAACAACCTGCCTGTGGGCTATTTCCGCGACCTGCAAATCATCAAGGAGGTGTTCCTGCCCGCCTTTGACGAGCTGAAAGACTGTCTGCAGATGGCCGCCTACATTATCAATAAGATGGCTGTCAACGAGCATATCCTCGACAATCCGATGTACGACCCCATGTTCTCGGTGGAGGAGGTGAACCGCCTGGCCGCCAACGGCATGCCGTTCCGCGACGCCTATAAGAAGGTGGGACTGGAGATTGAGTCGGGCCAGTTCCATGCCGACAAGAACATCCACCATACCCACGAGGGCTCGATGGGTAACCTCTGCAACGACAAGATAGAGGCCCTGATGAACCAAACGATGGCGGAGTTTGGCTTCGACCGTGTGCGCAAGGCCGAGGCCCAGTTGCTCAAGTAAGCCGATGAGGCGCTGTGTGGAGGGCGAAGGGCTCTCCATGCAGGATTGCCTCGCGGCAAGGAATGGGTGCCCTCATTCTTCCTTGCGGAGAGCTGCGCGGCCCTGCGTGTGCCAGGGCGACGAGTGGCCCCAGGTTGATATTCGTATTGTTTTCTGACGATGAAAAAGATAGTTCTCCTTTTTATATTGTGCTTTGGTCTGCTTGCAGGTTGCGCTGACGATCCCATCAGTCGCAAATATCCCTGTAGGTTCTTGTTCTATACCCAGTGGCACCCCACCAGCATGATCGTCGCCGCGATGACCAGCTACAACGAGTTTGTGCGCGTCAGCATGGGCGTGCAGGGCACGGGAGGCGCCTATGAGGTGAATGTGGTGGACCGAAAGGGACGGAAGGAAACCAATAAGTTGACCAACGAACTGGAGAACCGTTATTTCCTCAATGGCGTTTACCTGGGTGCCGGTGGTGCGATGGGCTCCCTGCTCGTAGGCCAAACCAACTTCAACGGCCGGGTGGCGTGGGATGCCTTGTGCCCCAACTGCACGGTAGACTACTCCACCAAGTACCAGTTGCAATGGACCGACAATCCCGCCCAGGTGAAGTGTGGCTCCTGCAAGCGCATCTACTCGCTCGAAACCGGCAACATCCTCAGTGGCGGCGAAGGCCATAGTCTGCTCCGATACATCGTCACTTACACGCCAGGCGTGAGCGTGCAGATAGGAAATTAGGCGGTGAAGAAGAAAAAATCGGCTTTTTCCTTTGCCATTCGAATAATTAACCTTAACTTTGCATGAGTAATATGTGCGGCAATAGCTCAGTTGGTAGAGCGCGACCTTGCCAAGGTCGAGGTCGCGGGTTCGAGCCCCGTTTGCCGCTCTTTCTTTTACATAATGATCATAAGCATGCCGCAATGGTGGAATTGGTAGACACGAGGGACTTAAAATCCCTTGGCCAGTAATGGCTGTGCGGGTTCGAGTCCCGCTCGCGGCACTTCACATTTTAGTATTATTATGCGTAATTATTCCATCCTATCTTTATCCTTAATCTCATTAGTCGCATTTTCATCGTGCTCTAAGTTAGGTCCTTTGTCGGCCGACAATTTCACAGTTGAGCCCAATCCGCTCGAGACTCTCGGTGGTGAGGTGCCCGCTACAGTCAACGGTGTGTTCCCCGTGAAGTACATGAAGCCTAAGGCTGTCGTCACGGTTACTCCCGAGCTTCGCTACGCCGATGGCAAGGTTGCCAAGGGCCAGAGCGCCACGTTCCAGGGTGAGCGTGTGATGGGTAACGACCAGACCATCTCTTACAAGATGGGCGGCCGCTACACGATGAAGACATCTTTCGCCTACGTGCCTGAGATGCAGAAGAGCGACATGTATCTCACTTTCGACGCTCGCCTGGGCAAGAAGAAGGTGGAGGTTCCCGCTGTGAAGGTCGCTACGGGTGTGCTCGCCACTTCGGAGCTTTACAAGCAGGCCCTGATGAACGCTGGCGGTTGCATCGCTACCGACTCTTTCCAGCGTGTGAGAGCACAGCGCGTTGAGGCCAACATCAAGTTCCTCGTCAACCAGGCCAACCTCCGCAAGAGCGAGTTGAAGAACGGCTCTGTGAAGGAGTTTGTTGAGATGCTGAAGAAGATCAACGCCGACCGCGAGGGGCTGAACCTCAAGAACGTCGAGGTGGCTGCCTACGCTTCTCCTGAGGGTGGATTCAAGTTTAATGATAAGCTCGCTGGCAAGCGCCAGAACGTGAGCGAGGCTTATGTCGACAAGCAGTTGAAGGCCGCCAAGCTGGGCGGCGCCAACGTAGACGCTCACTACACCGCACAGGACTGGGACGGCTTCAAGCGCCTCGTGCAGGCCAGCAACATCCAGGACAAGGATGTCATCCTGCGTGTCCTTGAGATGTACAAGGACCCCGCTGAGCGTGAGCAGCAGATCCGCAACATGAGCGCTGGCTTCCGTGAGCTGGCCGACGGCATCCTGCCTGAGTTGCGTCGTAGCCGCCTCATCATCAACTATGAGACAGTGGGTCGCTCAGACGAGCAGATCAAGGAACAGTATAAGGCCGACGCCGCACAGCTCTCTGCCGACGAGCTTCTCTACGCTGCTACGCTGACCAACGACGCCAACGAGAAGGAGGCTATCTACAAGAAGGCTGCCGAGTGCTACGATAAGGACTATCGCGCCTACAACAACCTGGCTGTCATGGCTTTCAACAAGGGCGACGAGAACGCTGCCAAGAGCTATGTGAAGCAGGCTTTCGCTAAGGACCAGAAGGCTCCCGAGGGCTACGCCAACTTGGCGCTCATCGCTCTGCGTAATGGCAACATCGCCGAGGCTGAGAGCAACCTCTCGAAAGCTATCAATGCCAACGGTTTCGGCGAGGTGCTGGGTAACCTCAACATCGCCAAGGGCAACTACGCTACTGCCGTGAAGAACTTCGAGGGTAGCAAGTCGAACAGCGCCGCTCTGGCTCAGATTCTCAACAAGGACTATGCCGCTGCTGTGGCTACGCTGAAGGATCAGAAGAACGCCGATGCACTCTCTGATTACCTCATGGCTATCGTGCAGAACCGTCAGGGCAACACCGCTGCCGCTCAGGATTACCTGAACAGCGCCATCAAGAAGAACTCTGCGTTGAGTCAGTATGCTGACAACGACCTGGAGTTTGCAAACCTTAAGAAGTAAGTATGCGTCATAAACTGTTCCTCCTCGCACTGCTCTCGGTGCTCCTCGTGTCGTGTGGCACCGATGGAAAGCATTTCAAGTTTGAAGGCCGTTTTCTTCACTTGAACCAGGGAGAGTTCTATCTTTACAGCGAGGATGGAGCGGTGAGTGGCATCGACACGATTAAAGTGGAGGGTGGTCGCTTTGCCTATGAGATGGCTTGCGACCATCCCGCCACGCTTGTATTGGTCTTCCCCAACTTCTCGCGACAACCTATCTTCGCGGAGCCGGGGAAGACTGTTTCTATTAAAGGTGACGCCTCGCACCTCAAGGAGATGGAGGTGACGGGCACCGACGACAATGAACTCATGACGGCCTTTCGAAAGCAGGTGGCCGAAGCGTCGCCGCCCGAGGCGATGAAGCTCGCTGCCAAGTTTGCCGAAGACCATCCATCGTCGAGGGTCAGCGCTTATCTGGTGAAGTCGTATCTTGTGGCCGCTCCCAAGCCCGATTATCAGGAGGCGTTGCGACTGACGCGTATTCTGCTCGAAAAGCAGGAGCGCAATGGCGACCTGGCGCGTATGGAGCAGGCGCTGAAGGCCATCACGCAGTGTGGGGTGGGGGCTACGTTGCCCGTGTTCACCGCGCGCGACATGAAAGGCAACACGGTTTCGTCGGCCTCGTTGAGCAAAGGCCTCGCCGTCATAACGCTTTATGCGTCGTGGAACTACGACAGCATGGAGCAGTTGCGACGCCTCAAGGTGCTGCGCCGTCAGAAGGGCGGACGGTTCCAAGTGGCTACTTTCTCCATCGATGCGAGTAAGACCGAATGTGACAACTCATTGCGATACGACTCCATTACGTGGCCCGTCGTCTGCGACGGAAAGATGTTTGAAGGCGACGTCGTGAAAAAACTGGGACTCTATTCGCTTCCCAACAACTTGTTGCTGAAGAATGGGCGCGTCATAGCACGTGGCCTTTCCATCAACGATCTGGTGCAACGCATCGAGGAAAACCTCTGATGTCATAGGTGCGTACCTCTGATGTTTCAGAGTAAAACTACTGATACGATAGGCGTAGGGATAGCCCGCGCCTTCTTGTTTTTATTAACCTACCTACTACTTTAACCCTTTTTGCATGCTTGTAAAGACTTATAGTGCAGCCGTTAATGGCCTCGACGTTACTCCCGTTACCATCGAGGTGAGCCTCGCGAAAGGCATTATGTATCATCTTACGGGCCTCGGCGATGAGGCGGTGCGCGAAGGACGCGATCGCATAGCTGCCGCCATGCAAAACAATGGTTACAACTTTCCACGTGCTGACCTTACGGTCAATCTTGCGCCTGCCGACCTTAGGAAGGAGGGTAGCAGCTTCGATTTGCCGTTGGCCATCGCCATCCTGGCGGCCGATGGGCAGATCAACGCGCCGCATCTCAACGAGTTTATGATGGTGGGCGAGTTGAGCCTCGACGGCCATCTGCAGCCTGCCAAGGGTGTGCTGCCCATTGCCATTAAGGCACGGGCTGAGCATTACCGGGGCTTGATTGTACCCAAGCAGAACGTACGCGAGGCGGCCATTGTCAATAACCTGGAGGTTTATGGCATGGACTCGATGGCTGAGGTTATCCAACTCTTGTCGGGCGAGGTGCAATATGCGCCCACCGTTGTCGACACCCGGAAGGAGTTTTATGAGCAACAATATAATTTCGAACTCGATTTTGCCGATGTGCGCGGGCAGGAGAATGTAAAACGCGCCCTCGAAGTGGCCGCCGCTGGTGGTCATAACCTCATTATGATTGGTCCTCCGGGCTCGGGAAAAAGCATGATGGCTAAGCGATTGCCGTCCATCCTGCCTCCTCTGACCCTCTCGGAGAGTCTCGAAACCACGCAGATCCATTCCGTTGCTGGCTTGCTCAAGACTGGTTCAACGCTTATTTCGCAACGTCCTTTCCGCTCGCCCCACCACACCATATCCGAGGTGGCGCTCGTGGGCGGTGGCAATAACCCCATGCCTGGCGCCATCAGTTTGGCCCACAATGGCGTGCTCTTCTGCGATGAGTTGCCCGAATTTAACAAGCACACGCTTGAGGTTCTGCGCCAACCGCTTGAGGATCGGCAGATCACCATCAGTAGGGCCAAGTACACGGTAACCTTCCCTTGCTCGTTCATGTTTGTGGCTTCGATGAATCCCTGCCCGTGTGGATACTATGGCGATCCTACGCATCATTGTGTTTGCACACCCGGCCAGATACAGAAGTACCTCAATAAGATCAGTGGTCCCATGATGGATCGCATCGATATCCAGTGCGAGATCTCCGCTTTGCCGTTCAAGGAGCTGTCGAAGGCTGCTCCCGGTGAGCCGTCGGCGA
>NZ_JAHKBE010000025.1 GCF_018789675.1 Hallella faecis
TTCAAGCCTTATTTGAGGCTTGATACCCCGCCATGCCCTTTCGCTGAATAGTTACGCAAAGTTACAGCAAAATTATTAGGCATTGTACCTTCCTTCAAATACAGTTGCTCGCGTATATTATATTTAAGTTTATCAACGCTCCAAAATTCACTTGCAACCTTGTAGATATAAAACAATCTTTCATTGAGTGTGTCTGTACGTTGCAATATTTCATAATGATGGGTAAACTGTACTGTAAGAAATGCATCCAGGGTTGCCTTGTCAAATTGGTCCGTTGTCAATGGACCAATTACAACATCTTCAGAATCAGTGATATTGGTGAAATCTGCGATAGAACTATTTTTGGGGAAATCCGAGGGTGTACGAAAGTAATTTTGCCATGCGAGATAGAATGTTTTCATTCTTTTCAACTGCGTTTTAGAAAAACCTTTTAAACCAGGCATCTCTTGTTGCAGTAGTGAAGAAATAGTTTCAAGAATTTTATCACCCCAACTGGATCTTTTCTGACTTTGGCAGATGTACCGTCCTATGCCGTATACAAAGCTAATGCATTTTTGTTTGCACTAAGCATCATTGTCTTTCGCGTTAGCTGAATGGCAGATTTGATAGCAGCTGCAGCTTTCACGACATCAGTTTGGATTATATTTTGTTCCATTATATTTCTTCATTATCAACTATTAATATATCCGAAAGTTCTACATTGAGAAGTTTTGATATTTTTATCAAACACTCAACGTCTGGCTGGCTTGAATTAGTGCACCATTTTGAGATGGTTGTTTTATCTTTTCCAAGTTGCTCAGCCAGCCATAAGCCTGTTTTCTTTTTCTCAACAAGCAATAGTTTTAGGCGATTCAACTCTTTATGTGTCATAATATTTAATTTATACCGCAAAATTACTAATTATTATCAACAAACTTGCAAAACAGCCTTAATTTTATGCTATGTTCTCAACAAGTTGAAAACTATTCAATAGTTTTATGTCTTTTCCGAGGATTGACCTACAATATATCTTTGCTTCAAAAACAGCATATTATGCCCGATACACTTACATTTACATCCGTCCATAACATCTCCGGCACCCACGCCTCCGCAGCTTTCACCTCCAAGACAAGTGAAGTCTTCAAGGAGGAGCACAACATCGCACCAATCATCATCAACGACAAGATGAAGTACATCCCGTGGGGAGGTGACAATCAGATGCCGTACAATATCATTGACCTCATTGAGTCTGACGAGACAATGTACAAGCATAAGTGGATGACTTTATGCAGGACAACGACCTCGCAAGTTACTGTAAAGTTGCACACCTTGGTGCCACAGCTGAAGGTATCGTGAAGCAGACGACTTTGTATGATAATTTGACCAAAAAGTTTGCCTAAGATTTCAGATGAAATAGAAAGCGAAAAGACAATTTGGGGAGAAAAGAACGATCGCAACCAACAGACGCGATCAACATTAGGCATCTTTCGAGATGCAAAAGGGCATCTATCGAGGCTCGAAAAGCCATCTTTCGAGACTCGAAAGGCAAGCTATCGCAAGTCGATTAGGCATGTTTCGCAATAGGAAATACGGAAATTGGGAATATGAAGGGCAAAGCATGATGTGCAGAATGCAGCTTCACCGATACAAGCATCTCATTATCAAAGAATTACAAGATTACGCCAAGAATCGCATATTTGGAACCAACAATGCGCTAACCCGAAAAGAAGTGTGTAGTTTTAACTATAGTTTGTTGCCGATTTTCAACGCAAACAGCTTCCTGCTACGCACCCGTAAAGCCCGTCCAAAGAGAACAACAAGCAAACAATAATGTGCGAATTGTTCTCAACGATAGGCCCGTAACACCCAGCGAAGAAGGTCAATCACAGGGCTGAGAGGCGCTAAACGCAAAAGGTGCGCGAAGCATTGCTCCGCGCACCTCTTGTATGTTGAGTCAATTGTGATTTACTTCACCTTGTCAACGATGGCCTTGAAAGCCTCAGGGTTGTTGACGGCGAGGTCAGCGAGGACCTTACGGTTGATCTCGATACCGGCCTTGTGAAGAGCACCCATGAGCTGGCTGTAGCTCATATCCTGCAAACGAGCGGCAGCGTTGATACGCTGAATCCACAGGGCGCGGAAGTTGCGCTTCTTATTGCGGCGGTCACGGTAAGCGTAGGTCAAACCCTTCTCCCATGTATTCTTGGCAACCGTCCAAACATTCTTACGGGCACCGAAGTAACCCTTCGTGAGCTTCAGGATACGTGTTCTCTTTGCTTTAGAAGCAACGTGATTTACTGATCTTGGCATAATTTTTCTTCTTTAAACGTTCGACTAAAAAGTGAAATGAATGATTAACGCAGATTGAGCAGATCACGCACCTGCTTCATGTTGTCGCGCACGACCACTGTCGAGTGCACAAGGTTTCTCTTCTGCTTCTTTGTCTTCTTAGTCAGAATGTGACTGTGGTAAGCGTGATTACGCTTGATCTTACCGGTAGCTGTGAAAGAAAATCTCTTCTTTGCGCCGGAATTAGTCTTTACTTTTGGCATTTTTTGTTGTTGTTAAAATGATTATAATAAAAGGTGGCAACGCATATACCTGGCGGTACCACTCAGTTTTTTACTCTTGTTCGCCGCTGTTCTCAACCAACTTCTTCAAGGCGTCGCCACCTTTGGCGTTGGCGAGCAGTCCGTTTTTCTCAGCCTGCTCAGCAGCCTTTTGAGCGTTTTCCTCTTTGGCAGCAGCCTCTGCGGCCAGACGATCGCGCTTCTGCTGGCTCTGCTTAGCCACACCTGCCTTCTTAGGAGCCAAGAAGAGGAACATCTTCTTACCCTCCAAACGGGGCAACTGCTCAACCTTGGCATACTCTTCCAGGTCATTGGCAAAGCGAAGCAAAAGCACCTCACCCTGCTCCTTGAAAAGGATGGAGCGTCCGCGGAAGAACACATAGGCGCGCACCTTGTTGCCCTCCTCCAAGAACTCCTGGGCGTGCTTCAACTTGAACTGGTAGTCGTGAGCGTCGGTCTGGGGTCCGAAACGAATCTCCTTGACCTCAACCTTGACCTGCTTCTGCTTCATTTCCTTCTGACGCTTCTTCTGCTGATAGAGAAACTTGCTATAGTCGATGATACGACAAACAGGAGGTTGCGCATTGGGAGAGATCTCCACCAGGTCAACACCCTGCTGGCGAGCCATATCCAAAGCTTGACGAGTAGGCATCACTTCTGAGCCATTGTCGCTAACCACACGAACTTCCCGCACATGGATCTGACCATTGACGCGGTACTGATTCTTCATCTTGTTGTTGTCTTTCATTCAACTATTTTAAGTTCTGTATCGAAGTGGGCGTACTTTCCCCAATTCAGCGTGCAAAATTACGAAAAACTATCGATACTTCCAAAGAATTCCTCAACAATTTTTCAAACCTCAATCGGTCATTTGATTTTGTCAGGGACTAAGCACACACCAATATTGTTCCTGCTCCGGTCTAATGAGCGATTGGGAGTAAAGCAATAAGGTGGAAGTCACGCATTTACATGCGTTTCTTCCACCTTGTCTATTACATGAACCTATGGTGCCACTCCACCCTACCGTCCCGCCGCCCACATGGCAACGATACGTTGCGTGCAAGCCAAACAAAGGGCTCCGGATTGGTTGGGGGCTATGCACCCACGGTATTAAATGTTCTTCAGTTGCTCGGCCACTTCGTCCTTGATGCGCTGTGCAAAGTCTTCCATCTTCATGGTAGCCTGCTCGCCACCGCCCTGAACGCGCATAGACACGAGTCCGTCGGCAGCCTCCTTCTCGCCCACGACGAGCATGTAAGGCACACGCTTCAGCTCATTGTCGCGAATCTTACGTCCAATCTTCTCGTTGCGGTCGTCGATGTAAGCGCGCACATCCTGATCGTCGAAATAAGCCTTCACCTTCTGAGCGTAGTCGTTGTATTTCTCCGAGATAGGCAGGATGGCCACCTGGTCGGGCGTGAGCCACAAGGGGAAATGACCAGCGGTGTGCTCAATGAGTACAGCCGTGAAGCGCTCGAGCGAACCGAACGGTGCGCGGTGAATCATAACCGGAGTCTTCTTGGAGTTGTCCTCTGCGGTATACTCCAAGTGGAAACGCTGCGGCAGGTTGTAGTCCACCTGGATGGTACCCAACTGCCAACGGCGGCCAATGGCGTCCTTCACCATGAAGTCGAGCTTAGGACCATAGAAAGCGGCCTCACCTTCCACTTCGCGAGCCTGGAGACCTTTCTCCTTACAAGCCTCACGAATGGCGTTCTGGCTCTCTTCCCAAATTTCGTCAGAACCGATGTATTTCTCTGTGTCCTTAGGATCACGCAATGAGATTTGAGCCTCATAGTTGTCGAAACCGAAGGTAGCGAAGACCTTCTGGATGATATCGATAACCGACTCGAACTCGGCCTTCACCTGGTCGCTGCGCACGAAGATGTGCGCGTCGTCCTGTGTGAACGTACGCACGCGGGTCAGTCCGTGCAGCTCACCGCTCTTCTCATAACGGAACACCGTACCAAACTCAGCGATGCGCAAGGGCAGATCCTTGTAAGAACGGGGCTTGCGAGAATACACCTCACAGTGGTGAGGGCAGTTCATCGGCTTCAACATGTAGATCTCGTCCTCCTCGGGAGTCTCAATGGGCTGGAAGGCATCCTTACCATAGTGGGCCCAGTGGCCACTGGTGATATAAAGATTCTTAGAGCCGATACCTGGGGTGATGACCTCCTGATAGTTGTAAGGCTTCAGCACGCGGCGCAGCAAATCCTGCAAGCGGAGGCGCAGCTCGGTGCCCTTGGGAAGCCAAATGGGAAGACCCTTACCCACGCGGTCGGAGAACATGAAGAGCTCCATCTCCTTACCAATCTTACGATGGTCGCGCTTCTTGGCCTCCTCAAGCATCTGCAGATACTCGTCGAGCATCTTCTTCTTCGGGAAGGAGATACCATAGATACGGGTCATCTGCTCGCGCTTAGCGTCGCCACGCCAGAAAGCACCGGCTACGCTGGTAATCTTAATGGCCTTGATATTGCCTGTCGACAACAAGTGCGGACCACGGCAAAGGTCTGTGAAAGCGCCTTGGGTATATGTGGTAATGGTTCCGTCCTCCAAGTCGAGCGAGATATGCTCCACCTTGTACTGCTGACCGGCGGCCTCAAACTCCTTGATGGCATCGGCCTTCGCCACTTCGCGGCGAACGACGGGCTCGTTCTTCTTGGCCAACTCTTTCATCTTGGCCTCAATCTTCGGGAAGTCGTTCTCGGAGATAACCTGTCCCTCGGCGGGCATCACATCGTAGAAGAAACCATTCTCCACGGCCGGTCCGAATCCGAACTGTATGCCTGGATAAAGTTCCTGCAAAGCCTCGGCCAACAAGTGGGCGGAGGTGTGCCAGAATGTGTGCTTGCCCTCTTCGTCATCAAACTTAAACAGTTGGATGGCGCTGTCCTCATTGATGGGACGGTTCAACTCGGTTGTCTCACCATTGATCCCACAACATACAACGTCACGGGCGAGAGCCGGTGAGATGCTCTCAGCGATTTGAAGTCCGGTTACGCCCTGCTCGTACTCACGCACAGAACCATCCGGGAATGTGATTTTAACCATGATACAAATTAGTTTTATTTAAATCACCGCAAAAGTAATACATATTTTTTGAATGCAATAACAAAAAGCGGTTTATTTTCAACAGATTGGAAGGACTTTGCCATAAAAGAACAATGGGGCACCCAAAACGCCGCAAACCCAACGACGGGAAAGGCTAACGGCTTGGATGCGCCCTCAACATAGCCATACATTGTGCTCGCAATAGCCTCGCTACATCATCACAAGCGGAGCCTTCTCATTGTTGTTCCACGCTTGTCCCTACGCGCTCCCCGCATTGAACGACGCAACCGCTCATGGCCATTCTCACACAGAAAGAGAATGGCTATCATAATAGATAAGGATGGCTGACAGAACCAACAGGGATGGCCGAATAGGCAAAGGGGAATGGCGCCTGGAATGGGATGGCGCTATTTCTTGCGCGAAAGTTGCTTGCTAATGGCGTAAGCGTTGTAAAGGCCCAACTCACCAGCTTTGCTGAAGTCGTGCAATCCATCAGTTGTTTTTCCAGAATAGCAACGCGCCAAGCCACGGTTGAGATAAGCCTCGGCGAAGTTAGGGTCGATCTCGATGGCGCGCGAATAGTCGTCGATGGCACGCGAATAGTTCTTGGCGGCGGCGTAGAGGTTGCCTCTATTATAGAAAAGGTAGGCGTTCTTCGGTGCCACCTTAATGGCTTCGGCGATATCGCCCTCCACTTGTGCCGACTTCATGCTGACATTCTGTCCACGCGAAGCATCGTAACTATTGAGCATGGCCTGACAAACGGCACGCTCCCAACGGCCGATGGCCGACAGGGTGTCGATCGAGAGGTAATCGTCGAGATCGGCAATGGCGTCGGCATAGTTCTGCGCCTCGGCATAGGCCACGGCACGCTGCAAGAGCAGGGCGGCGCGCGCCATGCGGTCGGTTTCCTCATTGATGCCCTCAGTCAGGGCGTCGATGAGTTGGAATATCTGGCGCGACTGGGTGTCGGTGAGTTTCTCTCGGTTCTGGTTACAGGTCAAATATAGCTTGCGCAAGGGGGCCTGCGTGTTGTTGAACCGATCCACGGCGGCATCGTAAGCCTGGTAATCACGCACGCCATTGGCATAGGTGAAATACGACAACTGGAACATGGGCAAGAAGGCAACCTCCACGTCGCGGTTCTGCACAGCACCACGGTAGTCGCTGTTGTACTCGTGTTCCACACGCGGCTTGTCCTCCACGACGATGTCGTTATACTTGCTCAAGTCGAGTTCCGAGCGCTTACGCACCGCCTTCAACTTCGAACGGCTCCAGCGCTGCTGCACACCCACGTGCTTGTCCATCTGCGCCTTGAAGACACGAAACTCGTCGAGCTCGGCCTTTGCCGTCATGCCCAACTTACGATAGGCTCGGGCACGCTGCGTCAGACCAGTCCAGAAATTGGGGAACTGCTCGATGATGGCGGTATAGTCGCGGATGGCGGCACGTAGGTTGCCCACCTTGTCGTTGAGCAAAGCGCGGTTATAGATGGCCAAGAAATTCTGCGGCTCCATCTTAACAACAAAATCGAAATCCTCTATGGCACGGTTATCGTCGCCCAGTTGCACACGCAACAAACCTCGGTTATAATGGGCCAGGAAGTTGTTAGGGTCAAGGTCGATGGCCAAGTCGTAATCGGCCATGGCTCCCCTGAGGTTGTTCACCTTGAGGCGCGCCAAAGCACGGTTCACATAGTTGCTCGCCACCTTGGGTCGCAAATGTATGACTTGGCTGAGACATGAGTCGGCCACCAACCACTGCTGTCGGTTCAATGCGATGAACGAACGTGTGGCCCAAGCGTCGGCATTGTAAGGCTCTTGCTGCAAACTGCGGCTTAGCCATAGGTCGGCTGTGGTGGTATCCTTGCGCTCCAAATAGATCTCAGCCTTCAACGAATAGGCCGTGGCCGTCTTCGACCAACGCGAGATGATGGTGTCGGCGTCGAGAAGCGCCTGATCGTAATCTTTGGCGTTCAAACGGCAAATGGCACGGTTGAGCCAAAAACTCGACACATTGGGATTGAGCTTGATGGCACGGTCATAGTCGGAGATGGCATCCGTGTATTTCTCCTGACGTATGCGCGATATGGCGCGCAGGTCGAAGATCTGCTCAATATAGGGATTGAGGGAGATGGCTTTGGAGGCGTCTTGCTCGGCGCCCACAAAGTCCTCCAAATAAAACTTGGCCGTGGCACGGTCGTACCAAGGCAACCAAAGGTATGGCTTAAGCGCCAACACCTTATTAAAATACTGTATGGAGAGCACGTAGTCCTCATAGTGCAACGCCACCTCACCACTGGTAATCAGGCGATCCACATTATATTGTGCCTTGGCCTTGCCGCAAAAAAGCAAAGCCAAGAGCATGGGGACGAGCACGCGCTTCATGACAGTCGAATTCTGATGTTAGGCCAAACGACCATTAGCGGCGAGGCGCCTTCACACGATAAGGGCAACGGAACTTGCCTTGCGCGATGCCACGCAACTTGCTGTTAATCATCTGCTTGCGGAAGGCAGACACCCGATCAACGTACATAACGCCCTCCAGGTGGTCGAACTCGTGTTGCATAACACGTGCCAGATAGCCCTCCACCCACTCGTCGTGCGGATTGAGGTCCTCGTCGAGGTAGGTCACATGGATGCGCGTGGGGCGTGTTACGCTCTCGTGGAGACCAGGGATGGAGAGGCAGCCCTCGTCCAACGTCGCCTTCTTCGACTTTTCATCGTACTCCACGATGTGTGCATTGATGTAGGCGTGGCGGAAGCCAGCATACTCCGGAAAGTCGTCCTTCAGCACGTCGAGGTCGATAACGACCACACGCAAGGCCTTGCCCACCTGTGGTGCGGCCAAGCCCACGCCTTCCGCTGCGTCGAGGGTTTCGTACATGTCGGCGATGAACGTCTTCAAGGTGGGGTCGTCCACGGCCACTTCTTGGGCAACCTTTCTCAGAACAGGCTGACCATATGTATAAATAGGTAATATCATCTCTTCTTGGAGTTCATGTAATCCTGAAGTATAATCGTTGCCGATATTTCATCGACAAGACCTTTGTTCTCGCGTCTCTCCTTCTTTCTCACGCCACCGTCGATCATGGCTCGATGGGCAAGCACGGAGGTGAAACGCTCATCATAATACTCGATGGGGATGGAAGGTCGCGCCTTTCGCCAACGGTTGACGAAGTTCTCCACCCTTGCCAAGTTTTCCGACGGCTGGCCATTTGGTTGCATAGGCTTGCCGACAACGATTCGCTCGACCTCCTCTTTTTGCACATATTGGCTGAGAAAGTCGAACAAATCCTTGGTCTCCACCGTCGTCAGTCCATTGGCAATGATCTGCAAGGGGTCGGTCACAGCCAACCCCGTGCGTTTCTTGCCATAATCAATGGAGAGAATTCGCGGCATGAATATCAATTGATGAGCTTCATTGCGTCAAGGCAATCGCTCCGCTTCTTACTTCTTGAAAAGCAACCAAGCGTCGCTCTTGGGGTTATACTGGCTGCCACGGATGGCGTCGCGGCTCTGCACAGCGCTGGCCTTATCGGCATAGGTCGAGGCAACAACGCGATACATATTGATGCTTGAGTTGTAAGCGATTTGTGCATCGTAACCGCCCTGCTTGAGCGTGTTCTGCATGCCCTCGGCGTTGGTCTTCAGCGAGAATGAGCCTACAACGACGCTATATGCCTTCAAGCCAGGACCGCTGACGACGGTAACGTCCTCTGTGCGCACGGTGGCATTGTCAACATTGGTAACTGTGGTCTGGTCGGCCGACTTCTCCACGAGCGGAGTAACAACAGGAGCCGTCTCCTGAGCAGGAGCCTGGTTACGGTTCTGCTCTTCCTGAGCCTGAGCCTTTTCCCACACTTTCTTGTAGGCACTCTCCTGTGATTTACAACCCGTGAAGGCAAAGGCCACGCAGAAGGCCGCGCCCAAAACCATGTATTTCTTCATACTTTTATAATATTATAAATGTTAGTAATATCGCTTTTTAAGCTTTTGCTTCTTTAATTTGCGAAATTACAAAATAATCCACATACGTGCGCCGCAACGCCACATAAAGTTTGTTAAATCAGGAAAATAGGGCTTATTTAACAAAAAATAGCCTTTTTCAGCCTTGATTTTAAGGCGGAATGCTTATATTTGCAATTATAAAATGCGAACTATTCGCTAACGATAACTATTTACCATTAAACGATACGCTTATGAAGACAATCGGTTACATCGGTGCTTTCCTGGGTGGCGCCATCGCAGGCGCAGCCTTAGGCTTGCTCCTGGCACCTGAGAAGGGTGCTGACACTCGCACAAAGATTTCTGACGCTGTGGACGACTTCTGCAAGAAGCACGACATCAAGCTCAACCGCAAACAGACGGAAGACTTGGTCGACGACATCAAGGATGCTGTAGACAACACAGCCGAATAACCTCAAGTCCATCCTCGGATGCGCCAGACTACCCTCTCGGCGCACCCGCAGGAATGGCAAAACACATCATCATCCACGTTTTCCCACAACGAATTATGTTTTCAAACGACAAGAACATAGAGACCATCGGTCAACTGGTGGAAACCCTGAAACACTACGCCACGCTCCAAAGCGAGTATATCAAGCTCGACGTAGTGGAGAAGACAGTGCGCCTGCTGACGGTCATCACCATGACGGTCATCATTTCGCTGCTCGTCATTCTCATGCTCATCTACCTCAGTTTTGCCGCCGCCAGTGCGTTGGCGCCATGGGTGGGCGAAGCTGTTGGGTTCCTCATTGTTGCCGGAGCCTATTTCCTGCTGCTCTTGTTGTTTATCACCTTCAGAAAGCAATGGATCGAAAAACCACTCGTTAAGTTTCTCGCCTCCATCCTTCTTAGCTAACCGTCAACCCGTTTCCAACGCTCATCAACCATGACACCAACGTCTTACACCACCATCGAGGAAATACAACTGCGCAAGGCTATGTTGCAGACAGAAATCCAAAAAGACAGCAACAAGTTGAGCAACGAGTGGAGCTCGCTCTTCAAGAAGCCCGAGGCGCTCGATCGCAAAGCGTCACCCACCAAGCGCTTCAACAGCCTGTTGAGCACCGGAGCCGGTCTCTTCGACGCCATGATCTTGGGCTGGAAGCTCTATCGCAAGTTCAAAAAGTAGGTTTTATCCGTTGTTCCACGCTATCATAGGCGATGCCTCACTTCATCACAAGCATTGCCCCGCCTGCCATTGGAACCACCCAAGCCTATCCACAAGTTGCCCCTCGTCTCACACCAGCCAACGCCACAGCTTACGAATGACGACGCCTCGTCTCACACCAGCCAACGCCATAGCTTACGAATGACGACGCCTTGTCTCACATGAGACTACACAATAACAGCAAAAGCCTCCACGTTCCTGCCCTTCCCGGCAAGCCATCTTCCCTTATCAGGCCGTACTTTTCAACCCAAATCGGCCATTCCATCCCCCCCACACGTAAAACCCCAACTCGCGCTTTGCAAAGCCATAGCTCACGTTTTGTAAAGCTACAACTCATAATTGATAAAGCCACGACTCGGGTTTTACAAACCCACAGCTCGCGTTTAGCAAAAACACGACTCATGTTTTACCCTCCAATCCCTCAAAGACTGCGGTTTCGCATTTTACATCACACGCAATCCCAAATCAACTTTTCAACCCCAAGCGCCAACAAGGCAGAAGGTCATCAGCCCTTAACCTTTCATTAGTGCCACCACACACATCCAACCAGTCCAATTTCGTGGCCACACATCACCAAACCTGCCACGGGGCAACCCACCTCTACACATGTAGCCCAACCTTGCCAAACGAACCTTAAACACAGCCATAACGGTCCTTACAAGGCTAAGCTCCATCCAGCGTCAAAGCCGCTCAGATTGCAACAAAAAACGCAACCGCATTTGGCACAAGGTCTATTTTTGCCACAAAAAGAAAAAAGAAAGAAGAAGGCGTGAAACGCTAACACTTTGATAAGTTTTCTTATTAAAAACTATTAAGTGGAAAATCCGATTTGTTAATGTATGTTATTTATAAGAAATTTATGCGCTATATATTTGCAAGTTCAAATAAAAGTCGTAACTTTGCATCGTGTTTTTCATAGTATTAGATTTAAGGTTAACAAGGTTGGAGTACAGCGGTACTCCTTTTTTTGTGTCCTTTCAAAAACAAGCCCCTTCTATTTAGTGTTTTCAAAAAGCCTTCAGGCTTCACCAAAACACGCCCATCCTCATCGCGCAACCCATTAGTTACCAACCCACTACAATCCACATTTCTATAAAATATCATAGCTATCGATGGTTGTTCAAACAGGTTTAGAACAAGCATTTCCGAGACCTTAACCCCTTACCGGCCATTAAAACGAAACAGGAAAATCGTTAGAAACAAATACCAACAAGAACCAAAAACGAACGGCCGATTGGGGCTAAACCTCTATGATTTCGCCGTCGTAGGCAAACCACATGTTCTTGGGCAAGCGAGCATTAGCCTCATCATGCAGTCCTATTCCGTGGCCCATGTGAGTAAAATAGGTGCGTTCAGCCCCCACCCTTTGCGCAAATGCCATGGCCTCCTCCACCGTCATGTGGCTATGATGCCATTTTTCCCACCGCAGGGCATTGACCACCAATGTCTTTACGCCTCGTAAATGTTCGAACTCCTCATCCTCTATGGTCTTCATATCGGTAATGTAAGCGAAATCGCCGAACCGATAACCCAAGATGGGCAACTTGTCGTGCATCACGCCAAAGGGTTCCACCTCCACGTCGCCAATGACCAATCGTTGGTGGCAACGTATGGTGTGAAGGTTGAATTTCGGCACACCGGGATAAAGATGTTGCACAAAACAATATGGAAAATTATGCATCACGGTCTTCACCGCGATATCGTTGCCATAGATATCGATGTCGCCAAACTTGCAGAAAGGTCGCAAATCGTCGAGTCCACCCACATGGTCGTAATGGCCATGGGTGAGCAGCAGGCCATCGATACGCCTAAAAGGCAATGACATGAGTTGCATTCGGATGTCAGGGCCACAATCGATAAGGATGCGAGTATGGTTGGTTTCCAGCAACGCAGCGGCGCGATACCGCTTGTCGTGCGGGTCCGTGCTCTTACACACCTCACAGTCGCATCCATTCACCGGAACACCCGTGGAGGTTCCTGTGCCCAGGAAAGTAAGCCGCCGCATGCTCATATCACATTCACCTCCGGGTGCAGCTCCAGCCCGAACCGTTCTCTCACCGATGCCTGAACGGCGTGCATCAGCGCCACCACATCCTCGCCTTTCGCTCCGCCTCGGTTCACAAGCACCAAGGCTTGCTTGTCGTGCACACCAGCGCGGCCCAGGCTCTTACCCTTCCAGCCGCATTGGTCGATCATCCATCCGGCAGGAATCTTGTATCGTCCCTCACCCATCTCAAAATAGCGCAGATCAGAATGTTCAGCTTTCAGGCGCTCAAACGTAGCCTCGTCTACGACAGGGTTCATAAAGAAAGAGCCTGCGTTGCCCATCACCTCCGGGTCGGGGAGCTTGGCGCGACGGATATCGACAATTACCTGACGCAGCTGATGGGCCGTCAGCGTTGCCGCATCGATGCCACAACGCTCCAATTCGGCACGTATGTTGCCATAGTCAAGGTCGGGCGTAAAAGTCTTCGAGAGACGGTAACTCACCGTCAGGATAACATACTTGTCTTTCCATTCGTGCTTGAATCGGCTCTGTCGATAGCTATAATTGCAATCTTCCGCCTTGATGACGACATGCTTTCCTGTGGCCAGCTCCACGGCTTCCACATCCACGAGGATGTCCTTTGCCTCAGCGCCATAGGCTCCAATGTTCTGCACCGCCGACGCTCCGCATTCGCCAGGAATGAGGCTCAGGTTCTCCATGCCATACCATCCCTGCTCCACAGCGTAAGCCACCACATCGTCGAACGTGGTTCCAGCCCAGCAGCGAATAACCACATCATCTGCACTTTCACGTTCCACCTTCACGTCAAACCGCTTCTCGGGTGTGATGACGATGCCTGGGAAATCGCGCGTCAGAAGCAGGTTGCTACCGCCGCCCACCAGCAAGTAAGGCATCGAACGCAACTTGTCGTCGAGCGCCACCTGCGTAGCGTCGGCCACATTTTGATAAACCCACAACTCGGCACATTTCTGGTCGATGCCGAAGGTGTTGCGACTGAGCAACGAAATGTCTGTAAATGTCTGCATACTTAGCTGTTGAATTTCACCAATTTCCACTTGCCCTTCACCTTACGGAAAACCAACTCGATCTCCAAACCATTGGCAATGCCACGAATCAGGAATATCTTTCGGGTCGTCTCGGTGTAATGCTGTCCGTAGATAATGTTGTATATGATGCCGCGCGGAATAAGTGTCGGCTTAAAGTCGGGCCACTGCTCGGGCATGATAACGCCTGAGATCTGCGAGAAATCGTCCTCCGGGTCGGGAGCCGTAAACTCCACCTCGTCGGCCATGCTCTTCACCTGGAAAGCCGAATCGACCGCAAAATGATGGTAGAACCTCAGGAACGAGGCGTTCTTGTTCTGATAAAGGGGCTTGTAATTCATCGACGTCAGCATCCATTCGCCCTGTAAACGGTCGAACACAAACTGCTGAACGGTCTTCCTTTTAAAGAAGATCTTCTCCACGACAACATGTCCGATAGTGGTGTCTTTCATCAAATACTTCTGCTTGTTGTTGTCGAACACAATCGTGTAATAGCCTTGATGCATGAAGAAGTGCTCCATCTTCCATTGCTCCTTGTCCACATGCTTGGTCAGCTTCCCGTTATGGTAGACGGGCAGCGGGAACTGGATGCGCCTCATCTGCAACTTGCGGTTGGCCGCAAAATTGAACACAAAGTCGTCAAAAAGCTCGTCGGCGGCCTTGGGAACAGGGGTCTCGGCTATCAAAGTCTCTGTGGAATCGAGGCTCGAAGTGTCGTTAACCAGCGTGTCGGACGCCGCTGAGTCGGCCGATGCTGCTTTCCGGTCGGTGCACCCATAGGGCACGGCCATCATCAGCAAGAGCAAAAAGAAAACAGCAAATACAATTCCTTTTCTCATAACATCATTCATAAACCGAGGCAAAATTACACATATTTTTTTTAATAGAACCGCATTTTCAAATAAAAGTTAGTAACTTTGCAAATCGAATAAAGTTAATCAAAAAGATGATGTTAACAGACAAGATAGACGAACTTCTCAAAGAAGTGTCAGCCCTCTCAGCCAAAAACGCTGAGGATGTGGAGCAACTCAGATTGAAATATCTCAGTAAGAAAGGCGAAATCAACGCCATCATTGCAGATTTCCGCAATGTGGCCAAAGAGGAAAAGCGCGAGCTGGGCATCAAGATCAACGAACTGAAAAAGGCAGCCACCGACAAGATCAACGCGCTCCGCGAGCAGGTGGAGACCACCGAGACAGCCTCGGAGAGCCTCGACCTCACACGCACTGCCTACCCCGTCGACCTTGGCACTCGCCATCCGCTGACACTTGTCCGTAACGAGATCATCGACATCTTCCAGCGTATGGGCTTCACGCTCTACAATGGTCCTGAGGTCGACGACGACAAGCACGTGTTCACCATGCTCAACTTTGCTGCCGATCACCCAGCACGCGACATGCAGGACACGTTCTTCATCTCCCAGAACCCCAACGACGTAACCAAGAATGTGCTGCTTCGCTCACACACCTCGGGCGACGAAGCCCACTATATGGAGACCCACGAGCCGCCTATCCGTGTGCTCTGCCCTGGACGCGTTTACCGCAATGAGGCCATCTCAGCGCGCGCCCACTGCTTCTTCCACCAGGTGGAGGGTCTGTATGTCGACAAGGGCGTAAGCTTCACCGACCTGAAGCAGGTGCTCCTCACCTTCGCTCGCGAGATGTTTGGCGCCGACACGAAGATTCGCCTTCGCCCCAGCTTCTTCCCGTTCACCGAGCCCAGTGCCGAGATGGACATCTCTTGCTCTATCTGCGGAGGAAAGGGCTGCAACTTCTGTAAGCACACCGGATGGGTGGAGATTTTGGGTTGCGGCATGGTCGACCCACACGACTTGGCAGCCTGCAACATCGACCCCGAGGTTTACACGGGCTATGCCTTCGGTATGGGCGTAGAGCGCATCGCCAACCTGAAGTATGGCGTCAACGACCTCCGTCTCTTCTCAGAGAACGACACCCGTTTCCTCGAGGAGTTCCAAAGCGCATACTAATAGGGCTTAACCCGCAGGTTGAAACCTCCCTATATAATAAAGGAGAAAATCATTCCAT
Organism: Hallella faecis; assembly: GCF_018789675.1. Taxonomy (GTDB): domain Bacteria; phylum Bacteroidota; class Bacteroidia; order Bacteroidales; family Bacteroidaceae; genus Prevotella; species Prevotella faecis. The sequence continues at coordinate 15,878 of NZ_JAHKBE010000025.1, forward strand.
TCAATACTAAAACGCCAAGAAGGCGCAGCGGTAACGTTGCGCCTTCTTGGCGTTTTAGGCGAATACACATTTATCACCAATCGACCTATTAAGCCGAAACAGGAAGATTGTTAGAAGACTTCCGGCTCTTTTCAACGCTTACCGGCATTTCTTTCGGTCTCATGCTTCCATTCGCGTTTCCGCCATAGTCAGCCTGCTCGAAACAAACACGAACAAGAACTACACACACACCGTCTTTCCTAAGCCGTTTTTAGACAGGAAAGGCCGAACCCCCTTCGTAGGGTTTCGGCCTTTCCAATATTTATCGTTCTGTTTCATTGCACCTTTTCTCGCCATGGCAAAGTCCAATCAAGCTCGGCTCTGCTCATCTGGCTTGGTGCAAAATCATCACTTCAGATCCGACCACTTGGGGGGATCTACTTTGTAGAGGTGCTTCACGAAGAAGTCGAAACGCTTGTGCTCGCCAAAGGCCTCGCCCATGGTGTGGCGGGCTCCAGGAATGACGATGAGGTCAAAGTCCTTACCTGCCTTCTCCAAAGCGTCGACCACCTGATAGGTGCTTGCAGGATCCACGTTGTTGTCGATCTCGCCAACAGCCAGCATCAATGGGCGCTCCAACTTGTGGGCGTTGTAAACATTGCTGCACTCCACGTAGCTTGAGTCGACGGGCCATCCCATCCACTGCTCGTTCCACCAAATCTTGTCCATACGGTTGTCGTGGCATCCGCATGAGCTATAGGCGCACTTGTAGAAATCGCCGTGGAACAACAGGGCGGTTGTCGATTCCTGTCCACCTGCCGACATGCCGTAGATACCCACGTTGTTGGCGTCCATGTAAGGATACTTGGCGGCAGCGGCCTTGATCCACTGAATGTGGTCGGGCAGTCCGGCGTCCTTCAGGTTCTTATAGCAGATCTCCTCAAACTTCTTGCCACGGTAGCTTGTGCCCATACCGTCGACCTGAACCACAATGAAGCCCAACTCGGCCAAAGCCGTGGCATTCCAGAAGAACGGGGTGAACGACTTGGGAACGTAAGCGTCGCCAGGTCCTGCATAGATGTACTCGATGATGGGATAAGTCTTCGACGGGTCGAAGTTGGTGGGACGGTAGATGAGTCCCCACATGTCGGTCTTTCCATCGCGACCCTTCGCCTTGAATATCTCGGGAGCCACCCAGCCATTGGCCTTCAGCTTCGAGATGTCGGCCGTCTCAAGCGTCTTCAGCAGCTTGCCGTCGACGGCGCTTCGCAACTCGGTTACAGGAGGCACATCGGTCTTGCTGTAAACATCTACCAGGTATTTGTAGTCGGGTGAGAACACGGCGTAGTGGTTGCCCTCAGCCGGGGTGAGACAGGTCATGTTCTTGCCGTCGAAGTCGATTCTATAATAATGTACGAGATAAGGATCCTCGTCCTTGTTGACGCCCGAAGCCGAGAAGTAAATAACGCGGTTGGCCTCATCCACATACTGCACCTTGCGCACAAACCAGTCGCCCTTGGTAATCTGGCGAGGCTGTGCCATGCGGCCCTTCTTGTCGGGGCGCACGTCATAGAGGTAGATGTGGTTCCAGTTGTCGCGCTCCGAGATCCAAAGCATCTGCTTGCTATCGTTGATAAACTGGCGCCATAGGCGATAATAGTTGATGAACGTTTTGGCGCGCTCCTCCACAATGGTGCGGAATCCGCCCGTATTGGCATCCATGGCCAGCACCTGATAGAGCTTGTGCCCACGCTGGTTATATTCCATGGTCACCTCGCGGCTATCGGGCGACCACCAGAACCAGTTGAGCTCATACTGGTTTTCGATGGTGCGCGGGTCGCCTTCCACCTTCTTCACAGTCATGCCATCAATAAGGCTTCCCTTCGGATTCTTGGCCATTGCGGCCGAATCGGGAACCGTAAGGGTGAAGATCACAGGCCAGTGCTGCGGCAGTTCGTCGCCAGGCTTGGCATATTCCTGCTTGTGGAGACAAGGCTGCTCTTGGTCGGCGGGCGACGACTCTACATAGTAGACGTAGCGCTTCTCAACCTTGTTGCGCTTGCAAACGAAGATCTTGCGTGAGTCGGGGCTCCAATAGATGTCGGAACTGTAGTAGCGGCCGATGGTTCCGTCTTGCGAGAGGGCGCGCTTCTTCGACCAGGGCTTGCCCACCTCGTGAACATACACATTGTTGTTCTCAATCCACGCGTCGAGCTTGCCGTCGGGCGAAGCCACCACACGTTGGTCCTGCTCGTCGTAGGTATCCATCCAGAAAGACTCTTTATGGCGGAACGGATCGTTGTAGGTGCGCTGACCATTTGCGTTGCGACGCTCCTTCATGCCGAGCGCCTTCTTCATCTCCCTCTCAGAGTTGTAGGTCTTCGAGATACCATACGTCACATCGTATGATATATAACGTCTTCCATCTTGTGTGTCGATGTAATAGTGCAACACTGAGGAAGAATCCTTCCATCCGATGTCGTGTGCCCAATGGGCAACGGTCTTTTGTTGGAACTTGCTTTGAAGACTGTAGGCCCGCTTGTAGTCGGCTGCCGTACCTTGGGCGCGTACGGCCGTGGCGGCGAGGGTCAATGCCGCCAGTCCAATCAATTTTAATTTCATAGTGATGTATTTAAAGTTAATGGAATAAACAGCTGGGAGGTCAAGCTCATCGGCCCGACTTATAGCACAAAGCCGCACCAATGGCCGTGCAAAACTCCGAGTATTTAGGAATTATGAAATGCACATTGTAGAGCTTTTCCATCGCTGGGAACACCTTTTGGCATTGAGGCAGCAGCGTCAGGTTGCCGATGAGCACATACTTACGGATGCCCGTGTTGAGCGACGCGAGTATGCAGCTCGACCCAATGGTTTGCAGCACCGTGGTGATGATGCCCAGTGCCGTATCCTCGCGGGAGGCGTCGCTCTTGGCGTTTCCGAAGAGAGAGGCCGTGGCGTTCTTGGGAAGGCCGGGCAGCGGACTGGGACTGATGTCGCCAATCTGCACGTCGATATTGGCCGAGTTGCCCTGCATGGCCAGGCTCACCACCTGCTTGATGTCGTCGGTTTGCAGCATGATGCGGCTCAGTCCGGCAAGCGTTCCACCGCCAAGGCCCAGTCCACCAATGTGGCGAATGTCGTCGCCGTCGCACTGCACAAGGCTCGTGCCCGTTCCCATCGACACCACAAGCATGCGGTTGATGCCCGTTTCGTAGCGCGCTCCCAAGCCATCGGCTATAAACTCCTCGGCCTTCTCCGTTGGCAAGCCATAGACGGGCGAGTTGATGTAGGCCGATCCCACGCCCGTGATCATCACGCGCTCAATGTCCTCCAGTCGTATTTTGTTGTCGTATAGATATTTTCCAAACGCTCCATAGAGGGATGTCACCGGGTCGGTGGCTTTGATGCGAATGGGCGACACCACATCGCCTTCCTTGTTGATTCCAACAATCTTGGTGGTGCTGATGCCCACATCTATTCCTATTACCATAAAGTGTGAGTTAATTGGGTTGGTATTGCATGTTGGCTTTGCGACTATCGGTAGATGTAATAGCTTCCGCCATCGCTTTCCGCATACTTGCGCAACAATTGTTGTATGTACTCGGCGTTCTCACGCACATGGCTCTCATCGCCGTCGTAACCATTGATGAGCACCATGAGGTGGGTGGTTTCGAGCGTGATCTTGGTGCGCTCATTGTCGGAGGTGGGCGTTCCCACGCCACCCTTCTCGTCGCGGTAGACGGGCAGTCCGGCAATGTTTATCATTCCACGGCCTATGCCCTCGTAAGGCTCTCCCTCACGCCCGATGCCGAGCGTCAGCGTATCGCCCACCATCTTGTCGGCGTCGAATCCGCCAATACTGTACCCGTAGGCTATGCTGGCCAAGTTCACCAGGTCGACCAGTGTGTCGATTTGATAGAGCGCCTTGCCCTGCAACTGCCGGCGAATGAGCGCCTCCGAGGCGGGACGATAGCGCGAGGGGTCCTTGCCGCAGGCGCGGTAAACCCGACGTGTGGCGGCAATGCCCGAAAGCTCCTTTACCGTATCGGTGGTCAGGAAGCTCCGATAGCGCTCGCCCAGCGCCTCTATCTCCTCCCACAACGCCGCGCAATAAGGCGTGTTTCTGACGGAGGCTTCCACACAAGCCCCCACGAAGGTAGGACAGGCTTGTTCGATATCTTGACTTACTATGACATTCATGCGTTAATGATAGGATATTATATCCGCAAAGTTATATAAAAACCCATGAGCATGAAAGGGAAAAACGCTGAAAAGTTTCGTTAAATCACGAATTTGGACTAAAATGCCATTGATTGGAACATTTTCGTGAAGCCGTGGCAAGAAAAGATGCCGTGAAAAGGATGATATTGCGCGAGGAGCACGGTTCGGAGGAACTTTACCACTTATGTTTTGAAAACATTCTTTGCGCCTTTGGCGTTTATTCGATTCTTTTTTTGTAAGTTTGTCGATGTTTTGATAGTCGTTGCTGTTGGCGAAAGGCCAACGACGCAATCATAAAATCATGGAAATGGACATAACTATTCAGATGAGGACACTCGTCGAGGAGCTCAACCGCGCTTCCGACGCATATTATAATGGTCGTGGAGAACTCATGACCGACTATGAGTGGGACGCGAAGTTCGACCAGTTGAAACAGTTGGAGAGCCAATCGGGCGTGGTGTTGCCCGATTCGCCCACCCACCGTGTGTCGGCCGACACCACAGTGGGCAAGAAAGAGGAGCATGAGTTTTCGGCCCTCTCATTGGCGAAAACCAAGCAACCCACCGACTTGGTGAAATGGGCAGAGGGCCGCCCCATTTGGTTGTCGTGGAAGCTCGACGGCCTGACGTTGGTCGTTACCTACGACGAGGGGCAGCTCACCAAGGTGGTGACACGTGGCGACGGACACATCGGAACCAACATCACCCACCTGGCACAAGCCATCAATGGAATTCCCGCAACCATCCACGCTACGGGCCATGTGGTGGTGCGCGGCGAGGCCGTCATCTCGTATGAGGACTTTGATCGGTTCAACTTGGAGAGCGACGAGGAGTATGCCAACCCCCGCAACCTGGCTTCGGGATCGCTCACCCTGAAGGATCCGCGCGAGGTGGCGCAACGCCATATCCGCTGGATACCGTTCACACTGGTCCACACCGACGAGGAAATACCCACGTGGGGAGCACGCATGGACTGGCTGAAAAAGGCCGGACTGGGCGCCGTCGACCACGAACGCATCGACGATCCCACACTGGAGCATATGGAGGCGGCCATCGAGCGCTGGACGGAGAAGGTAACCAAGCGCGAGAACCCCTACCCCGTCGACGGCCTGGTCATTGTTTACGACGACGCCGAATACGCCGCAACGGGTTCGGTAACGGGCCACCACGCCACACGCGCCGGCTACGCCTTCAAGTGGGCCGACGAGAGTGCGAGCACTGAGCTCGACCATGTGGAATGGAGCTGCGCCGCATCTACCATCTCGCCTGTGGCCGTGTTCCGCCCCGTGGAGCTCGAGGGAACCACGGTGAAACGCGCCTCACTCTGCAACATCAGCGAGTGTGAGCGCCTGGGAATGGGCGGAAAGGGAACGCAACTGGAGGTTATCAAGGCCAACAAGATTATTCCGAAGGTCATCAAGGTGAAGCAAGCCGTGGGACCATTCTGCATCCCCGATCGGTGCCCCGTGTGCGGATCGCCCACACGGGTCGAAGTGAGCGCAGCAAGCGGCACCAAGACCTTACATTGCACCCATGCCGCCTGCCCCGCCAAGCAACTGAGGAAGTTTGCGCGATTCGTGTCGAAGCAGGGTGTCAATGTCGACGGCATCTCCGAGCAGACCTTACAGAAGTTCATCAACTTAGGATGGATTCGCGACTATGCCGACATATTCGACCTGCCCACCCACGCAATGGAAATAGCCGCCTTGGAGGGCTTTGGCGTCAAGTCGGCCACCAACATTCGGCAGTCGGTGGAGCGCGCTCGCAAGGTGGAGGCGCGCCGATTGTTGTACGCCTTGTCAATCCCCCTGTGCGGACAGGATGTTTGCAACCGCTTGCTGTCGGCCTATTCGCTCAACGACCTCATAGCCCTGGCCGAGGGAAACGTGCGCCCCACAGACCTCTTCACCCCGTCGGCCGAGGAAACACTGGCCATGATTCCAGGCATCGGCCCCGAGAAGGCCAAGTCGTTTGTGGCGTGGTTTGCCCAGGAAGAGCATCGCTCCGTAATGGCTCGCCTGCTCAACGTGCTCACGGTGGAGCAAACGTCGACCGCCGCTACGGGCGAGAAGTGCAAGGGATTGGTGTTTGTCGTTACGGGCGATGTGCATCATTACAAGAACCGCAACGAACTGAAGGCCTACATTGAGAGTCAGGGTGGAAAGGTGACGGGCTCGGTGAGCAAGTCGACATCCTACCTTATCAATAACGACGTGACCTCCACCAGCAGCAAGAACCAGAAGGCCCATCAGTTTAACATACCCATTATCTCGGAAGACGAGTTTGTGGAACGGTTTGGATAACGGTCCTCCCCGCACGCCTGTTTATGCGTTTCGCATGGGCTTTTATTCCAAAATCAGGTTGTTATACACTTATTTTTCGTAACTTTGCACTCAGTATGAGAATAGACATTATTACCGTTTTGCCCGAAATGTTGGAGGGCTTCGTAAACGAGAGCATATTGGCCCGTGCCCAGAAGAAGGGCTTGGCAGAGATACATTTGCACAATCTGCGCGACTACACCAGCGATAAATGGCGTCGTGTGGACGACTATCCCTATGGCGGTTTTGCCGGCATGGTGATGCAGTGTGAGCCCATCGACCGCGCTATCAGCGCCTTGAAGGCCGAGCGCGACTACGACGACGTGATCTACGTGACGCCCGATGGCGAGCGCTTCGACCAGAAGATTGCCAACGGCATGAGCCTGCAGAAGAACCTCATCATCCTTTGCGGCCACTACAAGGGTATCGACCAGCGTATCAGGGAGCACCTCATCACCCGCGAAATCAGTGTGGGCGACTATGTGCTGACAGGGGGCGAACTGGCTGCCGCCTGCATCGCCGACGCCGTGGTCCGACTGGTTCCGGGTGTGATAAGCGACGACCAGAGCGCCCTTTCCGACTGTTTCCAAGACGATTTGCTGGCGGCGCCCATCTACACGCGCCCCGCAGAGTACAAGGGTTGGCGCGTGCCCGACATCTTGCTTTCGGGCAACGAGGCCAAGATTAAGCAGTGGGAGATGGACCAAGCCATGGAGCGCACCAAGCGTTTGCGCCCCGACCTGCTGAAGAAATAACTGAAGCTGACACCTGTTTCGGCAGATAAGAATCATCCATACGTTGGGTTCTTATCTGCCGAAATTCGTTTTAGGGCCTCAACGCTCACTCATGCAAACTACTCCAAGGCTCCCGCTTTTGCCGTCTAAGAGGCAGAAATCATTGTGGCTCACATTCCAATTTTCGCAACAACCTATATTGAAATCTACACATTTGTTTTCCATCACAGAAATATTTGGCGCAAATATGCGATTCTTAGCACATTTTCGTAACAGCCTAACATTCAACTACTTACAGGCAAAGTTCCTTGTTCAACATTCCACATTTAACATTCCACATCATAAAACATGCCTAATCGAGGTGCGGAAGACGCCCATCGGCAGTGCGAAAGACGCCAAACGGTGGCTCGTTTAGGCATGTTTTGCAACTCGAAAGATGCCTAAACGCAAATTCATGGTTCGTTCGCGCCAGTAAGATTCCACAAAAATGGCAATTTCGCTCGCTGGTTTGAGCAAAATCCCGACACAACTTTTTAACCAAAAATCACAACTCCTTCCTTTCCGTTTGACTAACAAGAATGGCCAAACGGAAAAGAAGCGGCGGTTCTACCCTACCGGTCAAGGCCGACCGACGGCCAACGCAAACAGGTAATCGGAGAGGCGGTTGAGGTATGTAAGCAACAGGGGCGGCACCGCTTCGACCTTGGCCAACGTCACCATGCGGCGCTCGCAGGTGCGCGCCTTGGCACGCGCCAGATGCAGGGCGGCATCGGCAAGATCGCGCCCCGGAAGCACAAAGTTGAACCGTGGGGCATCGCCCATACGCCGTTCCATCTCTTGTTCCATGTGGGCCACGGCCGTCTTCACCTGCTGTTCGGCGGTAGCGGGAAGCGAGGCGGTGGGCTTTGCCACCAGCGCCATGAGTCCCATCAGCTGGCGTTGCAGGGTGGTGTAAGGCTCAGCCTGGCAGCAGGCCGCCTTGCACAAGCCGAGGTAGGCCGACAGTTCGTCGAGTTGGCCATTGAGTTCGATGCGAAGGTTGTCTTTTTCGACACGTGTTCCGTCGCCAAGCGAAGTGGTTCCCGTGTCGCCTTTCGTGGTAGTGATAGTCATGATAGCTTAGGGTTTCTTGTCCAACAACACATAGATGATGACCGGTGCGCCAATGAGCGGCGTCACCGCATTGAGCGGCAACACACCCGCGTCGCCGGGTAAGGTGGTCAGCACGTTGCAAAGCAAGGCCACGACCTGTCCTGTAAGAATGGTCATGCCGAGCAACTGGCGATGGTCGGAGGTGCGCAGTAGCATGCGTGCCATGTGGGGAACGGCAAGGGCTATGAACGCGATGGGGCCGCAAAAGGCCGTCACCACAGCTGTGAGCAGACCGGTAAGCACCAGGAGCGCACGTCGCAACGCCTTGACATCGACGCCCAGATTTTCAGCGTAGCGCTCACCCAGGAGCAACGCATTGAGCGGTTTCACGAGCAAGAAGGTGCTCAGGGTGGCAAGCAGCGTGAGGGGTGCAAACACTGGCATCATATCCATCGACACGTTGCCAAAGTTGCCCATGCCCCACACGGCGAAGTTCTTTACGCCTTCCTCGGTGGCGAAGAAGTTGAGCAGCGTTATGCCGCTCGAAGCCAGATAGCCCACCATGATGCCCACCACCATGAGCACCACCGGACTATGCACCCATCTGCTCAGCGCAAAGATGAGGGCGGTAACGGCAAGGGCTCCCACAAAGGCAGCCGCAACCCCCGAGAGATAACCCACAGCCATGGGCAGGGCGGCCACGGGAGCCAATGTCAGCAAGGCCACGGCCAACGACGCCCCACTGGTCACACCGAAGATGTCGGGGGCGGCCAAGGGATTGCCAAAGGCCGTTTGGAGCAACAAGCCGCTTGCGGCCAGCGCACCGCCTGCCAGCAAAGCCGTCAGGGCTTGTGGCAAACGCGTCTCCATCACAATGAAGCGCCAGCTCGCCTTACTCGGCTCGCCCAGCACAATGGCCACCACCTCATCGGTGGGAATGTTCACGCTGCCATGCAGCAGGCTCATCAAGAACAGTAGGACGACACCCAGCATCAGCATTAGCATGACGCCCACACGTCGGTTATCACACAGGGTTCTCATCAGGATCATTATAAGGTTCAACCCCAATGTACTTATTGGGCCAAGGGGGGTGAAGCAATTTTCGTGAAATAGCGCAAGTTGCCCAAAGCCGCCTTCGGATGCGCCAGCAGGATCATCTCGCGCAGAAGATAGTCGGGGCGGAAGCTCACCTCTTCAAAGTAAGGGGTCAGCGAGGCGTTGCACTCATAGATTTCGCCCGTTTGGAAAGCGCGCAAAGCTTTGTAGCCCTGATACTCGCGCAGCAAATCGGTGCGTGTCATGGGGCGCTGGCCATTGAACTTAAAGGCCCACACATCGGACGCCCCGGCCTTGTCGAGCACCTGTTCGAACGAGAGCGAGAGGCTACCACTATGTTCGTCGTTGGCAAAGGCGTACGGACTGTTGGCATCGGCAAGGAGCACGCCCATCGAACTTTGTCCTCCAGGCACATACCACACCGCACCCGTCTTGCGCTCGGTAAGGATGCTGCGCCCCTTGGGCAGGCGGGCGGCATAGGCCTTCAGCGCGCCGTAGGTGGAATCGACCACATGGAAGAGCGAGTCGGACTTGGCCGCCTCGCCAAACAAGCGACCGTAATAACGCATCCATTCGGCACGTCCCAAAGCGGAGGTCTCCATGTAGTCGGCAGCCATAATGAGCGGAATGCCGAGCTTTTCGAGGCGTCCGTAACTGCCACCCTCGAAGGGAGAAAGGATGATGGCGTCGGGATTGAGGCTCACGATCTTCTCCACGTCGGGACTCATGGCATCGCCACAATCGGCTATCGCACCGGTCTTCACGCGTTGTTGGATGTCGGGGATGAGCATATACTGCACATCGCACACGCCAACAATGCGGTCAGCCAGACCCAGATACTCCAACAACTGACAGTGGGAGGTGGTGAACACCACCACGCGGCGCAAGGGGCGCAACACGCCATTGCCCTCCGCAGTGCCCAAGGTGAGGCGCTGGAGCGTCTTGCCCGCGTGCCACGGGTCGCTCACGGTGACATGGGTCGACGCGCCATCCTCGACCATGGTCAGCAAAGAGGCATGGTCGAGGGCCAGCGTGTCGCCCTGGGGGCCGCTGCCTGCCGTGTGGTTTCCACAGGAGCAGAGCAGCAGCACGCAAGTGATAAAGCTTAGTAACCGCAACATCTTAGTGGAGGAACACGATGCGGTTGGGGTTGGCGCCATACGATGAGAAGCTCGTCTCATAGTTGCCATTGCCATCGAACACATACACGCGGCCATCGCTCACATAGTCGGAAGCCGATGTGGCCAAGTAGATCTTGTGGTTGTAGGGGTTGACGCTGATGCTGTAGACGTTGGTGGATGCCAACTCAGCGGGCTGGTTCTTGAAGAAGTTGGCGTCGGTCTGACCGGTCTTTACGTTATAGGCACCCAGGGTTGTGGTGGTGATGTGTGTGGTATAGTTGGTCTTGCAATAGGCCGTATAGACCACGTCGTCGCCCACACCAATGACCGAAGCTTGGCCCAGTTCGGTGTAAGTGCCCTTGGCAGGATCGTAAACGCCCCAAGGATTGTCGTACATGGCGCCATAGCCGGTGATGAAGATCTTGTCGTCTTCCTCATACACCTTCACCGGATTCTGCATGATGGTGGCATAGCTGATGGTCTTGAAGTCGTTGCTCACAATGGCCAAACGGTTGTCGGTATAGTCCTGGCCCTGCAGGGTGATGTAGAGCTTGCCATCCTCTTCCACCACGTCCTCAGGACGGTCGCCAACGCGCAGCGAGTCCATGTAGACCAGTTGGTTGCCCGAAATGCGCAGACGGCTGACGTAACCGCCATACGACACAGCATAGATGATGCCATCTTCCTCGTCGATGGAGCGCACCTGTCCAAGGTTCTTGTAGGGCTCAAAGCTAACGCGGCTCTTCTCCACACCATAGCCATCGAGCAAGGCGATGTAGTTGCTCACGTTGACAGCCACCACCAACTTGTTGTTGTCGACAGTGAGAATGTCGTTGCCCGTGTCGCCCAGCACACGGTCGTTCTGCGCGCGGAAGAGGTCGGAACCGTTCACCTGACCCGTCGACCAATCGAAATAAATCAGATTGGAGTTGTTGTGGTTCATCGTTCCCTCATTGAGGATAAAGGCGCGGGCCGGAGAGGTCATCTCCACTTTTCCGCCACCGGTCTGGTTCCACTCGTCGTCATCGCTACACGCGGTGAAGGCCACGCTGGTTGCCAGCAAGGCCACTGCAAGATAAATGTTTCTGAATTTCATGTTGTTAAAATATATAATGTGAATGATAAGTCATGCGTATCGGGCCATCCATCACCAATGGATCATGGCGGAGACGGTGTATTGTCGGCCGGGCATGGGGTAGTATTGTATGATGGAATATTGCTCGTTGGTAAGGTTCGACACCTTGCCACTCAGCGCAAGGCGCACCTTGCCGAGCGTCAACTCGCGCGACAGGCTGATGCCGTGGTCCCAAAAGGCAGGCATGCGATACTCAGGTTTGTTCTGCCCCAGACTGTAACGGCTACCCTGCATCACGACGGTGTAGCCCAGAGTGAGCCACGGTGTCACCATGGCCAGCGAGCCACTCCCGCTCCAACGTGGCGTGTAGGGCAGTTGGTTGTTGTAGGTTTGTTGCGTTCGGTTGGTCTTGTCGACGGCGTGTTGCCAGGTGGCCGAGGCCGAACCGCTCACGCTCCATTGCCGCGCCAAGTCGACCTGCGCGCCCAAGGTGAAGTCGGCGCCAAGTATTTCCACCTTGCCATAGTTCACCATGCGCCACACATAGGTGCTGGGGAACGCCACAATCTTGTCGGTAACGTCGTGGTAATAGCCGTCGGCTGTAATCGTCAGGTAACGCAAGCGCAACGTGTGGGTCTCCCAGGTCAGGCCCAAGCTCCACTGCCGAGCTTTCTCGGGCTTCAAGTGGATGTTGCCCAAGCGGCGATAATACAGGTCGTTGAACGTGGGCACACGAAACGAATGCTTGTAAAGGGCCCTTATATAGATAGGTGTAGAGGACAGCAAGCGATAGCTCAAGGCCACCGAGGGGGTCAGGCGCCGCTTGTCGGCCGGACGATCGCCCTCGCTAACCCGTTCCGCCGCATAGGTGTAGACGGTGTTGGCCTGCAACTTCATCCTACCCCACTGGGCCTTCATGGCCACGGCGGAGATGGAGGTCCAGCGCGACGGGCGCGGCACATCATACTGGGTGTTGACGTAGACATTATTGTTCAAACGGTTGTACGACAGGTCTTGCGCCACAGCAAACTGAAGTCCCTCGGCCGCCAACCATCCCAGCGTGGCAGAGGCATAGCCCTCGTCCTGGCGGTCGCGGTCGGTCTGAACGCCATCGGTATACTGTGAGCCCCAGTCGCGATATTGGTTCCACGAGTGGGTATACTTCAGGCGGGTTTGCAGCCGCAGGCGAGTGCCCAACGAGCGCCGATAAGCCATTTGGGCAAAGAAGTCCTCGTCCCACATGCGCTCATCGGAAGGGTTGGCATAGAGAATGACGGTTCCGGGCAGTCCCCGCTCAGAGTAATACCAATAGGCTTTCATCGCCAGCTCGCTTCCGTCGGCAAATGTATGGTAAGCGTTGGCCTCTGCTTGCCAAGCGGTAATGTCGGTGTTGTATCGGCGTTGGCGCGACGAGGTGTTGCCATTGCGCAGGGTATAAGGGTAGATTCCATCGGCCCGTGTCATCTTGGCCGAGAGCGAAAAGGCTGTGCGCTCAAAGGGTTTCACCCACCATCGCAACGAGGGCGAGACCAAGCCGAAAGAGCCTGCGCCAACTCCCACACGCAACGTCTGCCATTGCCCATCGGCGAAATGGGGACGCTCTGTGGTCAGGGTGAGCACACCGGTCGACACATATTGGCGGGCAGAAATGATCAACTGGTCGTCGTCGGCCACCGACATGCTGATACTCGCGAGGTTGTCGGTGTCGTATCGGCCAATGTCGATTTGTCCGGCTTGGGTGTTGCTGAGTGCCACGCCATCGTAAACCACGGCCGTATGCTGGGTGCCAAGACTGTGGATGGACACGGTTTTCATACCGCCAATGCCACCATAGTCCTTCACACTGACGCCGGCAAAGTGCTTCACAGCATCGGCCACATGATCAAGGCCCAACTGGCGCATCTGCTTGGCCGTAAGCGATTGGGTGGGATGGGCGCCTGTCACATTGCGGTTGAGGGCAACAGCGGTCACCTCCACGCCGCGGAGCGAAATGGAATCGGTTTGCGCCAATGCAGCCAACGGGCTCAGCAAGAGCGCAAAGGTATAGGTCAATTGTTTTCGCATTCTTCCTCGAGAATTGGAAATCATCAAATAAGCAATGGCAGGTCTTCTGGCTTGCGACCATCCACACGTCTTCCCAATCATAGGCATCGCACCATCGCCAAGGGTTCCTCGGGAAACCTTAGGCGACCTACGTGCCCATCACCAGTGACTTTTTGCTGTGGGGATGAGAGAATGTCACTTACAGCAGCGGGACTGCCCAGGACTTTCACCTGGTTCCCTTTTCATCTCCTCGCGGAGAACCGATTGCCGAATAAGTTGGTTGCAAAGATACTTAAAAAATGTTGCGATACGTCATTCCGTACCATATTTTTTCCATTTCACTCGCAACACGTTGTTGTTATCACCGCAAACTATCGCAAAACGCCTCGCCCAACTGGAAGCCTTCCTCGTAGAGACGCTCCAACTTTTGGGTGTCCTTCTCTATGCGGCCCACTTCCATGGGGCGCTGAGGACGTATCACCACTATGTCGCCAGCACGCTCCAGGTCTTCCATCATCTGCAATTGTTCGTTGTAGGCGTCGATGCGATGGCTCAACACCACACGCAAACGGGGATAATGACGATAGATGAAGGGGGGTATCTTGCGGTCGCGCCCCGACTCGCGATAGCCGTAATTGCGCGTGGAAACGACCACATTGAAAGGATGTCCCATGTCGCGCGCGTGCTGGAAAGGAATGGAATCAGTAATGCCACCATCCAGCATCGGCACACCGTCGACCGTTACCATCTTGCTCACAAAGGGCAGCGAGCTCGAAGCCATGACAATATTGATGGCGCGTTGATGGTCGGACGTTTCGGAGAGATACTCGGGACGCCCCGTCAAACAGTTGGTTGTAACCATCTCAAAGTTGGCTGCATGCTTGAAAAACTCATCGTAATCGAAAGGAATGAGCTTGTTGGGGAAACGATCATACAGCAGTTTCTTATCCAAGATACTTCCTTGGGTGAACAAATAACGCAAGCCCAAATAATTGTATTGGCTCAAGAAATCAATGTTGGAAAGGCGCGCACGACGGGGCTGGCGCGAAATGTAGCTCATGCCATTGCATGCCCCTGCCGAAACGGCAACCACATAATGAAAATAAAGCTCGTGCTTCATAAAAGCGTCGAGCACACCACTGGTAAACACGCCTCGCATGCCTCCTCCTTCAAGAACTAAGCCTGTATTTCTATAAATCTGCATGAAATGCTAAAATTTAGTTGCAAAGTTAAGCAATTTCTCCCAAGTTTTTTTATATCTTTGCATCATTGAACGCTAAAAAATCTATTTTATGTTTAACACAGAAACATACGTCGGCCGCCGCGCAGAGCTCAAGAAGCTCGTAAAGAGTGGCATCATCGTGTTGTTTGGTAACAATAGTTCACCAGCCAACTTCCCCAACAACGGGTACTATCCCTTCCGTCAGGATTCGACGTTCCTGTACTATTTCGGGCAGAACCACGACGGATTGGTGGGGGTCATTGACATTGACAATGACAAGGAAACACTTATCGGCGACGACATTTCCATCGACGACATCGTGTGGTATGGTTCAGTAGATAGCGTACACGACATGGCTCAGCAAGTGGGTGTGGCCAACTCGGCTCCCATGAAAGCGCTGAAGACCATCTGCAATGAGGCTCTGCGCCAAAAGCGTAAGATCCACTTCTTGCCCCCTTATCGTGCCGACATCAAGATCCAGATATTCGACCTCCTGGGCATCCACCCCAACCAACAGAAGGAAAGCGCCAGCATGGAGCTGATCAAGGCTGTGGTGAAGATGCGTAACATCAAGACCGATGAGGAGATTGAGGAACTGGAGCGCGCAGCCGTTCTCGGCTACAAGATGCACACAACGGCCATGAAGATGTGCCGCCCAGGTGTAACAGAGAAAGAAATTGCTGGAACGCTCGCCGGCATCGCCAACTCGTATGGAGCCATGGTTAGCTTCCCCACAATTCTCTCGCAGCACGGCGAGATTCAGCACGGAACGCCCTCTGAGGCACCCCTGGTGGCTGGCAAACTGATGCTCTGCGACTGTGGAGCGGAAACCATAAACAACTATTGCTCTGACAACACACGTACAACACCGGTCAGCGGTCATTTCGACCAGCGCCAGTTGGAGATCTACTCGATCGTGGAGGCCTGCCACGACTATGCCGCAAGCGTGGCAAAACCAGGCGTGAAATGGTGGGATGTGCACTTCGGCGTTTGCCGTTTGATGACAGAGAAACTGAAGGAGCTCGGCCTCATGAAGGGCGATACCGACGAAGCTGTGGCAGCTGGAGCGCACGCCATGTTCATGGTTCACGGCTTGGGTCACATGATGGGCATGGATGTGCACGACATGGAGAGCCTCGACCAGATCAACGTGGGCTTCGATGAGGAGGTACGTCCGAACCTGGAGCAGTTTGGTACCAACTGCCTGCGCTTGGGTCGCCGACTGGAGAAAGGTTTCGTGGTCACCGACGAGCCAGGCATCTACTTCATACCCGCACTCATCGACGACTGGAAGGCAAGCGGACACTGCAAGGAGTTTATCAACTTCGACAAGCTGGAGACCTATAAGGACTTTGGTGGCATCCGCATTGAGGACGACCTGCTCATCACAGACGACGGTTGCCGCTTCATCGGCAAGGACATCATCCCCTACCACCCGAAGGATGTGGAGGAGTTCATCGCCAACAACTAATAAAATAAGAACATAAACAATAAAAACAATACTATTCATGAAGAAAATCATCCTGGCCGCTATGGCGGCCATGCTGACCCTCAATGCAGGCGCAGCTGAGAAGAAGGACGGTGAGAAGGCCAACCAGCCCGTATTCACCACTGTCAAGGCAAACCCCATCACCAGCATCAAGAACCAAAACCGTTCGGGAACCTGCTGGGACTATAGCACACTCTCTTTCTTCGAGGCTGAACTGCTGAGAAAGACCAACAAGACATTCGACCTCTGCGAGGCTTTCGTTGCCAACAAGACCTACATGGACCGCGCCATTCAGGTGGTGCGTCTGCATGGCGACTGCCAGTTCGCACAGGGCGGTAGCGCCTACGATCCCCTCTTCGCCATCCAGCACTACGGCATCTGCCCCGAGGACGCTATGCCTCGCACAGGTAGCCTGTATGGCGACACGCTGTTCAACTTCAACGAGTTCTTCAACGTGATGTCTCCATACGTGGCCGCTGTGGCTAAGAGCAACGCAAGCAAACTGTCTCCCGCATGGAAGAACGGCCTGCAGGGCATCCTCGACTCATACCTCGGCAAGTGCCCAGAGAGCTTCAAGTATGAGGGCAAGACCTATACTCCGAAGAGCTTCGCTGCCGCCATCGGCCTCGACTCTGTGGCTTGCAACGAATATGTGAGCTTCACATCTTACACACACCATCCGTTCTGGACCACATTCGCAGTTGAGGTGCAGGACAACTGGCGCAACCCATTGTCATGGAACGTGCCTATCGAAGACCTGGGCAGAATCATCGACAACGCCATCATGAACGGCTATACCGTGGCTTGGGGCGGCGACGTTTCTGAGGAAGGCTTCACACGCGACGGCCTGGCCTACATGTACGACACCAAGAAACTGGAGAGCCTTGAAGGCTCAGACATGGCTCGTTGGCTCAAGCTTACCAACACCCAGAAGAAGAACCTCATCGACTCTTTGGGCGTAAACGTGCCTGAGGTGACTCCTACACAGAAGCAGCGCCAGGAGCGTTACGACAACTGGGAGCTGACAGACGACCACGGTATGCTCATCTACGGTATCGCCAAGGACCAGAACGGCAAGGAGTACTACATGGTGAAAAACTCTTGGGGTGAGACCGGCAAGTACAAAGGTACTTGGTACATGACCAAGAACTACATCATTGCCAACACCATGGACTACATGGTCAACAAGAACGCAGTGCCTAAGGACATCCGAAAGAAGTGCGGTTTCTAAGTCCAACAACTTAGAAGCATAGCTATAACAACACCAAGGGCCATCCCCGTCAACACTGACAGGGATGGCCCTTTTGCATATCCGCACAAAAGCAAAGCACATATCGCCCCACCCCACAACCCAAGGGGACAAATGCTTAACACCTTCGGCACATAGCCAGACGCATTTAACCTTATCGCCCATTAAACCGAAACAGGAAGAACAAAAGGAGCACCATTGGTTCTTTTCAACGCTTGTCGGCGTTTCTTTCGACATCTTACTTCCATCCGCATTTCGACATAGCCCACAATGCTTTCAATGCCCCCGGCACCACCTGCTTGAAACAAACACTAACAGGAATTAAAATCTAATGGCCGATTTGGTTGGCAAATGCCAAATTATTCTATAGAGATTAACACATATATCTTCATTTTTTCGTATCTTTGCCATAGAAACAAAAACAACTAAAGATGCATTTCAAGTGGAAGTATGACGCACCTACACCACAACAATCGCAGCAAGCCAAAGAATTAGGCGACAAACTGAGCATGAGCCCCATTTTGGCCCAACTGCTCATCAAGCGTGGCATCACCACCGAGAGTGCGGCCAAGCGCTTCTTCAGGCCCCAGCTTGCCGACCTCATCAACCCTTTCCTCATGAAGGATATGGACGTGGCGGTCGACAGGCTTAACGATGCCATGGGGCGCAAAGAGCGCATCTTGGTATATGGCGACTACGACGTGGACGGTTGCACGGCTGTGGCTTTGGTGTATAAATTCCTTCAGCAATTCTATTCGAACATCGACTATTACATACCCGACCGCTACGACGAGGGATATGGCGTCAGCCAAAAGGGAATAGACTACGCGAAGCAAACAGGCGTGAAACTCATTATTATCCTTGACTGCGGAATAAAAGCCGTCAAGGAGATAGAGTATGCCAAAAGCTTGGGCATTGACTTCATCATCTGTGACCACCATGTGCCCGATGAGGTAATGCCGCCGGCTGTGGCCATCCTCAACCCCAAACGGACCGACGACAGCTACCCCTTCAAGCAGCTGTGCGGATGTGGTGTGGGCTTCAAGTTTATGCAAGCCTTCGCCAAGAACAACGGCATCCCGTTCTCGCGACTCATCCCCCTACTCGACTTCTGTGCCGTGAGCATCGCCGCCGACATCGTTCCGGTGACCGACGAGAACCGCATACTTGCCTTCCACGGCCTGAAACAGCTCAACCAAAACCCCAGCGTGGGCCTAAAGGCCATCATCGACATCTGCGGGCTTAACGGACGCGAGATATCGATGAGCGACATCATCTTCAAAATAGGACCACGCATCAATGCGTCGGGACGCATGGAGAATGGCAAGGAGAGCGTCGACCTGCTCGTAGAGAAGGACTTCTCGCTGGCACTAAAAGCCGCACGACACATCAACGAATACAACGAGCAACGCAAGGACATCGACAAGCAGATGACCGAAGAGGCCAACCTAATCGTGTCGAAACTGGAAAACCAAAAGCACCAGTCGAGCATTGTGCTCTACGACGAGAACTGGAAGAAGGGTGTCATCGGCATCGTGGCGTCGCGTCTCACGGAAATCTATTTCCGCCCAACCGTGGTGCTAACGCGCGATGGCGACTTAGCTACCGGATCGGCGCGCTCGGTGATGGGATTCGACGTTTACGCAGCCATCAAAAATTGTCGCGACCTATTGCTCAACTTCGGAGGCCATTCCTACGCCGCCGGCCTCACACTGAGATGGGACGATATACGAGAGTTCCGCCAACGATTCCAGCATTATGTGGAAGAACATATCCAACCAGAACAAACGGAGCCCATACTCAACATCGACGCTGTGCTCGACTTCAAGGACATCTCAAAGCGTTTGCACAACGACCTGAAGCGATTCTCGCCCTTCGGACCGGGCAACACCAAACCTGTGTTCTGCACAACGGGCGTGTACGATTACGGAACGAGCAAGGTGGTGGGCCGGCAGCAAGAGCACATCAAGTTGGAACTGGTCGACTCTAAGTCGGGAACTGTGGTCAACGGCATAGCCTTCGGCCAAAGCGCCTCCGCACGATACATAAAGTCGCGACGATCGTTCGACATCGCATACACCATTGAAGGCAATATCTTCAAGCGTAACCAGGTTCAACTGCAGATAGAGGATATCCGGCCGACGGAAAGCGAGGATGAACTATAAACACATCACGGAGATGCATACGGATACCGCAGGCGTCTCCGTTTTTTAACAACAATCGGTCATTAGATTGCCACAAGACGACAAATACTTAGGGATACTTAAGAAATACTGGGGCTACTCGGAATTCAGAGGTATCCAGCGCGAAATTATTGAGAGCATAGGGGCAGGCAAGGACACGCTCGGCCTTATGCCAACGGGCGGAGGGAAATCCATTACATTCCAGGTTCCCGCCATCGCCCAGGAGGGCGTGTGCATTGTCGTCACACCTCTTATCGCCCTCATGAAGGACCAAGTGAGCCACTTGAAACAGAAGGGCATACAAGCAGCCGCCATCTACTCAGGACAGGCGCGCTCCGAAATCATCAAGATTCTCGAAAACGCTATCTTCGGCGCCGTCAAACTGCTCTACGTATCGCCCGAACGCCTCGCTTCCGACATCTTCTTGGTGAAGCTCAAGCACATGAAGGTGAGTTTCATCACCGTCGACGAGGCCCACTGCATCAGCCAATGGGGCTACGACTTCCGACCATCCTACCTACAAATTGCGGAGATCCGACGCGTCAAGCCCGACGCTCCCGTGTTGGCCCTGACCGCCACCGCCACACGACGCGTCATGGACGATATCATGGAACGCCTACAATTCAGAGAAAAGAAGGTGTTCCGCATGAGCTTCAAACGCGACAACCTGGCTTACGTGGTACGCGAGGCGCTGGACAAATACGCCGAACTGCTCCATATTCTTAAGTCGGTAGAAGGCAGCGCCATCATTTACACACGTAGCCGGAGGCGAAGCAAGGTCGTGTCGGAATGGCTTGAACAGCAAGGCGTGTCGGCCACATTCTATCACGCAGGATTGGAACCCGCCATTAAAGACGAACGGCAAAAGCTTTGGCAAACCGATAAAAAACGCGTCATGGCAGCCACCAACGCCTTCGGAATGGGTATTGACAAGCCTAACGTGCGCCTTGTGATTCATCTCGACTGCCCAGATTCGGTAGAGGCTTATTTCCAAGAGGCGGGACGAGCTGGACGCGACGGAAAGAAAGCGTATGCCATCCTGTTGTGGAACGGCCACGACCATGCCGTACTGGCAAAAAGGATCAAGACCACCTTCCCATCCAAGGAGATCGTGCGCGATGTGTATGATCATCTGGCTTATTTCTTCCAAGTGGGACTGGGCAGCGGCAACGGGCACACCTTCACGTTCAACATAGATCAGTTCTGCTATATCTATCACTTCTACCCTCTCTACGTAAACTCCGCGCTGCACATCTTGCAAAGCGCAGGTTACATCGAATATGAGACCGATCCCGACGCGCGAGCACGACTTAGGTTCCTGCTTGGACGCGACGAGCTCTACAAGCTATACGAGACAACGCCCAACGAGGAGGCCGTCATCTCCGCCTTGCTACGGAACTATAGCGGTCTCTTCTCCGACTACCGTTACGTTGAAGAGGCACTCATCTCACAGGTTAGCGGGCTCAGTCAGAATGAGGTTTACCTCATCCTAAAAAGCCTGAGCCACAGGCGAATACTACATTTCATCCCTCAGCGCAAGACACCATTCATCACCTACACCCAAGATCGCATAGACGGTTGCGACGTGGTGATACCTGCCAGCGTGTACGACCAACGCAAAGAGCAATTCATCAAGCACGTCAACGCCATAGAAGCATACGCCACCAACAACCACGTGTGCCGTAGCCGACAGCTCCTCCGCTACTTCGATGAGACGAAATCGGAAGACTGCGGCATCTGCGACGTATGCGTTGACCACCAGCCCAACCCCAATGCGGAACAAGAATTCAAAGACGCCAAGCAAGCAATACTCGACCTCTTAGCCGATCATAAGCCCCACGACATCAAAGAAACATCCGAGCTTCTTTTGCCCCGAAAAGCCTTCAAGGAAGCACTCAAATATCTCTGCAATGAGGAACTCGTTCACATAGACGGTCTCATGATTTACCGCTAATCACGAGAATCGCCCTACATTATCAAACCTCAGCCCCCAAACGTCACATCCAAAGCGCCGCATTGCAACAGGACAATGGCCCAACGGCATGTTCAAAACGCAACCTTTCGAACGCTACAAAGACATAAATCCCTGACTCTCACTTTAAGGAGAGCCAGGGATTCCTATTTGTGTTTGTGCTTGTGTTTGTGCCTATATCCTATTAGTTGTTTTCAGGACGCAACTGGCGTACTGTCTCGGCGGCACGCCACATCTCCATGTCGTGCATGGCCTGCAGCTCGGCATTGAGCTTCTCGCGGTAATCGGGCAGTGAGTTCTTGTCGATAGAAATCTGAGCCTCTGTGCCATTCTCCACACTCAGGTAAAGCCACTCCATCACAGGCTTGATGGCTGCCTTGAAGCGAGGAGCCCAGTCGAGGGCGCCACGCTGGGCCGTTGTTGAGCAATTGGCATACATCCAATCCATTCCCTTCTCACCGAACAACGGGGCAAGGCTCTGTGTGAGCTCCTCAACAGTCTCATTGAAAGCCTCAGAGGGTGAGTGTCCGTGAGAACGGAGCACCTCATACTGGGCCTCGAACAATCCCTCGATAGCACCCATCAGCGAGCCGCGCTCACCAGTAAGGTCAGACGTAGCCTCCTTGTGGAAGGTTGTCTGGAACAAGTAACCAGCGCCAATGCCGATACCGAAAGCTATGCACTTCTCCTCGGCCTTGCCCGTAGCATCCTGATAGATGGCATACGAGCAGTTCAAGCCACGGCCCTCAAGGAACATAGTGCGAAGTGATGTGCCCGATCCCTTAGGAGCCACCATGACGACATCAACATCCTCGGGAGGAACAACACCTGTGCGATCCTGCCAGTTGATAGCAAAGCCATGACTATAATAGAGGGTCTTACCCTTTGTAAGATACTTCTTAAGCTTAGGCCAAACGGCAATCTGACCGGCATCGGAAAGCAACATGCAGATGATGGTTCCTTTCTCGGCAGCCTCCTCTATGGAGAACAAAGTCTTGCCCGGTACCCATCCATCGGCAACAGCCTTGTCGTAGGTCTTACCCTGACGTTGGCCTACAATTACATTGAAACCATTATCCCTAAGGTTGCCTGCCTGACCAGGACCCTGAATACCATATCCGATAACAGCGATTGTCTCGTCCTTCAAAATCTCACGAGCTTTCTCCAACGGAAACTCTTCCTTGGTGACAACATCTTCTACAACGCCACCAAAATTCATTTTTGCCATAAGCTAATATTATTAAAAACGTTATACGTCAAAGTTCTCTCAGCATCTTCATGCATTGTTTACGTGCACAAAGGTAGTGATTTAAAATAATATATGCAAGTTTTCTTTTAATCTTTTACAAATTTCATTAAACATCTTACGATTTCTTGCTTTGTATCATCATCGCGAGTGATACGCACACAATACTCATCGACTCCAGTTTGCTCTTTCCATAAGCTCAGCCTGTCGCCTTGATGAGCCTCAGCCACATAGGCAACCTCGAAGCGTTTGAGCCGATGCTGGCGGTACCAATCGAGGTCGAAAAGATCGAGCACATGCTCGATGTATTTTACGGAATTGATGTGTCCGTTGACATCCACATCATTATAATAGGTGTCGATGGTGCGAACGAGCGCCGCATCTTTGCCCATCTTCACCCTACCCGGCTTGTCGATGGGGCACGGCTTGTCGGTTTCCACATACTCGCTGATCAATCCCCCTTGCACCTCGAAGATGTCGGCAGGCTGGCGTGTTTCTGTATCGATCAAGGCCCACACGCTGCGTCCATAGCCATAGACTTTGCCATCGTCGGGACTTTTCACAGCGAAGTTACGGCTGGTAAAGAAGCGCATCACGCCCTCAACCCACGTCTCGATGTCGAACTTCTCGTATGCCACCGGCATCTCCTCCATCTCAATGACCAGTCGCGACAACACCCACGTGCGGTGGATCTTGTTGAGGTAACTCATGCCATAGTCGCGGTCGTTGCTATGGAAGTCGGCGGCATTGAGCATAGAATTGCCAAGATGTCCAACAAACAGATGGTTGCTGAAGTCGCAACGGAACGGCTCCGCCATGAATGCATAGCGGCCAACCTTAGGCAATAGTTCCTTCTTCATAGTTGTTATTCTTGATGTTTATTAAGGTAATCGGTGACTGGTTCGTCAAAGCTGCGGGTCACGGCGATGTGGCCTGAGCGTGTGTACTGCAAGATACAGCGGAACCTGTTGAACTGCTCATAGAGGTCGGTGATATCCTCTGTCAGTCCGGCTTGCAACACCGTGGAATATGTGGGGTTAACCTCCATCATACGCGCACCGTGCTTTCGGATGACGCGCGATATCTCTGAGTTGTCGAGCAGTACGGGGGTGGAGATCTTAAAGATGGCCACCTCGTGGATAAACAACTCTTCGTTGGTATAGTAATTGGCCTTGATGACATCTATTTTCTTCTCGATCTGCTTGGTGATTTTCTCGATCTGGTCGGGGGCGCTCCAACAAGTGATGGTGTACTTGTGGATTCCCTCCAGGCTCGAAGCCGAAACATTGAGGCTCTCTATATTCACTTGGCGACGAGTGAAGACGGCCGTCACTTGATTGAGAACACCCACTACGTTCTCGCTGTAAACCAGCAGGGTGTAAAACTGCTTGGCCGTTTCTTTATCCTTATTATCCATACGTTTTCTCAATTTGTGGTTAAATGTCCAGATGCAGCAGCATCTCGTCGATGGCACTACCGGGAGTGATCATCGGCGTTACGTTCTCGTCCTCCTTCACTGCGCACTCCAACAAATAAGGTCCATCGATGCTGAGCATCTCGGCTATCTTAGCCTTCAAGTCGGCTCGGTCGACAGCCACACTATAAGGGATGCCGTAACCGCGTGCGATGATCTCGTAACAGGGATTCATCATGCGGGTGAACGAATGGCGATGGTTGAACATCAGGTCTTGCCATTGGCGCACATTGCCCAGGTAATTGTTGTTGAGCAAAATCATTTTCACGGGTGCCTGCTGCTCCATGATAGTGCCCAGCTCTTGGATGGACATCTGGAAGCCGCCATCGCCCATGAACAGGCAGATGGTGCGGTCGGGCGCGCCAAAGGTGGCACCGACAGCCGCTGGTAGACCAAAGCCCATGGTTCCCAGGCCTCCGCTGGACACAACGCTCCGCTTGTGCTTGTACTTGAAGTATCGACAAGAGAACATTTGGTTCAGGCCCACATCGTTCACGAGAACAGCATTGCCCTCGGTAGCCTCTGCCACGGCATTGACCACCTCGCCCATCAGCAACGGTCCACCGGTGGGATGGATAGAGGGCGTGATAACCTCCTGCTGTTCCTCGGCCTGCAACGGCTTGAACGAGTCGCGCCACTCTTGGTGCGAAGCCTCATGGAGCAAACTTGTAATGGCGGGCAACGACACCTTGCAGTCGCCCACCACGGCCACATCGGTCTTCACATTCTTGTCGATCTCCGACGGATCGATGTCGAGATGAATTATCTTAGCTTGACGGGCATAGCTATCGAGGCGCCCCGTGACACGGTCGGAGAAGCGCATGCCAATAGCGATCAGCACATCACACTCCTGCTCCTTGACGTTGGGCGCATAGTTGCCGTGCATACCCAGCATACCCATGTTGAGCGGATGATCGGAAGGCAGGGCCGAGAGGCCCATCAGCGTGCGGCCCGCAGGGATGTCGGCCTTCTCGAGAAACGCCTTGAGTTCCTGCTGTGCGCCACCCAGTTCCACGCCCTGTCCTACGAGGGCAAAGGGCTTCTGAGCCTTGTTGATGAGTTCGGCGGCCTGTCGCACAGCCTCCTCACTAACCTCGGGATACGGGTTATACGACCTCACATTGTCGGCCTTGCCCGGCATCCACTTGGCCTTGCCCGTCTGCGCATTGCGCGGAAAATCGAGCACCACTGGGCCTGGGCGACCACTGCGGGCGATGTAGAACGCCCGATTGACGGCCCAAGCCACATCCTCGGCGCTGCGTATCTGATAGCTCCACTTGGAAATGGGTTGCGCCATTCCCACAAGGTCGACCTCCTGGAAGGCGTCGGTGCCAAGCGAAGCCACACCCACCTGTCCAGCAATAACCACAATGGGCGTAGAGTCCATCATGGCATCGGCCACACCGGTCAGCGTGTTGGTGGCGCCGGGACCCGACGTCACTACAGCCACGCCCACTTCGCCGCTCACCCGCGCATAGCCCTCGGCGGCATGGGCGGCAGCCTGCTCGTGGCGCACCAACACATGGCGGAACCACGGATCGCGCTTACGCGTATAGGTGTAGAGCGCATCGTAAACGGGCATGATGGCTCCACCGGGGTATCCAAATATCGTGCGCACACTTTCCTGATACAGGGCGCGCATCAAAATCTCTGCTCCTGTGCATTCCTCACCAATGCGGATTCCAGCCCAGGGCACTTCCTTTATGTTGTCTTCTGTCATACAATACTCTGTTAATTCTAACGTAATCGTTTGAAAATGAGGGAGTTAATTAA
>NZ_JAHKBE010000026.1 GCF_018789675.1 Hallella faecis
AGTTCCTGGTCATCAGGAACTACGCGAAAATAACGAATGGTTTGTTTGCCAGAATCATTGGCAAAATTAGTGCACTTACCATTCTGCAATACGTAAACTTCATTAACGACAAGCCCATTGGCAGAATTAAGTATGCACTAAATTAATTCCGCCAACAGGTACCCTTAAGATTCTTACAATCCACCTATTGCAGTCTAATGACCGATTGGGGATAAACTAAAAACGCCGACTCTCCACAAAGGAAAGTCGGCGTTTATGGTTATGATCGATTCGTCTACAGAGTCTTATTCAGGCTTCATGTTGGTATACACGTTCTGCACGTCGTCGAAGTCCTCGAGCTTCTCCACCATCTTATCAATGGTCTCGCGCTCCTCGGGAGTCACATCCTTCAGATCGGTGGGGATGCGAGTGAACTCAGCACTTGTAATCTCAAAGCCATTGTCCTCAAGATGCTTCTGAATGTCGCCAAAACTGGTAGGCTCTCCATAGATGGTGATCTCGCCAGTCTCCTCGTCGGTGTCGTACTCATCGTCCACTCCGTAGTCGATGAAGTCGAGGATAAGGTCATCCATCTCAATGCCTTCCTTCATCTTAAAAGAGAACACACACTTCTGGTCGAAGAGGAAGCTCAGTGATCCCTGGGTTCCAAGGTTGCCATTGAACTTGTTGAACACTGATCTCACGTCACCAACGGTACGCGTGGTGTTGTCGGTCAGTGTGTCCACGAAGATGGCGATACCGTGAGGACCATATCCCTCGTAAGGCACCTCCTTATAATCGGTGGTGTCCTTGCCCAGTGCATTCTTGATGGCACGCTGGATATTATCCTTCGGCATGTTCTCGCGCTTACACGTGGCAATGATGGCACGCAGGCGCGGGTTGTTCTCAGGCTCACCGCCACCAGCCTTCACAGCGATGGCAATCTCCTTACCCAATTTAGTAAACGTGCGGGCCATGTGGCCCCATCTCTTCAACTTTGTCGCTTTGCGATATTCAAATGCTCTTCCCATTGGAATTGTTGTTTATCGGAGTTCGGCTCCGAGTTTATTTGTTAAGTTTTTAATGATTTTCTGCATGATGGCGTCAATCTGCTTGTCGTTGAGCGTGCGCTCCTCATCCTCAAGGATGAAGTTAACGGCGTAGCTCTTCTTTCCAGCAGGCAGGTTCTTGCCCTGATAAACGTCGAAGAGGTCGACCTCCTTCAACAGTTTCTTCTCGCTTTGGCGTGCGATCTGCTCTATTTGGGCAAACTCCACGTTGCTATCGATGAGCAAAGCGAGGTCGCGGCTTACGGCAGGATACTTCGAGAGTTCCTTAAACTCCACTTTATTCTTCTTGATGGCCTTCATCACTGCTGTCCAATTGATGTCGGCGTAATACACGTCTTTCTCAACGCCGCACGTGTGGCAGACCTTCTTGGTCAACTTACCATATTCGCACAGCACCTTACCACCACGATTCTTCAGTACGAGAGCCTCAGAGAAGAGATTGTTCTCCGACTGGCTGCTGACAACCATGCCACCGGCCACACCCACGCGACGGAGGATGTTCTCCACGTAAGCCTTCAACTCATAGAAGCTGGTGTCCTCATCAGGATGGGCCCATGAGCCCTCCACGCGCTTGCCCGTGATCCAAAGGGCGAGGTGACTCTCCTGCCTGTAAGCCACAATAGAGTTGTCGTGATCGTCCTTCTCGGGATCGTAGTGATAAGCGTTGCCCACTTCGAAGAACTTCAGGTTCGAACGCTTGCGGTTGATATTGCGAGCCAACGACTCCAATCCGCCAAACACGAGCGACTGGCGCATCACGCCGAGGTCGGCGCTCAGCGGGTTCATCACCTTCACAGTGTTGGCCCAGCGATAGGCGTTGAGCTCATCGTGGTCGTAGTAGCTCGACTTCGACATGGAGTTGTTCAAAATCTCGTTGAAGCCACATCCCACAAGCTGCTCGCTGACGATGTTGATCAATCGATGCTCCTTGTCGTGTTCATCGGGCACAGTGAGCGACGACTTCAGCTGTGTGGGAATCTCCACATTATTATATCCGTAGATGCGAAGGATGTCCTCCACTACGTCGCAAGGACGCTGCACGTCGACGCGATAAGCCGGAACCACAAGGTCAAGACCATTGGCATCCTCACCCTCGATCTTCATCTCGAGGCTTGTGGCGATGCTCTTGATGGTTTCCACGCCCAGGCGCTTGCCTATGAGGCGGTCGCAATATTCGTAGTTGAGTCGCACAGGGAAGTTGGGCAGCGGCTCAGGATAAACATCCTTGATCTGCATCGACACTTTTCCGCCAGCCAGTTCCTTGCAGAGGATAGCGGCCTGCTTTAAGGCGTAAATGGTACCATTGGGGTCGACACCACGCTCAAAACGGAAACTGGAATCGGTAGACAGGCCATGGCGGCGTGCGCTCTTGCGGATCCATGTGGGATGGAAGTAAGCGCTCTCAAGGACCACATTGCGGGTTGTCTCATAAGTACCCGAGCCCTTGCCGCCAAAGATTCCGGCAATGCACATGGGCTCCTCAGCGTTGCAGATGCTCAGGTCGTGTTCGCCCAAGATATGCTCCTCGCCATCGAGAGTAACAAACTTGGTACCCTCAGGCTGCGTACGCACCACGATCTTATGGCCGGTAACCATGTCGGCATCGAAGCAGTGCATGGGCTGACCGTAAGCCATCAGGATATAGTTGGTGATGTCCACAATATTGTTGATGGGACGCAGGCCGACGGTCGTCAACTTCTCCTGCAACCACTTCGGGCTTTCCTTCACCTCGCAATCCGTGATGCTCACACAAGCGTAGCGCTTGCAAGCTTCGTGGTTCTCGATCTCCACATCGATGGGCAGGTCCTCATTGTCGACCACAAACTTTGAGCAGTCAGGGCGATGGAGGCTGGTTTGATAGCCACGCTGCACCAACCAAGCATAGAGGTCGCGCGCCACACCATAGTGACTCAGCGCATCGGCGCGGTTGGCCGTAATGTCGATATCGATAAGCCAATCGCTCTCCAAATGGAAATACTCCGCTGCAGGCGTACCCACCACGGCCTCCTCGGGGAGAACCATGATACCGGCGTGATCGGTGCCCACGCCAATCTCATCCTCGGCGCAGATCATGCCAAGGCTTTCTACGCCACGGAGCTTCGATTTCTTGATGACAAATTCCTTGTCGCCATCATAGAGCACGCAGCCCAGGTCGGCCACAATGACCTTCTGGCCAGCAGCCACATTGGGTGCGCCACACACGATCTGCTGGGGCTCGCCCTTGCCAAGGTCTACGGTTGTGATATGCAAATGATCGCTATTGGGATGGGCCTCACAAGTGAGAACTTTACCCACGAAGAGACCCTTCAGTCCTCCTTTGATGGCCTGCACCTCTTCGAGCGCGTCCACCTCAAGTCCAGTCGACGTCAGTGCGTCGGCGGTTTCCTGCGGCGTAAGGTCGAAGTCGACGTATTCTTTCAGCCACTTATATGAAATATTCATGTTTATATGGTTTGTTTTTACCTATTCTTTATAATTCCATGCAAAATTACTAAAATTCCATGA
This sequence comes from Hallella faecis, assembly GCF_018789675.1. GTDB lineage: Bacteria > Bacteroidota > Bacteroidia > Bacteroidales > Bacteroidaceae > Prevotella > Prevotella faecis. The sequence continues at coordinate 3,555 of NZ_JAHKBE010000026.1, forward strand.
ACTATCAAAAACATGATTAACATATTTTTCCTCGTCCCGGCTAAGGGGTGATGGCAAACCACGGCGAGGTTGCGAACGCCATGTTAACAAAAAGCACCGAAGATGCGAAAAACGCATTGCAAAAATAGGACAACTAAAACATTGAGCAACCAACTTTATCGTCATTCGAAATTGCGAGACACCACAAGACAATTATCGGCGAACCAAGGCGAATGCCAATAATGCGAATCCACCCATCTAACGAATAAACTTCGCATAGACCAAGCCGAATAAGCACCCTTGAAATTCATGCGATTCATCTCAACAAGTCTCCTCCTGAAAAGCAACGACACCATCAATCCAGGCACCTCTTGCTTGCAAACAAGAGACCCTTATCATACATTTATAACAACCTAAAATGCAATCACTTACAATAATCACGGATCATTCAAAATTCGATACCGAACATTCCATTCTATAAAATACGAATCACCACAACGCGATACATACCCAACCTCTACTCGACACATGGCCTTTCGAGACTCAACACATGGTCGTTTCGCAATCTGGCACATACCAAACGACAATGAGGCAGCCCATTTTTCATCGACCAAGACAGAAGACACGGCACGCGCAAAGGCAAAAATCGAGAATCACACATTCCATATCATCTATCTCAAAAGACGTAGATGAATGTCAGTATTCTATACAAATTATTATAATATGCATCCCACGCATCAATTCAACCTACAACCTACGCTTAACCTGCCGTAACCCATGTCATCATACAAGCATACGATATGGCAAAAAATAGCGGCAACAAGAAACAACAAGACCACAAAAACGCCTGGGACCCAAAGACGAAAACACGAAGGCATCGAGATGTGAAGCAAAGCACTTGTATGGAGGGAGCACAAATCCGAAGCAACGACCGCTTGCCGCTCAAGTCCAATTTGAGACAAGAAGAGAACAAGAAGATTGTTAGGAAATGATCGGTTCCTTTCATCCCTCACCAACGTTTCATCCAGCTTCTCGTTTCCGCTTGCGTATCACGTATAGTCAGACACGCCATGAACGCAACCATCGAAGCCCGTCCGAAACAAACACTATCAAGAACTAAAATCCAATTACCTATATAGGTCAACATCCAATGAAGCACTTGGATTGAAACCCCAAGAACGCGGTTGTGCAAACACAAACCGCCCGTCCTCACCCGAAAGGCTCCTTGCAAAAACCATGATTGCCTGTACGAGCGAACAAAGCGACTCGCACAGGCAACCTATACTTGCAGCACCATACAAAAACCGCCCCGGGCTGAGCCCGAGGCGGTGTCTCTCAATTTTCAGTTCGTGCTAAAGCTTACTGCTGAGCAGCAGCTGAGTCAGCAACAGTGCTATCAACAACAGCGCTGTCGAGGCTGTCAACCACTGCGCTGTCGGTAGCTGAATCCTGAGCAGGAGCAGCTGACTCATTCTTATTACCACAAGATGCGAAAGAGATAGCGGCCATAGCCACGAACATCAAAACTAATTTCTTCATTTTCTTTGCTTTTTAAAATCTGTAAAACGATCTATGTTTATTAAAACGCTGCAAAGATAAGGCTTTTTTCAATACCACGACAAACTTTTAGCAACTTTTTTTAGGCCCTTTCTGTAACTTTTTTATAACCTACTGATATTCAACGTTTTGCGGACTGTTAACGGAGGTTAAATATTTTGTGCTCCTTAACAGAAGCCAAAATATGGTACTTTTTAGGCAAAAATGTCGATGGAAAAGCGTAACTTTGCATACCTATTATAAATAAGGAAAGAAAGACGAGCACGCATGATAGACACAAGCGCTTTTCAAGGCAAGAAGGCAGCCTACTACACCTTAGGTTGCAAACTGAACTTCTCTGAGACCTCCACGTTCGGCAAGACGTTGGCCGACATGGGTGTGATAACCGCCGCAAAGGGCGAGCAGGCCGACATCTGCCTAATCAACACCTGTTCGGTGACCGAGGTGGCCGACCACAAATGCAGACAGGCCATCCATCGCATGGTGCGCCAGAACCCTGGAGCTTTCGTGGTGGTAACCGGTTGCTACGCACAGCTCGAGGGCGAGACCGTCAGCCAGATTCCTGGCGTCGACCTGGTGCTGGGATCCAACGAGAAAGCCAACCTCATCCAATATCTCTCCGACGCGTGGTCGCAGCCCCGCGAGGGCCATCTTCACCAACACCACACGGTGAAAACCAAGGACATCAAGACCTTCCAACCCTCGTGCTCACGTGGCAACCGCACACGTTATTTCTTAAAGGTGCAAGACGGCTGCAACTATTTCTGCACCTATTGCACCATTCCCTTTGCCCGCGGTCAGTCACGCAACCCAACCATCGCCTCTCTCGTGGAGCAAGCCCAACAAGCCGCCGCAGAGGGCGGCAAGGAGATCGTGCTCACGGGTGTGAACATCGGCGACTTCGGGCGCACCACCAATGAGCAGTTTATCGACCTGGTGAAAGCATTGGATCAGGTGGAAGGCATTGAGCGTTTCCGCATCAGCAGCCTGGAGCCCGACCTCATGAGCGATGAGCTCATCGACTATTGCGCCCACAGCAGAGCCTTCATGCCCCACTTCCATGTGCCCCTTCAGAGTGGCAGCGACGAGGTGTTGAAGCTCATGCACCGCAGGTACGACACCCAGCTTTTCGCACATAAGATTCACCTTATTAAAGAGAAGATGCCCCATGCGTTCATAGGCGTAGATGTGATGGTAGGTTGCCGTGGCGAACTTCCCGAGTGTTTCGAGGCTTGCTACGAGTTTCTCAAGGGCCTTCCCGTCACCCAGCTGCACGTGTTCCCCTACTCCGAGCGTCCCGGCACCGCCGCCCTGCGCATTCCTTACGTGGTGGACGACAAGGAGAAGAAGCGGCGAGCCCACCAACTGCTGGTGCTGTCCGACGAGAAGACGCAGGCCTTCTACGCCGAGCAAATAGGCCAGGAGGCCGACGTGCTCTTCGAAAAGGCAGCACGCGGAAAGGCCATGCACGGCTTCACGGAGAACTATGTACGCGTGGAGTTGCCCGCCTCACAAGCACGAGAGGAATACGACAACCAAATCATTCGGGTGAAATTGGGCGACTTCAACCACGACAAGACAGCTCTGAAAGCCGAGATCATCGGCTAAACGACAGGCGTTTCACGCAAACATACACAACAAACAACATTGAAAAGATGAACGTAGCAATCGTCATATTGAACTGGAACGGCAGCAAGATGATGCGCCAATACCTGCCCACCGTTATGAAATACTCTCGCAGCGACGCGGAAATTTGGGTGGCCGACAATGCCTCTTCCGACGACTCCATGCAGATGCTGGAACGCGATTTCCCACAGGTGAAACGATTGCAGCTCGACAAGAACTACGGTTTTGCGGAAGGATACAACCGCGCCTTGCGACAGATCGAGACCGACTATTACGTGTTGCTCAACTCCGACGTGGAGGTGACCCACGGCTGGTTGACGCCGCTCATCGAGTTTATGGACACCCACGCTGACGTGGCGGCCTGCCAACCCAAGTTGCTTTCGGTATTCGACAAGGACCGCTTTGAGTACGCTGGCGCCTCGGGCGGCTTCATCGACCGCTACGGCTACCCTTTCTGCCGTGGACGAATCTTCGACGACGTGGAAGCCGACGATGGCCAATACGATTACTCCACCGATGTGCTCTGGGCTACAGGAGCGTGCCTTATGATTCGCTCGAAGGACTATTGGAAGGTCAACGGATTGGACGGTCGCTTCTTTGCACACAACGAGGAGATCGACCTATGCTGGCGATTGCGCCAACAGGGCCGACGCATCGTCTGCCTTCCCGAGAGCGTTGTTTACCACGTGGGTGGTGGAACGCTGCCCAAGGGCAACCCCATGAAGACGTTCCTCAACTTCAGAAACAACCTGACCATGCTCTATAAGAACCTGCCTGACGACGAGTTGGCGCACGTCATGCGGGTGAGATGGGCGCTCGATTACATAGCCGCCTTCGAAACATTGCTGGTCAACCGCAACTGGGGCGACTTCAAAGCCATCTTCAAAGCGCGCCGCGCCTTCAACCAATGGAAGCACCAGTTCGACAAGGATCGTGAGGAAATACGAGCCAAACGCGTCCTCGACCCTGTGCCCGAACGCATGAACCTCAGCATTCTCTGGCAGTATTATGCCAAAGGATGCAAGAAGTTCTCACAACTGAAAAGCGGCAAATAAGCATAGGGCGCAAACGGATAGTCAGATAAGCTCATAGCCATTGTCCAATGAATGATCCCAGATGGTCCGACGAGAGTCAACAGATCGTCAGACGAGGACTGACCAACCCTCAGCAGTGCGCTCCCAAAGGCTTCTCTAAGAACAGGTCGATAATTCGATGAGAGATGCAAAAGGCTCCTCTGAGAACAGGTCGATGGTTTGATGGAAACACACAAAACTTCGGTTGAAAGCATATAAAAACCGCTTGTCATCTATCATGGCAAGCGGTTTTTTCATGCTTATAGGGCGACGAGTCGCCACACATCATTATGTTATTTGCCTAAGAGCTGATCGAGATAGGTGTAGAAGTCCTCACTCTCACCCACGACGACCTTGCTGATTTTGCCCTCAGCGTCGACCACAATCTTGGTGGGGAAACCACTGATGCCATAGAGAACGGTCACGTCGGGGTTACCCTCGTTGCGCACATGGAGCCAAGGCAACTCGTGCTTCTTCACAGCGTCGCGCCACTTCTGCTCCGTGTCGTTGCAATCGATGCCCAGAATCTCGAGCTTGCCCTTATACTTGGCGTAGTACTCCTTCATCTTCGGCATGCCCTTGATGCACCATCCGCACCATGAGCCCCAGAAGTCGAGCACCACCACTTTGCCCTTCAGGCTGCTCAGGCTGATGTTCTTTCCATCGATGCTCTTGAGCGTAAAGTCGGGTGCCACATTGCCCTCGACAGTGTTCTTCTTGGCAGCCTCACGCTCGAGCGCCTTCTGAGCGTAATCGGCGAAATGATCAACCAAACCCTTCATACGGCCCTCACGAACGGCGGGCGACAAGGCGGCGAGCACCTCTTTGTAGTTTTCCACGTCCACATTATCCAGCATCGACACGCAAGCCTCCATGTCGGGATGAGCCTTGATGTACTTCAGCGTAGCGTCGGAGAGGTTGGCCTTCAACTCCTCGTAAGCCTTATTGATCACCTTTTCGAGCGAGTCGGGATTGGCGCCCTGCTCCATCTTGGCACTATAATCGCGCTGGAGGTTCTTCACACCCTCCTCAAACGAAGCCGAAACCTTGCGGCACTGCTCAAAATCCTTGTAGAAGGCGCTGCCATCAACCTGGTAGTTGCTGAACGAACCCGTAACCTTCAGGTTCTCACCAGGCACTGCCATCAGCACCGCATAAGCAGCCATCGGTTGCTGACCGTCCTTCAGCGGGTGGCGAACCTGCAACACAAGGGGTGCGGGTTCCTTCACATCCATATGGAAATCGAACGCTCCATCCTTGCCGACAACCTTCATCGTTTGGTCGACACTGTTGTTAAGGTAGGTCATGGCAATGAGGGTGTCGTTTCCAACATCACTCAGATTGCCAGACACATGGAGGTCGTCGGCCATCATGCAGGCGCTCAACGACAGGCAGGAAACTGCCAACATGAATCGTTTCATCATCATAATCATATTTTTATTGTTAAAGTTTTACGAGTTGCTCTGTATCGTTTGCCCATGCCGGGAACATCTCCCCACCATCGGGCTTGTGCCGTTCGTTCTGCCTACTTGTCCATCAAGGCTGTGTAGATACGCTCAAACACTTGTTGGAGACGTGGCTTGTCGACAATGATCTCGCGCAAGTTCTTAATGCGTTTCTCATTGGGCGAGTTTGGAATCCACAGCTTGATGTAACCATTGGAGCTGTATTTCTCCTCCATGTGACTGTCAAAGCGTTTCCACTGCCCCATCTTGTCGAGCTCGGGGTAGTTCTCCAGGCCATACTCAATGGCCCTGGCAAAGACCGTCTCAGCATCCAAGTCGCGGTCGGCTTCGGCAACAATCATTCCATAGATGCTGCGTGGGGCGTGCGACGCCGATGCGCGATGATCCTCCACCGCCTCCTTCATGATCCTTATTTGCTCGGCCGAAAACCATCTGCGCAGGCGCATGTCGGCAGCCAACATCTTACCTCCCGTAAGGTGATGGATGGCTCGCGGCCCCTCCATGCCCAAATCGTGGTAAGCAGCAATGACATAAACCATATTGATGTCGGCGCCTGTCGACGCCACAAGTTCCAACGCATTCTTGATGACGCGCTGCACATGCACCATGCCGTGGCTATGGCCAAACTGATTGTATCGCGGAAGAATCTCCCGCTCCACAAAGCCCATGATCTCGAGGTTGACGTGTTGTTGCATAAGTTAAAGTATTTGTCCGACAAGCAATATCTGCGCTGCTGTGACCAAGCCAAAAACAAACAGGTTGCGGGCTGTCATGCCCAGCACGGCGTTGAGCTCCCTGCCCTTGCCTATGGCCACCATCTTACGGGCCGTCGTATCATGCATGATGAGGTAAACAGCAGCAAGAGCCACAAAGGCCACCACCTTCCAAAGGGGTGCGTCCTCGCCCAGGATGAGGGTCTGGAAAATCCATAATTCCGCACAATACGGCATGTAACGATAAACCAAAGCCGTGGCTCGTTCGCCCAACCTAACGGCCAACGTTATCTTTCCACAAGCCTTATCGTTGTCGCGATCGCGGTAATTGTTGACCAATAGCAGCGTGTCGATGACCATTCCACAGGCTATGGCAATGCACAGGACACTGAGGTTGAACGCCTGATGCCCTGCAGGCACAATGACAAACCACGTGAAATAGACCGGCACCAAACCGAAGAACACCACGACGAGCACATCGCCCAAGCCCTTGGAGGCAAAAAACGTGGTGTAGAGAAAGGCGAACACCACACACAGGGCGCCCACCCCCACCAGGTTCCAGCCCCCGTAAGCGATGAGCGGCAAGCCCACCACGCAGGCCGAAACCGATGTGATGGCCAATGCCCAGCGCATGGCAGGCAGCGTGATCCATCCCTCGGCACACGCCCGTTTGGGTCCCAAGCGGGTCTCGCGATCGTCGTTTCCACGCACGAAGTCGAAGTAATCGTTGATCAGATTGGAGTCGATCTGCATCAGCCAAGCGAACAACAGGCACAAGAGGGCTGGCACAACCTGAAACTCCCGCCACCCTACCGTCTTGAGGGCCAGTGCAAACCCGATGATGACGGGCACGGCAGCAGCCGACAGAGTCTTGGGCCTCGCGGCAAGCAGCCAAGCCTTCATGCTGTTGGTCTGAATGGTATCGTTTTCTGAAATCATAGTTTCCAATTATTAAAAGGGCAGCATCGCGCCAGCCAATCGCCTCAACCGCCAATCGCCCAAAGGCCTCAAGCAACAGGAATGTGACAGGGCAATTCACTTAGAATGTCTCCGTCGCCCTACGCCTCAAGCCCAACAGCCTCAGCCAAACGGCTAACCCCACCAAGTTGCGCAACCAGAAGCATATTTCCTTCGGGCCGCCCTGAGGTTAGTTGAAGAAGTTCCAACTCACGCCAAATCGGAACACACGTCCGTTGAGCGGATAGTGGGGAGCGAAGAAATAGCCACCACTGCTGGCGTTTACATGACTCATCATGGCGAAGAACCGCGTGTGCTTCAGGTGGAAATTGGCGTAAACGTTCACCAGGGGATAGTTGCCTATCTCCGTCTTCACATCGTTGGCCTGCACCGCATACTGTCCGATGGCCGGCACATAGTCGGGCGCCTTATACTTGGTGAAATAGCGCACATCGGCTCCGAAATCGCATTTCAACACATGCGCAATCTTGAATCGCAGATAAAGGTTGGTGTAAACGTTGACCAGCGGCAACGGCAGCGCATCCTCGTTGGTCGATTTCTGCACCGTGGCCACCGTCTCCCAGTTGAGCGGTCCGAGCGTAAAGTCCTGCTTCAGCTCAGCGGTAAACACCGAGATGGGGTCGCCCGCCTGTCGCACCTCCACGGCGTTGGCCAAGCGCCCGGCGTCCGACGTGGTGTAGGTCGTGGCGAAATACGTGTAGTTTTTCATCTCGTCAAACGCCACGCGGAGCGTGGTGCGGGTCTTTTGGTATCTCAACACACCCTGCACACGGAAATGATCCACCATCGACAGGTCGTCGTCGTCCCACCAGAAATGGCGTCCTTGATAGTGGCGATAGTAGAACGAAGGCTTCTCATGGTGGTAGAAACCCGACGCGGCAAGCGTCATGGTATCCTTCCACAACGGGAAATTGACATCGATGCCACCATCCACATGAATCTCACCGGCGTTGACACCCGCCACGCCCAACTCGCCCGTGACGTTGTAATGCAGCGTCCTGCCCTGCGCCTTGATGAGCTGTGCGCCCACGCTCAGGGCGTTCTCGTTCCACGAGCGCATCGCCAAGGAGTCGGGCAAGGTGAAGTGGCGCAACTCATGGGTTCCGAAGAGCTTCAGTCCGGCCTTCGCCCACTTGTTGAATCCCTCCAACATCGAGATGGCAAACGTGTTGCGAAGACTCCAATGGGTGGTCTTGTCGTAGATGGAATCGCCCGTCAGCTTCTCTGCGACGTTATAGCGATGTAGATAATAATCGGCCGGCGTCTGATACGCCTCATAGATGCGACGATAGTTGTTGAAGTCGAGCGTGTGGATGAAACTGGTGACAGGCACATACTCATCCTTGAGCCACGAGGTATCCACCTTGGCCTCTTGGGTCTTCGCCAACAGGCTGTCGGCAGCCGCCTTGCCATTGACCGCCAGTCGGTTGGGCGCCTGCAGGCCACCCGCCACACTGTCATTGGACAGACTGTCGCGCTTTGCCCTCACGCCGATCTTGGCGTTGTCGGGGCGTCCAGCAAACGTTGCGGGCGCCTTCACGTCGTCATCATCCACATCTTCGCCTTCCTGACGCGCCTTCCTGACGGCCTCCGCCTTGGCGCGACGCTGCTTGGCCTCGAGCTGCGAAGCCATGGCAAACTTGCGCGCGGCAATCTCTTCGGCCGTCATAGGCACCTTGTGCTTGAAGCCCACGCTATAGCGCTGGGTGAAGAAGATGTGCTGGTTGTCGTTGCGGTTCCAGTTGCGCGCGAGCATGGTGGGTATCTCCGAGGTGTTAAACGACTCGTTGAACGACTCGGGATGGGTGATGTAGTTATCATTGGTGATACCACCATTCTCGGTTACCTTCTGATGGTTGGTCGACATCAGCAGGTGCGCCTGATAGCGGTCGCCCAGGTAGGAGCCATACATGGTATAGTCGAAATGGGAGGTCGACTGGCTGTCGTAATAGCCACGACCATAGAGATAATCGAACTTAAAGCCCACGCCCAGGCGCTTGCCCGCATTCACACCAAACTTCGCGGTGAAATGGTCCTCACCATTGGTGCGGTCGCCACAGTTGTTGTAAGTGAGGTTGGTGAAGGGCGAGAGGGTGTTGGTGAAATGGAAATCGCTCACTGGCGTGATGAAATAATCGTAGGGGTCGGTAAACAAGAACTGTGAACCGACCTGCCGATCAACGAACACACGGGCCTGACGGGGCGACCCCAGGTTGCCCGTGGTGTTATATTCGCCACGAAGACCCGAGGTAAAAATGGTGTTCATATACATGTGCGACAGCGTGTCGAGCTGTGCCGCCTTGCGATCGCCAAAGCGCGAGTCGACCGTCCACACATAGATGCCCTTGGGTATTTCCTTGTGCGACGAGGTGGAGTCGGCACGGTTGCGACGGTCGTTGGCCGTGGCTACGTTGCCATTGGGGTCCATCGAGTTGTAATCGTTCGTCCGGATGCGCGGCACCTGCGCGGACGCCTGCACCACGGCCAGCCACAAAAACAAAACGGAGCAAAGGTATTTCTTCATCGAAACATTATTCGTATGGCGCTCTCCACAAGTTTGAAGACCACCGCAACCATGATGATGATGGCGCCCACTATCTGGTCGGACCAATAGTAAACAGCCCCACCGACAATTGCCAGGAGCATGAAAATGACGTTCAACACATTGCGCAGGCGCAAATGGTTGTTCTTGGGAGCGTCCTCGCCCCGGCGTCTATGTTGCAAAGATTCGTTCTCTACATTCATGAATATCAGGAGCGCTGTTATTAGTAGTTAACACCCAAAGCCTTGCACACGCGACCGAAGATATTGTCCTTACGGTCGATGGTCTTGCAGCGGAACTTACCGCTGTACTTAGACAACTTGTTGCCTTTCTTGTTGAGCGCCCACTCGTCGGTGATCCACTCCTCGGCCTTTGTCTCCATGCCCTTGGTGTCGGTGCGGTCCATCTCATACAGATAGCCCATGCGCTCCATGGTGAGGTGCAAGTGGCCGTCGCTCACCTTGGCGATGAGCTGATAGTTGAACAGCGTCTGGTCGAGCGAGAGGGCGCTCTTGCGGAACACCAACCACTCCGACAGGCGTGCGCCAACAGTGTGCGAGGCCTTGTCGTCGACGGCTACCTTGCTCATCTCCTTCACCTGGTTGGGCTCAGCCACCACCTCGGCCAACACGTCACGCACCTTATCGTATATCTGGTCGGCGGTCATGCCCGGCACGTCCTTGTCGAGTGTGAACACCACATTGCCATTCACCACAGGCACGGCTCCGGCAAGATACTTGGCGTCGATCACCTTCGTCGTCTTCTCGAAGAGCGATGTTCTCTCGGTGGTTTCAGTCTTTGTTTGCTTGTCCTTGTTCTGCGGGGCCTCCCAGGTGTTTTGAGCCATGCCCATCATGGGGAAGATCAGCATCATGGCAAAGATAATTTTCTTCATTTCGATCCTTTGTTAATTTATTATAGAAAGCAAAGTTAATAAATAATGTGCCATAACAGGAAAGGGCACGTTACTTTTAACGTTTATTTTAACTCCAACTGTTTTTCCAGTCTTACGATCTCGTCGCGGTATTGCGCAGCCTGCAGGAAGTCGAGGTTCTTGGCGGCTTGTTCCATCAGGGCCTTAGTGTTGTCGATGCTCTTTTGGAGCTCGTCGCGTGTCATGTGGAGCACAATGGGGTCGGCGGCGAAGGTTCCTGGCTGCATGTCGACAGGTGCGTATGGCTGGGCACCGCGTGGCGCCTCGTAAGCGTCGCCGCTGGCGGTGGGCAGCACTCCCTTGATGTCCTTCACAATCTGCTTCGGCGTGATGTGGTGATCCTCGTTGTATTTCAGCTGGATGGAGCGGCGGCGGGCGGTCTCGTCGATGGTGCGCCGCATGCTGTCGGTGATGGTGTCGGCATACATGATGACCTTTCCGTTCACGTTTCGTGCGGCGCGCCCCGCCGTCTGCGTCAGGCTGCGGTGGCTACGCAAGAATCCTTCCTTGTCGGCGTCGAGAATGGCCACGAGCGACACCTCGGGCAGGTCGAGTCCCTCGCGCAGCAGGTTGACACCCACCAACACATCGAACAGGCCGGCGCGCAGGTCGTTCATGATCTTCACACGGTCGAGCGTGGCCACATCGCTGTGGATATAGTTGGCCTTCACGCCATGGTCGAGCAAAAACTCGGTGAGCTCCTCGGCCATACGCTTGGTGAGCGTGGTGACCAGCACGCGCTCGCCACGGTGGCTACGCGTCAGTATCTCGTCCAAGAGGTCGTCGATCTGGTTCTCCGACGGGCGCACCTCAATCTCGGGGTCGAGCAGTCCGGTGGGGCGGATGAGCTGCTCCACCACAACACCCTCGGCCTCCTGCAACTCGTAGTCGGCTGGCGTGGCCGACACGTAGATCACCTGATGGATCATGTCGTGAAACTCCTCGAAGCGCAATGGGCGGTTGTCGAAGGCCGCAGGCAAGCGGAAACCATACTCCACAAGGTTCTGCTTGCGGGCGCGATCGCCACCATACATGGCATTGATCTGTGGCACGCTGACGTGGCTCTCATCGATGACCAACAAGAAATCCTTGGGGAAGAAATCGAGCAAGCAATAGGGGCGCTGGCCGGGTTCGCGCCCGTCGAAATAGCGCGAGTAGTTCTCAATGCCTGAGCAGTGGCCCAGCTCCTTGATCATCTCCATGTCATACTCCACGCGCTCCTTGATGCGCTGGGCCTTGATGCCATCGCCCAACTCCTTGAAGTAGTCGACCTGTCGCACCAAGTCGTCCTGTATCCTACTGATGGCGCTCTCGGTTTGCTCCTTGCTCGTCACAAAGAGGTTGGCCGGATAAATCTGGTACTCGTCGAAACGCTGCAACGTGCGCAGGGTGAGCGCGTCGCACTCCTCGATGGAGTCGACCTCGTCGTCCCACCAACTAATGCGCAGCACGTTGTCGCTGTAGGCCATGGCCACCAGCACCGTATCGCCCTTGACGGAGAAATTGCCTCGTTGCAGGTCGATGTCGTTGCGCACATAGAGCGAGTTGACCAACTTGCGGAGAAACTCATTGCGGTCGAGCTGTTGGCCGCGCCGGATGGTCACCACGTTCTCCTGCATCGACATGGGTGCGCCCATACCATAGATGCACGACACCGACGACACGACGACGACGTCCTTTCGGCCCGACAGCAAGTGGCTCACGGCGGCCAGACGGAGCTTGTCGATCTCTTCGTTGATGGCGAGGTCTTTCTCGATATAGGTGTCGGTGGTGGGCAGATAAGCCTCGGGCTGATAGTAGTCGTAATACGACACGTAATAGTCGACGGCGTTATCGGGGAAGAAGCCGCGCATCTCCTCATAGAGCTGGGCGGCGAGCGTCTTGTTATGGCTCAATATCAGCGTGGGCTTGTTGACGTTGGCAATGACATTGGCCACCGTGAACGTCTTACCCGAACCGGTCACACCAAGCAACACCTGGGCCGGGTCGCCTTGGCGTATGCCGTCGGTGAGCTGCCTGATGGCTTGGGGCTGGTCGCCCGTGGGCTTGAACTTTGATGTCAGTTTGAAATCCATGAATATGCAAATTTACGAAATTCCCACGAACCACGATGGCTTATCGGCCATTATTTGCATTTTTGTTTCAAACAAACGGGGGCGAGGCGATGGGCGGGAATCATGCTGGAGGTCCCATCAGCGCGCACCCTTCCGAGCGGCAAATGCCCCACCCCATGGTCGGCAAAGGGCGGAGCAATGGCATGGTGTGTCAGTTTTTTTGGTTAAAAAGTTGTGTTGGGATTTTGCGTGAAATAGAGTGCGAAAACGCTCTTTTTGCGAGATCGGAGCGCCCCCCAAAAACATCGGGCGCACCATTAGGCATGTTTCGAGTTGCGTCCGGGTATGTTTTGCACTTCGATCGGGCATGTTCCGAGGCTCGAAAGACCATGTATCGCGCCGCGATTAGGCATGTTTTATGGCGTTCATTGTCAGCCGCGAAGCGTCAAAAGAGTCTTTCATTACACAAGTAGCTGAATACAAGCCTGTTAGAGAAACACGTCGAGAATCGCGTATTTGTGCCCAACTTTTCCGTCATGAAAAACAAACGTGTAGATTCCAATGTAGTTTGTCGTAATAATTTGAACCCAAACAGACATGGGCGACAAGGCTCTCACACAATGGCGAACAACAACACCTAATCGGCCGAAGGCATCGTTTTGGCAATAAAACGAGATTGTAGGAGGGAGGTGGAAGGATGGCCACAAGGGGCGCATAAGCACGTTTTTAACGGATACTAACAGTCGTTCAACCCATAATATGAAAGGAATTGTTTAATTTTGCAACATCAAAACCATTCGGTTTTGTCGCCACTCGCCGACTCACACAACCGAGAACACATCTCATCATCCATCAAAACATGAAAAGAAAAAACAAAATAAAGGCGTTCGTAGGTCTCGTGCTGGGCCTAATCATATTGTCGTCGCTGGCCTTGGCGAAGCACGGCGCATGGATGGGGCACGACTTCCGAGAGAGGCACGAAGCCCAGCAAGCCGTGAACAACGACACCTTGCAGACCTTGGCCGACGGGTCGATGGTGGTCAACACATCGGGGCTGGGCGCCGACATCACGGGCTACGCCGGTAAGGTGCCGCTGAAGATAACCATCGCCAACGGTGTGGTTACCCACATTGAGGCCCTTCCCAACGATGAGACACCCGATTTCTTCAACCATGCCGCCTCGCTCTTCAACCAATGGAAGGGCAAGACGGTCGACGAGGCCGCGGGCATGAAGGTCGACGCCGTGTCGGGCGCCACATTCTCCTCGCGCGCCATCATCGGAAACATGCAACGCGGATTGGCCTACGCCAAGCAGGCGCAAGCAGAGCCCAAGGCGCCCACATTCGACACCTCGGCCAAAAACCTCGCGGGCATCGTCGTGGTGCTCATGGCTGCCATCCTGCCGCTATTCATCAAAAACCGAACATATCGCATCTGCCAAATGGCGCTCAACGTGGTGGTGCTGGGATTCTGGTGTGGCACGTTCCTCTCCTACGCCTCGCTCATGGGCTATGCGGCCCACGGCATGGATGTGGTGGCCGTGGTCATCCCCGTCATTATGCTCATCACGGCGTTCATCTATCCGTTGCTGGGCAAGAAGTCGTACTATTGCACCAACGTGTGTCCGTTTGGGTCGCTGCAGCAGGTGGCGGCCACGTGTGTGAAGCATAAGATGAAGATCAAGCCTTCGGTGCTGCGCGCCCTCAACCGTTTCCGCCAAGTGCTCTGGGTGGCGCTGATGTTGCTGATATGGGGCGGCGTGTGGAGCGAATGGGTCGACTACGAGCCGTTCTCGGCCTTCATCTTCCAGTCGGCCTCGTGGGTGGTGGTGGTCATCGCCGCCACATTCGTGCTGTTGTCGACGGTCGTCACACGTCCCTACTGCCGATTTGTTTGTCCCATGGGAACGCTGCTGAAGATTAGCCAGGGAGGAAAATAACCGAAAGGAACAAAACCAAAGCAAAAGGAGCGTTGCCAGCACACAAGAAACGCTGCCTACGCAAAAGGAGCCATGCCAACGGAGGTCCGATTCGACTCGTGGCATGGCTCCTTTGCATAAATCCCAAACGGTCGTTAGACCGATCATGACCGATTGGGATTATTAGCTTATTTCGCGCTCATTTCATTTAGCAGATACTCGAAATAGTTGACCGATTGAGCGGTGGTGTTGTGATAATTGGGCTTGCCCGACTGGAAGGATCGCAGGGCGTCGTCGAGCTTCTTCACGCCGTCGGCGTTGCCTTCGCGTTGACATTCCTCACGAAGGATGCGGTATTTCTCCACCTGTTGCACACCCTCGATGAAGCGTTCCCAACGCACGGAGCTGCGCGGACCGGGGTAGATAAGGTAGGTGTCGCCAGCTGGGAAGAGCTTAAACCTACTGTCTTGCAAGGGCTGGTCGGTCCAGTTCATCCACGACCAGTGCAAATAGCCCTCAAAGCCGTTGGCCTGACAGTACAGGGGCAGATAGGCGGCATCGGCGGGATCGTTGTAGGTCTCGATATTGGGGGTCAGGTCGGGACAGCAGGTATAGGTGGTCGAGAGCATGCCTTTGCTGCGACGAGAGGCCAGTTGCTCCTTGGTGAAACGCTCGGGATAACCCAAGCTATAGTCGGTAATCACGTCGAACAACTCCTTATGGGGCACGCCAGCCAGCGCCATGCGAAAATCGGGAACCACCTCATGCAGCAGGTTGTAGGCGCGCATCATGTCGTCCAACCCTCGCTCGTCCATGGCGATACGGGTCTTGTCGAACCATCCTTTCTTCTTCAGGTGCTGCGCAAAACTCTTGAGGAAGGGCGTCCAAAGGGCACGATAGGCCGAATCGGAGGTGCCTGTCTTCAGCGCCACGTCGCGCTTCAGGGCCTCGTCGTAGTAGGTGAACGTCATGTCCCAAGGTATCATTGAGTAGCAATTGATTTGCTGGTTGATGCCGCAACTATCGCACAACGCCACATAACGGTCGAACACCGAATAGTCGTAACGCCACTTGCCGTTCTTGCGGCGCGTGGTCTTGATCATCGCGTCAAACTTATCGTTGCTCTGCACGCCCCACGGCTCATAGAACAAGATGGCGGTAACCACCTTCTGCCCACCACGTGCCAAGAGTTGCAGATAGGGTTTGAGGCGCTCAAAATGCTGCGGGCTCCAACGCTTCAGGCCATCATAGCGCGACACGCTATAAGGCTGTTGCCAGAAGTCTACATGGAAACGGTAATCGCAGGGACGAGGCAGGGTGCGGTCCACCACGTTGAGCGTCAGCGCCAAACGGCCCAGCTCCTGATGCGATTGGGCATCGCGAACGGCCAGATACAGTTTGTTCGCTCCGGCCTGCGCATTGCGCGGCACCTGGATCGACACCCAAACGGGTCGCGTGGTCATAGGAGCCAAGGCCCACGCGGTGTCCACGTCGATGATGTCGGGCACCAGATAGGTGGGCGTGTTCATCAAATTGTCGCCACACCCACGCTTCTCGTCGCACAGCACATAGCGCACAAAGCGGGCCGTGGCCACGCTATCGGCTTGGCGGGTGGTGGCATCGGCCGACAACATCTCCAATCGGAGGGGTTGCGAACCGCTACGGGAGCTCAGCAAGGCCAAGGCCGAAACGGTCTCGCCACGCCAGCCCGTGAGGCTGATCTCGGTGGTGGGAATGATACGGGGAACCGACGATTGGGCATAATGCACATCGCGTGAGGCCCAACTCAACACAAAGGGTTTGTTGGCAGGAACCGTCGCCCATGAGGCGGGGTCGGTAGGCTCAACCTCGCCAAGGCGTTGGGCCATTGCGGGAATTGCCAGGAAGGCCATCAAGGCCAAAAGGATTTTACGCATAGGTTCAATGGATTATGATCGATTATTCTACTTCTGACTACTACACTTTTACGATGGTTTCTCACGATGACACGGCATGAGTAGCTTCATCGTTCGTGAGAACGCGCTCCGTCAGGCGCATCACGTTGCGCCTTCGTTTCTTGGAGGTCGTTCGTTCTTACGCCCTGTTCGGCGCAGCCGCCAGACGGATTGGGGCCAACCCTTCGTCTGTTGCGGCTGCTCCGGTAGGCGGATTACGAACGATCACTCGCCCGGTTCGCTTTCGCCTTTGGAAAGGTTATTTGCGAATAAACTTCTTGTTTTTCTTCACCAAAACGCCATGCTGTGAGGTTGAGCGCTGACCGTTGAGGTTGTAAGTGCGCTCCGCGCGTGCGTCGGTCAGGCTGACGCCGTCAATGCCATCGACAACGCCTTGGAGCGGCATCGACACGGCACCACCCTCAACGATGGGCAGATTGCTGAACGAGGCGATGTAGGCCGAGTAATTGGCAAGGGTCGCATCGGCCAGGTTTTCCACCTTACGCCATTCGTCATCCACAAGCACATAGGCACCTTCGCGCAGGCGTCCGTTCTTGAACACACCCGTAAGGAGACCGCCAGTGACAGGACGCGACACCAGACTCTTCCCTCCGAGGAAGGCGATATGCTTGCCCTCGTAACGGCACACGTAAGCCTTGCCTGCCTCCAGGGCGTTCACCGGGGTGAGGAAGAGTTGCGAACCGTCGGCCGATCGACCCGCTACGGCATAGACCTTCACACTATCCGACGGGATGGCGGCAAACGGAAGGCAGACCGTTGTCCACACATGGGTGCTGTCGACCGCGCGCTGATAACCCGGCGTGTACCACAAACGGAACTTCGAGGCGAGCCACCATCCTTCGCGGTTGTCGCCCTCATAGGCTCCCTCCAGGGCGCCACTCTTTGACGATTGGAATCCCACGGTGGCCGTTCCTGCGTCGCCCACATAGAGCGGCAAGGTGGAGAGCGTCTGCCAACGATCCTCATCGCTGATGCCGGGAATCTGCATACGGTCGAAGGTGAGCGTGGGCGAGGCCGTGCTATCGGTCTCCGTGCGCATCCAACAGTGCTGGTCGGAGAGGCAATAATGTTGTGTGGTGGCGTCGGCCGTCAGGCGATAGAAGCCCATGGGAAGGCCCGACAGATCCTGCGTCAGGGCCAGGGTGCGACCTGCCGCATTGGCCATCGACACGTTCCACCATGCGTTCCAGCACTTGCGTCCACCAAACGTGTTGAGGCGTTGGTCGCCTCCCTTATAGGTTCCAGCCTCAACATTCCATCCGGTCGATGCGTCCAGGTTGGCGTTGGAGATGGATGTGGTTCGGTCTTGGGCGGGCAAGGCCTCGTCGACAGCCTGCTGCAAGCGGGCGCTGGCCTCTGCGAAGAACGCCAAAGAGGTGGGGTTCTGTGCGTCGGCAACGGCCTGACGAACCTGCGACACACCGGGCAAGCCTATGGCAGCAATGGTGTTGGCCACCATGAGGAGCGAGTCGAGCGAAGTGGCGTCGGCCACGGCGCGGCGTGCCTGGCCCAACAAGGCCGAGAGCGATGCATAGGCGTCGGCATCGGTTGCGGTAACCTTCGATGCGGCTTCGGTGAGCAACTCATTGACGACGGGTTGCGCCTTGTTCCATTGCTTGAAATCGCTGATGTCTTGCCTCATGCGTTCCACACCATCGGCATAAGCCTCCTCGCGGCTCTCAAAGAGCGGGGCGACGACAAACTTATCGAACTGGGCCGACTTGCCCAACCATCGATAGCTGAGCAGGAGTTGGCTGTTGGCGCCACTGTTGAAGGTGGCCGACGCCTTGCTCCACACCGAAGCGGCAGGCAACGAGAGGACGGTTGCGGTCTCTTGGGTGCCATCGGCCGACAAGGCTGCGGTTTGATACTCGCCTCCATTGTTCTTGTGGAACACGCTGATATAATAAGGTGTGGATGCGGTCAACGCCACGGAGCGCTTCAAACTGGCGCTCGACGCAGCGCCCTCATTCTTGAACGCTTGCAGATACGCGCCTCCATCGACACCTCCCAAGGGGTAAACCTCGAAGGCGGGCCAGGTAAGCGCGGTGCCGTCGCCAGCCGTCCAACCTGTCAATCCCTCAAGGAAGTCGCCATTGCTTACGATGTTTCCACCCAAATACAGGGTGCGACCGTCCTTCTCCACGGCACTACCCACACCATCAATTGGGCCGACCGATACGGGAGCGGAGTAATGGTTGCGACCGAGATAGTCGACCGTGCGGATGCGATACGTGGCCGATTCCGTGCCTTGCAGCGTCAGGCTGAAGAGCGGATTGTCCTCCTGCGGCGTGCAAAGGGTCATGGTTTGCCACTGGCCATTGGCGTCCTTTCGCTCCACGATGACGCTATCCGAGAACTCCTCGTTGGGGTCTTTCCATCCCAAGAGCAATCCCTCGGCGTTCCATGTGGCTTGTGTGAGGGTGGGATTCTTCATCGGCAGAGCCTTCGGCGTGTAGCCGTAGCTTGAATTGTAGGCCATGTTGGATCGCTTGGCGGCATAGTATTCGCCCATCGGCGTGAGGTAATTCTTCGACGCCAACGACGCGTCGCCCTTGTTGTAGAACTTTCTGCAATCTTGCACCTCATTGTATGCGGCATAGCGCTCAATCCATCCCGTCGACTCCAAGCCGTCGATGACGGGTGCGAAATGCTGCTTCTCAATGGCGTAGTTCTCTGCGTTGCCCTTGGTGTTGCTTCCGGGCCATCCGGTCCAGTTGGCTCCATAGTTCATCTCGGTAATCCAGATGGGACGGCCGGTACGCTCGTGAATGGCCTTGAGCGTGTTCTGCCAAGCGCCCCAATCCTCATAATAATAGGCGTGAACGGCGATGAAGTCGCAGCGCCATCCGCGGGCGTCGATGGAGTCGATGAACGGATAGAGCCAACCATTGAGGTTGCTGGCCATGGCGGGCGAGCCCAATCGCTTACCCGTGGCCATCATCTCCTCCCAATGGGCGAGCACCTCAGACACCGAACTGACGGTCTCGCGATCATCGGCGGTGTTGTCGGGCTCGTTATTGCCCAGGATGTTCGACGACGGGCCGTTGTTGCCCACGCTCTCAATGCTCGGCCATCCCTCGTGGTGGTGTTGGGTTACATACTCGCGATCATCCCACTCGTGCCATCCCGCATCCCAGTTGTAGCACCAAGTGGTGTTGAGCAATGCGTTGATGGTACTGTTGTTTCCGGCATAGCCTTTCTTCGTTACGTCGTTCCACTTCGACACGCGGATGGACGACACGTGGCGGTCGAGAATCTTCGATGTGGTGGGGAGGTTGATGCGGCGGTTGCTCTTGTCGGCAATGAACACGCGGCTATAGCCCTTGCCATCTTCCTTGGTGGCCAACGTAACCATGTATCCACGCTTGAGCTTGAAGCTTCGCATCTTGTTGTTGAAGATGTTATTCTTGAACGATCGACGCGTTCCCACGGTGAAATCGCTCTTCGATGAACCCGTGAGGTTGGTGCCGTCGTAAATGGTGAGGGGAACGACATAGCTGCCATACGGCACGATCATAGCCCCATTGCCATAGATGCGGATGGAGCAGTTGATGCCTTCCTCGGCGGCCTTGCCCCTGACTTTAACAAACGAAAGCCACGCATCGGCCGCGCTGGGCTTCATGCCGCTGAGGATGATGACGGCATCCTCATGGGCGATGTCGACACTTCCCGATGCGGCAAAGGGTGTGGCGGAAGAAATAACGTAATCGACGGGGTTGTCAAGGGTGACATTGGTCGTCACCTGACTGACCGTCTTGCGACTGTTCACGGCAAAGTTGCCCTGTGAGGCGCCCTCGCGCAACAAGGCGAAGTTGCTGACGCTCATCCACAAATGGGGCTCGCGACCCGCTCCTTCAACGGCCACCGTCACGGGCGTTTCTTGCTTCAGTTCGAAGGGAAGGTAGCGCCATTGCCATCCATAGCCGTTGCCCTTATTGGCAAAACCTGCGCCATCGGTGGCGAGGAACGATGCCTTACCCTCGAGGTTGACGCCCATGCCGGTGTCGCCAGACGGGAAATCGGCCACCGAAGCCAATGTTTGGCCCTGGGCCGAAACGGTCAACGCCATGTCCATATCGCCCATGGCGTGGCGACCTGTGGCACGCAACACATATTTGCCGGCGGGCAACGTGATGGTCTGACGCATCGACATGCTCCACGACTGGTTGCTCCAGCCTTCCTTCTGCTCGTAATAGGTCGACGAGGACGTGCCGTCCCAATGCTGTCCCTGGTTGGTGGTTACGTTGTTGTTGGTCCACGCTCCGAGTTCCATCTCGGCGCCATATTGCTTGCCAATCTGCACATACTCGGCCTGGACGAGAGCCTGTGCGGCCTGAAGCAGACGGGTGGCGGCCTCCTGATAGCCCGCCAGCGTAGCCTCGGGTGTGGCGGCAATGGCCTCGGCCAAGGCTTGTTTCTCTGTGGAGGTCAGATCGCCCAAGTCGACCGCACGACCATACACTTGCTGGGCCAAGGCCAAGGCTTGCTCGTATTCGTCGCGCGATTGCGAGGCATCCTTGCCGAGATAGGCGAGGCGGAAGTTGTCGGCCTTATAGAATACGGTGGAGCGCAAGCCCAAGGCGATGGGCTCATCGGTGGCTTTCGAGAAGTAGAGCGTCTCTGTTTGCACAGCGTTGGCGTCGGCAACCGTCACCTGACGCACGCTATCGCCTGCGAAAAGGGCGAATTGCTTGCCTGCCGATCCCGTCACAGTGACCTGCAGACGGTAGCGGCCGGCGGGCAAGCCGTTGACCTGTTGGGATAGGCTCTTGTCGGTTGTGGCGGAGTTGTCCCATGCGTTGAACACTCGGAGGCCGTCGAGTTTGTCGCCATAGACGGTGGTGAACGACCCTCCGTCGGCCTTGATCTCACTACCATTGCTGGCCACAGTCCATCCATTGTAGCTGTAGGACGACCACGATGTGCCACCCGCTCCAGCCTCAAAGCTGGGGTTGGCGAGCATACCGGTGACGTCGAGTGGGAATGGCGTGGCGTCAGCTTGCGTCTCATCGTCGACGCGGTAGACGCGCATGTTGTCGAGGCAGATGTCGGAACGGCCATTGTTGACCAGCGACGCCTTCACCGAGATGGTGGCCACGCCCTCGTCATGGAGCGTGAAGAACGCTCCGATGGGTGTCCAGGGCGCCTTGGCCAAATAGGTGTCGGAACCGGGATTGCTGCTGCCATTGGCAAACGAATAGGCGCGACGTGCCTCGGCCGTTTGGCCCAGCGATTGGCCATCGGAACCCGTCACCACGATGTTCATCTTGGTTCCGTTGGTCGAATGGTTGTTGTTGTTGGAATAATCGGCTGCCTTATAGTCGACCACCACATAGTATTTGCCAGCCGAAAGTGTGCGGGTGGTGGTGGAGACGAGGGTTGAGAGATGGCCCCAACCTTTGCGATACCATAAGAAATAGGTGCCTTCGGAGGGTTGCACACCGCCCTTGCCATTGGTGAAACCGATGGCGGTGGTCGACGCATCAGCCACGGCCATGTTAGAGGTGCCCGTGGGCAAGGTCCAGCCATACGCCTCGGCGATGTTGGTGGCGGTGGCAGCGGTCAAGGGAGTGGCCTCGGCGGTCAACTCGAACGAGGGGTTGACAAGCGCCTCGGACGTAACGTCTCGGTAGCCCTGGGCCCACGCCGGCATGCCAAAGCCACAAACGAGAAGGGCCAAGGCGGTCTGCCTCAAGCCATATTTGTTTAGTAATACCATTTAGAATAATTGGCGTTAAATGATTGTTTCCTATAAGTTTGTCGTTAAATTCATCGCAAAGTTAGAAAAAAAGACCGACTTACACAAGAACAAGGGTACAAGAAACAACATTCAA
Source organism: Hallella faecis (assembly GCF_018789675.1). GTDB lineage: Bacteria > Bacteroidota > Bacteroidia > Bacteroidales > Bacteroidaceae > Prevotella > Prevotella faecis. The sequence goes on from NZ_JAHKBE010000026.1 coordinate 26,187, forward strand.
AACCCCATTTATTTGTAGAACCGAAAACGATGCGCCACCCAGTCCTTGGTTGGGTGGCGCATCGCGGCGTGCCGTCAGCTTAGAAACTGTAAGAGAAGCCGAGCGACGTGTATTCCTTGAACATCCAGTAGCCGTGGTGGTCGTCGCGCTTGCGTGAGTCGTCGAATCGGGGATAGACGAAGAAATTGGCGGAGATGTATCGGTTAAACTGGAAACTGAAGGTATTCTCAAACTCCATCTCTACACGCTCGTACGTGGTGTATCCATAGATACGTGAGCGCCAACTGATGTTGTCGCACATCCTCCACGTTACATCAACGGTGATCTGCGAACCGAAGTCGTTCAGGGTGTGGTGGCCCGCATCCACGCCGTAGCGTGTGGCCAAAGCCTTGCGGCCCACATACTTAAAGTTGTAGGCCAAGGGAGCGAGGTGAACGCTTCCGCGCATGCGGCCCTTCAACCAGTTGATGTTGTAGTCCATACCGATTGACACGTTCACGTTGAGCGGCGAGAGGAAATCGGAATACACATAATTGCTGTTGGTGCCAAAGTTTCGCGCAAACTGCGTGGAGGCCAGCAACTGGAAGGTGTAGTACCAGCTCTTGGTGGCCTGCAAGCCCAACTTGCCCGTATAGCGCAACAGGTCCTCGGAGGTCTTCAAACTATGGAGCGTGTCGCCTCGGGTGGTTTGGAAGCCCAGTTTCATCTCGAGCTTATTGTCCCATCTCACCTTCTGCTTGTTGTTGTAATTGGCGTTCAACGTGAGCGACGCCACCATCGAATAGTTGCTTTGTCCGCCCTTATACCAGTTGCTCGACACGTAGTTTTGGAAGAACTGCAGGTAGTGGTCGCCACCAAACGACCAAAAGTTGGGCTTCAACACGATGAGGTCCACATCGTTGGGCATGGCCTCCGCAGGCTTGGTTTCGGCCACCTCCACGGCGGGCTTGTCGGTAACGGTGGTGGGCGCCAGCACGGGGCCAGCCTTCTCCAACTGCTTTTGGGTGGCCAACACGAGATCGGGACGGTTGAGGTAGAGCAGCAACATCAGCTCGTCGACGGTCGTCAGGCTGTCGGTAAGCGAGAACGCCTTGTGCGGAACGTCTTTGTAAAATGTGGGGGGAAGGAACAAGGGCGCCACATCGGTGGCGGTGAGGCGCTGACGAACCCTCACGCTATCGGCGTAGATCGAGTCGGCATAATGGCGGAGGGAGTCGGAAAACTGCCTACTTACCTTGGCGGACGCCGACGCCGATTGGGTGGTAGTGCGTGTGCGATGCTGGGCGTAGGTTGCCATGGTGAGCAACGAGAGCGCCAACGTTAAGAGGATATGTCGGGGTAAGGTGTGTGTCATAAGTTGGTTTTGGGGTAGGGGTTCATCAACTATTGTTGATTGCAAAGGTAGTAATATTCATCGAAACAAGGGGTATCCGCTCCTCTTTTTTTCATTCGGTGGTCCATCCCGTCAATCCGGAAGGCACGGGAACGCCGTTCGCCCCTTGGTCGAAGCCCTATGATCCCTTGGGGGAAATCCTTTTACCGATTGGGGGAACCCCTTATGAGCGATTGAGCGCCCCCACCCTATGACCGATGGGGATTGGAACGCCAGGCCGAAAAGCAAGCCGCAGGGTTTAGCGTGTCTCGGCTTGGCATGTATAGCAACTCGATACATGCCAAGCCTCAACGCGATGGTTTTCTTGCGACGTCAAGATTGTGCAACTTACGGTTCTTGGCTCGTTTGGCCTTCCTTCCGCCCAGCACATTCCTTTTGTTTCTCCAGCGTCTCCCGGATATACTTGGCCGAATAACCCAGTTGGCACTTTGCCACCTCCTCGGGTGTACCGGCAACGAGCAGTTGTCCGCCGCCTCGTCCTCCCTCTGGTCCCATGTCGATGATGTGGTCGGCCAGTTTGATAACGTCGAGGTTGTGTTCGATGATGATGACCGTGTTGCCCTTATCTACGAGTTTTTGCAGCACTTTCATGAGCATGTTGATGTCTTCGAAATGGAGACCGGTGGTGGGCTCGTCGAGGATGTATAGCGTTTTTCCCGTGTCTTTCTTGCTCAGTTCGGTGGCGAGCTTCACGCGTTGGCTCTCACCTCCCGACAGCGTTGTGGCGCTCTGCCCGAGCTTGAGGTATCCCAGTCCCACGTCTTGCAACGCCTTGATCTTAGGCAGGATGGCGGGCACGTTCTCGAAGAACTCCACCGCCATGTTGACGGTCATGTCGAGCACGTCGGCGATCGACTTGCCCTTGAACCTCACCTCGAGCGTCTCGCGGTTGTAGCGCTTGCCGTGGCACACCTCGCAGGGCACCATCACGTCGGGCAGGAAGTTCATCTCGATGGTCTTGTATCCGTTGCCCTTGCACGCCTCGCATCGGCCTCCCCTGACGTTGAACGAGAACCGTCCGGGCTTGTAGCCCCTGATCTTCGCCTCCGGCAGGTTGACGTAGAGCGACCTTATGTCGCCAAACACGCCCGTGTAGGTGGCGGGATTGGAGCGTGGCGTGCGGCCAATGGGGCTTTGGTCCACGTTGACCACCTTGTCTATATGTTCTATGCCCTCGATGCTGTCGTAGGGCATGGGCTTGCGCAGGCTGCGGTAGAAATGTTGCGAGAGGATGGGTTGGAGCGTGGCGTTGATGAGCGTCGACTTGCCCGATCCCGACACACCCGTTACGACGATGAGCTCGCCCAGGGGGAAGTCGACGTCGACGTTCTTGAGGTTGTTGCCCCGGCATCCCCGCAACTTGAGGAACAGTCCGTTGCCCTTACGCCGCTCGGCGGGGATGGCTATCTGCCTTTCGCCCGTGAGGTATTGTGCCGTGAGCGTCTTGGCGGGTTGGAGCATCTGCTGCGGCGTTCCTTCAAACACCACTTGGCCGCCCTTTCGCCCAGCTCGCGGCCCGATGTCAACGATCCAGTCGGCCGCGCGCATCATGTCCTCATCGTGCTCCACCACGACGACCGTGTTGCCCATGTCGCGCAACTCCTTCAGCGAGTTGATGAGCCGTTGGTTGTCGCGCTGGTGCAATCCGATGGACGGCTCGTCGAGGATGTAGAGCACATTGACCAGTTGGCTACCAATCTGCGTGGCCAGTCGGATGCGTTGGCTCTCACCACCCGAGAGTGTGGCCGACTGCCGGTTGAGCGAGAGGTAATCGAGTCCCACCTCCAAGAGGAAGCCGACCCTCGACCGCAGCTCCTTGATGATCTCGTGGGCGATGCGCCCCTCCTTGTTGTCGAGGTGCTGCTCCACGTGGTCGAGCCACTCAGCGAGGTCGCTGATGTCGAGCGAGGCCACCTCGGCGATGTTCTTGTCCCATATCTTATAGGCCAGGCTCTCCTTCTTCAGTCGCTTGCCCTGGCACTCGGGGCATACCGCCTCGGCAAGAAACTGCGCCGCCCACTTCTGCGAGGCGGCCGAATCGTCGTTCTCCATGACCGTCTTGAGGTACTTAATCACCCCGTCGAAAGCCACGAAATAATCACTTGATGTATGTATGACGTCCTTGTCGATGCGTATGTTCTCGAGCGACCCGTAGAGGATCTCGCTGACGGCGTCGGCGGGAATGTCCTTGAAGGGCGTCTTCAGCGAGCAGTCGTATTTCTTCAGGAGGGCGTCGATCTGCCAGAAGATCATCTGACTCTTGTATTTGCCCAAGGGCACGATGGCGCCGTCGTGGATGCTGAGCGCGTCGTTGGGGATGACCTTCTTGAGGTCGATCTCGTTGACGTAGCCCAATCCCTTGCAATGGGGGCACGCCCCTTCGGGCGAGTTGAAGGAGAAGATGTTGGGCGCGGGGTCGCTATAGGCCAGTCCGGTCACGGGGTCCATGAGTCGCTTGGAGAAGTTTTTCGCCTCGCCCGTATCGCGGTCCATCACCATGACCACGCCGTCGCCCTGGCGCATGGCAATGCGCACGGTGTTCTTCAGTCGCTCATCATCCTTGTCGCGCACCTTGAGCTTGTCGATCACCACCTCGATGTTGTGGTTCTTGTATCGGTCTACCTTCATGCCGCGCGTAATCTCCTTGATCTCGCCGTCGACACGGATATAGAGGTAGCCCTTCTTGCGCATGCTCTCGAAGAGCTCACGGTAATGGCCCTTGCGTTGGCGCACGAGTGGGGCGAGGATGTAGATGGCATGTCCGGCATAGTCGGAGAGGATCATGTCGATGACCTTCTCCTCGGTGTATTTCACCATCTTCTCGCCGCTCAGATAGCTATAAGCCGTGGCCGCCCGCGCGTAGAGGAGGCGCAGGTAATCGTATATCTCGGTGGACGTTCCCACGGTCGACCTCGGATTTTTGTTGGTGGTTTTCTGCTCAATGCTGATCACGGGCGACAGTCCCGAGATCTTGTCGACGTCGGGGCGTTGCAGGTTGCCGAGGAAGTTGCGTGCGTAGGCCGAGAACGTCTCGATGTATCGCCGTTGTCCTTCGGCGTAGATGGTGTCGAAGGCGAGCGACGACTTGCCCGACCCCGACAGGCCGGTGATGACGGTTAGCGCGTTGCGGGGAATCTTCACGTCCACGTTCTTGAGGTTGTGGACGCGCGCTCCCCACACGTTGATCCATTCCGTTTGTTTCCCGATAGCCTTTGGCTGTGTCATAAGAGTGTTCGCTAATTGGTCTTTTTTTTACCTATTAAGAAAGGTGGCTCCTGCGTGTGGCAGGAGGCCCCGCCCATCGGCTCAGTGGGTCGATAGGGCGCGCTGGGGTGTAGTGTGTGTGGAGGCCGACAGCCCGTTAGGGGTTTGCGGTGGAACTCTCTGTGTAGCCCCTGAGCAGGTTCACGTCGCGCTTGATGTTGAACGTGCGGCCGTCGGCGCCCTTGGCCTTCACCAAGACGTAGTAGACGCCTTGTGCCACGTCCTTGCCCTTGTATTTGCCATCCCATCCGTCGGCTGGGTCCGACCACTCGTACAACTTCTGTCCCCAGCGGTTGAAGATGTAGGCGTGGAACTCCACGAGGCTCTGGTAGCCGCTCTTCGCCTTGTAGACGTCGTTGATGCCGTCGCCGTTGGGCGAGAACGCGTTGGGCATTTCCAGCTTGCTCTCGGAGATGGATACGATGAGGGGCGAGGCCTCCGACGTCCAATAGTCGTCGGTGTAGGCCACGGTGTCGGTACCCTGGACAAACGTGGCCCAGAGCTCCACGTGGTGGGCGCCCGACTCGGTGAACGTGATCTGCGTGTCCTCGTCGTAGCGGATGAGGTAAGGCGCCTCGCGCTTGCCATCCTTATAAAAACGCCACTCGTAGTGGGCGGTCCATCCCGCCGTGTTCTCCGCGTTGGCGTTGAACGTCACCGTGAGGGGCGCCGACTCGGAGATGCTGGTCTCCGTGTGTGTCTCGCCATCCTTGTCGGTGTAACTGGCCATGGGGTTGATGGAGGGATAAACATCCTGTCCCCAAACGCCTGTGGCAAGAAGAGAAAAGAGGAAGGATATGATGATTTTCGCATTCATTTTGAGAAATGTGTTGGGTTGGGTGGCATTTTTTGTTGCCGCCTTATGCAAAGTTAGTGAATTTCCTTTGAAAAAAAAGAGGATGTATTTCTTTTTTTTGTATTTTTGCAATTGATTTTGATTTAAGAACGCATTTATGGTAAAGATATACAAATGCCTCGTGGTCGTCGTTCTCTGCTTGCTTGCCTCAACGGTGGTGGCCCAGGTGCCCCAATGGCGCGACCTGTATAAGGTGAAGAAGAAAGACACGTTGTATGGCATTGCCAAGAAATTCGGCCTGACCGAAGACCAGTTGCGCGCCGCCAATCCCGAGATGAAGGCGGCCGACTACACGTTGAAGAAGGGCGACCGCATCCTCATTCCCTACCCCTCCGAAGAGCCCGCCACACCAGCGGTGAAGCCCGCCCCCGTGGCCAAGCCCGTGCAGAAGGCTGCGCCCGCCACCATGCGTGTGGGCGTGATGCTCCCCTTGCACAACATCAACGGCGATGGCCGCCGCATGATGGAGTATTACCGTGGCCTGCTCATGGGCTGCGACAGCCTGAAGCGTGCCGGATACCACATCGATGTGCACGCCTGGAACGTAACCATCGACGACGACATAACGAAGTTTACGAGCGATCCCGAGGCCGCCAAGTGCAACATCATCTTCGGTCCGCTCTACACCCATCAGGTGCGTGGTCTTGCCGAGTTTTGCAAGGCGCGCGACATCAAGATGGTCATACCGTTCTCCATCAATGGTGACGACGTGGCGCGCTATAGCCAGATCTTCCAGGTGTGGCAGAGTCCCGACAGGCTCAACAACAGCGCCATCGAGGCGTACCTCCGCCTGTTCCCCCAGGCCCACCCGGTGTTTATCGATTGCAACGACACCACCTCGCGCAAGGGCGTGTTCACCTTTGGCTTGCGCAACCGCCTGGAGAGCAAGAACATCACATACAACATTACCAACCTCAACAGCAGCGAGGGCATGTTTGCCAAGGCGTTCCGCACCAACCAGCAGAACGTGGTGATCCTCAACACGGGGCGCATGGCTGAGCTCACGGTGGCCTTGGCCAAGTTGGCGAGCCTGCAAAACCTCAATCCCAACATCAAGATAACCCTCTTCGGCTACACCGACTGGTTGCTTTACGCCGACTACGACCTCGATAAGTTCTTCCGCTTCGACACCTACATCCCCGCACAGTTCTACTACAACCCACAGAACGCACGCACACGCCAGTTTGAGCAGACCTACCGCAGGTGGTTCCACGAGGGCCTGCAGGTGAACTACAACCCCCGCTTCGGGCTCACGGGCTACGACCACGCCCAGTTCTTCTTGCGCGGACTGGTGTCCAAGGGCAAGGCGTTCCGCGGCACGAAAGGGCAGAGCACCTACACACCGCTGCAAACGCCCCTCCGCTTTAGGCAGGTGGGCGACGCCGGCATGCAGAACGAAAGCTTCCAACTCATACACTACACACGCGACCACCGCATCGAGGCGGTGGCCTATTAACCGTTGACGTTCCAAGAAACCACATGAACCGACATATCATCACACTCTTGTTCCTAATCCTCCCCTTAGGGGTCGTTGCGCAGATCGGCGAGCACCGCAACACCCTCTCGGTGGGTGTCAGTGGCGGATACAACCTCACCACCGTGCGATTCACGCCCAAGGTGGTGCAAAGCATGAAGGGAGGCCTCACCGGCGGACTGGCCATGCGCTACACCGTGGAGAAATACTTCTCAACCATCGCATCGATCGCTGCCGAGGTGAACTACGGGCAGTTGGGATGGAAAGAGGACATACGCGACCTGAACGACCAACCCGTGATCAACGCCGTGACAGGCGTGGCCGAGCAGTACGAGCGCACCATCAACTACATTCAGGTGCCCATCATGGCCCATCTGGCGTGGGGAAGGGAGAACCGGGGTGTCAACTTCTTCGTGAATGCCGGTCCGCAGTTTGGCGTTTACCTCAGCGAGAGCACCAAGAGCAACTTCGACTGGGACAAGCGTAACATGGCCGACCGCGCCAATTCAATTTGCGCGCAAGACACGATGGCCGTGGAGAACAAGTTTGATTACGGCATTGCGGCAGGCGCCGGCATCGAGTTTACCAACCCCAAGGTGGGCCGATTCCTCCTCGAAGGCCGATATTATTATGGATTGGGCAATATCTACGGCGACTCGAAACGCGACTATTTTGGCAGTTCCAACTTCGGAACCATCACCATCAAGCTAACATATCTTTTCGACATCACCCGTTGACAACGGCGTCGACCTACCTTAACCCACGATCATTAACAACTAAATCCAATAATCTATGTTCAAAAACCATCCCAAAGGATTGCTCCTTGCAGCCCTCAGCAACATGGGCGAGCGCTTCGGCTATTACATCATGAACGCCGTGCTGGCACTCTTCCTCTGTTCCAAATTCGGATTGTCCGACGAGACCAGCGGCCTGATTGCCGCCCTCTTCCTCGCCGCAATCTATGTAATGAGCCTCGTGGGCGGTATCATCGCCGACCGCACCCAGAACTACAAGGGCACCATCATGAGCGGTCTCTTGGTCATGGCGTTGGGTTATGTGTGCCTGTCGGTGCCCGTCCTCGCCACTCCCGAGAACAACACCGCCCTGCTCTCGTTCACCATCTTCGCCCTCATCCTCATCTCGGTGGGCAACGGTTTGTTCAAGGGCAACCTGCAAGCCATCGTCGGACAGATGTACGACAACTTTGAGCGCGACGCCGCCCGCGAGGGAACAGAGCGCCTGAAGTGGGCACAGGGACAGCGCGACGCTGGATTCCAAATCTTCTATGTGTTCATCAATGTGGGTGCCTTGGCAGCGCCGTTCATCGCGCCATTGCTGCGCTCTTGGTGGCTCAACGTGCACCAGTTGACCTACAACGCCGACCTGCCACGCCTCTGCCACGCCTTCATCAACGGCACCTTGACCCAAACGGATACCGCCAACCTGCAAACGCTGGCCAGCCAGGTGCAGCTCTCGGGCTATCATTTCACCGACATGGCCGCCTTCTGCCAGCAGTATCTCGACGTGTTCAACACCGGCATCCACTACAGCTTCATCGCATCGGTGCTGATGATGCTCGTGTCGCTGCTCATCTTCTTCTTCTCCAAGCATCTCTTCCCCACCCCTGGTAAGAAAGAAGAGGTGGTTGTGGAGCAATACACCGAGGAGGAGAAGCGCACCATGGCCGCCGAGATCAAGCAGCGTATGTACGCCCTGTTCGCCGTGCTCGGCATCTCGGTGTTCTTCTGGTTCTCATTCCACCAGAACGGTCAGAGCCTTAGCTTCTTCGCCCGCGACTTCGTGCGCACCGACGCCCTGGCTCCGGAGATTTGGCAGGCCGTAAACCCATTCTTCGTCATCACGCTCACGCCCATCATCATGTGGATTTTCGCCCACTTCACCAAGAAGGGCAACCCCATCTCCACACCACGTAAGATTGTGTATGGTATGGGTATCGCCGGACTGGCCTATGGCTTCCTCATGATTCTCTCCATGGTGAAAGGTTGGCCCTCGGCCGAGGTGTTCACCTCGATGGCCCCCGCCGTGCGCGCTTTAGACAAGGCGTCGCCCCTCGTGCTCATCCTCACCTATTTCTTCCTGACGGTGGCCGAGCTCTTCATCTCACCACTCGGACTGAGCTTCGTGTCGAAGGTGGCTCCCAAGCACTTGCAGGGCCTCTGCCAGGGATTGTGGCTGGGCGCCACAGCCGTGGGCAACTGCCTTTTGTGGATTGGCCCGCTGATGTATAACAAGTGGCCGTTGTGGGAGTGCTGGTTGGTCTTCATGATTGTGTGCTTCATCTCTATGGGCGTGATGTACGCCATGGTGAAGTGGCTGGAGCGCGTAACCGCCTAACCGCCAACCCTTCATTCCTTCAGATAAATGGCTCCGCCTTCGGGCGGAGCTATATATATGAATCTTTAACATCTAAATCTTAATACTATGTTTGAGGGTCAACCTAAAGGACTCTATGCGTTGGCATTGGCCAACACAGGCGAGCGCTTTGGCTATTACACGATGATAGCCGTCTTTTCTCTGTTCTTGAGAGCCAACTTCGGACTGAGCGCTGGTACCGCCGGTCTGATTTATAGTGTGTTCATGGGTGCCGTCTACTTCTTCCCCTTCCTCGGCGGAATGGTGGCCGACAAGTACGGCTACGGCAAGATGGTAACCTTAGGTATCTTTATCATGTTCATTGGCTACCTCCTGTTGGCCATCCCCCTGGGCGGCGACACCTTCGCCCTGATCTTCATGTGCGGCGCCTTGCTATGCGTGAGTATCGGAACCGGACTGTTCAAGGGCAACCTGCAGGTGATGGTGGGCAACCTCTACGACGCGCCCGAGCTGCAAGGCAAGCGCGACGAGGCGTTCTCCATCTTCTACATGGCCATCAACATCGGTTCGCTCTTTGCCCCAACGGCTGCCGTGCGCATCATGGACTGGGCGCAAAACTCGCTCGGCTATAGCGGCAACGACGCCTACCACTTTGCCTTCTCCGTGGCGTGCCTGTCGTTGGTGGTGTCGATACTGATCTACTACGCGTTCCGTTCCACCTTCCGCCATGTGGAAGGCACATCGGCCGACAAGGTCAACGAGACGGGCGAGGTGGTGGAGCTCTCACGCCAGGAGACCCGTGAGCGCATCATTGCCCTCGTACTGGTGTTCGCCGTGGTGATCTTCTTCTGGATGGCTTTCCAGCAAAACGGACTGACCCTTACCTTCTTCGCCGATGAGTTTACGGCCAAGAGCGCAACGGGTTGGCAGGGCATGTCCTTCAACGTGCTCAACCTTGTGGCAATCATCCTCATTGTGTATGCCGCCTTCGCCCTCTTCCAGAGCAAGACCACCAAGGCGCGCGCCATTGCCGGCGTGGTCATCCTGGCGTCGTTGGGCTTCTTGGGCTACATGTATGTCACCACGAGCAACCAGGTGGTATCGGTATCGGCTCCTATTTTCCAGCACTTCAACCCGAGTTACGTGGTGATGCTCACACCCGTCAGCCTTGCCATCTTCGGCTACCTGGCACGCAAGGGCAAGGAGCCCTCGGCACCCCGTAAGATTGCCTACGGCATGGTGGTGGCCGCTGCCGCCTATGCCATCATGCTCTTTGGTTCGCTCGGCCTGCCCACGCCCGATGAGCAGCGCGTGGCGGGCGACGCCGCAGCGTTTGTGTCGCCCAACTGGTTGATGAGCACCTATCTTGTGCTCACCTTTGGTGAGCTGCTGCTCAGCCCGATGGGAATCAGCTTTGTGAGCAAGGTGGCTCCCCCCAAGTACAAAGGCGCCATGATGGGCGGCTGGTTCGTGGCAACGGCCATAGGCAACCTGCTCGTCAGCGTGGGCGGCTTCCTCTGGGGCGGCTTCCCGCTCTGGGTGGTATGGGGCGTGTTTATCGTGCTCTGCCTGTTGAGCGCCTTCTTCATGATGACCATGATGAAGAAGCTCGAAAAGGTTTGCTAACCAGCAATCGCTGGCGCTGCCGTGCCACGCCGACGCCGTCCCCCTCGGGAACATACCGTCGAACCCATGGCACGACAGCCTTCGAGGACCTTGATAAGTTAGCAAGGGCCCCCTTATATACAATAAGGTGTGGTGGGAATGTGTTTCCCATCACACCTTATTACGATTATGGACACTTCTCGCTTTAACCAAAATCCCGCACCTTCATATTTAGCGCGGGATTATTGGTACATTCAAACGATGCTTGATGGTGCCATCCCATTAAGGCATGGCCAAGCCTTTCAACTCTCCTACGACCATCTTGGTATAGGCGGTTGCTCCTGTACGGTTCATGTGTACCGAGTCGTAGAAATAATCGGTCCTATCCACAAAGTCCTTGTCGCAATAATGATTGAGGAAGGGCAAGTGGTATTTGCGGCAAATATCTTTCAGCGGCTGATACACCTTGTCGTCATGCGTGTTGAATTGTGGCGAAACGGCAAACACCAATTGGGTGCCATTGGCTTTACATGCCACAACCAACTGTTCCAAGTAATGCAACTTAAGCGAATCGTACTTATAATCCTCCTTTTGATGCGCGGACGCTTTCGGCTTATAAGACGCTTTCGGCTTATAAGTCATGGTCTTGTCCATGGGCTTATACCCCTTGTCGTTGCTCCGCAAGGGGTGAATGTTGTCAGATATGAGTTGCAGCCACTGGTAATTGTAGCGATAACAGTTTGACAACATCTTGAGCCGCTCCAGGGGATCGACCCGCCAAAAGATGGAGTCAACACCTGGGTCGTCGTAATAATACCTCAAGTTTCGCAAATATTTATGATTGTCGTTCTCCAAAAGGTCGAACGATGTCTGCACATCGTAGATGAGCATCTTGGGCGTGTACCGTGCGCTCAGCATCTTGTATCGCCCATACATCAGGATGATGCCGTTGCCATCGAGCGAACAGTTCCAACAGCTCATACCCAAGCTATCCGCAATGATGTTTGGGTCGTAATGGTGCATGCCTCGCGAGGATCCGAAGACAATGCACTCGTCCCTCATCTCATGGCAGATATAATTGTTCAAGCCCGTGTCGCCACCCTTGGCATGTCCCACCAAGTAACGCGCACCCAAACCCACGAGCACATCAAGCACAACAAGACCTATCAAAAACCAGATTACCTTGCTAACAAACTTCTTCATTTGGCTTAAAAACTAACGTAAATAAACTGGCTGGAGTCGAACACTCCGCTTAACAACACAATCAGCAGCAACGCATAATAGACGCACCACCTAACAACCACAGGGGCTTGGACGAGTTGATAGAACCGCTTGGGCAGGAACTCCCTCAGCAAGTCAACACACGCCACAATGCCAATAGACAGCGCAGAGAACACCACTTCGGTGTTAGACGGCTTAAACAATGCGCCATGTTCCGTTACAATTCTCTCAATCACTCCAAAGGCGTCGGCAATCGTTGGCTGTCGGAAAAATATCCATGCTATGGTTACGAGCGTGAACGTAATGACTATTCTCGCCACACGAATGGGTAAGTTTGTTGTGGTAACCTTTTGCCAACCAAACATCTTCTCAATGATTTGGAACAAGCCATGAAGAACACCCCAAAACACGAAGGTCCAATTGGCGCCATGCCAAATGCCACTCACCAAGAAGGTGACGAAAATGTTCCAATAATTCCTCGCTTTCGAGCAACGGCTTCCTCCCAACGGAATGTAAACATAATCTTTCAACCATGTAGAAAGCGAGATGTGCCAACGGCGCCAAAAATCGGTGATCGAGGTGGAGAGATACGGCCTTTGGAAGTTATTGATAAGATTGAACCCCATCAGTTTTCCTACGCCCATCGCCATGAATGAGTAACCAGCGAAGTCACCATATATCTGAAACGAATAATAGATGGTGGCCAAAAGACAAGACGTGCCCGAATTGAACATATAATTGTCGAGCACCTGATCGACATACATCCCCAGTCGGTCGGCCATCATCACTTTGAGAAACAATCCCCAAACAAACCATTTCAGACCTTGGGTAGCCATGGCCGCATCAAACTGACGGCAAGTCTTGATCTGCGGTAACAGGTCTTTCGCCTTGCTGATGGGACCCGACATGATTTGTGGGAAAAAGGAAACGAAAAGCATGTAGTCCAACCAGTTGTGCTCGGCCTTGATGCGGCGATAATACACATCCATGAGATATCCCACAGCCTGAAACGTAAAAAACGATATACCAAGAGGTACAGCCCAGTTGAGACCCGGCAACACCGTGGCGCAATGGATGGATTCGAAGAAAGCGTTGCTGGTGTTGATGATGAAGTTGTAATACTTAAACACCAACAAGGGGAGCAACGCCAGCACGCTTCCACAGACGATCAACAGATGCTTAGGCCGCTCGGCCTGGCTTCGCTCAATGAGCAAGGCAAAATAATAAGTAACGAATGTTACGCCTAACAAGATAAGCGTGTAGGCTGCGTTGGTTTGGGCATACAAGCCATAGGAAACCAGCAGCAACAAGACATTGCTTGTTGTTCGTTGCCGTTCAGGACTTTTCCTTGCCAATAGGCACGACAACAGATAGTACCCAATGAATATGATTGGGAACAACCAGATAAACTGGAAAGAATTAAAAACCATAAAAACGCAATAATTGGGCGATACTGCATCAGGAAGAACGAAGGGGCTTTTGCTACGACCAAGTACAAAAGAAGCGTGGACAAACCTATCCACGTCTTGGGTACTTGGCCTCGACCCTTCAAATACAGATAAGTTTAGCCCACGCTATGCGCAGGCGTTCACAAACTTATTCGTGTATTTGAGCTATCTTGTTACGGCCAAGTTTCAAGACGTTCCGAATAACAGCAAACGCTATTTAACAATGTATTATAATGAAATTCTTATTTCTATAACTTCCTTTTTCGTTACCGCAAATTCGTTTTGAGCAAAGGCATGTTGCGGCGACATGGCTATGCTTCGATTACAGGATGCAAAGTTACAAACAAACTTGCAGAAATCAACTATCAATCGATTACAAAAATAGCGTTACAACATTCGCTCAACGGCTCGCAAAGCCCCTCCTACCGATTTTGGTTTAACCCCGCTTGCATCCAACGGGGGCCATAAGCTCTGATTTCAAGAATCGGCCATTTTTTTTGACTTCGGGACATTGCGCCACACAAATTTGGCTCATCCGGCATGTGGAGTGATTTGAAATGCGTATCACTTCTTATAACATTAGCCTCATCCGGCTTTCACAACGAATAGATAATTTAGTCTCAAACATGACAGCGGTGTGACAAAGGTAACCAAGAGGGCTGAAAAAGCCAATGATCTCCTCAGGGGTGCCAAAGTTGAACGAAGCGGGCTGAAAGCCCAAGTAGCGCATAGCCCAGGGCGTCGCAAGAAGAGCAATTGTTGGCCGTCAATGAGCTTGGCTATGGTGCATCCCACAACAAGACAGTATGCTGCTGAAAATAGGCTACAGGTATCTCCCGTTTTTAACATTTATTCGGCGGCGAGTGGAGGTTCGCACGCAAATACGCCATTCTCGTGGTTTTTTATAATCGTCTAATAATAAAGCCGTTACAACCCGAAGGCCTTATTCTTCACCTCGCCCTCCCCACTCCACGCCACGAAAAGGCATCTTTCGCATTGCGATAGATGGCTAACGGTGGCTCGATACCTCC
>NZ_JAHKBE010000027.1 GCF_018789675.1 Hallella faecis
ATTTCGTTTATCGCCGCCACAAGAAATTCCATCTTCTCGGCATGGCAAAGATGGGAACACCAAGTATATGACTACTAATTGGGGGGAATTGTCCGCCAAGGCCATAATCACCAAACTTAAGGCTAAGAAGGAAGTGAAATACAGCAGGCGCTACCATTGCCATTATTCCGAAATTGAAGTTGTGCTTGGAAAACGTTCCGTAAAATTATTCAAGAGATCGGCTGCACTTAGAGAGTATGCTCAAACGGCTTGAAGTCTAAATCCGAAACTTGAGTTACCACTTGTAATTGTTTGCGATATGCTTACATATAGTAATTTTAAAACAAAGAAAATGTATTCAAGATTTCGAAACGGAAACTGTTCGAACATTGTGGGTTACACACCTCCCACTTTACATAAGGGTGTGCGTTGGTTTGTTGATTTCACAGCTTGGGATCCTGCACGAGATGCCATGCGCCGAAAGAGATGTTACATAAAGGAAAGTCTTAGTGTGCCAGCGAAAAAGCAGAGAGCAAGTGAAATAATCGCGGCTTTGACAAAACTGCTTTCCCAAGGTTGGAATCCATGGGTTACAAATGACGAAAGCAGAGGTTTCGTTCTTTTTGATAATTGCCTGGAACATTTTTCCGAGTATGTAGAACGAATGGACCGAAAAAAGACACGCCAAGATTATTCTTCAAGAATCAGCGTCCTCAGAGAGTTCATCGCGCAGCAAACCAATCCCATCAAATACGCCTACCAATTCGATGTCACTTTTTGCACGGACTTCATAGACTGGATATATCTTGACCGTGAAA
The DNA here is from genome assembly GCF_018789675.1 of Hallella faecis. GTDB lineage: Bacteria > Bacteroidota > Bacteroidia > Bacteroidales > Bacteroidaceae > Prevotella > Prevotella faecis. The sequence continues at coordinate 798 of NZ_JAHKBE010000027.1, forward strand.
GTTCTGCACGAACAAGAAACAACTATCGCGTTTGGCTTTATGGCTTGGCTGAATTTCTGATTGCGCGAAAGCATATAATGACGAACCCGGTGGAAAACATCAAGGTACTGCCTGAACACGAGAAGTTCCGCAAAGACTTGTCGCCTCTAATGTTGAAACAAATGGCAGTACATCTCAACAAGGTGGACAAGCCGTTCTTTCTTGCTTGCATGATGCAATACTATACTCTGATTCGTCCTGGCGAGATGAGTAACCTTAAGATCGGTGACATCTCGATCAAAGACCAATCAATCTTTGTATCAAAGGAAATAAGTAAAAACAGGAAGGATGCTGCGGTTGGCTTGAATGCTATGATAATCAAACTGATGCTCGACTTGGGTACATTCAATTACCCCAACAATTACTATCTGTTCGGACCTAAATTCATGCCGAGTGAAGAAAAGTTCAGCTCCCAACAATTCAACAACAGATGGAGAACAATGCGCAAAGCGCTAAAGTGGGACAAATGCTATCAGTTCTACAGTCTGAAGGATTCGGGAATACGCGATCTGGCAAATGCGCATGGTGTTGTCGTTGCCCGTGACCAGGCACGTCACAGCGACATATCCACCACAAATAGGTATATCCAAAGACACGGAGTGCAGCACGAGACACTTAATTTTGAGGGCAATCTTATATATTATGAGAAAAGCGGTGAAGACGGCTTGTAATATACATATAACATACCGCATATCATTATAGATTTCTATTCTGATATGCGGTATCATTCTGCCAATTTCACATTTGAAAAATAATCTCTATTTTTATCATTTTCATAATGACTCCTTCAAATCAGTGTCGGGTACAACTTCTATTTATTCCTATCCGTCAACCATTCTATCAGTTGGTTCACTCCTTGCTCAGTATACAAAAAGTTGCAGGAAGTTTATGTGGACGAATGACAACCATACCGATGGTGTATTTGGGATTATCGGCTGGAAAACAGCCGACAAACGTAAATTCATCAGAAGTTCTTTTGTTGTCATCACTTTGCCGTATGTTGTACATACCTGCCAGTTTTACACCTTCTGGAGCAAGTCGATGTTCTATTCCATTTTTTTCTGAGCATAGGCTCCTATGTTACAGAGTATTAACATGAATAGTAATAAGGCTCTAACAGCTTGTTTTATTGTTTTCATTCCGTCTCTACATCTTTAGGTTGTACAATCAGTTCCAATCGCTTGACATCGTCTTCTGTCAGTTGGACATTCCCTCCATTTCTGTAATAGTCGAGCACTCTTTCTGCGCCATGTCGGTCCAACACAGCATGTTCTTCTGCTTTCATGTAGTATTCTACAGCAAGTTGCTTGTTTGATTTGCCATTATCGTCAGGTTCATAATAGAGGTCGCCAAGAATCAGATAGGCGAGAGGTACACGATGAGCAATTATGCCAAGCTTTGTTGCATCTGCTCTCAGTCTGCCTTCCCAATCAGGTATGGTTAACAGCAGTTCAGCCAAGGAACAACCTTGATTTGCTGCCTCTTTTATCATATTCATCCCTGATATTGTGTCTCCTTGGTCAACAGTAATCATTCCGAGGAGTGTCTTTGCTTCAGGACTGTCGCTCGCACGTAGTACATGCTCTATACTGTCTGGATCCTTTTGAATATACGACTTATAGCCATCCATTAGGAGAAATAATGTTTTGTAATCATTACCATCTGGCAAGCCGTAGATATAGTCATCTATGCGATTGATTGCTCCACGCCCCTCTGCCATGTGAGCCATAGTAATCATACCAAAGAAATCCTTCTTCACACCAATACCATCTCGATAACAATCTGCCAGTTTCAGATATGCCGAACCATCGCCCCAGCGAGCTTGATAGAGCAATGACATGATTGTATCTTGGGGAGCATCAGTCATGCTCTTATGCTCTGTCAACTTTGTTGAAGAAGCCGTTTCTTCAATTATCTGTTGTTCAGAGCAACTTGTAAAGAACAACAGCATCATCATATATATGCACCAATTCTTCATCATAATATTCTGTTTTGTTTTACTCAACATTGCATTAACTTTGAGGAAACCAATATTGCAACAAAATTTTTCATTGCCCAGATGTATCAATATTCTTTCTTATGATAGAGTTTTGTGGTTGAACACCCATTTGCAGCACAATTAACGCACTCTGTCTGACCTGGTTTATGCTCGTAAATCTGGCAACCGCACCCACTATTACACCTTCCATAATAGAAAGACCGACCTCTAAAGGAGACATCTGAGTTTGAACGTGTCTCTACATAATCAGCCACAATCTCTCCTGTTCCACCACATCTGTTACAAGTATATCCTGCATAAACGCCATATCCGCTACATAGCGTACATTGGAACGTTTTATGGCTTTCCTCCTCATAAACATCCTCACTTGCGTACGAATTCGCTGTAGAAGGCTTTGAGTCACAACTAACAATTGTAGCAGCGATCATAATACTGAACAATACGACAAAAATGCTTGCTAACGATTTCATTTCTCAATACCCTAATTCGTGTCGGGCACAACTTCTAAGTTTGTTATTTTGTATGTTTATGATAATAGAGAGAGAAAAGTAACCTCTAATCTATCACTTCATTGGCTTGACATCATCGAAAGTCATCTCTTTCTCTATCAAGAAAATCTTTGGTCAGTTTTACCTGTCTTTTGTTTGCAAGACACAGATGTTCCTGCAAGTTCTTCTTGACAGCATTGTTGTCTATCTTTCCTCTCTTGTAGTTCTTGATGAGTAGATTGATATTTTCGAGTTTGCTTCTTAGCAACCATTCAAACAGTGTACCTTGCTCACGAGGCAGATCGGAATACCACTCGTCGATGCCGTCACGATGTGCCCGATAAGTGGTTAGCGTGTACATATAGTCATCGTGAATGAGTTTCGTTGTCTCTTTGTCATTACACAGATCCGCCAGTTGCTTGTATGCTTCTATCAGCCGATAGTCAACAGGCATGACAGAACGCCAGGCTGCCATATTCATGTCGGCTTGGGTACCACAGTCGTATGTTTCCACAACTCCATTAATTACCCGAAATAGTTTTTCGTAACAGTTAACCTGTTGGCGGAATTGATTCAGTGCATACTTAACCCGACCGATTTGGGTTAAAATTGGGCACGCTGCTTGCCCAACTGGGGCAACGTGCTTGCCCCAGTTGGGCAGATTTGCTGTCAGACGTCTGCCCAATAAGTTAATGTTGCAACACCCATATTCCTGTTTTCAGGATTCAGCCAACGCATACAATTCCTGTCGTCTGAATTCCTTTCATCTGATAATTCTTTTCATCTGACAATTCTCTTTTCTTCAGCAAACAATCCAGACAATAGGCTGACAATTGCCTGACAGCCAACTATCTGTTTGTCAGAACATTACGGCAAAAAACCAGATGATCTGACAGTTTTTAAGCAATTCTTGGTTTTTACTGAGAATCAGCGATATGGGCAACTTTTGCTCATATCGACCAACTTAAATTAATTTCGCCAACGGGTAACTGTTAGGTTCTTGCCATTCGCCACCTGTTTTTTTATAGAAGTGGTTCATCTGTAGTCGTGCTACCTCATGCCAGACAAAGGATGCGCTTGCTTCATCCGTACCCGAATTGACCATACTTGCGTATGAATCGAACAGGGCAATAACGATAGAAATGGTGTCTTTGTAGTCTTTTGTAATCCACTTGTTATACTCTTCATTGTCCATGCCCAAGTCTTCCAGACTGTAGCTACCAGTTTTGCTATACGCTGTATCTGCGATGGATAGCAAGGAGTCAACCGTATGTTCTGAACAGGTAACGTATGCCATCACTTTTTTCTTGTCAACATCCAGATGTTTCAAGACAAATGGAATGCTGTCTTTAGCAACCATCACAGTATCGGATTCCTGATTATCCAATCCGCCTTTATTTCCTTTACAGGATACTACGGAAAGGACAAACAAAAACAATACCGACATTTTGAATATTGCAGTAGTTTTCATGTTGTTCATTTTTGTTATTTAATTTCTATTCTTGCCACCTCATCCACATTCTTTATCCTACGGATATTTTCAATGGCTTGCTTTAGTTCTTTGGAAGAATGCACCTCAGAAAACGTGAGATTTTTTTCACAAGCGTTTCTGCCTCCTTTGGCTTGGGCATGTTTTCTCTCGCAAGCGTCACATAAATGTTATAGACTGCGGAATCATTTGTGGTCGCATCGTGTGTATAGCTAAGTGATTTCAGCATACACCATTCTAATCTGACAAAGGAGTCACAAACTATTGTTCCTGGAGTATATGAGATGGAATCTGTTGGTATAAACGCTTCCTTGTCATCGTAGTCGTAAATGATAGATCCGTTTTTCAAAGCCTTGATATGGGTGCGTACTTGGCTGTTCTTTGCTTCTATTAGTCTTACTTCCAGTCTTTCATCAGGTTGATAGTCGTACTCCGAGAGGTGTTCTTCTACAATTTGACAGATACTGTCCTGTAGTTGATGGCTAATATGATTGTCTTTACGATACTCGTTATTACAGATGTCATAGAGGGTGTAATATCCGTTCTTACGCAGTTCCAACTCGCCAAACCAATGTCTTGATGTATGATAGACAAAGGCATCATACTCAGGCTTCACTAACAGGCCGTATCTGCTACGCAGTCCTATCTTCCCTGTTTTCTTGTCCTCTATGCTGAATATGCCTGGATAGGTGTCAAGAGTATAATATCCGGTTCTTCCTACATTGAAGCATGTGTATTGGTTGTTGCCTATTGCCAAACTTGGCAACATTATGCCCACATAGATGGCTGACATAACGGACAGCAACATTTTTTTCTTGTCCTGGTAGAATGAACTACATACATAGATAACCATGCTAAAACTGATGCCCAACATGGACATTCGCAACAGTCCGGCATGGGTTTGGGCAAAGAAGAATATCAGCATGGATATAACCAACACCCACACTTTTCCTTTCTCCAATCCATAATATCTTTTAAGCAGATGGAAAACTCAGTGTCGGAGCCACGACACAGGCGAACAGACATATCCTCGCATTCATAGCGAGACCAGCATACAATGTGCCTGTTGTTATCAACAGTAGGGAACAGTATGTCCTTGCAGTCTTATCCGTCCAGAGCAGTTTGCCAAGTGCGTCTTTCCATGTCAAGGTGTCTGTCAGAAAACCCTTACGGAAGATATTGACGAGGAAGACCGCCAAAGGAACTACCCACAACCATGTAGCCACAGCTAAAGTAAGCCCTACATACCACCATCGGTTAAAGTCAAGGTTCAACAATGGAAATACTTTTGAGGCAAGCTCATTAAGTTTTATGTCAAGTTCTGTACTGACAGCGAAGGCTGCCAATCCCATGAACAGCAGTCCTGGAATCCATGATTTCTTTTCCCTATGGTAAAGCGTGAACGAGAGCAGCAGACGTGACATAATAAGTAACATTACAATCCATGTTGCAGGAGTAGCGACCCATGCTATTCTGCTTCCCAATGCGGCTATAGTCCACAATGAACAGATAGCCAAATCAATTTCTAATAGTATCTTTCTCATCTTATCCTTATTTTATTCTATTTCCATCAATATTGCCGTATAGTTGTCATCACCTTGTTTTTGACAGAGAAAGTCAAATACATCGAGTATATCTTCCAAGGGCTTGTCGTCCAACATCCTTGCTTGCAGGATGTCTGGAGCTATGCTTTTGTATAGTCCGTCCGAACACAGCAACACTCTGTCACCAGTCTGTAGCTGGATTTGTCGAATATCTGGTACAGCCACTTCCGGGCGGTAAGAGAAGAAGCATTTGGCAACAATCTCCCATCCGAAATCAAGCCGGATATGGTCTTTTGTCTGATAAAGTAATCCATCACCAGGTCTTTGTACATAACAACGACTATCACCAATATGTGCAATGGTTGCCACATCGTTCTCAATACTTACCATGACCATGGTCGTACCCATCTCTGCATGATGAAGTTCAAATGTCTTTTTGTCAATTGCACAACTCGCTTTCTTGCAAGCAAGTTTCACCTTTGAGTCACAATCGGGCATACTGATATGCTTCTTCCAAAAGTCAGATATAGTATTGCATACCGTTTCACTGGCTGTCTCTCCAAAGGAATGACCGCCCATACCGTCACAGACTATTCCCATGAAGCAATTGTGCTCTGGCATTTCCAAAACGTTAAAGCAATCTTCATTATTGCTTCGCCGACCAGTCTTGCTTATTGTTGCATATCTTATCTCCATATTAATGTTAGTTATATGAATAAGGTTCGTTTCAAGTAGTAAGCCTTGAAAGACACCTACATTGAAACGAGCCTTGTGTTATATATGTGTATTCAAAGTGTTGGCTATCCCCTTGCCTGCTTTTTTTCTTTATGTGTCATTTTAGTGTAATATCATCCGTTACTTCCATATCATCGTATTCATCATCCCAGTATATCATTGGTGCCAATTCTTCCCTTAATTCAGGGAATTCATACTCTCTTAACTTTTCCAATTTGTTTTCAACTTCATCTTTTGACTTTGCAAATACAAAACTACAATGCCAATAATTGTCGCTGAGATAATCACATTCATCAAACCAAAGATGATGTTTCACGAACTGTCCTACATATACATCATCCTTGGGTATTTCATTACGCAAATAGTGTTCAATCTCGTAAATATCCTTAAATGTAGTTCCGAGGACATGTATCTGCTCTGTAATCTTAATTTTCTTCATATCGATTTCCCTAATCCGTGTCGGGCGCAACTTCTAAGTTTGTCTGTTTATAAGATATAGAGATCAGAAGTAACCATATCCTATCAGAAAAAAATTCTTATTTTTCTATAAAGCTCACTTTGTTCAAACATTGCTTTGTAAGCACGATGAATCAAATGTCTCATTATACACCATTTAGCACCCATTTCCAAACAGGCACAACCTCTATTTTCAACCCATCGCGCTCCATCACTCCCTCGTCCTCGTATGTCACAATCATTGCCTTTTTCAGAGGATATAAAGAATTAAGGGCTACCAAGGCTTTTACCTCACGTTCCAATGTAGACTCGTCGCTCATTCTATAACTGGCTTGAACAGCCAGACCCTCGTCGGGTACATAGAAGTCAACCTCAATATTGCGGTTGAAATAATAGATGCCACAGCCATACTTCTTATATAATGTTATGGCACATAGGTTTTCAAGCAACAGTGTGTCAGGGTTGTTGATGAAGAGGTGCAACAGTCCGTTGTCCACAAAATAGTGCTTCTTCACCGTTTCTTTTTCTGTGAACTTAGAGGCATAGTTGTCCAATGATATCAACAGACAAGACTCCTGCAAATATCTCACATACTCCATAATGGTTGACGCACTGCATCGAACACCTGTCGACTTAACCAAGTTGCTCAATCTGTTCAACGAGCAGGGTTGCATCACGCTTTCTGCCAAACGACGCACACACAGACGCAGGGCATCCTCGTTCTTTATCTTATGACGCACAATAAGGTCATTGAAGAATATGCGGTTGTACAAGCTGTTGAGCCAGATGCGCTTCTCGCGGAAGTTGACCAATTCCGGGAAACCTCCCCATTCAAAGTAAGTTCTGAAATGACGCTGCAACTCATTAGCCTTCCTGCCATACTGCCATCCTCCTGCAATGTTTACACCAACAGCCGTAAGGTATTCGTTAAAGCTATACGGAAAGACATTCACACTAAGATACCTGCCTCCCAAAACGGTCTCTATGTCACGGCTCAGCATCTTGGCATTGCTTCCCGTAACATAAACACGATACTTCAAGTTAGCAAGACGACGCGCAAAGTTAGCCCAACCATCCACATTCTGTATCTCATCAAAGAAGAATATCGGCTGACCGCTATACATGCTGTGATAGGCTTGAATTATGAGATCGAAGTCTGTAGCAGCCATCCCTTGCAGACGCTCGTCATCGAAGTTTACATAAACAATGTCCTCCAAAAGCTTTCCTTCTGCCAATAATTGCTGCACACGTTGATACAACAAGTAGGATTTTCCTGCCTGTCTTACACCCACAAACACATAGTTGCCATACTCTTCCAAGTCAAGGGGACGCTCCACCAACGGTATGCTTCCTATATATTCTTGATTCTCAGAGATTATCGTTCTAAATATTTCCTTATCCATACTCTGCTTTTTCCTACAAAGATATAATTTTTATTCGGTGGCGCAAAATAAAAATGGCGAATTTTATTTTGCACCACCGAATAAAAATCATATCTTTCCTGCGGATAAATAACGAAAAATCATCGAAGGATTATCTAAGATGTATCGAAGAATTATCGAATACTTAACGACCGTTGCATTTCAATCCCAAAAAGCAAATTTATCATACGAGGTGTCTTGCACAAACACTTTATCTCCAAATACCATATCGTCGGGCTTCTTTATTCGAATGATGGGGCAACAGGCGAAAGCACAATCCCCTACACTCGCATTTGACAGAAATTCGATATATAAGAGTCTCTCGTTATGATAAAAGGCTTCTGCTCCTATTCTCTTCAAAGAGTTTGGAAATACCGCCCTTACCATGTTGGAAGGATAGAAGGCACGAACACCTATTGTCTCCAGTCCTTCAGGGAAGTTAATGGTTGCAAGTCTTTCGCAGAATCGGAAAGCATAATCTCTTATCTCTCGGACTCCACTATGCAGTATGACCTTTCGCAGATTACCGCAGAACATAAAACCATCTATCTTCCTAACCGATGAAGGAATGTCAATCTCATGTAGAGAATAACAACATTCGAAGCCATTCAAATAGTTTAGGTTTCGTGGCAGAATTATATTCTGCAACGCTTCACAGTGTCGAAACGCATTTCTTCCTATCTGTGTTATTTCATCATGCAACTCCACTCTTTTCAATGATATGCATCCGTCAAATGTGTCGCTCTCTATCTCCATTACGGAACGTGGAATGACAATATGTTCCAATGCTTCACAACCCATAAAAGCAGCATCGCCTATTGAGACAATATCATTATGCAACTCTATATCCCGAAGCCGTTTTTGCAAACAGAAAGCAAACGGTTCAATGACTTTGACGCTTTGTGGAATTATGAAATGCTCTTTCTCTTGCCAACAGTATATCAGACGACTCATGTCTCTGGAGTAGAGAACGCCGTCTTTGATTGTTATATAATCAGACTGATTATCAATCTCTGAAATTTGCACTTTGAAACATTTCGTCGGAGCCGCACAAACAAACGGACGTTGTTCATTCGATGCAAACGGACTTTCAAATTGTGTTTCTATTTGAATAGACTTTGGAATATGAAGGACTCCGATATTGTCGTAGTTCTTCCACAACAGCTCATCTTGTTGCATTGTAACCATTTTCTCCATATCACACATATTAAGTTATCGAAAGTCATCTCTTTCTCTATCAAGAAAATCTTTGGTCAGTTTTACCTGTCTTTTGTTTGCAAGACACAGATGTTCCTGCAAGTTCTTCTTGACAGTATTGTTGTCTATCTTTCCTCTCTTGTAGTTCTTGATGAGCAGATTGACATTTTCGAGTTTACTTCTTAGCAACCATTCAAACATTGTACCTTGCTCACGAGGCAGATCGGAATACCACTCGTCGATGCCGTCACGATGTGCCCGATAAGTGGTTAGCGTGTACATATAGTCATCGTGAATGAGTTTAGTTGTCTCTTTGTCATTACACAGATCCACCAGTTGCTTGTATGCTTCTATCAATCTATAGTCAACTGGCATGACAGAACGCCAGGCAGCCATATTCATATCGGCTTGGGTACCACAGTCGTATGTTTCCACAACTCCATTAATTACCCGAAATAGTTTTTCGTAACTATTAGGTTCTTGCCATTTGCCACCTGTTTTTTTATAGAAGTGCTTCATCTGCAATCGTGCTACCTCATGCCAGACAAAGGATGCGCTTGCTTCATCCGTACCAGAATTGACCATACTTGCGTATGAATCGAACAGGGCAATAACGATAGAAATGGTGTCTTTGTAGTCTTTTGTAATCCACTTGTTATACTCTTCATTGTCCATGCCCAAGTCTTCCAAACTGTAGCTGCCAGTTTTGCTGTACGCTGTATCAGCGATGGATAGCAAGAAGTCAACCGTATGTTCTGAACAGGTAACGTATGCCATCACTTTTTTCTTGTCAACATCCAGATGTTTCAAGACAAATGGAATGCTGTCTTTAGCAACCATCACAGTATCGGATTCCTGATTATCCAATCCGCCTTTGTTCCCTTTACAGGAAACTGCGGAAAGGACAAACAGAAACAATACCGTCATTTTGAATATTGTAGTAGTTTTCATGTTGCTCATTTTTGTTATTCAATATCTATTCTTGCCACCTCATCCACATTCTTTATCCTACGGATATTGTCAATGGCTTGCTTTAGTTCGTTGGAAGAATGCACCTCAAAATCCACCGTGGTTTCCACAATGCGGTCTTGGGTTACTGTATGGAGTTTCGAAATGGATAGGTTCTGTTGCTCTGTAATGCAAGCCACCACGTCACTGAGCAGATGATGGCGGTCGATACCACGGATGCAAACACGAACGGGGAACAGGAATTGTTCGTTCTCCTTGAAATCCACAGCTACAATGGTATCGCCCTGCTTGGATGCCTGACGGATAGCGGTGAGGCAGTTGCGCTTGTGAAGCGTAATCTGTCCCTCTGTATTCTTGAAACCGACGACTTCGTCTCCCGGCAACGGATGGCAGCAGGAACAACGCTTATACTCCATCTTTGGGCGGTCGGTGAAGAAACTGCCCAAACTACGCTTTGCCTTATAGGTAAGCACATGGTTCTGCCATTCTGCTTCTGGTTCTGCATCCTCTGCAGTACCTATCTCTACACAATCGCCACGATGGAGCACCGTCTTGACAGAGGACAGCTTACCATTGATACGTGCATACACGGCATGAAGTCCAACTTCGGTATGAATTTCGAAGGCAAAATCGAGTGCAGTGGCATACTTGGGCAGTACGATACATTTGCCTTTGGGTGTGAAAGCCATAATGTTATCATGGTAGAACGATGCCGTCACACCATCCATATAGTCCATCTCGTTGGTGTGGTAGGCTATATCCTTGAGCACAGCCCTGAACTTTTCCAACCATGCCTTCAGGTTTTCCTCCGTGCGTTCAGCAGTACAGCCAAGGCGGTTGTTGCGTATCATACGTTCAGACGAGATATGCACTTCCTCCCATTGTCCCTTTGGATTGAGAAACTTCACATGGAAACTCTGGTAGCCGTTCTCCTTCGGAGCGTTGATATAATTGACCACAGAACAAGGACGCTCCTTGAAACAGTCGGACAACACGGCATAGATATGCAAGCTCTGCTTCTTCTCCTCCTGCAAGCCGTCAGCCTTGTAGATGATACGCAGGTAATGCTTGCTGTCGATATGTTCGAAATCACAACATTTGGACTGCATCTTGCGCCATATGCTGTAAGGTGAACGCATACGGAGCTCGATGCGTGCGTCAATGTCGTTAGCTTCAAGTATCTCCTTAGTTTTGGCGATAAAGACATCCACATCTGGCTTCTCCGACAGCTGAAGTTCAGCCAACTGCTTCTCTATTTGTTCATATTCACGTGGACAGCGATAGCGGAACGACAGGTTTTCAAGTTCCGTCTTTACGTTGTACAAGCCAAGGCGATTGGCAAGAGGGGCATAGAAATAATCTGTCTCCGAGGCAATCTTCATCTGCTTGTCAGGGCGCATACTGCTTAGCGTGCGCATATTATGAAGTCGGTCTGCCAACTTCACTAGTATGGCACGCACATCAAACTGTACAGACGATAGCATTTGGCGGAAGTTATCCACCTGCTTCGACTGGTCATACTGGGCTTTCTTCTGCTTAGTCACGACACCGACAAGAAATGCCACATCATCCCCGAAACGTTCACGGATCTCATCTATACTGTAAGGACAATCCTCTACAACATCATGTTGAAAAGCTGCCATGACAGGGTTAGCTCCCAGTTCCAACTCTTCTGCCACAATGCGTGCCACGGCAACAGGGTGACTGATATAGGGTTCACCCGACTTGCGCAGTTGGTCTTTGTGGGCATAAGCGGCAAAGTTGTATGCTTCATGCAGCAAGTTCATCTGCTTCTCGTCCACTCGTTGAGCCATCAATGTGAAGATAGCGTCCACATCGGCTTGTATCTTCTTTTCATACTTCTCGTTCATAGTCTTTTCATTTTTATCGTTCATTATAAGAGAGTGGAAGAGTTGTTGATATTATATCAACTTTCTTCAGAAAACATGAGATTTCATGTTGCAGGAGTACCGACCCATGCCATTCTGCTTCCCAATGCGGCTATAGTCCACAATGAACAAATAGCCAAATCAATTCCTAATAGTATCTTTCTCATCTTGTTTCTCTTTTATTCTATTTCAATCAATATTGCCGTATAGTTGTCATCACCTTGTTTTTGACAGAGAAAATCAAATACATCGAGTATATCTTCCAAAGGCTTGTCGTCCAACATCCTTGCTTGCAGGATGTCGGGTGCCATGCTCTTGTACAAGCCATCAGAACAGAGTAATATCCTGTCTCCTTTCTGAATGGTGAACTGCCTAATGTCGGGAACAGCGACTTCTGGACGGTAGCTGAAGAAACAGCGTGACACAACTTCCCATCCGAAATCGATACGCAAATGGTCTTCGGTCTGGTAAAGTAATCCCTCACTTTGTCTTAGCAGATAGCAACGGCTGTCGCCCACATGGGCTATTGTCGCCTTGTCACCTTCAATGCTGGCCATGACCATCGTAGTACCCATCTCTGCATGGCTGAGGTCATAGGATTTCTGGTTGATGGCATTACAAGCCTTTTTACAAGCCATAACAACTTTTTGGTCACTATCTGGAGTGTCTGTATTATCCTGCCAGTATTTTGAAATGGCATCGCAGACTGCCTCACTTGCCACCTCGCCAAAGGAATGACCTCCCATGCCGTCACATACTATTCCCATAAACAGGTTGTTTTGTGGCATATCAATGACCTTGTAAGCATCCTCGTTATTATGCCTTCTACCGGTCTTACTTATTGTTGCATATCTTATCTCCATATTATGATTATTTTTAGTTTATGATAGTATAGAGGCAAATGTAACATTTTATATATAAGTAACGTAGCTTTTTCTCTTATATTATTCTTGATATTGTCATTTTTACCACTTGATGAATCTTTGCAACTTTGGTTTCAAGTCCTCATGCTTGGAATAGTCGAACATCAAACATCTATTAGCTTCCTTGAAAGGTATAACTGCATGGTATTCGCCTGCAGCAAAGCAATCAATCTGATAAGGATGATATGTCAAGACAATGCCTTCTGGCAGTACGGCAAAGTGAGTCAAAGGAAAATCCTTCTCGGTAAATGCCTTTTCGTTGTAACCATTCCATCCAGCCCAATCATCGCAAGAATAATTATGTACAAGAAATGACCGCATTACCTCGTCCATACCGCTTGTATCAATCATTGGACAATGGAAAGAGAAAATACTATGCGTGAAATCCTCCCATGAATTTTCACGTTCGTAGCAAAAATCGTATTCTTTCTTCAAACTTTCCAAAACCATATGTCGGAACCGTTGCATCATGGATGGCTTCACAGAGTTGCCGACATCAAGCAATCCTCCTCTTTGCTTGTCATATGTGATATAATACTCACGAGGCAAATCATGAAGTCCTCCATTGTAAAGGCTTGCCCAATAATAGTATGTGGTATAGTCATCACAGTCTGCCACTTTCCTCACTCTTATATTGCAAGTCATTCTAAGCTCCAATGTATCTTCTATTTGATACTCTGCCCGACAAAGTTTCTCCCACAACACACCATATTTATCCAAAGAAAGCTGTAAATCCTTTAACGATGTACACTTCCCAACAGGAATGCCCCGATTGTTTTCCAACTGATAAAACGCATCGTCTCTAATAGCAGCCATCATCCATTCCCGAATAGCCTTGTCAGACTCAGCATCACCTTTCGGTATATCCAAATCAACACTAAATCCAGCTTCCATCCGTTCGTACTTACTCCTTGGCTTGATATAATAGTTCTTTGCCAATCTTTCTGTTGTCGTATCGGGGGCATCACTCTTTTTCTTTGCGTTGTATAAGTCACCGAATGAAACATCTTTTGTTTGTGCCCCTGCCACCAAAGTTACCATACCTTCTTTCTTAGGTTTGCGACAAAACACATCATCTTGGAGTCCAACACATTTTCCATCAGAGAAGCAAATCGTATCAGAACTTGCGAAAAGATGTAAGCTTTTCCACTGACCAAGATAATAAAATCCAGACTCACAGCATGGAGATGAGAACAATATCTTTCTATCCTTAATGTCATAAACATCATTGTCGTCAATGCTCACATAGTTGACGGTATTGTCAATAGAAGTGATATTTGTTGCTCCAATTTGAGGATAATAGAAGCCATTACGTTCATACTTTAGAAGGTAGCATGGTGTCTTTTCATCGGAATGTTCATAGTTCCAAACGATAAACAGACTGTCACCAATTCGTTCTTGAATAGTGAACGTATCACCATCCAAGACAAGGGTATCTTCGTCAATGACTTCCCCTTTTAATCCGACTCCCATACGCAAACCATGACAGCCAGTAAGAACTGCAAGCATAAGGAATATAAACAGAAGTTTTTTCATAGTGTAATATCATCTGTTACTTTCATATCATCGTATTCGTCGTCCCAGTAAATCATTGGAGCCCATTCTTCCCTAAATCCAGGGAATTGAAACTCTCTTAACTTTTCCAATTTGTTTTCAACCTCATCTTTTGACTTTGCAAATACAAAGCTACGATGCCAATAATTGTCGCTGAGATAATCGCATTCATCAAACCAAAGATGATGTCTCACGAGCTGCCCTACATATACACCATCCTTGGGCATTTCCTTACACGAATAGTCTGCTATCTCGTAAATATCCTTAAACGTAGTTCCAAGGACATGTATCTGCTCTGTAATCTTAATTTTCTTCATATCGATTTCCCTAATCCGTGTCGGGCACAACTTTTATTGTTACTTCTTTCTATTCATCAACCATTCAATCAGTAGGTTCACCTCTTTGCTCAACATTCCAATAGTTACTGGAAGTTTATGTGGACGAATAACAACCATACCGATGGTATATTTCGGATTATCAGCAGGGAAGCAACCTACGAATGTAAATTCGTCCGAACTTCTTTTATTGTCATCACATTGTAGAATGTTGTATATACCTGCCAGTTTAATACCTCTTGGAGCAAGCCGATGTTGTATGCCTGTCTTCTCAAAAATGCCAGTAGCTATTTTCTTGACATATTCCAAAGATGATTTTTGATGATACATTTGGTTAAAGGAGATTGCCAACTCTATAGCATTACTCTTTTGGATGGTATCATACGCTTGTTCCCATAAATCCGCTCCATTTGGCATGGTCATGAAAGCCTTGTACATTCCGATTCGTGACTTCATCAGTAACGCCTTTTCAAATGTAACTTTTCCATAGCCACCTCTTCGCCAATTATGGTCACGTATTTTTAGACTATCATTAACTTCCAATATTCCGCATTCGGTATCGACCATTTTCCCTAAAGACGTATTTGACTTCTCTAAACATTTTGCAGCTATAAAGGGTACAAAAATATCTGTGGAACAAACCTGTTTCTTGAATGGTACATATACCATGTCACCACACCATCCACAATCGTCATCTAACTGTTTCTCCAATGATGCCCATGCTAATACTTCTGATGTTGTGGCATCAATAACGGCTATTTGCCCATACATACCATCTGTTTCTAACATCATATTTCTATCTAATAGTTTGTAGCATGAGTCTATAAGTTCTTTGTCTGCTAATGGACAAATTTCAACACTATCGTTGAAATAGGAAACTTCTTTTCTCTGAGCATAGACACCTACGCAATAGAATATTAGCATAAATACCAATAATGTTCTAAATGCTTGTGTTATTGTTTTCATTCCATTTCTACACCTTTAGGTTGTACAATCAGTTCCAATCGCTTGATATCGTCTTCTGTCAGCTGGATGTTACCTCCATTTCTGTAATAGTCGAGCACTCTTTCAGCACCATGGCGTCCCAATACTGCATGTTCTTCTGCTTTCATATAATATTCCACAGCAAGTTGCTTGTTTGATTTGCCATTCTCATCAGGCTCATAATAGAGGTCGCCAAGAATCAGATTGGCGAGAGGTACACGATGAGCAATTATGGCAAGTTTTGTTGCATCTGCTCTCAGTCTGCCTTTCCAGTCAGGTATGGTAATCAGCAGTTCTGCCAAGGAACAACCTTGATATGCAGCCTCTTTAATCATATTTATCCCCGATATTGTGTCGCCTTGGTCAACAGTAATCATTCCGAGGAGAGTCTTTGCTTCAGGACTGTCGCTTGCACGTAGTACATGCTCTATGCTGTCTGAATCCTCTTGAATATACGACTTATAGCCATCCATTAGGAGAAATAATGTTTTGTAATCATTACCATCTGGCAAGCCGTAGATATAGTCATCTATGCGATTGATTGCTCCACGCCCCTCTGCCATGTGAGCCATAGTAATCATTCCGAAGAAATCCTTCTTCACACCGATACCATCTCGATAACAATCTGCCAGTTTCAGATATGCCGAACCATCGCCCCAGCGAGCTTGATAGAGCAATGACATGACTGAGTCCTGCGGACTTACAATCAAACGTTTCTGTTCTGTCAACTTTGTTGCAGAAGCCATTTCTTCCATTATTTGTTGTTCCGAACAACTTGCAAGGAACAACATCATTATCATATATACGAACCAATTTTTCATCTTAAATTTCTTGTTTTTATTCTTACTTACTCAACATAGCATTGGCCTTTTTGGTATAGTCATCAGCTCTATCTCTTGCTTTGTCTGCTTTATGAGAATATACCAAAGCTTTGTCTGCCATATTCCTCGCCCTGTCTTGATATATCTTCGCCCTGTCATATTTCTTCTGTCTTACATAATACTCGGCTTCTCTTAAATTATTTTGTGTCTGTCTGTTATAGTAATCCGCCTCTCGTTGGTAGCTTTCCGCTTGCCGCAGATAATATGCAGCTTCACGCTGGTACGATTGGGCTTGGCGAACGTAAAAACTTGAAGTCTGAGCATTAATTGCCAGATTAAACATGGAAAATAACAATATAACCACTAAATGTTTCATATTTCAGATGTATCAATATTCTTTCTTATGATAGAGTTTGGAGGTAGAGCATCCATGTGCAGCACAATTAACACACTCTGTATGCCCAGGCTTGTGCTCATAAATTTGACAACCGCACCCACTGTTACATCTTCCATAAAAGAAAGACCGTCCTTTGAAGGAGACATCAGAGTTAGAACGTGTCTCTACATAATCAGCCACAATCTTCCTGTTCCTCCGCATCTGTTACATGTATATCCTGCATAAACACCATATCCGCTACATAGTGTACATGGGAACGTCTTCTGACTTTCTTCCTCATATATGTTTTCATTTGCGTATGAACCACTCGCAGTTGAAGGTTTTGAGTCACAACTTACAATTGTAGAAGTGACTATAATGCAGAACAATACTACAAAGATACTTGCTAATGACTTCATATTTCAATACCCTAATCCGTGTCGGGCACAACTTCTAAGTTTGTTATTTGTCTGTTTATGAGATATAGAGTACCGAAGTAACCATTTACTATCAGAAAAAAAAACTGCATTGGAAAACAAAAAGCTGAAGACCATGGAATACAAACTACATAGCCTTCTGCTCTCTTATACTTTCAGAATAATCCTGCTGATTGATTATCTTTTCAAAGTGAACTTCTTTACAACCTTACCTTTTCTGTCAATAGTTCCATAAAGATTGATTTCTTCATCATCTGTCATACCGAAACCGTCCTCATCACGATAGTACATACCATCAGGGTTAAGCTGCCATTCCACCTCTGCCACGCCATTCTTATATTGATATACATGACCAGGAAAATGAAATGAATGCGCTTTCGCTCTATCAAAAGCATCTTGTGGAAGCCCTTTCAGACTATCCCAGTCAATATCTTCATCTGTCACGATTTGCAGCACCTCATCAATAGACATGAACTCGTATGCGCATCTTGCCTCTTTGTCCATCAAGTAACGTGGTTTCCAATACCGCCCAATCACCTGAGTCACTAATGCCATATCTTCCCCCAAATCATTTTGTACAAGTGGTAGACTTTGATATTGTGATAAACATAATTCCCTATATAGTTTTTCTTCTTCTGACATATCTATATCATTGGACTTTCCCTCTTCATACACCAAATCCCATGGATTATCATTACAGATTACTAACCCCTCCATCTTACCTTGTATAAAATCATTTTCATCTGTATCATCTTTATTCTTAGCCTTAGCAAGGTATCGGAGTTTTCTTATCAAATCACGTTCTTCTTCATTCGCAATATCATAAGCAATTTGAATGTAACTGTCAAAAGATTTCTGAATCGCTTCGGTTGCTTGCTCCAATATTTCATCATTACCTTTCTTGGCTATAATGTTCATCGCACAGGCCATAAGCCGTCCTGCAAATCGTGAGTTACTTAGGTTGGGGGCATCACCTAAAACTTCGTTATATCCATCTTTCAGTTTGATTGACACATTATTTCCACCTGTAGATTTTGCGTGCATATTCATCTTTGCTTCTTCGTATGACTCATACCCGAATATAGCGGCAGCCAACGATTCGAAGTTTTTGTCATCGAGAATATCGACCGAACGAATCATTAAGTTTCGAATTTCATCTGAAGTGTTGTCTGACAACTCTTCAAATTCTTTCACTGTGGCCACAATAATATTATAACCGTCTTCTTTTTCTGACAAATAAACCTGTGCCTCAGGCAAAACACCAGCAGCTTCTTTACCAATTCTTTTAACCTCGTAGTTAGCAGCAAATGCTACATTAGCATCTACTGGTATAGGAAAAGGAACATACACAAGCAGGCTATTACCTTCTATACAGGTTAATGCGACATTGAACACACAATGTTTGCCTTCTACTTCTGTTGCAAATTTGTTTCCCTCTCGATTGGGGCTGATTCCTGACGAAGAAAACATCTTTACGATGCAATCTTCAAAAGTAAGTCCCTTTTGGGTATAGCCACATTTGTGTTTGAAAAAATCGAATATTCCCATAACAATTACTCTTTTGTTTGTTTATGACAATTGTTCCCAACATGATTTTCCTTCCTTTTTTATTTGAAGAATGAAATACCAAACAACAATACCCAATAGTCCAACTGGGAATGATGATGTTAGCATAGCTAAAAGTCCTCCAATTATACTTGATATGGTTAATAATAAGAATCCACTTTTACGCCAATTCAAAAGCATGACGATGGCTATAATATTGATTACTCCAAAAACTCCACTTACTATGGATAAAGGTATTGCTGCATCAGGATAATTACTTCCCCATGCCTGCTTCGGGAAGAAGTTTATCAAGCTCACTAATACATTAGCAACGATCGAGAAATATAACCATATTGAAACAAAGGCATTTCTCTCTTTATGCGGAACAAATGCTTCGTTAGAAAAATCGATGTACTGATCAAATGTAGTATTTGATAAATCTGCATTCCTTTTTTCGTCTGACTTGTCGATTTTGAATGATTTTTGTGACCAACCACAATATGGACATCTCTCTTGATAATCGTCCAATTCATGTTTGCATCCACTGTTTATACATAATTTCATATCTTAAGACCCTACTCTGTGTCGGGCACAACTTCTAAGTTTGTTATTTGACAGTTTATGGGATATAGAGTCAAGAAGTAACCTTTTGTTGACTACAATTAGGCTTGCGACATCCCCGATTCTTTATTGGAATCCAATTCTTCTTCTCTTTCCTTCTATTTGCTTTTGTTCAAATTTCTCCTTTATACGCAAATGCTCTTCTATCACCGCCTTGCTGACGCTTGGTGGTGTTGTCCGAACAGCTTCTATAAGAAGTTGGGTAGAGATGTTACAATGGTTACGAAATGCTAGTCTCGCGGCAACATCCACTAGCAACTTGACATCTGCTGCCACTCTTCCTTGTAAGTGTTTGGCGACTTCTTTGATATTTATGCTGTCCGTTTTTCGCTTCCTCAATTGTATTTCCAATAACTTTTCTATGGTTTGCACATCTGGTACCCCAATATAGTATTTTCGTTCCAATCGTCCTGCTCTCAATGCAGCTTCATCGATTTCCTCTGGCATATTTGTGGCGGCAATTACAAACACGCCAGATTCTCCACAGTTGTTGATCTGGCATAAGAATTCGTTAATCTCTCCCGACTCACTTGCATTCTGTTGTTTGGTTCTCGTCCTCAGCAAAGCATCCACCTCGTCAAGAAAGAGTAGTGTCGGTGACTTTTCTCTTGCTTCTTCAAACAACCTTGCAATTTTCTCCTGTCCACCATGAATGTAAGGTGAAGCAACATCTGAGCATTTCACATACATGAAATGGCACTGCATTTCTTCGGCACACTTCTCGGCAAAGAAAGTCTTTCCACATCCAGGAGGTCCATACAGCAATATGCCATTGGGAATGGTGATACCAAGTTCCTTAGCTCGTTCGGCATCATTCAACACATCGATAATGTCATAACGGATTTTCTCTTTCAAGTCATCCATTCCTGCGATGTCTGCGAATCCATTGCCACGACGAATGTTTCGATGCTGTTCTTTGTCCTTTACTGAAGAAGACAATTGTCTTGAAATGGCAGTCCTTAAGTCTTCAAGTGATTGGTATCGTTTTTCTGGTTGATATTCTGTAGCTTTGCCTATGATGGTCATCAGTTCATTGGATGGATTAAGTCCATTCAAAGATGGAATCAACAAAGGTTTACGCTTCATCTTCAACAGCACTAATGTTCTCATCGTCGTATCGAGCATGTCCACATTTATTGCCCAAGGCTCAATCCCGAACAGCATTTCATACATCAACGCTCCGATGGCATACACTTCGCTTAACTCGGTAAATTTGCCATGGAAGTATTCTGGAGCTTGGCAGACATTCTCATTGGTACATTGTGGAGGATAATGTTCCGACAAATTCTCGTCAATAGAATTATCAATCATGACAATATTATTGGATTCAATCTTTGAAGTACACACAAAATTGCTTGCCACTATGTTTATATATCCCAACTTTCTATTCACTTTGTGAAGTTCATCAAGCAACGATATGATAGCCAGAGTTGATAATATTGTCTCCTTTTCAGAGAAGAGTTTTCTTGCACGTATTCTGTCTTTTATGGTGCAAAGACTCTCCTTGTTATCGTGGTTGGTTATATTCATACCTATTTTTATTTGTTAATGGTACAACAATTGACTGGAGTCTTCGTTCTCATTGGAAACACTTTCAGCTTTGTCTTCTTGCGACTTATACAACATCCACAATATTTGCGTCTCTTCCTCCTGCTCTTCTATTGGTGCATTTTCTTTCAGCAATTTCCCAAGGATTTCTACATGACTGCGTGCGGCATCTTGATCATGCCATTTTTCCTTATCTTCTATTTCACGCATAAACTTGTAATAGCATGACCTCATATGGTCTGCTTTTGCCATGTGGTAGTCTATGCTTGAGATTTCATCAACAAGTTCTTGCATTTTGTTCAAGTCACGATGGAATACTGCTTTGTTGACAGCTCTCTCCAAGTCTTTAATATGAGATTCAGTGCCCGAATTGCCATAATGTAGCTGATGGCGTTTCAGTTGTTGTAACCAAGTCTTCAGATTTTCTTCCTCATCATCCAACTTTTGCTTTAACTGCATTTGTTCTATACGCCTATAAAGCTCTTTCAGATGCTGAAGTACCATTTTTTTCTCCAGTGAGCATTCGTTTTCCATTTTTACAGTGTTTAGCATTCTAATTTCATCACGAATGTCAACCCCCTTTGATTGCAAGTAATCCAACGATTTCTCCGCTAAGCGCAAGTCACGTTGTACGCGTTCTGATGCTTCTGTAACAGATTGGTGGCGCAATGTGTCAAGATGCTTGTTGATAGTCAAATCCAAATCAGGGAAGTGAATTTCCATATCCATCATTTCAGACGTGTCAACACTGAGCTTCACTTCAACAGAAGAATTAGCAGGTATGTATCTGTCAATCTCTAAGCCTGACAGTTCCACATCTGCCACATATTCATACAATACAGAAGAATTTCCCTCAACAAACTCATCGGCTTGATAGACAGGAATTATAATTTTATCTTCTTCATTGCCTGGATGTATGTCATTCATTGTCTTCTCCGTAAGAAGATAGCCTTCTGCTGGCAACAACTGGTTCTTTTCGAGACCAGACAAAGGCATGAATACGCTCTTCTCATAGCGTGAGTCCCATGCAGAGATGCCTATATAATAAGGTAATGGAGCACTTCCGACTTTAGCCCCTTGCATGATAGAGATTGAGTTTGGTTGTACGGAAATCGGATTGCCTTTCATGTCTGATGCTTTTACACGGAATACATTTGCTCCATTGTCCAGTTGAACCTCGACAACATTTCCGACAGAATCCACCTCTATGCTTTCACTTTCCCAAGAGCCATCCTCTTTGATAAATCGTACTTTGATATTCCCTTCATTGACCGGTTGGCCACATTTAACGGCAATCCATTCTGAATCTTCTACAGATGTGCTTTCGTATTCCATGTCAAGGCGTAACGCCTCTTCATTCTGTTTTTCAACATCCCCTGTTTCAGACTTTATCGTGGAAGCATACAATGCCGCTCCGACAGACACAGCCGTCATCGGATTGACACTTGTATCAACCATCGCCCCAAGCCGTTCTTTCAACATTTCTCTTATGAGAGGGCTGTATGTAGGGCCCCCAACCAACAATATGCTGTGGAGGTCTTTTCCGCTCAAATTGTTACGTTCCAGCAAAGCGAGGCATATGTCTATTGCCTTTTGTGCCAGCGGAGCCATACATGCAAATACATCATTGCGGCTTAGAGTTAAATCGAGTTCCATCTCTTCACCGTCTTCATCGCTTCCCAGCTCTCCCAAATTGGAGAGTATGTCAATCTTGTCATTAAACGACACGCTGTTTTTTATCTCTTCAGCGAAAGGTTTCATAGCCTCACGCAACACCTGATGCTTTCTTTCATCAGCGATTGTAGCATCCAAAGCATACTCTTTCTGTAAGTAAGGAACCAATAACGTATCAACGATAGCATAATCCATGTTTTTGCCACCAAGGTAGTTGTCTCCTTCTGTGTCAAATACTTGAATGACACCCTCGGCAGAGCGAATAAGGGCAGCATCGAAAGTTCCACCACCAAAGTCAAAGACCAGCCAATAGCCATCCTTACTCTCTGCATTGAAGCCGTAAGCAATAGCTGCAGCTATTGGTTCTTGAATAAGTTCGCAGTGGGTAATACCAGCTAACTCTGCCGCTTTCATGGTTGCAGTTTTCTGGTTAACAGTAAACTTGGCAGGGACGGTTACTACAGCCTCATTCACTGCAGTACCATCACCGACATAAGACTTCAAACGTTTCAATACTTCCGCAGACAATTCTTCAGACAAATAATCCGCATCCATGTTAGAACTATGGTATGTCGTGTCAGTCCCCATTGTACGCTTGAATTCAACAAAAGCATTTGAAGAAGCTGTATTCCATGTAAGTGTGGCTCTTTTTCTTTCACTCTGCATGTTGCGGTATGCTGCCGCACCAACCACTATGTTCTTCTTTTTGTTGAAGAACACACATGACGGCATAGTATCATCTGTAACCTCTATCTTTTGTATAACAGGCTTTCCATTAACAATACGGCATATACTCGAATTGGTCGTTCCGAGATCAATGCCAAATTCCATTCTATTTTGTCCCATAATAATTCCTTTTTATAAGTTTTGAGCAACTATGATATTTGCTTTCTGTATCATAACACCCTTATAATTAACTTGCGGACGATTTACC
This sequence comes from Hallella faecis, assembly GCF_018789675.1. Lineage (GTDB taxonomy): Bacteria > Bacteroidota > Bacteroidia > Bacteroidales > Bacteroidaceae > Prevotella > Prevotella faecis. Next base: position 24,776 of record NZ_JAHKBE010000027.1, read on the forward strand.
GTCTTTATATATTGTTCTCCTTGCTTCAAACTGTCGTCAGTTATGAATTCCACGTCAGCAATTATTCCCATATTATATGGTTTGCCTGTCATTTCCACTATTTCGAACCCACAACTTGCCATATACGCCTTCATACGCTTTATGCTCCGTTGAAGTTGCGAATAACCCTTTATGACAGAATCCATGCGAAGCATATTGGTTTCCATACGATTTATCTCTGTTGCCATCTGCAATATAAGATTAATTATTTGTTTGTCCATCTTATCTTTTTTCATTTGTTACAAAAAAGACAATTCCTGCAATTGCAATCCATACCAATATTACAAAGATAGTGTTGCCAGAAATAATGTCTAACAATATTAATAATGTAAGCCAAATAGGTAGACTCATAATAAGAGCCATTCCTGTATTTATGGCACATTTCATAAGAAAAGTATCAACCGTGTTTATTAATTTACCATCGCAAAATATTGAGAAAACTCCCCATAAAATACATCTTATAGGAAACCAAACAAATAACCCCATTCCAATGATACCACCTCCGATCATTCCTCCTGGAACAGCAATTAACAGTGGTGGCTCAAATTTGGCTAAAGCATTGCTTTTCTTTTCAATTTTCTTTTCCATCCTATTTGAACAGTTGAATAGTTTCTTTATGTTGTCAAGTATAGTTGCTGCATACAGAGCTTTACTTTTTATTTCATCTGAAGAATTACACCAAAATAACTTGGCAAACAACTTTGTCCAAAACGGAAAGTTCTCATTGATGATTCGCATAGCCTCATTTGACAATCTGTCAGACCAAATTCCCAACTGAGTCTTTTCTGTAAAAGTTTCCACCTCAGAATAATACTTTTCCAACAGAAGAACTTTCTCGCCCAACACGTGTAGATCGAAACTATTACCTTTTAGTTCTTTTAAATACCGTTCTATTAGGGAAAGATATAATTGACTTTTTTCTATCCTATGTCCTGTTTCTTCTAACAAGGCTGTAAATAGCGTCTCTAATTCTTGCGAAGACATCCGCAAAGTTTCACAACCTATACTATCCAACCATTCCTGTGTGCGTGGAAATATCTCGTATGCGAATGTTAATGCTTTTATACAATTTTCTGATAGTAGATTTATTGTTGTCAAGTCTTGCAATAACCACAACGGCTTTGGAGATTTATCATCAAGTCTATCGTAATAGTTTTCAAAACCACAAGCAATCTCAGAAACAGTTCCATGTTCAAGCAATTCTCTAAGTTCAACTACCTCAGGTTTGAAAAACCATAGAAGCGCATAACTTATCTTGTTGTTTGGCTGTTGCAATGTATTATATGCTGCCTGTATTTGTGCTGCGGTTATATTATGTTGTTTCTCTCCACTTGCCGATACCACCAAATCTTTTACAACTTTCCCAACAGAGGTGAAAGCTGTAAGCCTTGCCTTACTTGCAGCCAATTCTTTGGCAGAACAATCGGCATAAGCATTTAATATGTTAAAAGGATTTGGTTCCATCGTTTATATAACCCTTATAAGTGTCGGGCGCAACTTTTTCAGTTATTGTTATTGATTTGCCTTACTATTCTCTCCAAAAATCCAACCGCAAAGTCTAATGACTTGATGATGTGCGGTACGATGTCCTTGGCAGATTCCTGATCTGTAATTTTGTGGTCGTAATCCAAGGACACCTTAGCATCATCTTTTTCAGACAAAAGAGCCTTGATGAACTTCACATTTCTATTCGTCTCATTTACGGCTTCCTTTAGCAACTCCTTATCATACAAGGGAAGTCTTGCCACAAATGGAATGCAGAAGCGTACCATGCTTTCATCCTTACCCACAACATAGAAATACACTTGTCCGTTGTACTTGAAATGCCAACCTAAAGAGGGCATCAGTATCGTTTGACCACACATTTGGCGAATTTCGTTTACAATTTCTTCCTGCTTCATAATCACAATTGTTTTGTTTTTGCCATTTATGAGTGAAGAGGAAGAAAAGTAACCATTTCCATCAGTCCAACATTACAAACGCAGCCCAATGGAATGGATCGGGATGCTTCTGTCTGATGATTTCTTTGGCTTCCTCAAATGCCTTACGTTTGTTCCAAGCATTCTTCTTGTCGGCAAGGCATTCATAGAATGTAGTCATAAATTCAGAAGTAACTTTGTCATCTACATTCCATAGCGACATGATGATGGTACCAACACCAGCTTTTTTGAAGGCACGCTGTAAACCAAACACTCCTTCTGCTGTCACTTTACCTTGTCCAGTCTTACATGCTGAAAGAACCATTAATTCTGTTCCCTTGAAATCAAGATTTGCTATGTCTTTAGCTGTCAACACACCACCAAGTACGCCATCAGAATATTTCTTACCTAACCAGGCTGCATTGCCTCCTGCAAACACTAATCCTGATAAAGACATAGCATCGGTATAACCTCTAAGATAATCGTTGTCTTTTGCCTCATCAGGAGTATAATAGAAGCCATGTGTAGCTATGTGTACTATGGATGAAGATTTACCACTTAAAGCCACAAAAGACTCTGCATTTCCCTTAGAACCGGAATAGGCTTTTACTGCAACCCCATTGTCCTCCAATGTTTTTTCTATCTTCTTAACTTCATCTTTCGTATTGCGCAAATCCTTAAAACCGGACTTTCCATACTCAGAACGCACCAGCGCTGCCAAATCAGATTTTTCATACGCCTTACTTTCTTCTTCCATCTTTTGTGGAGCCAAACTATATTGCAATCCTCCATAAAGCGTAGCAGTTCTATTGTTTTTACAAGAATGATGAACTTTCACAATTTCTCTTGCGGAAGTCAATCTTACAAATTCATAATGCTGCCCTAATGTCGTTCCATCTGAAAGAGGAATAGCTTCTAATGCTATGCTATGCATGATGCCTGATGGAATATAATACACAGTACTTCTTTCAGTAATGTTTGCTCCGATTGATTTCCAAATCAAATTAAAAGCCCCATCCTGCAATTGCTCATAATTGTAGAGTGTAAAACTTTGCATACCATCTAAAAGGGAATCAAGTTGCTGCTGGTCGAAACACTTTACTAAAAGAGGATGTCTCTTACTCTTGTCATATATATATGCTACATATTGGCGGACGGAATCTTCTGTTTGATAATCAGAAAAGTCTATCACAACTTCATTATCAGCCAGACAATTCCTAACCTTTTCATAGTTTATGTCAAGATATGTCTCATATTCGTTGTAACTTTGGCATTTGTAGCTAAGCCGTTGTTCCAACTCTCTTTGGCGAATCGTTAAGCTATCTATTTCAAGCTTATTGTATTCATAGTTGCTTCTCAATGCAAGAAGTCTATTGTTTATAGCCAAGAGATTACGATAATTGGCAATGTCTTCATCAGTTCCTTCATTGCGGATAATATCAACTACCGATTTTTCTGTTTCAAGCAGCAAGGACTTTGAGAACAATAAAGCATTATAACAAGTTTCAGTTAATTCACTATTGAGATTTCCGCATTTTATGGCAAATGTGGCCATACCACTAAGGTTATTCAGCGTTTCCATCCAGAACTGTTCTCTTTGTGTCGGAGTCGAATATCGCCAAAGTTGTTTCATACTATAAAGTAATTGAGTCATAGAAATACGAAACAGACTGTCTGCCTCGTTTGCATTCCCACGAGCTCCTTCAATATTGGCTAATGTGAACACTGTCTGATAATAAGAACCTGACATATCTCCAAATTTATTCTTGCATGCCTCTACATATTCACTATACGTTGCAAAAGCATCATCATAACGTTTAAGCACGAAATAGGCTTCAGACTTATTCTGTAAACTTGTGAATTTTGATGGTGAATCTTCCGTTCTTTTATCAGCGAGAGTATTCAATGCTTTATCAAAATACTCTATTGCTTTTTCGTATTTCTCAAAATTGGCATAACAACTGCCTTTTATATTGTAAAAGTTAGCTATCACTTCCTTGTCTTGATAGGAATGACCAACACCACGTTCCAAACTATCCAGACAAGCAAAGGCTTTCGTACTATCCTTGTCTAAGGCATAAAGTGTACATAAGTTACTAAATGCCTGGTACTGCTGGTCACTATTCCTGCCGTTCAATTTTTTAGTTTGATCTATATAATTCTTAGCAAATCTGATAGCAGTTTTGTATTGCTTTTGTTGTTGTTTCAAATTCATCATACAACTATAGTAATTGAACTTTGCCTGTTCTCTGTCAGAAAAAGACAAATCCTGCATCACATCCCAACATTGCTGCAATTGCGTCTCAACCATAGCAAACTCCTTTCGTGCCAAATACTCATTTGACCAATATAAATGATATATGGTCTTCAGTTTGGCAGAACTGGATACATGATACAGAGAGTCCAACGCTTTCAAATACTGATTATACCCAATTATGTCGCCTACTGTTCGATATAGGGCTAGTAAGTCAACCATAATTTTTGATTGAAAGAAATCCTCGTTGGCTTCTGTTGCTATTTGCAAAGCATCTTTATAATGTTCGTTGGCTTTTTCCCATTCACCCAATCCTGCCTTCAAAGCTCCCATAGCTTCTGTTGCTTGTATTTGAAACTCCACATCTCCAAGATTACGATACCCCTCTTGGGCTTTTTGCAAATGTTCGTATGCAAGATTAAATTTACCTGAGTTAATATCCAAAGAACCTTGAGCCATCCAATAATTAGGGCTTCCAAATCTATACGGATTTGTCTGCGCCCATATACTACAGGTGGATAAAAGCCAAATAAAAACGACAGATATATAACGTTTATGGTTCATCATCTTATCTTTAGTTTTATTTATGTAATGAAGTTATCGTGTCGGAAGATATTGAGTCGGTATCAATACTATCTGCTGGTGCTGTCATTTCAAACACATCGTTTTCATCGCCACGCACATTGTCAGTAGGGGAGTTTTCTACAAACAGAGGATTGATGGCAAAGAAACCGATAACCAATACGGCAGCTATGCTTGAAATCCAAAGCCAAGTCTTTCTGTGATAGTGAGACTTCATTTCCTTTTGAAACTCTGTCATGGCTTTCAACTTCTCTCCACGGCTCACAATCGCCTGTTTAACATTCTTCGTAAACTCATATTGCTCCTTTTTCTCTGCATCCTCTTCTATCTCTTTCAGAAACTGTACCTTCTCTTCCTCCGACATGGTTTCATCATGAAGCAAGTATTCGTCTATCCGGTCTTGAAAATTAATATTGTCCATATCCATCTGCCATTTTATGAGTTCAAATAGTTGTGATAAATGTTTCGTGCTGAAGTACGCAATGACTCCATGCACTTATGCTTCTTCGTTTTAAGAGCGTTCTTTGAGCCGATTGTCGGTATTTCCAACAGGATTGTGTCCAAGTCCTTTTCCTCATAGTAGAACTTGCTTAATATCTCACAGCACCGCTCCGACATATGTGATATGACATCAGCAATGATGTCAAGCATCTTGTTGTCCTCCGAATCATATAGCATATTGATGTATTGCTGGGCATCAAATCCTTCTTCTTTTATCTTTCGTCCCATTTCTGTTTCTGGGTCAGCATAGGTTGGCTGCTCCCTTACCCATTCCAAATACTTGATACGAGCAATCCCCATAAAATAGGTGAGGATGCTACCGCTCAAAGGCTCGTTGTTCTTGCCCATCACTCTGCCATCGCTCACGTAAATCTTCCTGCGCTCGATATTCTCCCACATCGCAATGAATGTGTTTTGGAAAATTTCCGTGGCAGATTCCTCATCTGCGAAGAACACGCCACGGTAGTTTGCCCAAAAGTACTTCGAGCAATAAGCATACAGTTCCGACTGTATTTTTCTATTCTTATCGTACATTCCAGCAACAAGCCGGGCTTCTTTCTCTTGTTGCGTTGTACGCATTTGTATTGTCTTTGCCATTCTATCTACTCAGTATGTCTGTTATATTGTATTTGTTACTGTCCTCACCTGTCATTTCTGGCTGTTGTGGTCTGCTACTGGTATTGCGGTTCACGAACTTTCGGATTCGCTTCATAAACTCATCATTGCCAACCTTGTCAATATTCTTCAATTCTTTCCACAATGCGTATGTCAGTTTACCAACAGTAGGTTTCTTCATCTCGATATTCACTTGGTCGCTTCTGCAAGCACTGATGGTAATCCATCGTTCCGCCAATGGCTTTGCCTTAGTATTAATGACATTCTCTTTGCCTTTGTCACCAACGAAGAACGATTTAATCGCCTCAAAGGTTTCATATAAGCCGCGAGCATATTGGCTGTCAACCACCAACGTGTCTTCCACACCTCGTACTATTTCATCATCTTCTCCACGAGTGCCATCACCACTATGGCAAGCATCTATCGCCACAAGGAGTTTTCCTTTTGCTCCGATTTTGTTACGAATAGCATTGAGATACACATTCAGTTCATCGTCCGTCAGATGTCTTTCACCATGATACGTAGTACTTGCTTTCCGACAAGCATCATACGGAATCCAACATTCATCCAGGCCGTCTTTCTCGTCATTATGCACATCCGTCATCTGCTGTCCATGTCCAGAGTAGTGGATATACACCACATCTCCTTGCCTACAAGATGCCGCCATTTTCCGGAATGCCCCAATGATACCAGTCTTTGTTGCCTGCCGATTCACCAATGTCGTTACCGACTTGAATCCTGCGCTTTTCAACATTCCTTGCACAAGCGGCACATCCTTATCACCATTGATTTTGTTCCAAGCCTTATCTTGCTGTTCGCCTAACCCTATAACCAAAGCTCTCTTTGTCTGTGCGGAGACAGACAAAGAGAGCAATAGGAGAATATATGTGATTATTCTTATCCTCATTCTATTAAACCACCAATAATGCCAAGGAAGAGATTGACTAAACAACCACTTCCTTCACCTTTTTGCACTTCTATTGAGAACTTGCCGAGACTATATATTATTATATGCATCTTCATGCATCTGATTTATAAGTTTTTTACTTTGATATATCAGACAACCATGATTACCCTCTTCTATTTTATAACCTATACTCAATACTACAATGCCATCATCAAAATAACATAGTTTACGGTTTTGATTATCACTTGTCATTTTGCCCTCAATTTCGCTATACTTTGTTTTAACATTTTCAAGGTTTCGATTGTATAAATCGACAACATCTTCATTGTCTGAGAGAAGTCCAAAACCTACTAAAGCCAATGTATCTTTATAGAATTCAAATTGACATAAATTCCACCGTTCTCCTGCAAATGTTACATTTTTAATGTAATAACATTTATTCTCCTTATCATACAGACATTCATGTCCTAACTGCTTGAGATTATCCAATAACTGCTTCTTTGTTGTCACTCCAAGCTTGCACCCATAGAACGTATCTCTAATTTGTGCATTAGCGCACAAAAATAAAGAAAAAGCTATCAAAAATAGCACTAATCGTTTCATTCTTTTTTACCCTTTATTCGTGTCGGGCACAACCTCTATCATTATCAATACGATGCTTCACTGAGCTGTCGCTCAAGTTCTGCAATCCTCTGTTTTTGTTCAATTATCATACGGTCATACTGAGGACGGAGAGTCACGCTGGTACACATATCTCTGTCATATACCATACCCTCCAAAGTCTCATAAGCCTTCTTTAACTCATATTGAAGATCCGATACACTCTTACCTCCGCTACCACCATACGATGAGTTACCACCACCCATCATAGCATCAGCTTGTCTTTTAGTTTCCATTATCTGTTGGGCGGTTTCAGCTGTCACTATTCCATTTCCACCACATCCAGTACAGGTTTGTTTGGGAGCCATAACATCACCAGGCATAAAATCAAATACACCGGTTCCTCCACACATTGGGCACTGCACTTGTTGTGAACTCTCAGATTCGTCTACATAATCAGCAGATTCCTCTGTATAGCCCTGACTCTGCATATAACGACGACTTTGTGAAGAATCATTACAGGATACACAACCAATAATTCCCAACAATACAATAATATACTTCTTCATTGTCTCATACGCTATTCGTGTCGCGCACATCGTCTAAAGTTTTTATCATTAATGTGAAGGCAGGTGTAAAAGTAACCAGTTGAAATTAGTAAAAAACAAACGCAACTGTCAGTCTGTTAAAGAAAGACAGTTACGCATTTACGTTAAATCCAGTCAAGCAAAGCACTGATGATTATCAATACTCCTATAACTTTAAGTATTGTAGCAACAATACCACGAATATTCAACCATGCTGGAACTCTCTCTATAAGCAGCCATCCAATAATGATGCGGACAGCAGTATGAATTAATGCGTTGATCATATATGTAAAAAAAAATATTTATGCATAATCATTCTATTGCTTGAATAAGATCGACAAGATGGCCTACTTTTATTCCAAAATTAAAATTCTGTGTTTTGTCTAAACCTGCAAAATTAATAGCGACAACTTTACCTTGTGTGTCTAAAATAGGAGACCCGCTAGAACCATGAAGAGAAGGAATTGTATACATGATTTTGTCTTCATCCGTATTCTGGCTAATTTCACCTTTAGTAATCTGCGCTTTAAGCCCTTCTTTCGTAAGAGCTAACTGTGGTCCCAAATTAAAACCTATCATATATAAAGTTTTTCCTGTTAAGAAAGCTGCTTTCCTTTTATCTCCATCAAGTCCGCCTCGCTTTGAGCGTTTAGAATTTTTTCTCGCAATAACGTCAAAAACAAATGCCTTTTTAGGAGTTTCTTTTGTTTTCAATTGAATTAGAGCCAAATCATGTTCTTCATCTGAAGCCACAGTAATACAATCAGAGAAATCATTAGTATTCCTTACATGTGTATTATTAAAAGCAATCCCGATATCACTATGACGAGAATAATCACATTCTGCTGAATTGATTCGATTTATTGCATTGACTAGTTTTTGATTATTGTCTCTTTTCTGTGCAAGTTCTTGGTATTGATTCATATATTCAGAATTACCAGCATCAATTAGCAGTCTAAGCTCCCCTAAACGTTCTGTTTGCTGATTAACAGCATCTTTTACTTTATCCGATAAATTATTGAATGCATCAACTATTGCCGCCCTAACATCATTTGTTGGAAATGTAGGACAAGCCACATGTGCATTTGTAGCTATCAAGCCATCTTTTGAAACAAAAAATCCTGTTCCATAGCACGTTACTGGCTCAACTTCATTTTCATCAAAAGTTACTCCTTGAACATTTCCTTCATCATCTATACCCGTAAAATAAACAGTAAGATTTGAATCAAAATCAATACTATAATAATATGTATTTTTAATCAGTACGACCCCTGACGCCTGCTTAGCTTCTAACGACTGAATAGATACTTTTTTATTTTTTTGTTGTGTTCCCCCACATGCAGATAGAAAAACACAGAGAATTGCAAATAAAAACTTTTTCATCATTCTATATCTTGTTGCTTATTCAAAATGTTTTTAGGTATAATATAAATCAAGAAACGCTGATTTGACACTTCATTTGACTCTCGCATAGAATTAGGATTAAAACGCCCATCACCACTTCCTGCTATCTGTAACTCACATTTAGAACCAAAATTCAACTTACAAGTGGCTTGCCAAAACACAGCTAATGCCGCAGCTCTCTTAAAACTCAACTCATAGTTACTCCATGTGAGTTTGTCATTATCATACGAAGCCTGTCCTTCTATAATAAGCAAATACTGATTAGTACTATGCTTTTTAAAGAAATCTTCAATTTGCTTCCCTGCTGCAGCTAATTTCGCACGAGTTTCAGAATTAACGCTAGTCAGAGTATATTGAGCGACAGGAAAATTACAATTCACTTTTAGTATGAATTTTTCGTAATCTTTACGATACTCAAAATATTCTCCCCGTAAATCTTCTGTAGAAGCCTCTACCTTTCGAATATTTTCAAGTTCTCTTTCCGTTGCGTCATTTTTATTTTTAAGCATTATAGTTGTCAAAGCAAACAAAACCAACATAATGAAAAATAGACTTGTCATTAAATCAGAATAACTAGTCCAAAAGTATGTATTCTTTTGCTTCTTCATAACTCACTATTTTGTTATTCTCTTTTGTTTTCCTTGCTCATACCATTGTCCTTTAGGTTGACTGTCGGCATTATTTTCAGACATTGGTGCTTCTATTGTGGTCGCACTTTTCTTTTTTTTCTTCTTAAAAACATTAGATATTTTAGATAAAAATCCTCCTCTTTCTATAAACTCAGAAACTTTTTCATTTATTGTTCTAGAAGTTGTCTTACCACTAGTATTAGATATTCTATTCTTCCTTATAGCTTCTGCCAAATTATTGATAGCATTGATTTCTGCTTTTGCAGCATTATCCGATTGCTTTATAGCATTATTCAAAGCTTTTTCCATGTTACCAATTTGCTTTGGCATAGATTGTATTTCATGTACTAATTCCACAATTAAATCAAGCTTTGCTAATTTATCCATTAATGCCGTGCCTTGCTGTAAAGCCAATTTCTCCATTTCATCTTGCTGCTTCACGTAAGTTTGTTTTAGCCCAAACAAACCTTGCTCTGCATTTGCCTGTAACGAAGCTAAGGCTTTCTGCAATGTATCATCTACGGAAATAACAGAAGACTTAATCGCATCCTGACGAAGTGCTATTTCATTCATCTGCTTTTTATAGAACTCTGCTATAATCTCCAGACTTTCAGTTTCTTTCAAATGGGAATCCATTTGTTTAGTCAACTTACGAACTTCAGATAAATACATGGTAGAATTATCCATATATTGCGCAAAGTCTTCGAGATTTTTTGAAGAAGAATCCAGCGCTTTTAGGATTTTCACATTAGCCGTAGCCATTTGCGACATGTCTAGGTTTTCAATTCTTCTCAGTATTTCCAATTGCTGTTCATAAGTCTCTCCTACTTTGGAAAGTTTTTCATCTAATTTTACTATAGTATCTCCAAAACTTGCATTAAACTTGTTCAGATTACGTTCTAAAAGTGTTAAAGTAGAAACCGTATTGCTAGAAAGAACAGGTAACAATTCGGTTTGAATCCACGTATAAAATTTATTCTTATCAGCCTCGATAACAACATTACATTTTCTAGATTTCCAAGAAATAAATGTAGTAGTCAATACACCTACAAGACTTGCAACCATTGCACAAGCCACTTCAGACATCAAGGAATCAACCACCTGCTGTATATCTCCAAAACCTGTCGTTAAACCAATAGCACCTAACCCCACAATAATACCAAGCATTGTTCCGACTAATCCTAAATACAGTGGCAAAGGTGTTACTGACTCTATCTCCGATTCAACAGCATCACAATTTCGTTCCACTATATCTTTTATAAGGTTAAAGTCGCTAACAGCACCTTTATTCTTTATCAAGTATGTATTAATTGAATTTTCTATTTCTTTTGCGACTTCATTCTCATTATTAATGATTATTACTTGTATTCCGTCTTCATTTGAGGGAGTATTTACACAATACGCTCCTAGCCTTTCTTTGATCTCCCTCCAGGTTACAACCTTGATTTTTTGCTTGGGAACATAGATGGTTTGTGTTTCAAACTTATTTTCATTTGCCTTTGATAACGAATTAAAAACACTTTTCAAAATATCAATTTTTGACTTAGCGCTTTTACCCAAAGATATCTGTGTGCATATCAATATGGCAACAATGATTATAATTAAAAAAAGTTCTATCATAAATTATAAAATCTTTATTTTAGCCGGTTCCATAACTATCCAATTGCTATTATTTTTCACCGCAGTTCCTGCTTCTACGACTTCAAACTTAGTAGGATTTAGGGCGACTTCTAGAATTTGACATGCTAACAAAGAAACGCTTCTATTGTTTATATACATTGGCGTTGATGCATTGTTTAAAACATAAAACTTACAAACCTGCTCATTCAACAATTCTAATCTAAACAGAGAATACTTTGTTTCATTTGCAGAAATTTTACGCAAAATAGTACCCGTTGCATCAGGCTCCGCATAAAGACAGCCATCTTTTGTTTTGTCTATATTTTTATGAGTTTTACTAGGAATATTGTTTACTATATTTTTATTTTTTTCAAACGAAAGATTCCTGATAGTATTTCGTAAATCTGCTATAGAATCAGAGAATATCTCATTGGTTTCTTTTAACTCATTCATTTCTTTTGAAAGATACTCCTTTTCCTCTTCACAGTTTTCCAAAGCAACATTCAATCTTTTGTTTTCTTCCAACAAGTCCTTGCTAATACTCTGAAGTCTTTCAATCTCTTTACTGTCATGAAACTTAGATTCAGCAACTACATTCCTCTTTATTTTTTTATGCCGACTATCATAATTTTCTACAATCTTTCTTAGAATAATATCAATAAATAGCCGGTCAAGGATTCTGCATATTTGTTTCGCATTTTTGTTTCCTAAAAGTCGAAACAAAATCAGAAGAACTAAAAGAATGCACAATATATAAAACAAGACTATGAACATAGTATATTCCCTTTAGCATTTATGCATTAACCAATCTAATTTGTGCCTTGCTCTTTACAACCCACGAATTACCTTGTTTCTCTGCCATTCCCGGCTTCACTACAATTATCTGCTGAGGACTAGCAGAATATTCTATATCACAAGCTGGTACTAAATGCATTTGGCGACCCTCTATTATGGCCTTAGCTGTTTCGTTATCAAATTCTTTCAAGAAGAACTCTGCCTGTTCTGCTTTACTATCTTTCATTTTCAAAACATAAAAAGCATTGCGTGAATCACTCTGAGAGACTTTAAAAGATCCGTCGTTTTGAAGTTGCCCATAAAGACGATAATCGTCTTGTTTTTTCACATCGCTTCTCACAACTTGTCCTTTTTCACTATGAATCAGTACTGAGTTCCCCGACTGTTTTTGGATGGAATTTCTACCATAATTGTATCCTATACTCTTTTGGTATTTATCAATCTCTGAAAGAATCATTTCTCGAATTTGCTTTTCGGTTAATCCAGTCTGAATCGCATAACTCTCTATATTACCACGATAACTTTTTAGCTTGTCAAACAAGTCAGAAATATAGTCATTATTCTTACAGATTTTCTTTTCTAGTTCTTCTTTCAACCGATGGATTTCTCTTTGGCTTTTAGAATAATTAGAATTCATAAATAAAAAAACTATACCAATAATGCATAAAATAACCGCAAATCCGATAAATTCCAAGATCATCGACAAATCCAACGATTTATCTTCCACGTTTTTACCTGTTACACTCGTATCTGAATTAGAATTATCCATTTCCTCATCTGATACCTCCAAACTTTGTAAAGCATAATCAAATTTGGCAAGTTGATCATTGATGATTTTTTCAAAGTCGTCTTTTACATTGATCTCTTTAAGATTTTGCTCTTTAAAAATGGCATCTACATAAGCACTTAAACCTTCACTAACCGTTTTCAAAGCCAAGGGCACCTTATTTGACGTAGTATCTTGCTCATAACATATCTTAGCTTTACTAACAATTTGACTCGCCTTTTCCATTAAGCTATCATTGGAAGCAAGTAGTTTTTGTTCAACAAATGCATTTGGTGATTGTAGAATTTTATTTTGTTCTGCATTTCTAATATCTACCAATTTACTTTTCAACAAATTAATATTATCTTGTAAAATATTACATTGTTGGGCAATTTTTTGCTTACTAGGGAATGCTCCCTGTGCTGAGGCACAGAGAGCAAAAACCATCATCGTTATTAATAATAGACACTTTTTCATTTTTACAAAACTAAAGGAGCAAGCTCATTTAACAACTGGGTAATCGGATAAAAGAACAAAGTATTCTCAATAGGAGTTGGAGCATTCAACTTATGATAGAAGTTAAGTGCATTTCTTGTTCTATTAACAGTATTTGAAGTAAAATATTGCTTAAATTTAAGCAAATTAGCATAAGTCATAATACCAAATGCGTCACTCAAATTCATTTCCTGAGCCAGCTCATAGAATTTTTGAGTAAAGTCATTCACGGCATCCTTTACTTTTTCAAAATCATCATCTGTTAAATTAGCATACTGTTCTGTTCCAACAAATCGAGCGTCCTTTGTACCTAATAATGTTGCTGACATATTGCGTATCTGTATAGGAGAAGGAATTGTATTTAGCAACAAGCCTCCTTTGGATGTAGCCTCTTTAGGATGCAACGGATCTGTGATAACTTTAATTCCGTGGGCTGGATAATCAGAGTCCATTACTTTCTCAAACATTTTCTTGGTATACTCAGAAAGCATAGTCGCTCCAACAGGAGTATCTACCCCAAGGATATTTAATAGCTTAGAGCCATTTCCACTGAAAGCAATAAATTCTGGTTCTCGGACATTTGAGTTACCTTCATTTATTTTTGCCTTTATAAATACCGCCATATGATAAATAATCGCAGCATAGAAAATGAGCATCAATGTTTTAGCCCCTTCTTCTTTTTGCAACATTTTCATAAAATCCAAATTATCTTGACAACCTTTCAAAACCACATCGCTATTCTCTTTTAATGTAAAGAGCAACGATATATAATCTGCAGATATTTGTGAATGCTCCACTTCTGACAAAACATTTGTCACAACGGCCAGTCCATTTGCATTCAATGCCTGTTCCATCATTGGTTTAAATTTCTTCACAAATCCATTCGTGTCTGCACCAGCTCTTTTAAAAGCATCACCAAAAAGAGAGTTTGCAGCAAAGCGGAACGATGTGATAAATGCAGGTTTGGCATTATTATCTACAATATATGCATCAGACGTTCCACCACCAATATCTATCGTCAACACGTTTACACCAGCCCCAAACTTACCTTGATAATAAGTATAAGGAGCTATGGACTCTGGAATAGAAGACAATAACGTGTTAGCGTTTGGACCGATATAATCAGAATACAATTGATTCCAAATATTAGAAATTATATTCAATTGATTCATTGACATGCTCGTTGGATAGAACCAAACTATTCGGGTACTAGGCAAGTTACCACCCTCCATTAACACCTTGTTACGAATAAGCAATATAATGCTAGCAAGATAGCACTTTACCATCTGTTCTGGTGAACTCCACTTCAAGTCAGATTCCAAACTATTAAATTTATTGTTTACAACAGAACCATAATAGAAAGGCATATTACCAGTAATATAGGGATTGTCGTTTAATTCTTTCAGTCGTGGACGCATAGAGGTCATCTTGGTAT
>NZ_JAHKBE010000028.1 GCF_018789675.1 Hallella faecis
GGCTGGCAGCGTAAAACTGCTTAGCCTTTATCTCAAATTTTAACGAACTATTGTTCTCTATCTCATCCAAAAATCCCGCACAACTTTTTAACCAAAAACCACGACACCCCTCCCTCCCGCTTGTCCCACCCACAAGCGCGTCCTACGCCGCTTACCCGTCTCCCCACAAACATTTTTGCCCACTTTTTCGCAAAATCCCGTCGTAATTGTCCCTCGTTTGAGAAAAACGCTGTAACTTTGAGACATGCAAAGAAACCTGTGGACACACGATGAACTGGTGCTTGCCTTAGCTCTCTATTTCCAATTACCCTTTGGGCGTTTGAACCGCAACACGCCTGAGGTGAGAGAGCTTGGCCGACTGCTGGGACGTGGCGAAAACTCGGCGGCTCTCCGCCTGGTGAACTTCGCTGCCTGCGACCCTTACATCCTTGCCACAGGGCGCCACGGCATGGCGAGCGGTGCCAAGACCTGCATGCCCGTTTGGGAAGAATATGCCAACAACAAGGAACGACTCTTCAAGGAGGCCGCCGAGATACGCGCACGCCTCCAGCAACAATCCATTGAGCAATCGTTGGGCATCACCACAACCGATTTGGAAGGCAAGACCAGAGAAGCGGTGGTTCGCCAAAGGGTCAACCAGAACGTGTTCCGCACGATGATACTCAACAACTACAACGAGCAATGCGCCATCACTGGCATCAACGACTCGCGCCTGTTGGTTGCCAGTCATATCATTCCTTGGGCAGAACGCAAGGACACACGCCTGAATCCCGAAAACGGCATCTGCCTTTCCTCGCTCTACGACCGAGCCTTCGACCAAGGACTCATCACTATACGGCCTGACGACTATACTGTAATGGTGTCGCCCTCATTGCGCGACACTCTTACCCAAGCCACCTACGCTGAGCATTTCGGAAAGATTGCGAACCGAAAGATCATCCTTCCCGAAGAGCATCAGCCCAATGGCACATTCCTACAGTATCATGCCGAGAACATTTATATCAGATAACGATGCAAGACACGAATATCCAAACTGGTGTTTATGAACAGATCATCAACCGTCTGTTCCGCTTGAAGTTGGACAGGGTAGACACGGAACGTTTCTTCATTGGCAAGAAAGCCATATCGAAAGACGACGCGGTGCATATCCTGAGCAAGTATCTACAGCATCTTATCGAAGTGGCTTTCATTGGCGCTCCCGAGGACGACGGTGCCCAAACCTATACCGATTTCATCAATTCGGTGATCAAGACCTTGGGCCGTGAATTTCGGGTGGACGATACGGAGCTCGACCTGATTGATGCGCAGAAGAGCATCCTCACGGCTGTGATCGATCGCACCAATTGCGAGTATCCCGACATTGAGGCTCACCTGAAAGCCATCACACCCATCACCACGCTCAGCCGTAGTGCCCTGTTCTTTGGTGGGCGAGGGCCTACCGATATGGAGAGCGAGCTGAACCGCGAGATACTCTGTGCCGACGAGATATGCTGGGTGGTGTCGTTCATCAAGACAAGTGGACTGAACCTGCTTTGGGACAGTCTGAGGAAATTCACAAGCGAGGGCAAGCGCCTCCGTATCATTACCACCACCTACACGGGAGCAACCGACTACGACGCCATAGCCCGACTGGCTACGTTGCCCAACACGGAGATTAAGATATCCTACGACGGCACGCAAGACCGCTTGCATGCCAAGTCGTATATTTTCCTTCGCAACTCGGGCTTCCATACCGCCTATATTGGCTCCAGCAACCTCTCGTGTTACGCCCTGAAGGATGGCAAGGAGTGGAACTTCAAAGCCACGCAGTTTGAGTTGCCACAGGTCATTGAGGAGGTGCGCAACTCGTTTGAGGCTTATTGGTGCGACGACACGTTCGAGGACTTTATTTCTGGAGTGAGCGATGAGCGGTTGAAGCGAGCGTTGGGCGCCGATTGGGAAACGCCGTTGCTCGACTTCTCGGCCCTCGACCTCATGCGTGCCAAGGATTACCAACAGGAGATATTGGAGAAGTTGGATGTGGAGCGCCATGTGCACGGCCATTACCACAACCTCGTGGTGGCCGCCACGGGAACAGGTAAGACGGTTATTGCCGCCTTCGACTTCAAGCGCTATCGCGAGGCGCATCCCGATTGCCATTTCCTCTTTATCGCCCATCGGCAGGAGATATTGCGCCAAGCCATGCAGACCTTCCGCATTGTGCTCGAAGATCCCAACTTCGGAAGTTTGTGGGATGGCAACAATGAGCCGTCGAGTTACCAGCATGTGTTTGCCAGCAAGGACACGTTGCGCAACCGTATCGACCACTTGTCGCTCACGGAAGACTATTACGACTATATGGTGGTCGATGAGGTGCACCATATTGTGGCCCCCACCTATGTCAAGCTCATGACTTGCTTCAAGCCGAAAATTCTCCTGGGTCTGACGGCCACGCCGGAGCGTACCAATGAGCAAGAGGACATCACCACCTTCTTCGATGGACATATCTCAGCCGAGATACGATTGCCCGCCGCTTTGAACGCTGGGCTGCTCGCCCCTTTCCATTATTACGGCATACCCGACAATGTGGACCTGTCGGAGGTGAAATGGAGTGGGCACGGCTACGATGTGGCGGAGCTCTCGCGTATCTACACGCAGAACGATTTCCGCACAGGGCTCATCCTGAAGAAGATGCAGCAATACATAGGCAACAGTAGGCTGAATAAGGTGCGTGCCCTCTGTTTCTGTGTTGATAAGAAGCATGCCACGTTTATGAACGCCAAGTTTACGTTGGCGGGATTGCGGACAGACGTGCTGACGAGCGACGACGATGCCCGTCATCGCGCCTTGGTGAGGAAACGATTGCAGAAGGGAGAGATCAACTACCTTTTCGTTGTCGACCTGTTCAATGAGGGTGTCGACATTCCAGAGATCGACACCATTCTCTTCCTCCGTCCCACCGAGAGTGCCACGGTGTTCCTACAACAGTTTGGGCGTGGCTTGCGACTGCATCAAGGCAAGGACCACCTGACCGTGCTCGACTTTGTGGGTCACTCGCGTGCCGAGTTTAGCTATAAGGAGCGTTTCGAGTCGTTGATAGGTCGCCATTCGCGCAACATCAAGGACGAGATAGAGGGTGGCTTCACCAACGCCCCATTCGGTTGTAAGATTAGCCTTGAGGAGAAAGCCAAGGAAGAGATTATTGCCAACATCGACGGTTATCTGCGCAGCCTGAACCGTAACCGTATCGTTAAGGAGATAGCCGCCTATCATGAGGTGTGCAAGGGTGCTTTCTCGATGAAAGGATTCTTGAATTATAGTCATGTGCCATTCCATAAGCTCTACGGCAGTTTGACGTGGGGCGAGCTGTGCCAGTTGGCTGGCGTGCGCAAGGAGGTGTCGGCACATGCTGCCCAACTGAAGTTTGCCGTCACCAAGAAATGGTTGGCCACCGACTCTTTCTCTTATTTCTCGCAGTTGTTGCGGTTTGCGGAGCATGGCTTCGCGTGCGACACCACAGCGTTCTCGGAGCAGCAACGCCGTTGCGCCGTGATGCTCTATTACGACTTGTACGATGCGGCAGGTCAATACGCAAGCCTTAACGATATGTTCCGTGACTTGGCCTCCGACACGTTGTTTGTGGAAGAATTTAAGGAGGTCGTCGCCTATCTGCGCGACCGTTGCTCAGCACCTGAGAAAGCCGACAATTCGGTTTATAAAGACTGGAGTCCGCTTCGCTTGCACGGTGTCTACACTAAGGCGCAGATACAGGCCGCCCTGGGCCTCTCCACCCTTGAGCGCAAGTCGCCCTCGCGCGAGGGAGTGGAGCGCTTGAAGAGCATCCAGTTGGAAGCCATGTATGTGGACATCATCAAGAAACGCGAGGAAGGATCGCTCACGGCCTATCAAGACTACGCACAAAACCGCGAGTTCTTCCATTGGGAAACACAGAACCGGGTGCGCGAGGGAAGTCGTGAGGCTGAGGCTTACCGTAACGGCGATAACAACATGCTCTTGTTCGTCAGGCAGCAAGCCGAGCATCCTGACTACGGTTGCCGCATGGGCTTCACCTACCTCGGTCAGGTCACAATGAAAAGCATGGAAGGCTCAAAGCCCATGCAAATCGTATGGCACCTCAACACCCCTATGTCGGAAGCCACCTATGCCTTCGCCAGCCAATATAAAGCAATCGGATAGAAATGGATTTAACACGTCAATTATTACTATTAAACGGAGAACCTAAGACTTTAGCAGTCGATACAATTCGGAAAATTGGGTCGAAAGGATATCGTGTGCGGTTTAAGAACAGTGCTAAGTATTATAATTACGGCAATGACAAGGTGTCGTGGCTTAGCGATTCCGAATGGATTGACCCTATGTATTCCAAGGTGTTTGTTGGTCGCTCATTGAAATATAATGTACGGGAGATTTGGAAGTTTGCAAGCGGTGGTGAATGCTTTTGGCGAGTTATCCTAACTGATGGTCATGCTTTTGAAGGAGATAGTGCCAAGATAAGGGTATGTACGTCTTGTCTTTCTGATAAGACAAGCAAGAATACGTTTGCTTACCTAAGGCACGTGGCTTTCGTCAATCCATTAGGAAAGGACAAGGACAGCGATGGCATTTTGGCGGACATGTATGACAAAGTGGACTTCGTGGATTCGGAAACGGCTGCTGCCTGCTATCTAAATCCTAACAAATATAAACCTAAGACTCTGAATTGTTCTGACTTGATTTATCCTTTTGGATGCAATGCGAGTCAAAAGACTGCTGTGGCTGCTGCTTTTAAGCATCAGATGAGTGTTATACAAGGACCTCCAGGAACAGGTAAGACGCAGACAATCTTGAACATCATAGCCAATATTGTCCGACAGGGAAAAACGGTTCTGGTTGTGTCAAACAATAATTCTGCAACGGCTAATGTGCAGGAAAAGTTGGAGAAGTATGGCACGTCTTTCATTGTTGCGCCACTTGGAAGCAGGGAGAATAAGGAGAAATTTATAGCTAATCAACCGCTTGTTCCTACGGAATGCTTCTCTTGGGAACTGCCTTTTTATGAAATAATTAGTAAGAGTCAGATGTTGCACACCACATTGCAACGTCTTGACAAAGTGTTCGCTTTGCAAAATGAGCGGGCTAAGCTTTTGCAGGAGCAACAAGCAGTAGGGTTGGAGTGGAAACATTTTTGCATGGATAATGGCATAGGCGAAAGTGTGAAGACCCCGCACCGCGTAAGCTCTAAGAGCATTATGAGGTTGTGGCTGAACTACCAAGTATATGCCAATGGAGAAAAACCTGAGCCGACAAACTTCTTTTCAAGATGGATAGAGCAGATCAGAACGTGGTGGATGGAATGGTTGTGCAAGCATCGCCTTCATGTCGAAAACAAGGTTGACAAGAATAATTTTGGCCCACTCGTTAAAGAACTTCAGATGTTATATTATCTGAACAGGCAAATAGAGATAAAAAAGCGAATCGGTTCTGTAGAAAAAGAGTTATCCTCGTATGATGCAAAGAAATTGGTCAATGCTCTGACGGAGCTTTCGATGTCATTGTTCAAGTCCTCTTTATCTGAACACTATAAGAAACATAAACGCCTAAATTTTGCTACCGTCAATGAGTTGAGAAGGTGCGGTGAGGAATTTATGAAGCAATATCCAGTTGTTCTTAGCACTACGTTCTCTGCTCGCTCCTGCATTTTCACAGATAAGCCGTATGATTATATTATTATGGATGAGGCTTCGCAAGTGTCGATTGATACAGGTGCGTTGGCTTTGACGTGTGCAAGGAATGCTGTTATTGTAGGAGACACTTTGCAGCTTCCAAATGTGGTAACAGATGAAGATCGGGAAAAACTCAATGTTATCATGAGGCAATACAATATCTCCCAAGGATATGATTGCGCAAAGAACAGTTTCTTGCAATCTGTTTTGGATGTGATCATGGATGTTCCTGAAACTTTGCTTAGAGAGCATTATCGTTGTCATCCTCGTATAATTAATTTCTGTAATCAGAAATTCTATGGAGGAAACTTGCTCATTATGACAGAGGATAAGGGCGAGAATGACGTGTTGAGTGCTATAAGGACGGTGAAGGGTAATCATGCCGTAAACCACTATAATCAGCGTGAGATAGATGTGGTGAAAGAGGAAGTGCTGCCGAAATTGAAAGACTTCGACAGCATAGGAATAGTAACGCCATATAACAATCAGGTGGATGCATTCAACAATCAGTTGGATAGAGTAAAAGCTGGAACCATTCATAAGTATCAAGGTCGTGAGAACGACGCTATCATTATGAGCGTGGTAGACAATCAAATTACAGAGTTTGCTGATGACCCCAATATGTTGAATGTTGCGGTGTCGAGAGCAAAGAAAAAGTTCTGCTTGGTAATGACTGGCAACGAACAAGAGAAGCACGGTAACATTACTGATTTATTAGACTATATAGCGTATAATAATTGCACAGTAACGGAAAGCAAGTTGGCTTCTATATTCGACTATTTGTATGAACAATACACGGAGCAGCGAATGGCATTTCTCAAATCTCATCCGCAAATATCGGAGTTTGCTTCTGAAAATTTGACTTACAACATGCTCGTTAATGTTGTCGCGTCGGATCCTCGTTTTAAGGTCTTAAATGTGTTGTGCCATATTCCCTTACGTGAAGTTGTTAAGGATACTTCGCTGATGAATGAAGACGAATTGAAGTATGCGGGGAACTATAATACGCATTTGGATTTTCTTATCATTAATCGAGTAAGCAAGCAACCTGTAGTTGCTATAGAAACGGACGGGTATTCATACCATAACGAAGAAACGGATCAACATCGTCGTGACTTGATGAAAGATCATATACTTTCCAATTATGGTTTGCCTTTGTTGAGGCTTTCTACTAAGGGTAGTGGTGAACGAACCAAGGTTGTGGAATTGTTGAATACTCTGATATAGAGTTGTTGTCGTAAGTTTAGATAAAAAGAGACATCACGTTAGTCTATCTTGTGCTTGGCAAAGAACTTAAACAATATAGAACATCATTTAATGGCGTTACAGGTTAAAGAATACGTTGAGGCTTTTTCGCATCTCCACACGGCGAAGGTGAAGGGGCGGAAGGCGCCGCATAAGGCGGTGCTGTTGCTGGCTATCATAGATTTGGTGGAGAGCAACGTGATAAGGTGTCCACAGATCGAACTGACGGATGAGTTGGTGAAGCGGTTTCGGGAGGTGTGGCGGAGATACCTGGGGCAGTCGGCTATCTTTACGCCCGACATCACGAAGCCGTTCTTTCACATGCAGCACGAGCCATTCTGGAGACTGGTGGGGGCGCACGACGTGGAGGCGATGATGGCGGCGGAGCAGCGACCTTGGCTCAAGGACAAGGCCGACAGGAAGGAGCTGCCGAAGGGTAGCTACTCGGTGGCGGCGATGCGCGCCGCCTTTGCTTACGCTGAGATGGACAACGGACTGTTTGCCGTGTTGCAGAACGAGGACGCACGGGCCATGCTGCGCGTGGTGCTCATCAACGAGTATCTGACGAACCAGCCGACCAAGTCGATGCCTAACCTCGCCCAACTGATGATGGCTCTGCCGATGATAGCGCTCGTGGCGTAACGTCGCACGGTGACGGTGGGGTGGGGGTGGAGGCCAAATAATGTGAGAAATGTTTGGCTGTAAGCTATGATTTGATTAAATTTGCAGTGAGATAATAAACATTAGAAACCTTTTAGAAACCTTTTATTGCTGTATGGCAGACAACAACAATCAAAATCAAGTGAAAATAGAGCTGCGCCCCGAAGTGGCGCAGGGTGAGTACTCGAACCTGGCGATGATCAACCACTCAAGCAGTGAGTTTGTGATCGACTTCGCGCACATGCTCCCCATCGCTCCCCCGCAGATCTTCAGCCGTGTGATCATGGCTCCCGAGCACGCCAAGCGCTTGCTCTACGCCCTGCAGGAGAACATCGCACGCTACGAGAAGGAGTTTGGTGAGATTAAGCTTCCCCAGGCTCCCGCTCCCCAGGGTGGCCTCACCGCCATGCCTTTCGGCACGGGTAAGGCCTAATCGGCTCGCAACCCCAACGATTAGCCCCTTCTGCACACTGCGGAAGGGGCCTTTTTTGATTTTACCCATCATCCCAACTGCCATCTGCGCCGATCTCTGCGATCCGTGGGCGTGTTCTCCCACTTGTCTTTTCAAACGCATTGAGCGCTTAGGTTACGCCCACAGATCTCGCCGATTTGCACTGATGCGTTGCGTTCCGCATGCGAAGGAATCCGTGCGCATCGGTGAAACTTGTCTTTTCAAGCGCATTGAGCGCTTAGTTTTTACTCCCACAGATCCCGCCGATTTCCACAGATTTCTCCCTTCGGTCAGTGGGGCTTCGCCGTGTCTCGATAGATTACCTCCCGTTGGTCGGTGGGTCTACGACAAATCTCGTGAGATAATAAACACCAGAGGTGTTTCCTTTCAGTAGTCATTACTTCCCTTTGGTCAGTGGGGCTTCGCCGAGTCTCGATAGATTCGCTGAGATTACCTCCCGTTGGTCGGTGGGGCTACGCCGAGTCTCGTGTTCTTAATATACAAACACCGATGGTGTTTCTCTTCTGTGTCGATCTGTGCGATCTGTGGGCGTGTTCTCCCACTTGCTTTTTCAAGCGCATTGAGCGCTTAGGTTACTCCCACAGATCTCCCCGATTTGCACAGATGCGTTGCGTTCCGTATGAGAAAGAATCCGTGCCGATTAGTGAAAAGACCCATCCGTGCGCATCGGTGAAATTACTTCCCTTCGGTCGGTGGGGCTTCGCCGAGTCTCGAGTTCTTTGATAAAAGCAAGCCGCATGGCCATTCAACCTTCCTCATTCCACATTCTCAAAAGGCGGTCGCGCTAATAGTCCTTCGCCAGCCAGGTGGAAAAGAAGTAGTCGTACACCTGGTAGGCATCGTCTTCTTGCGTGATGATGTCGTTCTTGAGGAGACCCTTGATGGCCGCCTGCACCGAACTGGCTGATGGCAGGTTGTATTTTCTCATAAACGCCGCCGATGTCACGTTTCTCGCTTTGCCCTCGCGCGCAATGGCTTGGAGCACCATCTTTTGTTTGGGTGCAAGGTTGGATAGAAGATACTTGTAGGTTTCTTCTTGGGTTGTGATCACGTTATTGGCGGCAATGGGAAACACTGTGGTGCTGCAAACCTCGTTGGGGGCCGTGAGTGCAAAGAGTTCGTTCATGAGCATCTGCATGAACCATGTGCAACCCTCAAACTGTGCATACACATGCGCCACCACGTCTTTCTCGATTTGTTTGCCACGCTCCTCGAAGAGGCTTTGGCAGAAATCGGTGTATGCCTCGAGTGGGATGGGGGCGAGCCCCATGCTGATGGCGCTTTGGTAGAATGGCTTCGATGAAGAGTTGAACATGTTGTTCATGACATGCCGTTCGCTTCCGGCAAACACAAACAGAGTGTTGTGGCATTGTTGTATTTTGGTGCGAAGCAACGCCTCTACGTTCTTCTCTTCGTAGTTGCCGATCTGTTGAAACTCGTCTATGGCCACCACGCACGGGCGTTCAGCCGATTCTAAGTATTCGAATATCTCGTCGAGCGTGGTTTGCGGCGTCTGGATGTCGCCCAATCCAATGTCGAACGAGGGTTCGCCTGTCATGGCGTCAAGCTTGAATCCCATGCGCAGCGAACCGATCACTTGAAAGAAACGCTCCGTCCACTGGCGGCCCTTAGGCTTGAGCTCCTCATAGATGGCTTTGCCGAGGAGATAAACCAGCTCCGCTAACGATGTTGTGGCATAGATGTCAACAAAGAAGGTGTGGTAACGCTCAGCAAATGAGTGCTGCTGAAAGCAATGGTTGATGAGACCCGTCTTACCCATGCGACGTGGTGAGATGAGAGCCACGTTGCGTCCATTGTCGATCTGCTTCATCAGAAAGTTGGTTTCCTTTTGTCGGTCGCAGAAGTAGTGGGGCGAAATGTATCTTCCCACGACAAAGGGGTTGGGTATTGCGTATCTGTCCATAATATGTCGTGTTTTGATGTAGAATACTGTTCTTTCAGGTTTTATTGCAAAGATAATAATTATAATCGCAATAAAGAACGATTGTGCCCTAAAATCTCCTTTTTTTTGCGTGCCCCGTGTTTTTCATCCACGCCATTCCGCTATCTATCAAGCGTCTGCCGCCTACGGCGCTGGCCTCATGGGTGACTCGTGTTCTTTGATAAAAACACCCCGCATGGCATTTGCGATCCGTGGACGCTTTCTCCCACTTGTCTTTTCAAGCGCATTGAGCGCTTGGTTTTTACTCCCACAGATCCCACCGATTTGCACAGATTTCTCCCTTCGGTCAGTGGGGCTTCGCCGTGTCTCGTGTTCTTTGATAAAAGCAAGCCGCATGGCCAATTCCACATTCCGCATTATAAGCCTCCTCCACATTATATAATAAGGTGCGCGCCTAAGCCAAAAGCGCGATTAAATATCGTCAACAAGGGTTAATAAGTATTAAGATTATTATTCCTATAAAAATTAGAACCTCCTTATATATCGCGTTTTCAACAATTCTTCGTACCTTTGCACCCCGAAATGGGTTCATTGTACCCGTATAGCAAGAATGTCATACGGCGAGGGCCCTTTTAGAGCGTTGACAATAAACAAAATAAATATATAAATTTAAAAAAATTACAATTATGCCTACTATTTCACAATTAGTACGTAAGGGCAGAAGAGACGTTGCTGACAAGAGCAAGTCGCCGGCTTTGGATAACTGTCCTCAGCGTCGTGGTGTCTGCGTTCGTGTGTACACAACCACTCCTAAGAAGCCTAACTCAGCCATGCGTAAGGTGGCTCGTGTTCGTTTGACCAACCAGAAGGAGGTCAACTCTTACATCCCCGGAGAGGGTCACAACCTGCAGGAGCACTCAATTGTGCTCGTTCGCGGTGGTCGTGTGAAGGACCTCCCTGGTGTGCGTTATCACATCGTTCGCGGTACACTCGATACCGCTGGTGTGGCCAACCGTACGCAGCGCCGTTCAAAGTATGGTGCTAAGCGTCCTAAGGGTAAGAAGTAAAAAAAAGACAATGCGGAGAGCCGAGGGCTGAGGGTTGTCACCTGAGGCCAAGGGCTCAACGCTTTTAGATGATTTATTTTTTTCGTTTTGCTGGAGAAGTTGAGCAGGTTGAGTAAATGCCCGAGCGTGAGCGTTGAAGAACACATTGACAGCCCCATGCAAAATTTTATTTAAAACAAAATGAGAAAAGCAAAACCAAAGAAGCGTGTGATCCTTCCGGATCCAGTTTTCAACGACCAGAAGGTCTCAAAGTTTGTTAACCACCTGATGTACGATGGTAAGAAGAGCATCTCTTACAGCATCTTCTACAACGCCCTCGACATTGTGAAGGAGAAGGCTGCCAAGGAGGAGAAGACTCCCCTGGAGATCTGGAAGCAGGCCCTCGACAACATCACTCCGCAGGTGGAGGTGAAGAGCCGCCGTATCGGTGGTGCTACCTTCCAGGTGCCTACAGAGATTCGCCCCGACCGTAAGGAGAGCGTGTCGATGAAGAACATGATCCTCTTCGCCCGCAAGCGCGGCGGAAAGAGCATGGCTGAGAAGCTGGCCGCTGAGATTATGGACGCCTACAACAACCAGGGTGGTGCCTTCAAGCGTAAGGAGGACATGCACCGTATGGCTGAGGCTAACCGTGCTTTCGCACATTTCCGTTTCTAATTAAATAAGGTAAAAAGACAATGGCAAACCGCGATTTACATTTGACCCGTAACATCGGTATCATGGCCCACATCGATGCCGGTAAGACTACGACTTCAGAGCGTATTTTGTTCTACACGGGTAAGACGCATAAAATCGGTGAGGTGCACGACGGTGCCGCTACTATGGACTGGATGGTTCAGGAGCAGGAGCGTGGTATCACCATCACATCCGCTGCAACCACCTGTAACTGGAATTGGAGTGGCAAGACTTATAAGATTAACTTGATCGATACTCCGGGTCACGTCGACTTTACCGCTGAGGTGGAGCGTTCACTGCGTGTCCTCGACGGTGCCATCGCTACTTACTCTGCTGCCGACGGTGTGCAGCCTCAGTCTGAGACAGTGTGGCGCCAGGCCGACAAGTATAATGTGCCCCGTATCGGTTACGTCAACAAGATGGACCGTTCAGGCGCTGACTTCTTTGAGACTGTTCAGCAGATGAGAGACATCCTGGGCGCTAACCCTGTGGTGATCCAGATTCCTATCGGCGCTGAGGAGACTTTCAAGGGCGTAGTTGACCTCATCAAGATGAAGGCTATCCTGTGGCACGATGAGACCATGGGCGCTGAGTATGAGGAGGAAGACATTCCCGCCGACCTCGTTGACGAGGCTGAGGAGTGGCGCGACAAGTTGCTCGAGGCTGCCGCTGAGTACGACGACGACGTGATGGAGAAGTACATGGAAGATCCCTCAACAATCACTGAGGCTGAGATTCTGGCTGCCATCCGTAAGGGTTGTATCGCTATGGAGTGCTGCCCGATGCTGCTCGGCTCTTCTTATAAGAACAAGGGTGTGCAGCCCCTGCTCGACTACACTTGTGCTTTCCTGCCCTCTCCTGAGGACACTCCCGCTATCATCGGTACAAACCCCGATACCAACGAGGAGGAGAGCCGCAAACCTCTCGAGAGCGAGCCTACATCTGCTCTCGCATTTAAGATTGCTACCGACCCGTTCATGGGCCGTCTGGTATATTTCCGCGTTTACTCTGGTAAGGTGGTGGCTGGTTCATACGTGTTCAACCCCCGTTCGGGCAAGAAGGAGCGTATCAGCCGTCTGTTCCAGATGAACTCTCACCAAGAGATTCCTATGGAGAGCATCGACGCTGGTGATATCGGAGCTGGAGTGGGCTTCAAGGACATCCGCACGGGTGATACCCTCTGCTCAGAGGATCATCCCATCGTGTTGGAGTCTATGACCTTCCCTGATCCTGTGATCTCTATCGCCGTTGAGCCTAAGAGCCAGGCCGACGTGGCCAAGCTCGACAATGGTTTGGCTAAGCTGGCCGAGGAGGATCCTACATTCACCGTACATACTGACGAGCAGAGTGGTCAGACCATCATCTCTGGTATGGGTGAGCTTCACCTCGACATCATCATCGACCGTCTGAAGCGCGAGTTCAAGGTTGAGGCCAACGAGGGTAAGCCCCAGGTTAACTACAAGGAGGCTATCTCGAAGACCGTTGAGAACTGGCGTGAGGTTTACAAGAAGCAGTCGGGTGGTCGTGGTAAGTTCGGTGACATCATCGTTACCGTTGGTCCGAAGGACGAGGACTTCCAGGGCGACGATCTGCAGTTCGTAAACGAGGTCAGCGGTGGTCACATTCCCAAGGAGTTCATCCCTGCTGTGCAGAAGGGCTTCAAGGACTCTATGAAGAATGGTATCCTGGCTGGCTTCCCCGTCATGGGCATGAAGGTTGTGCTCACCGATGGTAGCTTCCACCCTGTGGACTCTGACCAGCTCTCGTTCGAGCTCGCTGCTCACGCTGCGTTCAAGAACGTTTGCGCCAAGGCAGGTCCCATGCTCATGGAGCCTATCATGAAGGTGGAGGTTGTTACTCCTGAGGAGAACATGGGTGACGTGATCGGCGACCTCAACAAGCGTCGCGGTATGGTTCAGGGAATGGAAGAGGCTCGCAGCGGTGCTCGCATCGTGAAGGCCATGGTTCCCCTGTCAGAGATGTTCGGTTATGTGACCGCTCTCCGTACTATTACCTCTGGTCGCGCTACAAGCTCTATGGAGTATGATCACCACGCTCCGCTGTCAGCTACACTGCAGGAGCAGGTGCTCGCCGATCTGAAGCGATAAACAAAAAAGTTGTGGGAGGTGCTGCTTAGTGAACGACTCTTAAGCAGCATACCTCTTTCAATAAATCATAATCAAATCATTATTTACGAACATTAAAATGAGTCAGAAAATTCGTATTAAGCTGAAGAGCTATGATCACCAGCTCGTTGACAAGTCTGCTGAGCAGATCGTCAAGGCTGTGAAGGCTACAGGCGCCATCGTGAGCGGTCCTATTCCATTGCCTACTCACAAGCGCATCTACACCGTGAACCGTTCAACCTTCGTTAACAAGAAGAGCCGCGAGCAGTTCCAGTTGTCTAACTACAAGCGTTTGATCGACATCTACTCGGCCACAGGCCAGACTGTTGACGCGCTGATGAAGCTTGAGCTTCCCTCAGGTGTTGAGGTGGAGATCAAGGTCTGATAACAGCCTTTGGGTTAAACCAAATACATTACGGAGCGATTCCTTAAAAGGGAGTCGCTCCGTTTTCGTATGTCAACTTGCGTTGTTGCCGCACACATTTGATGACACCTTATAATAATAGGAGGGTGGGGGTGATCTGAGGGCTCCCCCAACAAATATTATAAAAAAATGCGGAAATGCTTGTGGGAAAGAAGAAAATGTAGTAACTTTGCACCCGCAAAAGTGGGTATTGCGCTGGCTGCGGGCTATCAATACGCTGACAAAGAGCAACTTGACCTTCAGGTTAGAAGAAGTAAGAGGTTCTTTTTAAGTGTGTTGTGAGTTTGAGAAAGCGGGTATCACTTAAAAAGAATTCAAAATAACATTATATTATTATTTAATTTCTAAACTGAAATGCCAGGATTAATTGGAAGAAAAATCGGAATGACATCCGTTTTCAGTGCCGACGGTAAGAATGTACCGTGCACTGTTATCGAAGCTGGTCCTTGTGTTGTCACGCAGGTGAAGACAGTTGAGACTGATGGCTATAAGGCTGTACAGCTCGGCTATGGCGAGGCTAAGGAAAGCCGTACCACTAAGCCTATGGCTGGTGTCTTCAAGAAGGCAGGCACAACGCCCAAAAAGCACTTGGCCGAGTTCAAGTTTGACGAGGAGTACAACCTCGGCGACACCATCACGGTGGAGCTGTTCGCAGACGCTGAGTTTGTTGACGTCGTAGGCACATCTAAGGGTAAAGGTTTCCAGGGTGTTGTGAAGCGCCATGGTTTCGGTGGTGTAGGACAGTCTACACACGGTCAGGATGACCGCGCCCGCAAGCCGGGTTCTATCGGTGCATGTTCATACCCCGCTAAGGTGTTCAAGGGCATGCGCATGGGTGGCCAGATGGGTGGCGACCGCGTCACTACACAGAATCTGAAAGTGTTAAAGGTTATCCCGGAGCAGAACCTCTTGATCATCAAGGGCTCAGTGGCCGGTTGCAATGGTTCAACTGTTTTAATTGAAAAGTAATGGAACTTAGCGTTTTAAATATCAACGGTCAGGAGACCGGTAAGAAGGTAACTCTTAACGATGCTATCTTCGGAATTGAGCCTAACGATCATGTCATCTACTTGGATGTAAAGCAGTATTTGGCTAACCAGCGTCAAGGTACCGCTAAGTCGAAGGAAAGAAGCGAAATGAGCGGTTCTACCCGCAAGCTCGGTCGCCAGAAGGGCGGCGGCGGCGCACGTCGCGGTGATATCAACTCACCCGTGCTCGTTGGTGGTGCTCGCGTGTTCGGTCCTAAGCCACGCGACTACGGTTTCAAACTGAACAAGAAGGTAAAGGTTCTTGCTCGTAAGTCGGCTCTCGCATATAAGGCACAGGAGAATGCCATCATCGTCGTTGACCAGTTCAACTTGGATGCTCCCAAGACTAAAGATTTCTTAAACATTGCTAAAAATCTTAAAGTCGAGGGCAAGAAGACACTCGTTGTTTTGCCAGAAATAAATAAAAACGTATATTTGTCTGCTCGCAACATTCAGAAGGCTGAAGTGATGAGAGCTGGCGACATCAATACGTACAAAGTTTTGAATGCCGATGTGCTCGTTATCACAGAGGACTCTCTGCAGCAAATCGACGCCATCTTAAACAAGTAAACAAGGAGATTTAGAATTATGGCATTTATCATCAAGCCCCTGGTCACTGAGAAGATGACCAAGATTACTGAAAAGAAGCCTAACCGCTATGGTTTCGTGGTTCGCCCTGAGGCTAATAAGCTCCAAATCAAGGGTGAGATCGAGGCTTTGTATCATGTCACCGTCGTTGACGTCAACACGATGCGTTATGCTGGTAAGCGCTCTTCTCGCTACACAAAGGCAGGCCTCGTTAGAGGTCAGAAGAACGCCTACAAGAAGGCTGTCGTCACACTGAAGGATGGCGAAACTATTGATTTTTACAGCAATATCTAATATAAGAAATGGCAGTACGTAAATTTAACCCGGTAACTCCGGGTACAAGACACAAGGTTATTGGCACGTTCGAGGAGATTACTGCATCCGTGCCAGAGAAGTCTCTCGTTTACGGTAAGCGTTCAACCGGCGGTCGAAACAACACCGGTAAGATGACCATGCGCTACTTGGGCGGTGGCCACAAGAAGAAGTATCGTTTGGTCGACTTCAAGCGAGAGAAAGATGGTGTTCCTGCTGTAGTGAAGACAATCGAGTACGATCCTAACAGATCAGCTCGCATTGCACTTCTGTTCTATGCAGATGGTGAGAAACGTTACATCATTGCTCCCAATGGACTCAAGGTGGGCGCTACAGTGCTCTCAGGCGCAGAGGCTGCTCCTGAGGTGGGAAATGCTCTCCCCCTCGCAAAAATCCCCGTGGGTACCGTGATTCACAACATTGAGTTGCGTCCCGGTCAGGGTGCTTTGCTCGTTCGTTCGGCTGGTAACTTCGCTCAGTTGACTTCTCGTGATGGTGACTATTGTGTCATCAAGCTCCCCTCAGGTGAGACACGTTTGATCCTCTCAACGTGTAAGGCTACTGTAGGTAGCGTAGGTAACTCAGACCACGCCCTTGAGCAGTCTGGTAAGGCAGGTCGCTCACGTTGGCTCGGACGACGTCCTCACAACCGCGGTGTCGTTATGAACCCTGTGGATCACCCCATGGGTGGTGGTGAAGGCCGTCAGTCTGGTGGACACCCACGTTCTCGTAAGGGTCTCTACGCTAAGGGTCTTAAGACACGTCGTCCTAAGAAGCTTTCGAACAAGTACATCATCGAGAGAGCTAACAAGAAGTAACAAGTAAATTACAGTAAGTTATGAGTCGTTCACTTAAAAAAGGTCCGTACATTAACGTTTCTCTCGAGAAGAAGGTTCTCGCAATGAACGAGAGCGGTAAGAAGAGTGTCGTGAAGACATGGGCCAGAGCATCAATGATCTCCCCCGATTTCGTGGGACACACTGTTGCAGTTCACAACGGAAACAAATTTATCCCTGTTTACATTACTGAGAATATGGTCGGTCATAAGCTGGGCGAGTTTGCACAGACACGCCGTTTTGGTGGCCATTCCGGTAACAACAAGAAGTAATCGGGAAAAACCATTTTAATAAGTATTATCAATGGGAGCAAGAAAACATATCGCGGCTGAGAAAATTAAGGAAGCCCGCAAAAATCTGTACTTCGCTAAGCTCAACGGAGTCCCCTCATCTCCACGCAAGATGCGTTATGTCGTTGACATGATCCGTGGAATGGAGGTAAACCGCGCACTCGGTGTGCTGAGATTCTCGAAGAAGCACGCTGCTGCTGACGTCGAGAAGCTGTTGCGCTCAGCTATCGCTAACTGGGAAACCAAGAACGATCGCAAGGCTGAGGACGGAGAACTCTATATCAGCAAGGTCTTCGTTGACGAAGGTGTTACAATGAAACGCATGAGACCAGCACCGCAGGGTCGTGGCTATCGCATCCGTAAGCGCAGCAACCACGTAACGCTGTTTGTTGATTCCAAAACTAACGACGATAAATAATTGACAGAATGGGACAGAAAGTTAATCCAATAAGCAACCGTCTGGGTATTATCCGTGGTTGGGACTCAAATTGGTTTGGTGGCAAAGACTTCGGAGACAACCTTGTTGAGGATCAGAAGATCCGCAAGTATCTGAACAAGCGTTTGGAGAAGGCAAGTGTTTCGCGTATCGTCATCGAGCGTACACTCAAGCTCGTCACCATTACTATTTGCACCGCTCGTCCGGGTATCGTCATTGGTAAGGGTGGTCAGGATGTTGACAAACTCAAGGAGGAGCTCAAGAAGCTCTACAAGAAGGACATCCAGATCAATATCTTCGAGGTTAAGAAGCCTGAGCTCGACGCTACTATCGTAGGTAAGAACATCGCAAGCCAGATTGAGCACATGATGGCTTATCGTCGCGCTATCAAGATGGCTATCCAGAGCACTATGCGTGCTGGTGCCGAGGGTATCAAGGTGCAGATCTCAGGCCGTCTGAACGGTGCTGAAATCGCACGTAAGGAAATGTACAAAGAGGGACGTACTCCTCTGCACACATTCCGCGCTGATATCGACTACTGCCAGGCTGAGGCTCTGACTAAGGTGGGTCTCCTTGGTATCAAGGTGTGGATCTGCCGCGGTGAGGTATATGGCAAGCGTGATCTGCAGCCTAACTTCACTCAGGAGAAGCAGAATGGTGGTCGCTCTAATGACCGTCGTCCCCGCGGTGGCCGTAGAAGAAACAACAATAATCGTTAAAAGAAGCTACAATGTTACAGCCAAAAAGAGTAAAATATAGAAGACCTCAAGACGGACGTGGTAACAAGGGCAATGCCCACAGAGGCACTACACTGGCCTTTGGCTCGTTCGGTATCAAGACACTTGAGGCCATATGGCTTGACAGCCGCCAGATTGAAGCGGCACGTGTCGCCGTTAACCGTTATATGAACCGTGAGGGTCAAGTCTGGATCCGTATTTTCCCGGACAAACCTATCACTCGCAAGCCTGCCGACGTCCGAATGGGTAAAGGTAAGGGTGACCCCGCAGGATGGGTCGCTCCTGTAACTCCGGGTCGCATCCTCTTCGAGGTAGAGGGCGTGAGTTTCGATATCGCTAAGGAGGCTCTTCGCCTCGCTGCGCAGAAGCTCCCTGTGAAGACTAAGTTTGTGGTAAGACGTGATTACGATAAAAACGCTTAATTATGAAGATTAAAGAAATTACAGAACTCGCCGACAAGGACTTGCGCGAGAAGCTGGAGCAGGCTGAGGAAGCTTTGAAAAACACAAAGCTCAATCATCAGGTCTCTCCGCTCGAGAATCCATCACTGATTAAGGCTGCACGTCGCGACATCGCACGTATGAAAACGGTGCTCCGTCAGAGAGAACTTAACAAATAATAATGGTCCAGATGGAAACAAGAAATTTAAGAAAAGTTAGACAGGGTGTCGTTATTAGCGACAAGATGGATAAAACCATTGTTATTGCTGCTAAGTTCAAGGAGATGCACCCCATTTATGGTAAGTTCGTTCAGAAGACGAAGAAATACCACGCACATGACGAGAAGAATGAGGCACACAAGGGTGACACCGTGCAGATCATGGAGACTCGTCCTCTTTCGAAGACAAAGAGATGGAGATTAGTACAAATCGTTGAAAAAGCTAAGTAATTATGATACAGCAGGAATCAAGACTTACAGTTTGTGATAACAGCGGCGCACGTGAGGCTAAGTGCATTCGTGTACTCGGTGGTACTCGCCGTCGTTACGCCAGTGTTGGTGATGTGATCGTAGTTGCTGTTCAGAATGTCATCCCTTCAAGCGACTTGAAGAAGGGTGCCGTCTCGAAGGCTTTGATCGTACGCACCAAGAAGGAAATCCGTCGCGCTGACGGTTCGTATATCCGTTTCGACGATAACGCATGTGTGTTGCTCAACAACGCCGGCGAGTTGCGCGGTAGCCGTATCTTCGGCCCCGTTGCTCGTGAGTTGCGCGCCGTCAACATGAAGGTTGTCTCTTTGGCACCTGAGGTTCTTTAATCATATAACACATTTACAGTAATGAGTAAGTTACACATTAGAAAAGATGATACCGTTATGGTGCTTGCCGGACAGGACAAGGGCAAAACGGGTAAGGTGCTCAAAGTGCTGGTCAAAGAGAACCGTGCCATCGTTGAGGGTGTCAACATGGTCTCAAAGAGCACCAAGCCTTCAGCAAAGAACCCTCAGGGTGGTATCGTGAAGCAGGAGGCAGCTATTCATATCTCAAATTTGAGCCTTATTGATCCTAAGAGCGGAAAGGCTACACGTGTTCGCATCGAGCACGAGGGCAAGAACGTGAAGAGAATCGCTAAAAAGTCAGGGGAGGAGATTAAGTAATGGATACAGCACAGTATAAGAAACACTACAAAGAGGTGATCGCTCCTGCTCTGCAGAAGCAGTTCAACTATTCTTCAGCAATGCAGATCCCTGTCTTGAAGAAGATCGTTATCAACCAGGGTCTCGGTGATGCTACACAGGACAAGAAGATTGTCGACGTCGCTATCAACGAGATCACAACAATCACCGGTCAGAAGGCAGTTGCTACATATTCTAAGAAGGATATCGCTAACTTCAAGCTTCGTAAGAAGATGCCTATCGGAGTGATGGTTACTTTGCGTCGTGAGCGTATGTACGAGTTCCTCGAGAAGTTGATCCGTATCGCTCTGCCTCGTATCCGCGACTTCAAGGGTATCAACAGCAAGTTTGATGGCCGTGGCAACTATACGCTCGGTGTTACTGAGCAGATCATCTTCCCCGAGATCAACATCGACCAGGTGGATCGCCTGCAGGGTATGAATATCACATTCGTTACCTCAGCTGCCACCGACGAGGAGGGTTACGCGTTGCTCAAGGCTTTCGGTCTTCCTTTCAAGAATGCTAATAACGATTAATAGAATATGGCAAAAGAATCAATGAAGGCACGCGAAGTGAAGCGTGCAAAGCTGGTTGCCCGTTACGCTGAAAAGCGCGCTGCTTTGAAGAAAATCATTGCTACGGCTACCGATCCTGCCGAAGCCTATGAGGCTGCACGCAAGCTTCAGGCCATCCCCAAGAATGCTAACCCCATTCGTCTGCACAACCGTTGCAAGATCACCGGTCGTCCGAAGGGTTTCATTCGCCAGTTTGGTTTGTCACGTATTCAGTTCCGCGAGATGGCCTCTCAGGGCCTTATCCCCGGTGTGAAGAAGGCAAGTTGGTAAACAAAGGGTGGCTACAGTTTTTAATGTATCAGTAAAATGAGTTGGACAGTTCCGTTGTGGGACGCGGAACTGGCCACATTGAAAACTTGCTAGATTATTTATTTAATATTGTCGGGAAAGGCCCGATTAATTAAACATTTTATATTTATGACAGATCCAATAGCAGATTATCTGACAAGACTCAGAAATGCCATCATGGCTCATCACCGTGTGGTTGAGGTTCCTGCGTCTAATTTGAAGAAATCTATCACTAAGATTCTCTTCGAAAAGGGTTACATTCTTAACTACAAGTTCATCGAGGATGGTCCTCAGGGTACTATCAAGGTTGCTCTGAAGTACAACCCCGAGACGAAGAAGAATGCAATCAAGAGTCTGAAGAGAGTGTCTACACCTGGTTTGCGCCGCTACACAGGTTACAAGGACATGCCGAGAGTTATTAACGGATTGGGAATCGCAATTCTTTCCACATCCAAGGGTGTTATGACTGACAAAGAGGCTGCTGAGCTCAAGATCGGTGGCGAGGTTCTTTGCTACGTTTATTAATTAATTGGAGGATTAGAAATGTCAAGAATTGGTAATTTGCCCATCGCTATCCCGTCAGGTGTTACTGTTAACTTCGACGAGAAGCAGAACGTTGTAACTGTTAAGGGTCCTAAGGGTGAGCTTTCTCAGTATGTAGATCCTTCTATCAAGTACACAAATGCTGATGGTCACATCACATTCGTGGTAGACGAGAACAGTCCTGTCAACTACAAGCAGAAGCATGCTTTCCATGGCCTTTATCGTTCACTCGTCCACAATATGATTGTTGGCGTAAGCGAAGGCTTTAAGAAGGAGCTTGAGTTGGTCGGTGTGGGTTATCGTGTGTCTAACACTGGTAACTTGATCGAGTTCTCTCTCGGTTACACTCACCCCATCTTCTTGGAACTTCCTAAGGAGGTTAAGGTTGAGACTAAGTCTGAGAGAAACCAGAACCCGCTGATCACTCTTGAGTCTTGCGATAAGCAGTTGCTTGGTCTCATCTGCGCTAAAATTCGTTCTTTCCGCAAGCCTGAGCCTTATAAGGGTAAGGGTATCCTGTTCAAGGGTGAGGTTATTCGTAGAAAGTCTGGTAAGACTGCAGCAGCTAAGTAATTTTAATTAGGATTTACGATTATGACAATCAAAAAAGTTGAAAGACGAATTAAGATAAAGTTCCGCATCCGCAAGAAGGTTAACGGAACGGCTGAGCGTCCTCGTCTTAGCGTTTTCCGCTCGAACAAGCAGATTTATGCTCAGGTGATTAACGATATCGACGGCAAGACATTGGCTTCTGCCTCTTCTCTGGGACTTGAGAAACTCGCAAAGATTGAGCAGGCCAAGAAGGTCGGTGCCCTCTTGGCTGAGAAGGCAAAGGCTGCTGGTGTTGAGTCAGTTGTTTTCGACCGTAATGGCTACCTCTACCATGGCCGCGTTCAGGCTTTGGCTGAAGGTGCTCGTGAGGGAGGTCTTAATTTCTAACAATTATGGCAATGAATAGAGTAAAAGTAAATAGTGACGCAGAGTTAAAAGATCGTCTGGTGGCCATCAACCGTGTGACGAAGGTTACAAAGGGTGGTCGCACTTTCACATTCGCTGCCATCGTTGTGGTTGGTGATGGTAAGGGTGTTATCGGCTATGGCCTCGGCAAAGCTGGTGAGGTTACCGCTGCTATCGCCAAGGGAACTGAGGCTGCTAAGAAGAATCTCGTGAAGGTTCCCGTGCTCAAGGGTACAGTTCCTCATGAGGTAGAGGTTAAGTTTGGTGGTGCACAGGTTCTCCTGAAGCCCGCTGCTGCCGGTACTGGTTTGAAGGCTGGTGGTGCTATGCGTGCTGTGCTCGAGAGCGCTGGTGTGACCGACGTCATCGCTAAGTCTAAGGGTTCTTCTAACGCCCACAACCTGGTGAAGGCTACTATCCTCGGTCTCTCTCAGATGCGTGATGCTTATCAGATCGCTGGTGAGCGTGGTGTTTCTATGGACAAGGTGTTTAACGGTTAATTTGGAGATACAATACAATGGCAACTATTAAAGTAAAGCAGATTAAGAGCCGTATCGGTGCTCCTATTGATCAGAAGAGTACACTTCAGGCACTGGGTCTTCGTAAGATCTCTCAGGTTGTTGAGGTGGAGGACACTCCCAGCATGCGTGGAATGATCCGCAAGGTTCATCACCTCGTTGAGGTTGTTAAGTAATTAATGTTTTAAATTCAGACGAATTATGAAATTATCTAATTTGAAACCAGCTGCGGGTTCTACACATTCTCGTCGTCGTATCGGTCGTGGTCCAGGTTCTGGCCTGGGTGGCACTTCTACACGCGGTCACAAGGGTGCTAAGTCTCGTTCTGGTTATAAGAGAAAGATCGGATTTGAAGGTGGCCAGATGCCTCTGCAGCGTCGTGTACCGAAGGGCGGCTTCAAGAATATTAACCATAAGGAGTATTTCCCGATTAACCTTTCTGCTCTCCAGAAGCTTGCTGAGGAGAAGAACCTCGCTAAGATCGGCCTTGCCGAGTTGGTGGAGGCCGGTTTGACCAACGGCAAGAAGCTCGTGAAGATTCTTGGCGAAGGCGAACTGAAGGCTAAGGTTGACGTGGAGGCTCATGCCTTCTCTAAGACAGCTGAAGAGGCTATCAAGGCCGTAGGTGGTAACGCAACTAAAATTTAACGATGAAAAAGCTAATTGAGACACTAAAGAACTGTTGGAAGATTGAGGATTTGCGTCAGCGTCTTCTCATCACTCTTCTGTTTACGGCTATCTACCGTTTTGGTTCATTCGTAGTATTGCCTGGTATCGATCCGGCTAAACTTGGCCAATTACAGTCGCAAACTCGCGGTGGCTTGATGTCATTGCTCGACATGTTCTCTGGTGGTGCATTTTCCAATGCGTCAATCTTCGCACTTGGAATTATGCCTTATATCTCAGCTTCTATCGTTATGCAGCTGCTCGCTGTTGCTGTGCCTTATTTCCAAAAGATGCAGCGTGAGGGAGAGAGTGGCCGTAAAAGGATACAATGGTATACTCGTGTGCTTACAGTGGGAATCCTGTTCTTGCAGGCACCGAGTTACCTGTTGAACCTCCAGTCGCAGGCAAGTTCTTCACTTGCCAGCGGCATTTCATGGAGTGTTTTCATCATTCCGGCTACAATCATTCTCGCAGCAGGTAGCATGTTCATACTTTGGCTTGGTGAACGTATCACTGACAAAGGTGTTGGAAATGGTATCTCTCTGATCATCATGATCGGTATTATTGCCCGTCTGCCTCAGGCTTTCATGCAGGAGGTTGGATCGCGTTTCACCGCTATCTCAAGTGGTGGATTGGTGATGTTCATTGTTGAAATCCTTATCCTTTACGCAGTTGTTTGTGCAGCCATTCTTTTGGTTCAGGGAACTCGTAAAGTGCCCGTTCAGTATGCCAAGCGCCTTGTGGGTAACAAGCAGTATGGTGGTGCCCGCCAGTACATTCCTTTGAAGTTGTTCGCTGCCAATGTGATGCCGATCATCTTTGCTCAGGCTTTGATGTTCATTCCTTTGGCTTTGGTACGCTATCAGAGTGACAATGCCAGCTGGGTCGTCCAGAACCTGCTTAACACAAAGAGTCTTCTGTATAACTCCGTTTATGTGATTCTGATTATCGCATTTACCTATTTCTATACAGCCATCACTCTCAACCCAACACAAATGGCCGAGGATATGAAGCGCAATAATGGTTTCATCCCAGGCGTTAAGCCCGGACATGACACGGCTGAGTATATTGACACTGTCATGACTCGCATTACCCTGCCGGGTTCGCTTTTCATAGCGTTCATTGCCGTCATGCCTGCTCTTGCTGGTCTCCTCAACGTTCAGGATGCATTCTCTCAGTTCTTTGGTGGTACTTCGCTTCTCATTTCTGTAGGTGTTGTTATCGACACGCTTCAGCAGATTGAGAGTTACATGTTGATGCGCCACTATGATGGATTGTTGAACTCAGGACACACCCGCAAGGCTGGTGCTGTCAGTGCTTATTAATCCTATCTTTGATTAGAGTGTATTTTCTTGATACGATTATGATACAATAGGACATTACAGGGTTGGTGGCTTCCGCCACTCAACCTTGTATGTCTGTTTTGTGTGTTGATAGAATCGCAGTTTTGAAATTCATTATAGATTATGTCTAAGCAATCCTCTATAGAACAGGACGGAACCGTGATCGAGAGTCTCGGCAACGCTATGTTTCGTGTGGAACTTGAGAACGGAGTCAAGATCATCGCAAGCATCTCTGGTAAGATGCGTTTGCATTACATCAAGATTCTTCCTGGAGACAAGGTGAAAGTCGCAATGAGTCCTTACGACTTGACTAAGGGTCGTATTGAGTTCAGATACAAATAATTTTTAAATATCATTTTGATATGAAGACAAGAACATCTTTAAAGAAGCGCACCGCCGACTGTAAGATCGTACGTCGTAAAGGTCGGTTGTTCGTCATCAACAAGAAGAACCCTAAGTTCAAATTGCGTCAGGGTTAATGTTAAAAAAATGCAATTGTGCTGATATCTCGCAAATTATGAGTACTTTTGCATGCTTTTTAGCAAAGAATGACATTTAGTATTATTATTTTTTTATTTAATTATCAATGGCAATAAGAATTGTTGGAGTAGATTTGCCCCAGAACAAGCGTGGCGAAATCGCATTGACTTATATCTATGGTATAGGTCGAAGTAGTTCAGCAAAGATATTGGATAAAGCCGGCGTAAGCCGTGACCTGAAGGTCAGCGAGTGGACTGACGACCAGGCTGCTAAGATCCGTGAGATTATCGGCGCTGAATTCAAAGTGGAGGGTGACCTCCGTTCAGAGATCCAGTTGAACATTAAGCGTCTGATGGATATTGGCTGCTATCGTGGTGTCCGTCATCGTAATGGTCTTCCTGTTCGCGGTCAGAGCACTAAGAATAACGCCCGTACACGTAAGGGTAAGAAGAAGACTGTTGCTAACAAGAAGAAGGCTACTAAGTAAAATTAGTTGAGAGTTGTAAGTTGTTGGTTTTTAATGGGATGGTTTATTCCTTCTAACCACACACATTCAACTTCAAACTTAAAGCTAAAAGAAAATGGCAAAGACAAAAGCAACATCTAAGAAGAGAAATGTAAGGGTTGAAGCTGTTGGTCAGCTTCATGTCCATAGCTCATTCAATAATATCATTGTATCTCTTGCTAACAACGAGGGTCAGGTCATCTCTTGGTCTTCAGCTGGTAAGATGGGTTTCCGCGGTTCCAAGAAGAACACTCCTTATGCTGCCCAGATGGCTGCTGAGGATTGTGCAAAGGTCGCTTATGATCTTGGTCTGCGTAAGGTTAAGGCTTACGTGAAGGGTCCTGGAAACGGTCGCGAGAGCGCTATTCGCGCCATTCATGGTGCAGGTATTGAGGTCATCGAGATCGTCGATGTGACACCGTTGCCACACAACGGCTGCCGTCCTCCCAAGCGTCGTCGTGTATAATAGGTTAACAAGATACAATTGATTTAAAGCATTTACATTATGGCAAGATATATAGGTCCTAAATCTCGAATTTCACGCCGTTTCGGAGAGGCCATCTTTGGTCCTGACAAGGTATTGGCAAAGCGCAATTTCCCTCCAGGACAGCATGGTAATGACCGTCGCCGCAAGCAGTCGGAGTATGGTTCTCAGTTGGCTGAGAAGCAAAAGGCTAAGTACACCTATGGTGTGCTGGAGCGTCAGTTCCGCAACCTGTTTGAGAAGGCTGCAAAGAGCGAGGGTATCACCGGTGAGGTTCTCCTTCAGCTTCTCGAGAGCCGTTTGGACAACGTTGTTTTCCGTTTGGGTATTGCTCCTACTCGTGCTGCCGCTCGTCAGCTCGTAGGTCATAAGCATATCACAGTTGATGGAAAGGTACTCAACATTGCTTCTTATTCTGTTAAGCCTGGTCAGGTTATTGCTGTTCGTGAGAAGTCTAAGTCTCTCGAGGTAATTGAGGCTGCTTTGGCAGGTTTCAATCACAGCAAGTATCCTTGGCTCGAGTGGGATGACAATACAAAGAGCGGTAAGTTCCTGCACCGTCCGGAGCGTGCCGATATTCCCGAGACCATTAAGGAGCAGTTAATCGTTGAGTTGTACTCTAAATAATCATTAAATTAATGGCGATATTAGCATTTCAAAAACCTGATAAAGTTGTGATGCTGGAGGCTGATGAGCAGTACGGTAAGTTTGAGTTCCGTCCGCTCGAGCCTGGCTTCGGTGTTACTATTGGTAACGCCCTGCGACGCATTCTTCTTTCATCGTTGGAGGGTTATGCCATCAATACCATCCGTATCGCTGGTGTTGAGCATGAGTTTTCTTCAGTTCCCGGTGTTAAGGAAGATGTGACCAACATCATTTTGAATCTCAAGCAAGTTCGATTCAAGCAAGTAGTAGAAGAATTCGAGAACGAGAAGGTGAGTATCACGGTTGAGAATTCCACCGAATTCAAGGCTGGTGACATCACTAAGTATCTGACTGGATTTGAAGTGTTAAACCCTGATTTGGTGATTTGTCATTTAGACTCCAAGGCATCTATGCAAATTGACCTGACTATTAACAAGGGTCGTGGATACGTCCCCGCTGATGAGAATCGTCAGTTCTGCACAGATGTTAATGTACTCCCAATCGATTCAATCTACACCCCTATCCGCAACGTCAAGTACTCTGTTGAGCCTACTCGTGTCGAGCAGAAGACCGACTATGATAAGCTCACGCTTGAGGTTACTACGGATGGTTCCATTCACCCGAAGGACGCCCTGAAGGAGGCTGCTAAGATCCTTATCTATCACTTCATGTTGTTCTCTGACGAGAAGATTACTCTTGAGAATCCGAACGCCGATGGCAACCAGGAGTTTGATGAGGAAGTTCTGCACATGCGCCAGTTGCTGAAGACTAAGCTTACCGATATGAATCTTTCAGTTCGTGCGCTTAACTGTCTGAAGGCTGCTGATGTTGAGACCCTTGGAGATCTCGTGCAGTATAATAAGACAGATCTCTTGAAGTTCCGTAACTTCGGTAAGAAATCGCTTTCTGAGCTTGATGATTTGCTCGAGAGTCTGAATCTGTCGTTTGGAACCGACATTTCCAAGTATAAATTAGACAAGGAGTAGTTCTATTTTTAGATAACGCTCTTTCAAAACGTAAAAAACAAAATGAGACATAATAAGAAATTCAACCATCTGGGTCGTACTGCATCTCATCGCTCAAGCATGCTCGCTAACATGGCATGCAGCCTGATTATGCACAAAAGAATCACTACGACCCTCGCTAAGGCCAAGGCTCTCAAGATGTATGTTGAGCCGCTGATCACACGTTGCAAGAAGGACGACACAAACAGCCGTCGTGTTGTTTTCCGTTACCTTCAGAACAAGTATGCGGTTAAGGAGTTGTTCGGTGAGGTTGCCGCTAAGGTTGCTGACCGTCCCGGTGGCTACACACGTATCATCAAGCTCGGCTCTCGTTTGGGTGACGCTGCTTCTATGGCTTTCATCGAGCTCGTTGACTTCGATGAGAACATGGCCAAGACTGCTAAGGTTGAGAAGAAGACTCGTCGTAGCCGTCGTTCTACGAAGAAGGCTGATGAGGTTGCTCCTGAGGCAGTTGCAGAGACCTCAACAGAGGCTCCCAAGGCTGAATAATCTGATCGCATTTTCACTTTATAAGAAATCTCCGGTTCTTTCTGAGCCGGAGATTTTTTATGCTTTCGTTTCTTTTGAGTTATTTGATGCTTTCAATCCATTTTTTTGTTCAAAACGGTTTGGGACCCCTATATGTTTAGATTGTCCATGTCCTTTTGAAGGTCTTATCCTTACCGCTTATTCATTTTGTACCTTCTTCTTCTTTGTAAGCTTTTCGGTTTTATTTTTCCTATGTACTGCTTGCCCTTTTCGATTATACGATATTCATAGGGTGTGTGTAGTCTTTATCAATGAATATGATGCCTTTACATTGAATGTAATTGCACATGACATAAATAAGTTTCCGTTAAGCCTGGCAATACTCAAAGATGCATAACTCTGCCGATGGCTTAACGGAAACCTGATATTTTCATTATTTGGGGGTGTTTACCCGTTGTTTGTTGGCTTGAATCATTTTATTCTTTGTCCACGGGCATTAAACTTTTTGCCTCCTTTTCGGATGATGAGTCGATTGTTCTCAATGAATTTGCTGTCCTTTCCGTTGGCTGCTAATCGTTCGTCCTGAATAGAAACGATGCCTACTGTTGTATCGTCTTTCTGCATATACCATTGTGAGCGTTCCACGTTTTGGGTCCATCCACAGATGTTGAGATGGTCTGCAGCAGCATGCAGAAATCGGTTGGCGTCAGTTGAGCCGGTTGCCCCAAAGTTGTAGAGATGCTCGCCACTTGCTGTGATGGTGTACTTCACCTTGGTGGCAGAAGTGGTCTTGTTGGCTTGCGAACCAGAACTTGCCTGATAGACATACCTTCCACTTGCCGTTTTGATGTAATATGAACTTGCGTCAGCTTTCTCCAACGTAAACGTGCTGCCCTCCGCATAGCGGTCCTCAGCGATCACCAGATGGTTTGATGCGTCCTCCACCATGTAATATGT
Organism: Hallella faecis; assembly: GCF_018789675.1. GTDB lineage: Bacteria > Bacteroidota > Bacteroidia > Bacteroidales > Bacteroidaceae > Prevotella > Prevotella faecis. The sequence continues at coordinate 29,569 of NZ_JAHKBE010000028.1, forward strand.
GTCGCGTTCCTTGTTGCGCAGACGAAACCTAAGGCCATCTGCAGGCTCCACATACACAATGGGTTTTTCGGGCTCTATGTATTTGCCAAATATGGCTATCAGGTGGACAGCGGCCGTCACTTGGAATGAGTATTGCTCATTGGTGGAAACGATGTCGTTGCCCAGAAGCCAGCCTTTGAACACCCATCCCTCTGCGGCCTGCGCCTTCACGGTCACCTCGTCGCCCAGATTTTTCATTGTACTGTGTGCGTCGGAACCAATGATGCTAACCAGCCCACGTCCTTTGGAATTGGGAACAACCTCAATTAGGCGTTGCGCTTGCGCATTTACGATCTGAATAGGAATATCGTAGATCACGCCTGCAATATCGCCGTTGGCGCTGTAGTTTCCGCCCTGGTCCACACGGATTCGGATACGTCCAGTGAAAGCCTCGCTCTCCGCAGGTACCGTCAGCTCGGCCTCAATGGTGCCTGCCACCGTAGGCTTTACGGTTTGCTCAAATCGTCCATCGCCATCGAAGTCGGCACACACCGCCACCACCAGTCCTGCAACCTCGGCACCTTTCAGTTGGGCCGTAATCTTCACCTTGCCTCCACGCATCAGCGACGCGTGCGCTCCGGTTTGAATCATAAACTTGTTGTTGGTCAGTGGAGCATAGTGCAATTCGTGCCACACACCCTCGCCCGTAATGTCTATTTGCGTGAGTTTGGTGTCAGGTCTGAACGTGCCGCATGGAATGCGGTAAGCATGCACATTGGGCTGCACATCCTCGTCCTCGCCCTCGCTGGGCTCCGGTGGAGTGGGCGAATAGTTGGTCTCGGTGATGGTCCAGTAACTGTTGCCACGCCCAGTCTTAATGTAGAATGCACACACGCCAGAGGCTCCAAAGTTCAGGCCAAGTGTAGCGTCCTCATTGTAATTGATTGCGCCCTGGTCGTTCGACGCCATGAAGTACGTCGTTGACCCAGCGCCCGTAGACACAATATACTCAACAGGGTTTGCGCCCAGTTCCACCAATGAGCTAAGCGCAATGTTACACGTCTGTGCGTACATCCCGCTGCCCACATTCTTCAGATAGTAGCCGTTAGTAGTGCCTGTTGGAATCAGTTGCCATATAAAGCTGCCATTGGTCTTGTCGAGCGAACTGGCCATGATGTTGTTGCCATTGGCATACATGTAGGCCTATGAGTTGCCGTTACGGTTGATAACATAATATTTACTCTCGTCGAAGGCCTGCGCAAATACGCATACCAACAACAATGTGAAGATGGATAATAATTTCTTCATACTATCGAGGCAATGTTACTTTAAACAGCGGGCTATCTACATGCTGCTCCTTGATAATTTGCTTCATCTTGGCCACAATCTCGGGATTCTTGCTGGCCACATCCGTATCCTCGTGGATATCTGTTGCCAAATCATACAGACGGCAGGTGCCCTTGTCCACCACCATCTTCCAGTCACCCATTCTGAGACCCATCATGTTGGTTTCATGAAATTCCCAATAGAGGAAGTCGTGCTTCTTCTGCTTACTGTCGTTGCCGGTCAGTGTGTTGTAGAAAGAAATGCCGTCGTATGGGTCGGCTTCCGTGCTTGCCTCCAGTGAGTGGGCTTTTGCAGCATCGTGCTCACCAATATAATCGAGCAGGGTTGGCATAACGTCATAGAACGCCAACTGGTGGTTGTTGACCACGCCTTTCGGCACACCCGGGCCGCATGCTATGTAAGGTATGCGTATGCCGCCCTCGTGTGTAGAGCGCTTCAAGCCCTTCAGCAATCCGTCGCGGTTGAACCATGTCGGGTCAGCGCCGCCCTCCTCGTGAGGTCCATTGTCGGAGGTGAAGATCACCAAGGTGTTGTCGTCCAACCCTCTCTCCTTCAATTTTTCGCGAATTTCGCCAACGTAGGCGTCCAAGCGGGTGATCATTGCAGCAAACTGAGCGTGCGAGTTGTTGTTCTGGTAGTACCAGTTGCCCGTTTCCCAGCCATGCGACTTCTCATCGCAGTGGAAAGCCTGATTATACTTCTGCAGGATCGAGTCGTTGGGCTGCCACAACTCAGCATGCGGCAGCGTGTAGGTGAAGATGCCCAGGAACGGTTCCTTCTTATCGGCCATCCTGTCGATCCACTTCATGGCATACTGATGGATCTTGTCGGCACTGTATTCAGCGCGGTTCTCAAAATCGGTGTCGCCACTGAACACCGTGGCATGTTGGATATTCTGCTCCATGGTCTCTGCCACCACGCAAGTGTCGCCCTTGCCCTCAGGGTCATAGCGGTTGAGGAAGTTGGGATAATATGTGTGTGCCTGGAACTGGCATATAGGTCCATAGAAACAGTCCACACCGCGCTTGTTGGGCAGCGACATCGACGAGGTTGTGGTATACTTGCTCGTGTCGGTATTGCCCAAGCTGTCTACCGCATACGTGTTTGGATATTTGCTGTTCCAGTAACCGCCTGCCCATTTGCCAAACATACCGGTATTGTATCCAGCCTTTTTGAACAGCTCGGGTATGATATCGTGGGTCATCAGGTAAGGTTCCTGTCCAACAACGGGATAGTCGCCACGACCGTTAAACATCGTTTGGTCGATGCCAACCTTATTCCAATATTCTCGGTTGCCACGCACATATCCGTGACCGGCATGCTGTCCGGTCATGAACGACGCGCGTGAAGGAGCCGATACCGGGCTGCCAGCATAGGCGTCGGTAAAATGCATGCCCTCAGTAGCCATCTTGTCCAGGTTGGGGGTAGAAATCAACTGCTGACCATAGCATCCAAGATCGCCATATCCCATGTCGTCACACATGATGTAGATAATGTTGGGCTTTTGCTGAGCAACAGCCATTGTAGGCACCAGCCCCAGCATGGCCATCATCAATTTTCTTGTCTTTAGAGTCATTTTGTCTTGCTTTTAGGTATAGTCTTTTGGTTTATTTGTCATTGCCCAACTCAGTTAAGGTAACGTGTGTTTTCTGATATCGGGGGTCATTCTCATAGCCCTGTGCCATCCCTCTTATAGAAAGAAATAATATTGCAAAGATAAAACAATTGCGTTGAAAAACAGTTGTTTAGGTTGTTAAAATTGATCTTCATGCCTGCATTTGTGTATTTGCCCCATCCTGCATGGATTGTTGGTGCATTGTGCGTACCCCAAACGTCTACGCCTTTCAATAGAGAAGGAAAACATGGCACCATGCACCTTGCGTTGTGTGTATTTTTGAAATCTTACAGGCTTATTGGCTTAAAGTAAATGGGAAAACGCATAATTCGCTATCTTTTTTGTATTTTTGCAATCGAATGAACGTGTTCGTCTATGATGAAGCAAACTAATTGGAAAAAAATATGAGCAAAAAGATCATTCTCTTCAGTATCGCCTTGGCCGTGACGTTTGGCGTGGCCACACAGGTGGAGGCTAAGAAGCGCCTCAAGATGACAAACTACCTCTTTGCTTACTTTATCGGCAATGCTCCGCAAGAGGAGCAGATCCATTTTGCCGTGAGTAACGACGGTTTCAATTACACACCGCTCAACGGGGGCAACCCAGTGATTGGCAGCGACTCTATTGCCTTGACCAAGGCCGTTCGCGACCCTCACATCTTGCGTGGTGAGGATGGCAGCTACTTCATGGTTGTGACCGACATGCGTAGCTCCCTGGGATGGTCAAGCAACCGTGGCATCGTGTTGCTTCATTCCAAGGATCTTGTGCATTGGACGCATCGCACAGTGCATTTCCCCGAGAAATACAAGGGTACACATTTCGCCCACGTCACTCGCGTGTGGGCACCCCAAACCATCTACGATAAGAGCGTGGGTAAGTACATGGTTTATTTCTCATTGCTCACCGATGATGGCTCCATTCCTTATGACAGAGTGTATTACTGCTATGCCAACGCCGATTTCACCGATCTGGAGGGCGAGCCACAGGTTCTTTTCGACTATAAGCAGCCGGCCATCGACACCGATATCGTTCAAGATGAGCAAGGCTTGTTCCACCTCTTTTTCAAAACCGAGGGAGGAAGTCATAAGGGCATCAGGCAATACACCTTTACCAACTTGCACAAGCCCGACACATGGACCTTGCACCCGGGCTATTGCGAGGTTACCAAGAATGCTGTGGAGGGCGCTGGCGTGTTCCCGCTTATTCAGGGTGGTTGGTGCCTGATGTACGATTGCTACATGAACGGCCACTACCAGTTTGCCAAGAGCACCGACAACCTCAAGACCTTTACCTTTGTGCAAGACACACAGACCAAGGGAAAGTTCACCCCGCGTCATGGTACTACCATCCAGATCACGGGCAAGGAGTATAAGCGTCTGCTCAAGGCGTTTCCCATAGGAAAATAATAAGATTTGTCCGCAACCAAACTGCGGTTTTCATAGGCTTGTCCATCGCTGTTGGCGGTGGACAAGTTTTTGTTTGCGCTGCTGATCGTTTCCTTTTGGTAGAATATGGTTGTCGCATACCTTTTTCATACGATCGTCATGTTTCTCTTACTTCTTTGTAATATAACGTTTTTACCTTTGCGCCCAGATGCTGACGGGGAGCTTTCGCGGCCACAGCGGCATAAGACGTTAATAAGATGTAAGATGAAGGTAATATTTGTTATTCAAGGCGAGGGTAGGGAACATCTCACCCAAGCATTGGCGCTCAAGCAGATGATGGAGCGCGAAGGTCACGAAGTAGTGAAAATGTTGGTGGGCAAGAGCAAGACGAGGGAGTTGCCCTCGTTCTAAGGCGTATGCCACTACGGCCGGCTTCGAGAGCGTGTGTGAGGCCCTGTATATGGGCAAGCCTTGCATGATGATTCCAGCTCATGTGGAGCAGGAGTGTAATGCCGCCGATGCAGAGCGCGAACTGGTGGGTTTCCAATCCGAAAGCTTCGATATCAATCGCCTTCAGGCCTTCGCTCGCGGCTATGAGGAGGATGTGGAGTTCCGCATGTGGGAGAACAGTGCCGGCGCGCGCATCATGGCTGCCGTCGAGAGCGCTTGCAATGAATATCGTTCTATGGGTGAGGACGCCTATGGCGATGCTTCGAACACGGGGCTGGTGTTCGAATGCTCTTGATGGGCTGCTTTCTAATTTACAAATCCAGACACCACTTCGCAAGCACTTCCCTTGGACGAAGACGGGTAATGCTATACCACTCAATGGTGTTGCCGAGTGTTCTTCGTTCAAACTCAGAAGTGCCAATAAGGTTGTTTGCTGTGACGGATAACTCCCAACGCTTAGCCTTGTAGCCAATGGCAAGGTCAAGAAAGTGGTTTACGCCTATGCTCTTGTCGTTGGTATGGAAGAGTTCGTTTTTTACGCTCAGCATCCATCCTTTGGCAGGGAACACATATAGTTTAAGGAGATGTTCCCAGTCGGTTGTGGGGTCGGAAGAGAGTTCTGGAGCCGTGAGGTTTTTCTGCTTATAAATGTTCACATTCGACTTACCCTCAACAGAAAGAAACCTTGCTGGACGCAATGAGTAGTTGAACGAAACAGAGGTTGTGTTCATACGTGCGTCATTCACAATGCCCGACACAAGCATACAGTAATCTGTGACCATGTGTGAGGCGCCGAGACTGACAAGTGTCTTTGCCCATCCAAACGATTTGCTTACACGACCAGAAACGCCTATTGTCTGCATGGCATATTCCTTGTCGGTAGCAGTCATTGTGTAGATATTGCCGTTCATCGCACTCTCGTAAAGGATGTTTCCCGACATTCTATTATATGAAGGACGAAGATTAAAGAACAGTCCCGACACAGGATTGGTGTATTTATATGCTGCCGTTGCATGAAGAGCGTGAGTAGCATCCGTTTTGCCTCTATTCACTTTCTGCGTGCGATAGCTTGTGAAGATAGGAGTGTCATAGATAGACCTTCCCATCAATGGCGCATTAGCATAACCAACATTAGCCGAAAATTCAGAAACAACCGTTGCCTTCCAATTCCAACCCACCGCAGGGTCTATCCACAGATGATTGCTTCTTGACTCACGGTAAGACTGACGGGCATAACTTATCTTCGACTTTATTCCTATCCTATGCTTTCCGAAAAGGAACGACATTGAAGGATACCAATACATGCGAAGCAACTGATACACATTCGTCTTCTCCGCTTCCTCGTCCATTGCCACACCAATGCTCTGATAGTCGTAGTTCATTCCCAATTCATTGTTGAGATAGTGTCTGCCGACTTTCAGTTTATATTGCATTTCATTCTGTGTTGAGAAGAAACCGAGATTCAGCCGTTCTGTCATTCCACCAATGGTGAGCAACTGTCCCGGCAGATAGCTGTAGGTCAAATAACTTTCAACGTTGTATATGTTGCCCTTTGCCGTTGTGTGCGACATCTGAAAATCCTCAGTAATACTGCGCTTGTGCGGCTTCACCATCATGTCGGTGCGCTGTCCGTTGTACATCATCGTGCCGACACTCTTGTTGAAGTCAATATAACCTTTAAGGTTGTTCTTGATGAAACTCTTGCTGCCGTTGTACTGATAGTTGGCCTCACCCTTCCATTCGCTTCGGGTGTTGCTGACATTCTGCTCCTCAACTATGACTGGCATATCGGTAAGGGTGAGATAAGTGGATGAACTATAGTCCTGCATATCGGTCTTGTCTATAAATCCATTGCCTTGCACACGCAGTTCCGAATCCTTGCCAGTCTTCCAAAGCCAATTGCCAGCAACAAGATGACTATTGTTGAAAGTATATCGGTTGTCTGCAAGGTCGGGAGCCGCAACCGACATCATTGAGAGAAAGCCCGACTCAGAGCCAGTTCTTCCCTTCAACAATGCAGCAAGATCGAGCACCTCATTGTCGAGTTGCTTGCCGATGTTGTTGTTCTTGTACATCATCAGCGTCTGATACTTCTTGTTGAAACGCATACCCATCAGTCGGAAGTCGTATAGAAAATCATCACCATAACCCAAACCTATGTCAGCCGCTCCCGTCCATACGGCTTTGGCGTCATCCTTCAACACAAGATTGAGAGCAGCCTGTTCGCTGAACGACACGCCACGCAACGACTTCACCGACTGATGATTCTCCAACACCTGCACACTCTTTATCTTATCGGCTGAGATGTTTTGGTTGGCAACACCATATTGCGACCCCATCAAGTCAAGTCCCTCAATATAGAACTTGTTGATAGGTTTTCCTTGGTATTCCACCTTGCCATCCGCTTTCACCTCAAGTCCAGGCATCTTGGCTATCACGTCGGCAATGCTTCGGTCTTGCCCCTGGCGAAAACCCGCAACCGAATATGTTAGCGTGTCTCCAGAACTCTTTATACGCTCCGCTTTTATCTTTACTTCCTTTAATTGAAAGTCGCCTTCTACTAACGTGATAGTCATGCCATCCTTCAAATCAGCAAATGGCATTGTCTTCTTCTGATAACCAATGTAACTTGCCGTTATGCTTGCAGGATTTTTCCCTTTAGGAATAGTCAGCTTATATTCACCCTTGTCGCTTGTGAGACAATACGCCACGGTCGACTTGCTCTCAGTTGATGCCACAACCGAGGCGCCTACCAAGAGTTCTCCTTGCTTTCCTTTCACTTTGCCCGTAAATGTTTGTGCTGAGAGCGAAAGGTTGGTTAGCAGAAGTATGAAAAGTATGGCATATCTCATTGCTTACCAAATGGTTATTGCATATCGGTTATTCGTATTTTTCCATTAAACAGGCATTGAAACTCCGCTGCGCCTTAGGTGGTTCGCTATATCCGCTACCTTGCAAGCGGTTGGTAGTATTCCATTGGTCTTTCCAGTAATCTTCAAGCAAACGTTGAAACTTGGCAGGAGTAGAACGCAAATAACGCTTGGGGTAAAAGCAGATGGTTGCTGTTTGCCGCATCTGCTCTATGCCTGTAGCAACAAACGAGAATTCATGTCGGCTTTCAGAAGCCGCCAATATGAGTCCGGGCAAACCACCTAACTTCCATGGACCATTATCAAAAGGCAAGTCCAACGAATACCACGCTGTCCAAGTGCGCCCACGGAACTGACAAACGGCTTTATGGCAGGGATAACCTATAATAATAGTGTCACCCTCGGCGAGTTCCCAAGAGAAGGTCGGGATGGATTCCTCATAACAGAATGAAAAGTCATTGTGCACGACATCCGTATAAGTGAGCGTGCCCCTCTGTGGAATGTGCTTATAAACTTCATACTCGCGTCCTTTCTTAGAGCCAAACGTATTTGCCAGGAACTGCAAATAGCTCATGGGGTCGGTATTCACACTCTTCACAGAATCACGCAGATGCAGAAACCGCTCAAACCGTTGGCTATAAAACCGAGACGAATGTCGCCCTATATCCAACAGATTTATATCATCATACGCTTCCTTTTGTTCCTGCGTGTGTTTATACAATGCATAATACTGCACACGCACACTTACCGTGTCCGCCACCTCTTGAGAATAGACGCATGTTGCAACTATGCAATAAGCCAAGATGCCGAAGAGCGTTTTCATAAGCAAAACCCATGCGTGGAAATTTATTTATGATTTACGTCTGTTAATATAATAACAGCAATGTGGTGGCAAATTTACAAAAATAATTGAGATGTTCATTCTAACACATCAGATATTTTTTGTATATTCGCATCGTGATAAAAACAACCCGCGAGTATGACAAGAAAATTATATCCCATAGGTATACAGACTTTCTCGGAAATCCGCACGAATGACAATCTTTATATAGACAAGACTGCCTATATATACCGTATGGCGAATTCTGACGGCAAATACTTCTTCTTGAGTCGTCCACGCAGATTCGGCAAGTCACTTCTTGTTTCCACATTGCTGAGCTATTTTGGAGGTCGCAAGGAACTCTTCAAGGGGTTGGCAATAGACAATTTGGAAAACGAGTGGGCTGAATATCCCGTGCTTCATTTCGACCTTTCGGGTGGCAAACATCAGGAAGAAGACCAACTGAACAGATATCTCGACTTTATACTTAAAGATAACGAACGCAGGTTCGGCGTTGAGTGTGATGCTGTGGACGCTAATGTGCGTTTGGCAAATCTTATAGCTTCTGTCTACAAAAAGACAGGCAAGCAAGTGGTTGTGCTTATCGACGAATATGACGCTCCATTGTTGGATGTGGTTCATCAAGACGAACGGCTTGAAAGCTTGCGACATCTTATGCGCAACTTCTACAGTCCGTTGAAGCAGTGTGAGCCTATGCTACGCTTCGTGTTCCTTACGGGTATAACTAAATTCTCGCAGCTCAGCATATTCAGCGAACTGAACAACATCACCAATATCAGTATGGACGAAGCCTATGCTGGCATTTGTGGCATTACCAAGGAAGAATTGCTCACACAAATGTCTGACGACATTGATCGGCTTGCTGAAAAGTTGTCAATCACAAGAGAAGTAGCCATACAACAACTGAAGGACAATTACGACGGTTATCATTTCACATATCCGTCGCCCGATATATTCAATCCTTATAGTCTGCTGAACTGTTTCTCAAAAGAGAAAATAGGGGCTTATTGGTTTGGTTCTGGCACACCAACGTTCTTGATAGAGATGATGCGGAAGTTTGGAACTACACCAATGGATATTGGCGAAAGTGAGATGGCTGACGTATCCGACTTTGATGCTCCTACTGAGACGATGGAGTCGATAGTTCCTCTGCTATATCAGAGTGGCTATGTTACTATTAAGGACTATGACGAAGATACCAACCTCTATGAGTTGGGCATCCCCAACAAGGAAATACGCATAGGGTTATTCAAGAGTCTGTTGCCCAACTATCTGACGCGAAGCTCACAGAGGGGAAAGGTCGCCATTGCCCAAATGTCGGTTCTGATAAAGAATGGTGATATCGACGGGGCATTGGAGCTGTTCCGTACGTTCCTTGCCACTGTGCCCTATTGTGAGAATACCAAATACGAGGGATATTTCCAACAACTTATGTATGTGGTGTTTGCCCTGCTTACCGACTACCGTATTCTTGTGGAACAACGAACGTCAAAAGGTCGTACAGACATAACGCTGGAGACACAAGACAGCATTTACATCATGGAATTGAAATTTGACAATACTGCCGATGAAGCTCTCGCCCAGATAAACGCAAACCATTATGCTGACGCTTTCGCCATGAGCAACAAGAAGACTATTAAAGTAGGGATTGGCTTCGATGTAAAAGACGAAAGAAATATCACAGATTGGAAAGTGGAGAGATGAAATATCGGTCAAGCAAAGACAAGCCAATGAATGATTGGCATTTGCTTGACCGATCTTTTATTCTTCTTCGTCAAGCATATATTCCATCTCTTTTAATCCTAAAATCCGCAACTATCATCCAATACACGATTAAGGGTAGATTTATGAGTCGT
>NZ_JAHKBE010000029.1 GCF_018789675.1 Hallella faecis
TCCAAAAGGTGTGAGTTTCTCAGATTTAATTTGTATTTTTGCCATGTCATATTAGAGTTTTGCTTGTTTTCTTTTTGCAACACTAAGATAAGTGAAAATTCTGACATGGCAAAATCCTGGGCAACTTTTTGTTGCTCAGGAACTTATAAATAAAGTTAAATTATAGTGTTGCGGAATTAAGGTTAATTTGCTTCAAAAGCATAGCATTCATATTATAATGTAAGGAACAGTCTTTCCGTATTCCAAACCTTCTCGTCATCATTCTCAGTGCAGACACTCATGTGGAATTCTCCTCGTTCACAATGATGGCGCCGCCACTGCACCCTTCTTATGACATGGTAAGCACCCGTAAGACCATTTGGTGCTGTAGGGATATTTGGTGGAAAAGTTGTGTTGGATTTTTGCGCGAAATAGAGCGCGGAAAAGTCGTTTTTGCCCTTTCGATACGTCCCAAGTGAGATTACCGCTTGCGGTTAGGCATCTTTCGAGTTTCGAAACATGCCTAACCGAGACACCGTTTGGCGTCTTTCGCGCTGCCGTTGGGCATGTTTCGCAATGCGAAAAGGCATCTTTCGTAGTGCTTGTTGTGGGTGGTCGTGTGCGGAATAATGCTATTGTGTGATAACGTTCTGACCGTGAGGTGGTTACAAAAATGTGCGAGAATCGCGTATTTGGAGGCACAATGGGCGTTGGTTGAAAACAACAATGTAGATTGATGTATAGTTTGTTGAGCTTTTTGGCAACGTAGGGAGAGGCCTTGGCATGAGGCTACGTGTGTGAGGCGCCCCCTTTAGGTGTGAAGCAACGCTTGGAGTATTGGTGTCGCTTGGCGCTTATCTCTTTTTGCTTACGGGAATGTAATGGGAGTCCTTTATCTCTCCGATAACGATAATGCTGTGCAGGCTTCCTATACAGTCGATGTTTCCCAGGGTGTTGAGCATGAAGTCTTGGTAGTCTTTCATGTCGTGCGCATACACCTTGATTTGGAAGTCGTAGTCGCCGGTGGTGTTGTAACACTCCGTTATTCGGTCTATCGATTGAACCGTGTCCATGAATTGTTGAATCAAGTCGTGTGTGTGTTGCTTGAGTCGAATGTTGCATAGCACGATGACGTTGTGTCCCATCTTGTGATGGTCGACCACGGCCGTGTAGCGCTTGATATATCCCTCGCGCTCCAATCGTTTTTGCCGTTCGAACGTGGGCGATGTGGACAGGTGAACCCGCGCCGCCAATTCCTTTACTGTCATGTGAGAATTCTGCTGCAATAGCTTCAGGATCTTGATGTCTGTCTCGTCGAGCGATTCTTGATTTGTCATTTTCGGAAGAATAATATTCTGAGAAACATTTGTTATAACAGCAAAATTAGGAAATATTTCCGAATACGCAAGAATATTTGGTGATTAAATGTCTGCTTTGTAATTTTGCGCCCATCATTCAATAACAATTCAAACAAATCAAGATTATGAGTACCCTTAGAAACACACATTTTGAAGCCGTAGGCAGTTATCTTCGTCCCGCTGCGTTGAAGGAAGCACGTGCTCGTTTTGCGGCTGGTGAGATTTCCACCGAGACGCTCCGTGAGGTTGAGGACCGCGAGATTGCCGACGTAGTGGCCAAGCAGAAGGCGTGCGGCTTGCACTACATCACCGACGGAGAGTTTCGGCGTAGTTATTGGCATCTCGACTTTATGTGGGGATTGAACGGGGTGGAGCACATCGAGCTCGACCATGGTTACCAGTTCCACGGAGAGGAGACCACCCACGGCTCACTGCACCTCACGGGCAGGATCTCGGGCGAGAACCATCCGTTTATCCAAGATTTCCTGTATGTCAAGCAGTTTGAGGAGGATGGTGTTGAGGCAAAGTTGACCATTCCCGCCCCCGCACAGTTTCTGGCCGAGCTGTTTCGTGGCGACAACACCCGCAACACGCGCGAGTATTATCCCAACACCGAAGAACTCCTACAGGATATCGCCGCAGCCTATCGCACCTTTTTCCATGAGGTGTATGCGGCCGGTTGCCGTACCGTTCAGCTCGACGATTGCACGTGGGGCATGATTGTCGACGATGATTTTTGGAAGTCGATGGCAGGCTCAGGGTTCACCCTTGAGCATGAAGCCCTCCAATACCTCAAGGTGAACAACCTCGCCATTGGGGACAAGCCCGAAGGATTGACCGTCAACACCCATGTGTGCCGTGGCAACTACCACTCATGCTACGCCACGAAGGGAGCCTACGATCCTGTGGCCCCCTGGCTGTTTGCGAAGGAGAATGTGGATGCCTATTACCTGGAATACGACGACGAACGCTCGGGAGGCTTTGAGCCGCTCAAGCTGGTCACGCCCGAGAAACGCGTGGTATTGGGACTCATCACCACGAAGTCGCCTGTGTTAGAGGATAAGGCGACGGTTATTGCCCGCATCCGCGAGGCCGCCAAGTATGTGCCGCTTGAGCGTCTTAGCCTGAGTCCGCAGTGTGGCTTCGCCTCGTGCGAGATTGGCAACAAACTGACCGAGGAGCAACAGTGGGCCAAGTTGGCCCTTGTGCGCGAGATCGTGGAGGAAGTGTGGGGGTAGCCCTGGGGGCAATTGCTTGTAAAGGAGCGATTGTGGGGATTTCCCTATTCGATTTTAGGGATTTGAGCCCTTGCTTTTGGCAGTTGTTTTGTATCTTTGCCAAAGGTTAATAAGATAAAGGTTTATGAAAAAGCCAATCATAGTCATGATGGCAGCCACTCTCTTGCTTAGTGGTTGCGATACTTACGCGGGTGCCGGTGCTTACACCGGCACCACGTTGGGTAGTGTCTTGGGCTCAGCCATTGGCGGCATAGCCGGTGGTCCGCGTGGCTCGGATATTGGAACCATTGTGGGTATGGCGGGCGGTGCCATCGTGGGTGGCGCCATCGGCCAGGCCAAAGACCAAAAGCAGCAAGAGGAACTGGACCAGTATAAGCGCGATAAAGCTGAGCGTGCGGCTTCGCGTGCCCATCGTCGCCATGCTGAGAACGGCGTGGGCGATGTGGCGTCGCATTCCGACTGGAACGATGTGCCCACCGACGACACTTATGGCAGTGGTTTCGATGCTACCAATAGTGGCGACGATCGCATCTATGATTTCAACTCCTCTGACTACACGGGCGACTATACCGCCCAGCAGCCTGAGACCACCATGCCGTTGCAGTCGGGTGTGGACGAGATGGCTCAGGGCTTTTCGTTCACTCCTACGCTTGAGGTCGTAAACGCTCGCTTCGTAGACGCCAACCAGAACGGGCAGATAGAGCGCGGAGAGCTCTGCAAGATTATCTTTGAGGTGATGAACCGTGGTCCGCGAACGGTCTACGACATCCAACCCACGGTGGTTGAGGCTACAGGCAACAAGCATATCTTCGTGTCGCCCAACATGCACGTGGAGCAGATTCAACCCGGTAAGGGCATCCGTTATACGGCCATGGTCAAGGCCGATGGTCGTTTGAAGAATGGATCCGCTAAGTTTTGCGTGAGTGTCATTCAAGGAAACACTCATATCTCTAAGGTGACCGAGTTTAACATTCCGACTGTAAAATAAGGTAGTTGCAAGTTGTGCCGCAAGGTACAACGTCCCTGTTATATATCGAAAATGCGCTGAGTTCTCTTTTGAGTTCTCAGCGCATTTGCTTTTTTATGATGAAGTTGTGTGTAGACCAATTCGGGGTTCCCAATCGGCATGCGTGCCGATTGGGGATTAGTCGTTGTTCTTTCCGTCGCCGAACCATTTCTTCACGTCGTCGAAGACGCTGCTCCAGAATGTGGGGTCTTTCTCCTTGTTTTTCTCGTTGGCCTTATGGGCTTGTTGCTTGCCGCCCTTCGTGGCAGCTAAGTGCTTGTTTGCGGGGTGTGGAGTTGCGGCTTTGGGTGCCTGATGCTTTGGGGTGTGGGAGGTGCTTTGCGCCTTCTCGCCGCTTTCGCCCGTTGCATGTAGGTTGGCGTTGTGTCGGGCGAGTATTTTTTGCCGTTTTTCCTGCGATTGCTTTGCAGTAGGCATTTTCTTTTCCATGAGACGTTCCTCTTCGGTCATTCCATGGTCCACCTCCTCTTCGTTACCTTTCCAGTCGTCTATGAAGCTGTAGGCCGCCTTGGAAAAGTCAAACTCGAAGTCGGGTAGTCCGCGTTCCACCTCGTCCATGCGATAGGGTGGGTTGGGGCCGTCGGTCCGCCTCACCTCCACCATGGCAACACCTTGCGACAACATGCCCAAGGCTTTTGCGGCGCCATAGCTGAGATCGATGATTCGCCCTCGTCCGTAGGGGCCTCTGTCGGTCACCTTGACGATGATTTCCTTGCCGTTCGACACGTTCTTCACCTTCAGGAGTGTGCCAAACGGATACTTGCGATGGGCGCACGTCAGACTGTCGTGATGCAGTCGTTCGCCGCTTGCGGTGCGCGCACCTGTCGCCCTTTTTGAATAATAAGAGGCCTTACCCCTATGAGTTTGTGCCTCTACAGGGGTAAGACCTATTACTGATATGATTCCTAAAAATAGTACTCTTCTATATTTCACAATATTTATGGTTTGTACGCGATGGCAGTTGCCCTTCTTACACAATGCCCTGTGCAAGCATGGCCTTGGCCACCTTCATGAAGCCGGCGATGTTGGCGCCCTTCACGTAGTCGATGTATCCGTTAGGCTCTGTGCCATACTTCACACACTGCTCGTGAATGTTCTTCATGATGAAGTGCAGCTTCTCGTCGACTTCCTTGTCGCTCCACTGCAATCGCATAATGTTTTGGCTCATCTCGAGGCCCGACGTTGCCACGCCACCAGCGTTGACGGCCTTACCCGGTGCGAAGAGTTGCTCGGCCTTCACGAAAGCCTCCACAGCCTCTGCTGTGCAACCCATGTTGCTCACCTCGGCCACGCAAACAGGCTTCTGTGCCAGGATCTTCTGTGCGTCCTCGCCGTTGAGCTCGTTCTGGGTAGCGCAGGTCAGATAGATGTCGGCCTTCTGCTCCCATGGCTTCTTGCCAGGATAGAATGTAGAGCCGGGGAACTTGTCGGCGTAAGGCTTCACGATGTCGTTTCCGCTTGAGCGGAGCTCCAACATGTAGTCGTTCTTCTCACCGCTGATGCCGTCTGGATCGTAGATGTATCCATCGGGTCCGCTGATGGTGATGACCTTACCACCCAGCTGGGTAGCCTTCTGCACAGCACCCCAAGCCACATTGCCGAAGCCAGAAACGGCGATGGTCTTGCCCTTGATGTCGATGCCGCGTGTGTCGAGCATGTGGTGAACGAAGTAGAGAGCTCCGTAACCTGTAGCCTCAGGTCTCAGGATGCTGCCGCCGTACTCCAGGCCCTTACCTGTAAGGGTAGCGCCCTTGAACATGCTGGTCAACTTCTTGTATTCACCGAAGAGGTAACCGATCTCGCGTCCACCTACGCCGATGTCGCCAGCGGGGATGTCGGTCTCGGGACCTACGTATTTATATAACTCCTGCATGAAGCTCTGGCAGAATCTCATGATCTCAGCGTCGCTCTTGCCGCGAGGTGAGAAATCTGAGCCACCCTTGCCACCGCCCATGGGCAGAGTTGTGAGTGCGTTCTTAAATGTCTGTTCGAAGCCGAGGAACTTCAGGATGCTGAGGTTCACCGATGCATGGAAGCGCAGACCACCCTTGTATGGGCCAATGGCGCTGTTAAACTGCACGCGGTAGCCGATGTTGACCTGCACTTCACCCTTGTCGTCCACCCATGGTACTCTGAAGGTGATGATGCGCTCAGGCTCCACCATGCGCTCCATGATTTTTGCTTTCTCAAACTCGGGATGCTGGTTGTAGACGTCCTTTACTGAGATGAGCACTTCACGAACAGCCTGCAAAAATTCAGACTCGCCTGGATGCTTCTGCTCCAGTTGCTGCATAATTTTTTCAACTTCCATAGTAGTAATAGTTCTTTGCGGTCGCGGTTTTGCCCGTTTGTCGCATGTTAATGTTAAAGGTTAATAAGGTTGGCTCCTCCTTCGCGTTTCATTATGTCATGATTGACATCGCAAAAATAGTCTTTTATTCAATAGCTTCCAAATGTTTTTGGAAAAATTTATTGCCCTCGGTTGCATTTTGTTATTTTTTAATGTTTGTGTGCGATAACGTATGTTTGTGCCCTTTGTAATTTATTCCGCAAGGTCGATTTGGGGTGTGTTTTCGTGGTTGTTCGCGACCTCACGAAGGGCTGAGCGTCTTGCCAATTCCTACCTTATCTATATGTTGTTTCCGTATGTCGTTCTTCCATCGTCGACACTTCGACTTGTTTGGGAGGTCTACTCGTCCTGCTTGCCATGACCCCATTTCGTAGCAAAGCCGATACTTAGCAAAGTTATGGTGCGCACAGTGTACGAGCACTTACTATTTTACCCTTCTCTTGTGGTGGCTCCTTCCGGTGCCCACTGGGCGGATGGAGGGCTGCGGAAGGCTTGTCGCATGTTTGTTGATTATGATCTTTCTTCTGAATGCTTTTGTGGGCTGAAATAAAAGTGGTAACTTAGCGGCGTCAATCTTACGCAATATTATCATGGAGAGCCAAATACCGCAAGAGTGGAATAAATTTATCCTAAAAGATGTGACGTTTGTCAACTTGATGATGCGTCGCATTTACAATGTGCTCATCGTGGCCAATCCCTACGACGCTTTTATGCTCGAGGACGATGGCCGCGTGGAAGAGAAGATTTTCAACGAATACATGGAGCTTGGGCTTCGTTATCCGCCCACGTTCACGCAGGTGTCGACTATCGCCGAGGCTGAGGAGGTACTGGCCACCACCAAGATCGACTTGGTGATCTGTATGCCCGGTACAGCCGACAACGATGCTTTCACCGTGGCGCGCGCCATCAAGGGCAAGTTCCCTGAGATCCATTGCGTGGTGCTCACGCCCTTCTCGCATGGCATTACGCGCCGCATGCAAGACGAGGACCTTAGCATCTTCGACTATGTTTTCTGTTGGTTGGGCAACACCAACCTCATCATGTCCATCATCAAGCTTATCGAGGACAAGATGAACCTGGAGCACGACATCAAGGAGGCGGGTGTGCAGATGATCCTGTTGGTGGAGGACTCCATCCGCTTCTACAGTTCCATCTTGCCCAATCTGTATGGTTACATCTTGCAACAGAGTCAGAACTTCTCCACTGAGGCCCTCAACCGTCATGCCGCCAACCTTCGTATGCGTGGCCGGCCCAAGGTGGTGCTGGCTCGAACCTACGAGGAGGCGTTGGGCATCTATGAGCGCTACAAGAACAATTGCTTAGGTGTCATCAGTGATGTGCGCTTCCCTTACCATTCCACCAAACGCTCGCAGATCGTGGGCGCTGGCGCCTCGTCGCTCGAGAAAGACCCCGAGGCCGGCTTTAAGTTGCTTGAGGCCATTCGTCGTGAGGACGAGTTCCTGCCGCTGATCATGGAGAGTTCCGAGTCGGCTAACCGTGAACGGGCTGAGCGCGAGGGCTTCCGCTTTGTAGATAAGAACTCGAAGATGCTCAGTGTCGACCTACGCCACTTGTTGGAGGAGCACATGGGCTTTGGCGACTTCATCTTCCGCGACCCGAAGACGCATGCCGTCATCACACGCATCCGTAGTTTGAAAGACTTGCAGGACAATATCTTCAAGATACCGCGCGACTCCATGCTCTATCACATCTCACGCAACCACATGAGTCGTTGGCTCACGGCTCGCGCTATCTTCCCCGTGGCCAACTTCCTGAAACACGTCACTTGGCACAAGTTGCAGGATGTTGATGCCCATAGGCAGATTATCTTCGACGCCATCGTGCAGTATCGTCACATGAAGAATATTGGTGTGGTGGCCGTGTTCGACCGTGGTAAGTTTGACAAGTATGCCCATTTCGCCCGCATTGGCGACGGTTCGCTTGGCGGCAAGGGCCGTGGCTTGGCTTTCCTCGACAACGTGGTGAAGACTCATCCCCAGTTCAATCAGTACCCCGGGGCCAGCGTGCGCATACCCAAGACAGTGGTGCTCTGTACCGATGTCTTCGACCAGTTCATGGAGCAAAACAACCTCTACGAGATTGCCTTGAGCGACGCCCCCGACGATGTCATCCTGCAACACTTCCTCCGTGCTCAGTTGCCCGACAGTTACATCGACGACTTCTTTACCTTCTTCGAAGCCACGAAGAGTCCTATCGCCATCCGTTCCAGCTCGCTCCTTGAGGACAGTCATTACCAGCCTTTCGCCGGTATTTACAGCACCTATATGATTCCCTACCTGGAGGATAAGTACGAGATGCTCCACATGTTGGCCGCTGCCATCAAGAGTGTCTACGCCTCTGTGTACTATCGCGACTCGAAAGCATACATGACTGCCACAAGCAATGTCATCGATCAGGAGAAGATGGCCGTCATCCTTCAGGAGGTGGTGGGCAAGAGCTATGGCGATCACTATTACCCCAACATATCGGGCGTGCTTCGCAGTCTCAACTATTACCCCATAGGCGACGAGACGGCCGAGGAGGGCATCGCCTCGTTGGCCCTGGGCCTTGGCAAGTATATTGTGGATGGTGGACAGACCCTGCGCGTGTCGCCCTACCATCCCGCCCAGGTGTTGCAGATGAGTGAGATGGAGATAGCTCTCCGTGAGACCCAGACCCACTTCTATGCGCTCGACATGAAGCATGTGGGCGCCGATTTCAAGGTTGATGACGGATTCAATATCCTCAAGCTCAAGGTGAAGGAAGCCGACAAGGAAGGCTCGTTGCAATATATCGCCTCGACCTTCGACCCTTATGATCAGGTCATTCGTGACGGTCTCTATGAGGGTGGGCGAAAGATCATATCCTTCTGCGGTGTGTTGCAACACGACGTTTTCCCCTTGCCCCAGATACTCCAGATGTCGATGAAGTATGGAGCAGAGGCCATGCGTCGGCCCGTTGAGATCGAGTTTGCTTGCAACCTCAATGCCGACAAGACCGGTGAGTTCTACTTGTTGCAGATCCGCCCCATAGTCGACTCAAAGCAGACGCTTGTGGAGGATGTGGCGGCGCTCCCCGATGAAGAGTGCCTGTTGCGCAGCAACAACTCGTTGGGCCATGGCATCAGCGACGATGTGACCGATGTGGTTTACGTGAAGTACGACGACCAGTTTACGGCGATGCACAATCCCGCCGTGGCTTCCGATATAGAGCGCATCAACCAGAAATTCCTCGACGAGGGCCGCAACTATGTGCTTGTGGGCCCCGGCCGTTGGGGCTCCAGCGATTCGTGGCTTGGCGTGCCCGTCAAGTGGCCCCATATCTCTGCCGCGCGTGTCATCGTCGAGTTGGTGCTTCGCAACTATCGTGTCGATCCCAGTCAGGGCACCCATTTCTTCCAGAACCTCACGTCGTTTGGTGTGGGCTATTTTACTATCGATACCAATCGCCCCGGTGAGGGAGGCTTGTTCCGTAAGGAAATTCTCGACCAGATGCCTGCCGTGGAAGAGACGGCATTGGTGCGCCATGTGCGCTTCGACCGCCCATTGCGCATCATGATGGATGGCAAGAAGCAGGTGGGCGCCGTGCTGTTGCCTGAGAATGAGGTGGTAGAAACCAATGACCAGCCGTAACCCCAATCCTTTTGCCGATGACTCTTGAACAGTTCTACACCGCTCATGCGGAGCGTTATGACAGACAGGTGAGCGCGTTACGGGCGCGTGGCCGTGGCTTTGTTGTGGTCGAAATAGTGGCTTTCATAGTCTTTTTCGCCCTTATGGTGGGTGCCACACAAACGAGCCACTGTGGTTGGCGCATGACAGAGGTGGGCCTCTCGCTCGTGTCGCTGGTGGTCTACTTGGCTGTGCGTAGGCTCGATGTGCGCAATGATGAGCGCATACGCGATGAGGAAGACCTTCGCACGGCCTACGAGCGTGAAGCCCAGGCGCAATGTGGCGACCATGGCGCTTTCGACGATGGCGCCCGTTATGTGGATGCCCATCATGCTTTCAGTTTCGACCTCGACCTGTTTGGCTCCGACGGTCTGTACCAGCGCATATGCCGAACGGTGTCGACGGGAGGCAGTGATGCCCTGGCCCAGCGGCTTCGCGACTTGCAGCCGATTGGCGCCACGCCTGAGGAAATCGATCGTTTGGCAGCCGATGTGTCGTTCCGCATGGCGTTTGTCGCCAAGGGATCCCGGGGCAAGATTGATACGGAGGCTATCCGTCAGTCGCTCATGGCTGTTCTTCAGTTGCCTATTCCCGCTTTCCTCACGTCGCCTTGGATGGCGTTGCTGGTGCGGATCGATGTGGTGGCCTTCCTCGTTAGCGTGATTGCGGCCGTGATGGGGCGGGTCGACGCCATGTTGCCCATGTGGTGGGGAACCCTCCATTTCTTTTTGGCCTATGCCTTGTGCAACGCTCACTTACGCCACATTGGGGGCGCTCTCGATCGCCTGCATGGGCAGATGCGCCAGTTGGTGTCGGTCATCTCGCTTCTGACGCCTACCCGCATCCCATCCTTCTCTCAATTGAATGGCTTGCTCAACGATCTCGATAAGCGTGGCAATATCCTTGGCCTGTTGCTCACCGACTCGTTCTACCTCAGCGACATGCTTGTCGTCAGGCGTTTTGCCAAGTGGCGCGAGCAGGGCGCCGACGAGGTGGAAGCGTGGATGGATCGCATGGTTCGCAAGGATGTGGAGGTCACCGTGGCCACCCTTCGATACAACCACCCCGCCACGGTATGGCCCGAACAGGTGGCCACCAGCACGCTGACCTTTGAGGCTCGCGGTCTGTGGCATCCCTTCTTGGGTGCGAAGGCCGTGCGCAACGACTTCCGCATCGAAGACCGCAACTTCTATATTGTCACAGGAGCCAATATGGCTGGCAAGTCCACCTTCTTGCGAGCCATCGGCGTCAACTATGTGTTGGCCATGACCGGTATGCCTGTGTTTGCCGAGCGCCTGTCCGTCAGTCGCTTCAAACTCTTCTCCAGCATGCGAACCAGCGACGACCTCAGTCGCGGCATCAGCTATTTCAACGCCGAACTGTTGAGGCTCAAGCAACTCATCGCCTTTTGCGGCCACAATGTCGTGGGCCATGATGGGCAACCCCTGCCCACGCTCATCATCCTCGATGAGATACTGAAAGGCACAAATTCGGCCGATAAGCTCAATGGCAGTCGCATGTTTCTTGAGGCCATCAGTCATAAGGATGTGGCCGGCATCATTGCCACCCATGACCTCAAACTCTCCGAGATGGCCGACCGTGAACCCTCACGGTTCCACAACTATTGTTTTGAAATCGAATTGGGTGAGCGTGTCACCTATTCTTATAAGGTAACCCCTGGTGTTGCGAAGAACCAAAACGCCACCTATCTCCTGAGGCAAATCCTGGAGAGTGGACAGGCGTAACGTGTCGTTCCAATAGGAGCACAAGGGTAGGCTAGGCACCGACGAATGGCTTGGGAACATAAAAATGTAATAATATGTAAATTCTTACGTTACTATTAAGAATAGGATTCCAATTATTATCAAGACTAAGAGTTTATGAAAAAGTATTTAGCAGAGATGGTGGGCACTATGGTGCTTGTCTTTATGGGCTGTGGCGCCGCCGTCTCATTGGGATGCGCTCCCATTGGCAATCAGGCCGCCGTGGTGGGCGCCACCGCCAAGACCAATGGTGCCACCAACAAATTCGCAGGCTTGGCCATTGGCCTATCGCTGGTGCTTGTCCACTTGGCTTGCATTCGCTACACGGGCACATCCGTGAACCCCGCTCGCTCCATTGGTCCAGCCCTGTTCCAGGGAGGTTCGGCCTTGGCCAACCTCTGGATCTTCATCGTTGGTCCGTTGGTGGGCGGCGCACTGGCTGCGCTGGTGTGGAAAATCATTGAACCCGCAAAAAAATAAACTTTAGGCGGCCATGCATGCCGCCCTTCTTCATAGGGTCTTCCTTGTGTGGGAAGTGTCCTCATGGGGAAGACCCTTTCGTATTAATTATTATATTATGAGTCGTCAGTCATTAACTAACAAACAGTATTTTCTTCCGTTCGTACTCGTTACGTCGTTGTTCTTCCTGTGGGGCTTTGCCCGCGCCATCCTCGATGTGCTGAACAAACACTTTCAGAACGAGCTCGACATCAGCATCACCCAGTCGTCGCTCATTCAGGTCACTACCTATTTGGGCTATTTCCTCATGGCCATTCCCGCCGGATGGTTCATCAATCGCCGAGGCTATCGCCTAGGTGTGGTGTTTGGTTTGATGCTGTTTGCCATTGGCGCGTTCCTTTTCATTCCCAGCGCTTTGGCCGGAACGTTCTACGCTTTCTTAGGCGCCCTGTTTATCATTGGTTGTGGCCTGGTGTTCTTGGAGACCGCGGCCAATCCCTATGTCACGGAGTTGGGCGATCGCGACACCTCGACGGCACGACTCAACTTCTCGCAGTCGTTCAACGGCCTGGGATCGCTCTCTGCCACATTCTTCGTCGGTCAGTTTCTCTTCAGTGGTGATAGCCAGGCCAACGATATTGTGCTGCCTTACTCCATCCTTGGCGTTTTGGTGCTGATCATTGCCGTTGTATTCTCGCGTGTCAACCTTCCCGAGATCAAACATGCCGAGACCGAGGAGGACCGTCAGCAGGGCACGCGCATCAAGAAGCTGTTTAAGCACCATCCCATGTTCGTTTTCGGACTGTTCGCCCTGTTGGCCTATGAGGTTGCAGAGATATCCATCAATAGCTATTTCATCAATTATGTCACGGGCAAGGGTTGGATGAGCGACAACCTCGCGTCCATTGTCCTCACCATAGCGTTGGCCTTCTTCATGGTAGGACGTTTCTTGGGCAGTTGGATTATGCGACGTGTCAAGGCCGAGCACATGCTTTTCGGTTGTGCCGTAGGTAGCGTGTTGTGCATCGGCTTGGTACTTCTCAACCTGGGCCCCGTGTCGATGGTGGCCCTCGTGTGCAACTATCTCTTCGAAGCCATTATGTTCCCCACCATCTTCTCGTTGGCCTTGCGTGGCTTGGGCAACCTCACGAAGAGCGCCTCGTCGCTGCTGATGATGACTCCCATCGGTGGTTGCGGCTTCCTGCTCATGGGTGTTGTGGCCGACGCCACAGGCATGCAGAGCCTGCCATTCCTCATCCCCTTCTTGGGCTATTTTGTGGTGTTGCTTTTCGCATCCGAGCTGACGCGCAAGAAAAATGCGACCGTTCTGACGCTCTGATCACCGATTAGATCCCAGAGCCATAAGTTATAATCATCAAAAAAGGGAGTTCATCGAACTCCCTTTTTGTATCATTGACCCTTATGTGTTTCGTGTATGCTCTCCGAGAGAAGCCTGTAGAGCTTTTGCCATGTTGGCGAGTCGGCCATCAGCTGCGTTTGCGCGTTGATCACATTCTCATCGTAGCGCACGGCAGGACCCGTTTGGGCCTCGTGGGGCGAGAGCGTTTGCACCTTGCGTGCCGTCTCGTTGATGAGGGGCAACATCACGTCGAAGGGCACGTTGTGGGCCGCGAGAATCTTGGAAGAGATGTCGTAGCAGTGGTTCACAAAGTTGCATGCCCACACCGCCGAGAGGTGAAGGTACTTTCGGTCGGCAGAGGACAGCGTGTAGACCCGTTGCGTGATGGAGTTGGCCAAGGCCTTGATGGTTTTCTCCGCCACGTCGTCGTTATACTCTATGAATGTGGGAATGACGGAGAAGTCCACTTCGGCGGCCTTGGAGAAGGTCTGCATGGGGTAGAGCACCCCATAGTGCGGCACACGGCCATTGAACACCTCCATGGGTATGGATCCCGCCGTATGCAAGAACACGCCTTTCCCTCGGCCCATGCAGGCCGTTGCGGGCACTTGGTCTAAGGCCGAGTCTTTTACCGAGATGACATACGCGTCGGCATCGTCTGCCAGTAGGGTTAGGTCGTCGGTGGCGTCGCTACCGAGGGCTTGGGCCAACACGCTGGCCGACGCCAACGTCCTGCTGTACACTTGGCAGATGTCATGTCCGGCTTCTTTCAAGGCCTTGCCAAGGTGGGTGGCCAGGTTTCCGGCACCTATTAAAACAATCTTCATTCGTATTGTGTTGCTATTCTTACTTGTCGATGACAGGCGTGGGCTTACTCAGCGCCGCACCTATCGCCGTACAAAACTCGCTTCTCTCTGGGATGATAAACCTTACGTTGTAGACCTTGTCGAGCTTGGGGTAGATTTCCTTGCACTGATGCAGCTGCGAGAGGTTTCCGATAAGCACATAGTCGCGTATGCCACTGTTGAGCGAACTGAGAATCGTGGCCGACCCGATGGCTTGCAGCACCATGCAGATGAGGCCTTTCGCTATGTCCTCACGCCGTGCGTTTCCCTGAGCGTTGGCAAATAGGCTGGCTGTGGCATCCATAGGAAGGCCTGGTAGCGGGTGGGCCGATATGTCGCCGATGTTGAGGTTGATGTTCGACACGTCGCCGTCGAGAGCCATCTCGGAGATCTGCATAATGTTGTCGGTTTGCAGCAGCAGTCGGCTCAATCCGTTGAGTGTGCCGCCCCCAATGCCTATGCCTCCGATGTGTTGGATGTCGCCATGGTCGTACGACACCAGCGAGGTGCCGGTGCCCATCGACACCACAATCATGCGGTTGAGCCTTGACACGAAGGCCGCCCCCAATCCGTCGGCCACAAACTCTCCGACCCGATGCGTGGGCAGGCCATAGATGGGGCGGTCGATGTAAGCCGCT
Source organism: Hallella faecis (assembly GCF_018789675.1). GTDB lineage: Bacteria > Bacteroidota > Bacteroidia > Bacteroidales > Bacteroidaceae > Prevotella > Prevotella faecis. The sequence continues at coordinate 14,689 of NZ_JAHKBE010000029.1, forward strand.
CCCACGCCTGTGAGCATAACGCGTTCCACCTCGTTGAGGCTTATGCCGTTGTCGTGAAGAAACTTTCCGAAGGCGCCATAGAGCGATGTTACCGGGTCGGTGGCCTTGATCCAAACGGGCGATATGATCTCGTCCTCGCTGATGCCCACGATCTTTGTTGTAGAGATCCCTACGTCGATACCAATGGCTATGTTCATTGCTGTGTGTTGTTGTCGGTTTCGTTCAGTAGCCTCTGCAGTTGGTCGATGATGTCGGCAGCCACTTTGTCTTTGCTCTTCTTGGGATAGTTGGTTCTGCCTTCGGCCGAGATGATGGCAATCTGGTTGTCGTCGCTTCTGAAGGTTGTGCCTGGGATGCGGGTGGAGTTGAGCACGATGAAGTCGGCGTTCTTCTTTCTGCGTTTCTCCTCCGCGTTCTTTTCCTCGTTGTTGGTCTCCAAGGCGAAGGCCACGATTCGCTGACGTTCCGTCTTCATCTTGCCCAATGTGGCTGCAATGTCCTGCGTAGGCACAAGGTCGATGTGCAGTCCGTCGCCCTCGCGCTTGATCTTCACGTCGTTTACCTGAGCCGGCTTGAAGTCGGCCACCGCCGCGCAGAGAATGGCGGCGTCCTCGTTGGCAAACGCCTCCGTGGCAGCGTTGAACATCTCCTCACAACTCTCAACATCGATGCGGTGAATGTCGGGATGGCATTGCAAGGCCACGGGCCCGGCCACCAAGGTTACCTCCGCTCCCCGCTTCCTACATTCCTCGGCGAGCGCGAAGCCCATCTTGCCACTTGAGTAGTTGCCGATGAAACGCACGGGGTCGATCTTCTCGTAGGTGGGTCCGGCCGTGATGAGGATGCGTTTTCCCGATAGGGTGGGGCGCCCCTCGGTGGTTGAAGGCTCTTCGCCGCCCTCGTGTGCCAGTTCGCGCTCCAGTGCCGCGATGATGTTCTCAGGCTCCTCCATGCGTCCCTTGCCCTCCAGTCCGGAGGCCAGGAATCCGCTTGCCGGCTCCACGATATGGTTGCCGTAGCTTCTCAGGGTGTCCATGTTGTGCTGGGTCGATGGATGGCGGTACATATCGAGGTCCATGGCCGGCGCAATGAACACCGGCGCCTTCATCGACAGATAGGTGGTGATGAGCATATTGTCGGCCACACCGTTGGCCATTTTTGCCAATGTGCTGGCCGTGCAGGGAGCTATGAGCATGGCGTCTGCCCATAGCCCGAGGTCGACATGCGAGTTCCATGTGCCGTCGCGCTGCGAGAAAAACTCGCTGATGACAGGCTTGTGGGTTAGCGCGCTCAGCGTAATGGGTGTGATAAACTCCTTGCCTGAGGGTGTGATGACCACTTGCACCTCGGCGCCACGCTTGATTAGGCCGCGGATGATGAGGCAAGCCTTGTAGGCCGCGATCGATCCGGTGATGCCTAACACAATCTTTTTTCCTTTTAGCATATCCTATTAAATAAGGTGTTATGTTAAGACTCTTGGCTTATTGGGTGCAAAGTTACAAAATAAATATATATCTTTGCAGTTTCAAATCAGTTATAAGTAATGGGATATTTAACAACAGACAAGAAAAAGATTACAACACAGACATTTGCAGAGATGAAAGCCGCTGGTGAGAAGATAGCCCAGCTCACTTCTTATGACTTCACCACCGCGGGCATTTTGGACCGTGCCGGCATCGATTCTATTCTCGTGGGCGACTCCGCCTCCAACGTGATGGCCGGCAATGAGACGACGCTGCCCATCACCGTCGATGAAATGATTGTTTATGCCCGTGGCGTGGTTCGCGCCTGCCACCACTGTCTGGTGGTGTGCGATATGCCGTTCGGCTCCTATCAGGTGAGTCGTGAGGAGGCTGTTCGCAATGCCGTTCGCATCATGAAAGAGACGGGTGCCGATGCTTTGAAGTTGGAAGGCGGTGCCGAGATTGTCGACACCATTCGCGCCATTATCGCAGCCGGCATACCCGTGGAGGGCCACCTGGGCCTCACACCGCAGAGCATACATAAGTTGGGCGGCTATGGCCTTCGCGCCAAGGAAGAGGCCGAGGCCGCAAAGCTCCTGGCCGATGCCCACGCCCTCGACGACGCAGGATGCTTCGCCATAACCCTCGAGAAGGTTCCGGCCAAGCTCGCCGCACAGGTCACCCGTGAGGTGAAGGCCGTGACGATTGGCATTGGCGCCGGTCCCGACACCGATGGCCAGGTTCTTGTTTATGCCGACGCCCTTGGCATGACGCAGGGTTTCAAGCCCAAGTTCTTGCGCCACTTTGCCGACATGGCTACGACGATGACCGCTGGTGTGCAAGCGTATGTCGATGCGGTGAAGACGGGAGGTTTCCCCAGTGCCGAGGAGAGCTATTAGGGTTCAACCCCCCAAATAATGACCGACTTGGGTCAAAACAAATAAAAAGAGGATGTGTTCGCCACATCCTCTTTTTATTTGTACCATGATACGTATGGTGTTTTCTTTCTAAAGTTTGTTGCCCTCTTTGGGGAACACGATGGTGGGCTTGAACGACTTGGCCTCCTCGAAGTCCATGAGCGCGTAGGAGATGATGATGATGGTGTCGCCAATCTGCACCTTGCGTGCTGCGGCCCCATTGAGGCAGATGCATCCCGATCCACGCTCGCCCTTGATGATGTAGGTTTCGAAGCGCTCGCCATTGTTGTTGTCTACAATTTGCACCTTCTCGCCAGCAATCATGTTGGCGGCGTCCATCAGGTCCTCGTCGATGGTTATGCTGCCCAGGTATTTCAGGTTGGCGTCGGTAACCGTCACGCAGTGCAACTTGCTTTTGAGTACTTGTATTTGCATGATCTTTTGGGTTTTAACTTATTGGTTATCCTTTGATGATGTGTAGCTGATGTGGTCGATGAGTCGGATGGGCGTTTTTCCGCAATACACGGTGATGCATCCCACCACATAGTTGCTGTCGTCCCAGTTGCTTACATCGAGCAGTGTGTTTCCGTCAACAATCTCGAAATACTCCACTTCCAGGCCGTCGATGGCGTTGATGTCGGCCACCACCTTATCGTGTGTTTCCTTCACCGTGTGGCTCTTGGCATAGTCTACGCTCTTCTTCAGCGCTTCGTAGATATGTGGAGCGATGGCGCGCTCGTCGGGAGCGAGCAGTGTGTTGCGCGAGCTCTTGGCCAGTCCGTCGGCGTCGCGAACGATGGGGCACTCCACAATCTTTGTAATCTTATCGTAGCCAATATAGCTCACGAGACGTTTCACCACGGCAATCTGCTGCCAGTCTTTCTCACCGAAGTAGGCGCGGTTGGGCTTCACGATGTAGAAGAGGCGGCTCACCACCTGGCACACGCCATTGAAATGTCCTGGGCGCTTGGCACCCTCCATGACCGTCGACTGGGGTGGAAACTCGAAGTGGCGGGTGTCGGGAGTGGGGTACATCTCCTTCACCGAGGGAGCGAACACATATTGTGCGCCACATTCCTCGCAGAGCTTGCAGTCGGCGTCGAGCGTGCGCGGATAGCGTTCCAAGTCGCCAGGGTCGTTAAACTGTGTGGGGTTGAGGAATACGGAAACCACAGTGGCTCCGTTATCCTTCACGCTGCGCTTGATGAGCGAGGCATGACCCTCGTGAAGCGCACCCATGGTTGGCACCAGTCCAACCTCTTTTCCTTCGTGGCGAACCTGGAAGAGTTCGTTCTGAAGGTCAACAATTGATGTGAATACTTTCATTGCCTATTTTGTTACGAGAGTGCAAAGTAACAACATTTTTGGCTAACCGACAAGAAATGTCTGATGTTTCTTATTGATAATCTGCCAATTGCTTATAACGCATGGAAGGCTCGCAACCAATTTGTTGCTGATGTTAACCCCCAATCGGCCATTAGGCCGAAATAGGAGAAACACTGAGATGTTTTATCTTCTTTTCGATTCTTGTCAGCGTTTCTTTCGGTCTAATGACCGGTTTGGGTTAAGGTATCTAAGGAGACAACGGTCAAGGAGGTAGACACTTCGCACATGGCACACTAACCTCCCATGGTTCTTCTGCCGATGTCCATGCGGTGCCTTGTCAGGTCTTTTGGTTAAAAAGTTGTGTTGGATTTTCGAGTGAACCAGCGAGCGAAATGGCGGAATTTTGCCTTTCCAACGAGCGGTGTTGCGCCGAGCTCGTGCCATTAGGCATCTTTCGTGTTGCGAAAGCTAAGGTATCGCGCTGCGAAAGACCATGTATCGTCTTGCGGATGGGCATGTTTCGCACCACGAAACATGCCCATCCGCAAGACGAAAGGTTAAATGTGGAGCGTTGAATGTTGAACTGAGAGCGTAAGTTATTAATAATAAGGGTGTTGTGTAAATCCTCTGAGAATTGCGTATTTACGCCAAACGATGGGCTCGTGGAAAAGAAGTGTGTAGTTTGGACTATAGTTTGTTGCGATCTTTCGGTTATTAACCGATGGCTTGCCATGGAGGAGCGCGTGTATATGTTTGTTAAAACATTGTGTAAAATGTTAATGCGCGTTGATAGTTATAGGTGTCAAACGTATAATTGTATACTTTTGCACGAATTGTGTACAATCTACATTTAAACGAAAAAATATCAATCATGCTACGTAAGTTTACTTTCTTACTGTTCCTACTGATGGTTGCCACAACCATCCAGGCCCGCCATATCACCGGTAAGGTGGTCGACACCGATCACCGCGACTTGGAGGGCGCCACCGTTGAATTGCTGTCCATTGCCGACAGTTCGGTTATCCGTGTTGCCCAAACCAAGGAGGTACAGCTTTGGGGCTGGAAGCAATGGGTTTATGAGCTCGATGTGGAGAACAACAAGAGCTACTTGCTGCGCGTGTCGATGCTGGGCTACCAAACCCAATATAAAAAGGTGGACGTGAAGATGGCCGATCGCGCCAACGAACAGCGTGTCGACGACATCGTGCTTGCGGAGAACGCCCGCCAGTTGAGCGAAGTGGTGGTGAAAGCCACCAAGATCAAGATGGTGATGAAGGGCGACACGGTGGTTTACGATGCCTCGGCCTTCAACCTGAGCGAGGGCTCTATGCTCGACGCGCTCGTGCAGCAGATGCCGGGTGCCACGCTCGAGAACGGTGTGATCAAGGTCAATGGCCGCACGATAAGCTCATTGCTGGTCGATGGCCGCGACTTCTTCAACGGCGATGCCTCCAAGGCGCTGGAGAACCTGCCCGCCTACACGGTCGACAAGATCAAGGTGTACGACAAGGCGGGCCGCGAGAGCCGTTTCCAGGGCGTGGACATGGGCGACAAGGAACTGGTGCTCGACGTGAACCTGAAGAAACAATACAAGCATGGTAACATCAGCAACGTGGACCTCGCCCTTGGCTCGAGCGACCGCTACCAGGCCCGACTGTTCTCCATGTTCTATGGGAAGAAATCGCGCCTCACGCTCACGGGCAACGTGAACAACGTGAACAACTATCGGGTGCCCGGACAAGACAACGTGACGGGCGACCTGCCCGATGCCGGCAGTGGCCTTTCCGCCCGCAAGCAGTTTGGCCTGGAATATCGTTTCGAAGGCAAGACCGAGGACGATTATTACAAGACATCGAACTCTTACACCGCCGTAGACAACGACAACACGTCGCGAACCAATGCGCAGACCTTCCTCACGGGTGGCGACTATTATAACCTGAGCACCAACGCCAATCGCCCCAAAAACTACACGCTGTATACGCGCCATGTGTTTTCGCGGATGTTTAAGCGTAGCATGTTGTTTGGTGATGTGAACGCCTCGCATTCGCACAGCAAGGGTTGGAACAGCAGCTTGAGCGGCAGGTTCAACCAGAAACCTTGGGGCATGTCGGCCCTCGACAGCATCTTCATGCCCAATGCCGACCATGCCCTGATGCAGACGGTGATCAACCGTGTGAGAAACGCCGGCAAATACCAAGGCGAATCGACGTCCTTCTCAGGATATTTCAACCATAGTATAAAGCTGGGCAAGGGAGAAGACCTCTGGTCGCAGAACAACATCAGCCTTGAGGCCAACGCCCATTACAATCGCTCGAGCAACGATCGCTTTGCGCTCAACCGCATCGATTACTTGTCGACAGGCGCGAAGGACGACCGCAACCAGTTCTCGCAGTCGCCCAACAAGAGCTACGATTACAGTTTGACGGCTGAGTACACCCATTTCCTTATCAACGACTCCGCCGGAGTGCGCAACTTCTATGTGCGCCCCAGATATGCGTACAAGCAGAGCTACGACTCGCAGACCTACGACCTCTACCGCCTCGACCAGTTGGCCGACTACGATTCCCTTTCGTATGGCATGGGTGTGTTGCCCTCTACGCGTGAGGCGCTGCTCAGCGTGAAGGATGGCAACAACAGCTATTGGAGCGACCAGATGACGCGCACGCATGACGCCGACGTCTCGTTCGTGTTCAGCTCGGGCGACGGTGTGCAGCGCCCGCGATTTATGGCTTATGGCAACCCGGGCCTGTCGTTCAAGTATGATAATCTTGTTTATTACCGTCAGCGCAGCTATAACACGTCGCGCCACGACGTGCTCTTCCAGCCCAACCTGGGCATGATGTACCAATTCAACGACTCCACGGGCAACGTCTACGCCAGTTTCAATTACCGCTCCTCAGAGTCGCAGCCCGGTATGACCTCGATGCTCGACATCCGCGATGACGCCAATCCGCTCTATGTGACGCTTGGAAACACCAACCTGAAGAACGCCCGCACCCATAGCGTCAATGCTCAATGGGGTAAGTTCCAGATGCGTACCCAGTCGATGTTGTCGCTGGGCGCCAACTACAGCATTACACGCAATGCGTTGGCCACGGCCGTGGTTTACGACAAGCAGACGGGTGTGACGACGAGCCAGCCACGCAACATCAATGGCAACTGGCAGGTGGGCGGCAACGCCTTCGCCCAGCGTGTGTTGGACAAGAAGAAGCACCTCACACTTCAGGGCAACATTTATGTGAACTACAACAACAGTGTGGACCTCACCACTGTGGAGGGCATGGACAACACGCGGAGCGACGTGCACAACACGATGGCCAGTGGCTCGGTGGGCCTGACCTACCAGTTGGGCGAAGGGTTGCGCTTGAGTCTTACGCCTGCGGTGAACTACCGGCACGCCACCAGCGACCGCAAGGACTTCAGCGAGGTGTCGGCCTGGAACTACAACTTCCGCTTCTCGGGCATGGTGCACCTGCCCTGGAGCTTTGAGCTGTCGAGCGACCTCACCTCCTACAACCGACGAGGATACAACGACGACCAGATGAACACCAGCGAGTGGGTGTGGAACGCACGTCTGACCCGTGGCTTCCTGAAGAAGAGGCTCACCCTCTCGCTCGACGCCTTCGACATCCTTGCCCAGTTGAAGAACACCGACGTGACGCTCAACTCGCAGGGCCGCACGGAGACCTGGCGCAACAGTTTGCCGCGCTATGTCATGGTGCACCTGAGCTATAAGTTCAATAGCGGCATGGCCAAGCCGAAGCCACGCTATCCATGGGAGAATTAACCTACGAGGCCGCATCCAGCAGGGTGCGGCCTTGGTGTTGGTGGATGTGCCAACCCTGAGATTGAAAAAGAGAGGGGTGGCCATCATTTTTTTTGCCTATCCTTGTCACAAAACGCATGGGACAAACGTACTATAGGCAGAAGATAAACAAAAACAAGCAAATGTATGAAAAGTAAAAACCTTCTTCTCCTTGCCTTGGTGACCCTGTTCGCCTTGGCTTTCAGCTCATGTAGCGCCAAGCGCGTGGTTGCCAGCGATGTTTCGGTAGTGGATGGCTCCGACGACCACCGTACCTTCAACGTTGACTCGTTTGACAGGATCGAACAGTCGGGCGTGACGACCATCCGCTTCACGCAGGGGCCCCACGTGTCGGTAACCGCCACAGGTCCGTCGCGCGAACTTAACAACCTCAACGTCTACACGAAAGGGGGATGCCTCTATGTGGAGAACAAGGACAAGAGGGGAAATGGGCGCCACCAGGGTTGCGAACTCGTTGTTGTGGCACCCAACCTGACGGATCTGGACGTGTGCGGTGTGTGCTCGTTTCATGCAAGCAAGCTCGACGTGGACCATTTCAACCTGAAGGTCTCGGGTGTGTCCTCGTTTCATGTGGAGCAGATAAACTGCAACGACACCCATTTCGACGTCTCGGGCGTGGGCAACATCAATACCACGGTGTCGGGCGACAAGCTGTACGCCGATTTGTCAGGCGTGTCGAACAGTAAGATAAGCTTCAAGGGAAAGACACTCAACATAGAGAACAGCGGAGTGGGAAAAACTACCGTCTATGTGGAGTGCGACGAGCTGAAAGCCAGCAACAGCGGCAACGCCACCCTGAAGATCAAGGGAACGGCCGACGACACCCATGTGGACAACAGCGGACTGGCGAAGATCGACACCAGCGAACTCAACCAATATTGATTCGTTAGACCGTAGCCGATGGACGAGACCCAGTTTCAGAAGATGGCGGAGGCCCTGCGCGGCAACATGCTGGCCACGGCGTGCCGTTACCTTCACGACACCTCCGAGGCCGAAGACGTGGTGCAAGATGTGCTCGTCAGGCTGTGGAAGATGTGCGACCGCCTGCAGCCCGACGTCAAGAATCTGGCGCAGGTGCTCACGCGCAATCTCGCCATCGACCGCTTACGGCAGTTGCGGCCCCATGTCGACATCGAGGGACTCAACTTCGCCATCAGTCCAGAGGCGGTAGACGACCCACGCTACGAGCGCATCGCACGCCTCATAAGCCACCTGCCCGAGGATATGCAGACGGTGTTCCGACTGCGCCACGCCGATGGCATGTCGTACGAAGACATCGCGCGGCTGACGGGCATCGCCGAGGCCACAGCGCGACAGATGGTGAGCCGGGCCCGCCGCCTGTTGCTCAAACAATATAACAACCCAACAACCCAATCATGAACACACAGGAACTAATCGATCGTTTCCTTGATGGAGAGACCACCGTCGAAGAGGAGCAGGAACTCTGCCGCCGCTTCCTCGCAGGCCCCGTGGACCCCGAACTGGAGCCGTATGCCGAGTTTTTCCGCGATATGGCGACGCTCCCGGTGAGCGAGAAGCCCCGCCGCCGACTACGCCTCGTTAGGCGCTGGATGGCCGCAGCGGCCGTCGTCGCCGCCGTTGTTGTGGCGGGAGTGTGGGGCTATGTGAGGGTGGAGAACCAGCAGTTGGCCAAGACCTACGAAGGAAGTTATGTGATTGTAGACGGCAAGCGAACCGACAACCTGGTAAGCATCAAGGACGAGGTGAGCCAGCTGCTCGCCGACGCCGACCGCATCGAGGCACACGCCCGCTCGCAAGAGGTCATTGGCGACGCAGAGCAGGAGGTGCTGCAAGGCTTGTCGCCTAAACAAAGAAAACAAATAGAACGACTCTTAAACGAATAAACCATGCCTAAGAAATATCTGTTGGTCGTGCTGATGGCGCTCTCGTGCCTCATGGCATCGGCGCAAAACAGCATCGACCGTATGGTGGAACAATATTCCACGCTGGGAGGCTCGTCGTTTGTGACGGCCGTGAAGCGCAACCCCAAGACCCACAAGGTGGAGAAGGTGGTGAAGCGACTCACTGCCTCGGGCTTGCGAACCCAGCATTTTATCGACACGTTCAAGGAAGAGGCGCGTCGGCAAAAGGATGTGGTGACGACCACCGCCGACGGTTACACCACGATGATCGTTACGGTGGAGGGTGCCAAGCAAAACCGCATTTACACCCTGCGCTACCCATCGAAAGAGAGGCCTTATCCCGACGTAACGGTCACCATCATCATCAATATGAAACGCTGACACGGACCCTCCGGCGCCATTGACTATGGCTCGGAGGGTTGATCGATAAGGATGAAAAAGTGCTTCGTCTGAATGTAACGCCAAGGTTGCAAAATCAAAAAGGACCCTTTGGGGTAAGAGAATTTAAGCCTTTTTAATTATTATGTAACGATAAAAATCACTTTTGCATTTGTAAGTAATAAAATTTAATGGTACTTTTGCATTTGGATATTAAAGAGATTACTATTCATTTCTAAATATTTGTATAAAATGGCAGTTAATTTTAAAGAACTGGGTCTCGTGAACACTCGCGAGATGTTCAAGAGAGCCGTCAATGGCGGTTATGCTATTCCTGCATTCAACTTCAACAACCTGGAGCAGCTTCAGGCTATCATCAAGGCAAGCTCAGAGCTTCGCAGCCCGGTGATCCTGCAGGTGTCTAAGGGTGCTCGCGCCTATGCTGACCCCACATTGCTGCGCTATCTGGCACAGGGTGCTGTGGAGTATGCCAAGAGCCTCGGTTGCAACCATCCTGAGATTGTTCTCCACCTCGACCACGGAGATACGTTCGAGCTGGTGAAGGACTGCGTAGACCTCGGCTTCTCAAGCGTGATGATCGACGGTTCAAGCAAGCCTTACGAGGAGAACATCGAGTTGACTCGCAAGTGCGTGGAGTATGCTCACAAGTTCGACGTTACTGTTGAGGCTGAGCTCGGCGTGCTCGCTGGTGTTGAGGATGAGGTTGCTTCAGAGGAGAGCCACTACACAAAGCCCGAGGAGGTGATCGATTTCAGCCAGCGCTCTGGTTGCGATAGCCTCGCCATCTCTATCGGTACCAGCCACGGCGCTTACAAGTTCAAGCCCGAGCAGTGCACACGCGACCCGAAGACTGGCCGCCTGGTTCCTCCTCCATTGGCATTCGACGTGCTGCACGAGATCGAGCAGAAGCTCCCCGGATTCCCCATCGTGCTCCACGGATCTTCATCAGTTCCTCAGAACTATGTGGATATCATCAACCAGTATGGCGGCAAGCTGCCTAACGCTGTGGGTATCCCCGAGGATCAGCTCCGCGAGGCTTCAAAGAGCGCTGTTTGCAAGATCAACATCGACTCAGACTCTCGTCTGGCCTACACCGCTGGTGTGCGTGAGACGCTGGCTCTGCATCCTGACTACTTCGATCCTCGCCAGTATGGTAAGGTGGCTCGTGCTTACATGACTGACATGTACGAGGAGAAGATCAAGGACGTGCTGGGTTCTGACAACAAGCTCGCCAACTGCGACTAATCATGTTGCTTGGCCTTCGACGATGAGGGCTAACTAACATTCCGATAAGCCATTCCTTTTCGCAAAAGAAAGGGAATGGCTTTTTCCGTATCTGCTCAGTTGAACCATATTGTCATGTTCTGGCGCGAGTTCCGCTAATGGTTTTGGGGCCTCGAGTGAACGTTTCCGTCTGAACGTAAATCATTGTGGAGAAAGCGGCTGGGATGCGTATGCCGTCATGTTAATGTCTCGTTTGAGGTCATTATGGGGGTAAGAGAAAGGGGCAACCAGCCACATGGAGGTGGATGGTTGCCCCTTTGGGGTTGTGTAGCGTTGGCTACGTGTTAGTTGTTGGTGATGGCCTGAATGTTTTTCACGCCGCCTGTGAGCGGATCGAGGATGAGTTTGGCCGATTGCTTCTTGCCAAACAGTTCGCCGCTGAGCGACTCGATGGTGCCAAACTGGGGAGCCAGCAGCTCGCCGTTGACCACCACCTGCTGTCCGTGTGTTACCGCCACTTGGATCTTGCTGGGCTGGCAGACACGAAGGCCGATGTCGTTCTTGTCCTCCTTCTTGTTCTCAGCAGTGGGTTGTGGTGCGGCCACGGTGTGATTGTCGGTCACGCTGATCATGTAAGGCTCGCCCGAGAGGTCGTCGGCATCGACGAGCCCCAGCCATTTCGACAGGCGGAAGAGCACCTGGCGGCCCTCCTGAGTGGGCACGAAATCGATGTTGGTCCATGTGGTGTCCTTCACCGTGACACCCGTGAAGAGCTGTGTGAGCGCTGTCTCCTGTTTGCCCAGGTTGTTGAGCATGATGGCCATCTGCGTGCCATCCTTGGGCATGAAGTCGGCCTCGCCACGGTTCAGTTGGTTGCGGCTGTCGCGTATGTCGTAAATCTCCTGTGCGGCCAGTTCGGCCATCTTGGCGTTGCTGCCCGCATTGAGGATGTCCTCCGTCATGAAGTCTTGCGGATTGAGCAGGGCGGCCTTGCGGCCCGGCTTGAAGGAAGGCATGGGCGTGGGCGTGGCCGATGCGTCAGCATTGATGGCCAGGAGCTGACCGTTGTCGGCCCGGCACACCTTATTTATAGAGTGCTTCTTGTCGACAATGAGCGTGAAATGACGGCTTGTGTCGGGCAAGGCGTATGTGGCCATGTCGACACCAAGCAGCCGGTAGGTTGTGGCGGGTTCCAACTCGACGTCGGTGCGCAGGAAGCGACTGGCATAAGGAGCCAACTTGCCCGGTGTGTATTGGGTCTTCTCCACTTTTACCGTGAAGCGCACGGCGGCCTTGGGAAGGTAGTAATCGGTGCCTTCTATCGATTGTGCGTTGATGCTGAGAGGCAGCAGCAATAACAGTAATCCTTTGAAATTCATCGTTGATGGTATGCTTTGTTTGTGGGTGTTCGTAAAACGTTAAGGGCATAGGGGTAAGCCTTCGTGGGCGCTGGTGTGAGACGAGCCCTTGCTTTGGGTGCGTTCTTGTGGGGGCTGGTGTGAGAGCAGCCGAAGGCTTGGGTGAGGAATGGGGCGCTTAGTCCTCCAGTTTGAGGAAGGCCTTGGGCAGGAACTGTATGATGTCGCTTGCCACCAAGCTCTCTTTTCCCACCTCTTTGGCGGCCAAGTCGCCAGCCAGTCCGTGCAGGTACATGCCCAGTTGGCAAGCCGTTCCCTTGTCGTAGCCCCTGGCCAGGAGCGCCGTGAGGATGCCCGTGAGCACGTCGCCGCTGCCCGCCGTGGCCATGCCGCTGTTGCCGGTGGCGTTGAACACGATGTGCCCGTCGGGCATGCAGAGGGCCGAATGGTGGCCCTTCAGGATGATGTAGCCCTTGATATGCTCCGCCATTTGCTGGGCGCGGATAAGGCGCTCGTAGTCGTTGTTACTGGTGCTGCCGGCCATGCGGTCGAACTCCTTGGGGTGGGGCGTCATGATGATGCCTGATGGGAGCTGCTGCATCCATGCCTGGTGGTTGGCCAGGATGTTGAGGGCGTCGGCGTCGGCAACGATGGGGCACGAGGTGCGGCGTATCTGGCCGATGAGGGCGATGGCCGTGTTTTCAACCAGTCCGAGGCCTGGGCCAATGCCCAATGCGTCGAAGTCGGTGCTATCGACGCTTTCCGAGAAATAAGTTTCCTCATGGTCCATCTGCATCACCGCTTCGGGCACCGCCGTCTGCATGACGAGGTAGTTGCGCCTGGGGGTGTGCACCGTTACCTTCCCCACGCCACTGCGGAGGCAAGCCCTTGTGGCAAGCACCGCCGCTCCGGCCATGCCGTAGCTGCCGGCAATGATGAGCGCGTTGCCCATGGCGCCCTTGTGGGCGAAGTCGTCGCGAGGCATCAGCAGGCGTATGACGTCTTGCTCCTCCAGGATGCGGCAGTTGGCTTCCGTCTTGTCGATGTATTCCTTGCTCAGGCGGATGTCGAGCACACGCAGTCGGCCAATGTATTTCTGGCAGTCGGCCATCATCATGGAGAGCTTCTTCTGCTGCAACGTCAGCGTCAGGTCGGCGCGTATGATGTTAGAATGGATGTTGTAAGTGTTGTCTTCGCACATCAGTCCCGAAGGAATGTCGATGCTCACCACCTTCGCTGGGCATTGGTTGATGTATTTCACCAGCGATGCGAAGCCGCCGATCAGCGGTTTGTTGAGGCCCGATCCAAAGAGTCCGTCGATCACCACCATGTCCTCGGTGAGCTCGGGTGGGTCGAAGTTGAGGGTCACCTCGGTGAAGTGGCCCACGCGCTTGCTATCGATGAGGCGCTGTTTGTTGGCGGCGCAGTCGTCAGAAAGTTTGTTGTGAATGTTGAAGAGATACACACTGACCTTGTAGTTCTCTTCTGCCAGAAGTCTTGCCACGGCCAGGGAGTCGCCTCCGTTGTTGCCGGGTCCGGCAAAGATTACCATGGGCGTGCGGTCGGTCCACTCGTCCATGATGGCGCGTGTGATGGTTTTTGCAGCTCGCTCCATCAGGTCGATCGACTTGATGGGCTCGTGCGTAATGGTATAGTTGTCAAGCTCGTGAATTTGAGCAGCGGTGAAAATCTTCATATTACTGCAAAGTTAGTGCAAACAAGCGGAATATCAAAAGGAATTCTTCCTTTTTTTAGGCTTGTTGGCAAATTGGCGTGACGGATGCCGAACACCCTTGCGCTTGGCACCTTGCCCACCCGCGGGCATTTGGGTGGCCGCGCGGCTTGAGTGGTAAATAAACGCTAAAGATGATGTTCTTTTTCCCTTGCCGCTTGTCGTTCTCGGTAGATTTTCGTAAATTTGCACCCTAATTTTAGTAATTAAGCCACATGAGCATAGTTAAAGTGAAGGATAAAACGTTCCGCACGTTTATCCCCGAGGCTGAAATCCAGCAACGCGTGAAAGCCGTCGCTGACAAGTTGAACGAAGACTTGAAGGACAAGAACCCGCTGTTCTTGGCCGTGCTGAACGGTTCGTTCGTGTTTGCCGCCGACCTGATGCGAATGATTACCATTCCCTGCGAAATCTCATTTGTGAAGTTGGCATCCTACCAAGGCACCGTCTCTTCGGGAAAGATCAAGGAGGTTATTGGCATTAACGAGGACCTGAAAGGTCGTACGGTGGTTATCGTTGAGGACATCATCGACACGGGCTTCACCATGAAGCGCATGTTGGAGCAGTTGGGAACGCGCGATCCCGAGAGCCTGCACATCTGCACGCTCCTGGTGAAACCCGGCAAGTTGCAGGTGCCACTCAACATAGAGTACGCCGCCATGGAGATCCCCAACGACTTCATTGTGGGCTACGGTCTCGACTATGATCAGCAAGGACGCAATTTGAGAGATATTTACACGATAGTGGAATAAAATGAAGAACATTGTTATTTTTGGTGCTCCTGGCTCAGGCAAGGGCACCCAGAGCGACAAGCTCATTGAGAAGTACGGATTTAAGCATATCTCCACGGGTGATGTGCTTCGTGACCAAATCAAGCGTGGTACGGAGCTCGGCAAGACCGCCAAGGGATTCATCGACGAGGGCAAACTCATCCCCGATGAGCTGATGGTGGGCATTCTCGCCGACGTTTACGATAGCTTCGGTAAGGACCACGAGGGCGTGATCTTCGATGGCTTCCCCCGCACCATCCCGCAGGCTGAGGCCTTGAAGGCCATGTTGGCCGAGCGTGGACACAAGGTGGCTGCCATGGTGGAGCTGCATGTGCCCGATGAGGAGCTGGTGAAGCGCCTCGTGCTGCGTGGCAAGGTGAGCGGACGCAGCGACGACAATGAGGAGACCATCAAGAAGCGCCTCAATGTGTATCACACACAGACGCAGCCTCTCTGCGACTGGTACAACAAGGAAGGCCTCTTCCACTCCGTCGACGGACTGGGCGACATCGATCGCATCTTCGGCGACGTCTGTGAAATCATCGACTCTTTGTAATACCGGGGCGAATGCCCCAAACAATCATTTGATATGGAATCAAACTTCGTAGACTATGTGCGCATCGTCTGCCGCTCAGGAAAGGGCGGCAAGGGATCTATGCACCTTCGCCACGTGAAATACCAACCCAATGGCGGCCCCGATGGCGGCGATGGCGGCGATGGCGGCAGCGTGATCCTGCGCGGCAACCATAACTACTGGACGTTGTTGCACCTAAAGTACCAAAAGCATATATTCGCTGAGCATGGCGGCAACGGAGGGCGCGACAAGTGCCATGGAACCAACGGCAAAAACTCTTATATCGACGTGCCGTGTGGCACGGTGGTCTATGACGCCGAGACGGGCAAGTATGTCTGCGATGTCACTTACGACGGTCAGGAGGTCGTGCTGCTGAAGGGTGGCCGAGGTGGACTCGGCAACTATCAGTTCCGTACGGCCACCCGCCAGACGCCTCGTTTCGCACAGCCGGGCGAACCGATGCAGGAGAAGACCGTCATACTGGAGCTGAAGCTCTTGGCCGATGTGGGCTTGGTGGGATTCCCCAACGCGGGAAAGTCAACGCTGCTCTCATCGCTCTCGAGCGCTCGCCCCAAGATTGCCAATTATCCTTTCACCACCCTGGAGCCGTCGCTGGGTATCGTGTCGTACCGCGACAACAAATCGTTTGTGATGGCCGACATCCCCGGTATCATTGAGGGCGCCAGCGAGGGTAAGGGTCTCGGACTGCGTTTCCTGCGTCACATTGAGCGCAACTCCCTGTTGCTCTTCATGGTGCCAGGCGACACCGACGACATCAAGCACGACTACGAGGTGCTCCTCGGTGAGCTCAGCAAGTTTAACCCCGATATGCTCGACAAGCACCGTGTGCTGGCGGTGACCAAGAGCGACCTGCTCGATGAGGAGCTCATCAGCATGTTGCAGGAGACGTTGCCCACCGACCTGCCGGTGGTGTTCATATCTTCGGTCAGCGGCTTGGGTCTCGACGAGTTGAAGGATGTGCTGTGGCGTGAGCTCAACAACGAGAGCAACAAGTTGCAAGACATCACGGGTGAAGACACGATAGTGCACCGCGACAAGGATATGACGCGCTTTAGACAAGAGATGCAGGAGGAGGGAGCCGACGAATTCGAGGTGATCGATTTGGATGATCTCGATGAGGATTTCGACGACCTCGATATTGTTGAAATGGACGACGACGAGTAACGCTCGCGTCTCCTTTTACCCCTTTACGATTTATGCAACCCATGCCCATCATCACCTATTATCCAATGGCTGCCCAGGTGACGGCTTTTTCCACCACACGCCATGGCGGGGTGGGCAAGGGATGCTATTCAGAATTTAACATCAACCCCTATTGTGGCGATGACCCACAGGCCATCATCGCCAACCGAAAGGCGCTGGCCGCCGAGCTTCAGGTGGACGAGAACCATGTGGTGATGGCCCATCAGGTGCATGGCGACGACTGCCTTGTTGTCGACGACGATCTGCTTCGTCTTCCCGAAAAGGAGCGTTTGGCGGCCCTTGAGGGGCACGACGCGCTCATAACCCAACTTGGGAATGTGTGCATTGGCGTGTCGACAGCCGATTGCATCCCCGTATTGCTCTACGACCCTCGCCATCATGCCGCCGCCGCTATCCATGCGGGTTGGCGCGGTACGGTGCAACGCATCGTTGGAAAGACGCTGCGTGTGATGGAAAACAACTATGGCACCCATGCTGGCGACGTGCGGGCCGTGATAGGACCGGGCATCTCCTTGGCCAACTTCGAGGTGGGACAGGAGGTGTACGACCGTTTTGCGGAGGCGTGGTTCGATATGGGCCGCATAGCCAAGCGCTACGCCAAGTGGCATATCGACTTGCCCTTGTGCAATCGCCTGCAACTGGAGGAGGCGGGCGTTCCACTCGACGCCATCCTCGTTTCCAATGTCTGCACGTACGATCGTGTGGACGATTATTTCTCGGCGCGCCGTTTGGGCGTGGACTCTGGACGCATCTACACAGGCATCATCCTGCGATGATGGGGCCGGGTAGCCGTGATGGCGCTCATCGACCGAAACACATCAGACATGAAGAAATTTCATTCATATATCACCCTTTGCCTGCTGGCCCTTTTGGTTAGCGGCGAGTTGCATGCGCAACATCAGTTCTCCGCCACCGAACAGGCGGTCATCAGCGTGCCCACACCGGGCCTTTTCACCCATAGCAACGCCTTTGAAATCAATTTCACCATCCTCAAGGACAATGAGTATTCGTTTCCGCTGCCCGTGGGAAAGGCGGAGGTGATTGGTGGCCAGGCATTGGAAATCACCACCACGAAGGGCGATGCCGTGAAGGCTATGTTCGCCGGCACCGTGCGTATGGCGCGCCGATCGGAGCAGTATGGCAATGTGGTCATCATTCGGCACGACAACGGCCTGGAGACGGTTTATGCCCGCAACGCGCAAAACTTGGTGAAGCCGGGACAGCGCGTCAAGGCCGGACAAACCGTCGCCATTGTGGGAAACGATGGCCAAAAGGCCACATGCTACTTCGCTTTCCTCATCAATGGAGGATGGATCAACCCCGAAACGATTCTCGAGGTGAAGGGTCATAAGTTGCGCCGGCAGGTGGTGCAGTGCCGCAAGAGTGGCAACCATGTGGTGCTGACCGTGACGAAGGAGGAGAAACAAGCGAAGTTGACGCTCGACCCTGATGATGTAGACGAGGATCCGTTGCTCAAGAACGCCACGTTCAAGCTCGACCTCGGCAAGATAGAGCAGGAGCATTGGTCGTATCCGTTGCCTGGGGCTCACATCATCAGTCAGTATGGACGACGTGGCAAAAAGACCCATTCGGGCGTGGACATCAAGACCAAGTCCAACGACGAGGTGCTGGCCGCGTTCGATGGTGTGGTGGTTCAGTCGGGCCCATATTTCGCCTATGGCAACTACATCGTTATCCGCCATGCCTATGGCTTCTCCACTTGCTATAGCCACCAGTCGAAGAACACCGTGAGGGCGGGCCAGAAGGTGAAGGCCGGTCAGGTGATAGGCTATACCGGACAGACAGGCCGCGCCACCACGCCCCATCTGCATTTTGAGTTGCGTTTCAAGAGCCGCACCATCAATCCTGGGGTCTTCTTCGACCATGCCAACTACAAGTTGAAGGCCAATGTGTTGACGCTTGGTCGCAATGGAAGCGTAAGATAAGCGAAAAGCCCTTTGCCATTTGGCGCAGGAAGCATGAAATCGTTCGGCCGAGACGTAAGGAATTCCATGATGCTTCCGCAAAAGGGACTGCACGGTAGGATGAAATCTTAAGGAGGATATTTATGAAAAAACTGTTGAAGTTTCTGAAAAACTGGACGTTGCCCGTGGCAATGCTCACCGGCGTGTGCGTCTATCTTCTTTTCAGTTGGGTGCCTTTCTTGGCTCCCATTGGCGATGGGTATGCCCCCTATAACGATCAGGTGCTGCCCGTCTTCATGTTTCTCATGCTTTATGTCACCTTTTGCAAGGTCAACTTCCATAAGTTGCTGCCCGTCAGATGGCACTTGTGGATCAGCGTTCAGCAAACGGTTTTCATCTTGGCCCTGATGGGGCTCATTGTCGGTTTCAACATCTCGGGTGAACCGCTTATCATGCTTGAAGCCATCATGGTGTGCATCATTGCCCCCTGTGCGGCCGCTGCGCCCGTCGTAACGGCTAAGTTGGGCGGCAACCTGGAGGAGATGACCACCTACACCTTCTTATCCAACTTCCTCTCGGCGCTGCTCATTCCGCTTTGCTTCCCTGCCTTGCCACAGGCCAGCGAGGCTGCCGAGCACATCGAGTTCTGGCCGCTCTTCCTGCAAATCTTGTGGAAGGTGAGCGCCGTGCTGTTGCTGCCCATGCTGCTGGCGTATGTCACGAAGCACATGTTCCACCGTTTGCACCAGCGCATCGTGGCCGTTCCCGACCTGAGTTATTACCTTTGGGGAGGGTCGTTGGTCGTGGTGACTGGCACCACCGCCATGAACATCGGCAACGCTTGGCACGATACCTCCGTGTGGTTCCTTGTTTCCATTGCCGCCATGGGGCTTATCCTCTGCATCGTTCAGTTTGCCACCGGCCGATTCATCGGCCATTATTTCGGTAAGACTGTTGAGGCCGGACAGAGTCTGGGGCAGAAGAACACCGCTTTCGCTATCTGGGTCTCCACGGCGTTTCTCAATCCGTTGAGTTCCGTGGGGCCTGGTTGCTACATCCTTTGGCAGAACATCATCAACTCGTTTGAGATTTGGTCGTACCGCAAGAAGGGGCTTGAGAAGACGGCATAGTCTGCCTTGCCTTTAACGCCTACGCCTGCCTTCGATCGAATCAGATGTCCGAATGCATGGGATTTGAAGACTGATTTGGGGTAAACCAGCCTAAATAATCCTTGCGTTACAACCTATGTCGGCTTTTATATTATATCTTTACTCCATTGATAAGTGCGCTTAGTGTGCCTTGTGTTAATAAAATTATCAGTATCAGAAATGAAAAGTATGTGTAGATTAGTGTTTTGGGTTGGTATTCTTTGTCTCCGTATAGTTGTGGCTCAAGCGGATACCATACCTTGTTATGACTCTTTGAAATTGCAACTTCATGAGCAATCGTTGCCGTTGGTTAACCTCATGGTCGACATCGACCATGTGTCGAAGCCCACATATACTCCGGCTTTCGTGGAGATTTGCGACCCAATGAAGCGCATGGTGGGCGATGGCGTAACGTTGCTTGCGTGTAAGGTGAAATACAGGGGTAATACATCCATCCGTTATGACAAGAAATCGTTTGCCATTCAGGTGGTGGATGGTCAAGGTGAAGAGCTCAACGCCAACCTCTTTGGCTTGCGAAGGGATAAGATTTGGGTGCTCGATGCCATGGCCGTCGATCGAATCCGTATGCGCAATCGTGTGAACTTCGATGTGTGGAACGCCATGTCGCGTGTGCCCTACGATACCAAGCTCGACCGTAGGAATGGCACGGTGGGCCTCTTTGTCGAACTGTTTATCAATGGCGAGTATCATGGCTTGTATTGCTTCACCGATAAGGAGAACCGCAAATTGCTTGATCTTAAGAAACCTCGTGTGGACGACAAGGGACAGCCTATCATTAGGGGCGTGTTGTATAAGGGACGCGAGTGGTCGTCTGCCACAAGGCTGAGGGGGTATGAAACAGACACCACATGGCAAAAAAAAGTGGAACGGATGGGAACTCGCATATTCTGAGGATTATCCTTGCGAAGAGGCTTATTTGCCCTTGGTGCGGTTCATCGACTATTGCGCAAAATCGTCGAATGAGCAATTGCAGACGGGCATCCCCAAGTGGTTTTATATGGATAACCTTCGCGATTACATGGTTTTCCTGCTTTCGCAGGGCATACTCGACAATCTCTTTAAGAACGCTTACCTTAGTGTGGTGGACAAGAGCAAAGGCAACCGCATGCTCATTACCCCTTGGGATCTCGACTGCTCGCTTGGTGGCAGTTGGAATGGTAGTTATTATACCAATCCAATTTGGGAAGGATTTATCCTCTCCGCAGAGTTGCCCCGACGCTTATGGGAGGGTAATGTGGCGGGTTTCAAAGGCCTTGTATACGACCGTTGGCAAGCGCTTCGCCAAACGGTGCTGTCGGAGGAGGCGTTCTGCGGACGGCTCGATGCCTACGCCCGCATGTTTGAGGAGTCGGGAGCATGGGAACGCGAGTATGCAAAGTGGAATGGCAATCCAGTGCCTTTGAAGCGCAATATCAGCGAAGAGCTCGATTATGTCAAGGACTGGTATCATCGAAACGCTGAGGAGTTGGCCAATCATATTTTCCTTGGCGTGGAATCGGGAGTAAAGGAGATGAAGATTAGCGCACCCTTACGCCCATCTCATTCGGTGGTTTACAATCTCTCTGGACAGCGCGTTTCGTCGTATTACAAAGGACTCGTTATTGTTGATGGGCACAAAATGGTGAGGCGATAAGGGAAGAGCCGTTTCGCCTTTTCTCTTATCCTTAAATGGCTAAGATGGGCTTAAAACCAAGAATTTTGCATATATTCGAAAAATATTTGCCCAAAAGTTTGGAGATAAGGAAAATAATCCCTACCTTTGCACTCGCTTTTCGGATAGAGGAGTTGAAAATGATGGCGGGATAGCTCAGTTGGTTAGAGCGTCGGATTCATAATCCGGAGGTCCCGGGATCGTAGCCCGGTCCCGCTACATTTAGAGTTCTGTGAGTCGTGTGCTTCAGAACTCTTTTTCTTTTTAGGCATCTATGCTCTTGATAGATGCCGTTGATCATTCCTTTTGTTGTTAGGCGAAACACGATTATTCATGTAGAATCATGAATGGATCGTCCCAACATGGCTTTATAGATCGTCCCAACATGGCTTTATAGATCGTCCCAACATGGCTTTTCCTAAAAAAGCCCGACAATCACATGGACTGTCGGGCTTGGGGCGTCCAAGCGCTGTCAGTGACGCTTGGAACTTTTGCCACAGAAATAATTATGGTAGTTTTGCGGTTGCTTATTGCTTGGTTCCGCTGAGGATGAAGGGCACAGCCGATTTCAGCATGCCGCGCTGCAAGATGCCGTTCACGTAAACGGCTGCCTCTACAATCTGCATCTGCATCATCTTCTTGCTGGAGTTGTACATGCCAAATGAGTAGATGTCGTTGCCGAGCATGGCAATCTGCACCACGTGGTCCTTGTCGTTATAGTTGAGTGAGAAGCTCTGCAACGTGGGGTTGATGAAGAAGGTGACGGGCTGTACCTGAGTGAAGTTGATGTAGCACTTCCAGTCGCGGGGTTGCTGCTTGCGTAGGGCCTTAGCCAACTCGGGGTTGGTGATGTTGGAAGCCAGCAGCTCCACGGGGAAGTTGCGGATTGTCATCACCGAGTCGCTGTTCATTTGCCACGAAATCTGCAGGGTGTCGGTCACATCGGTCTTGTTGCTCGGGTTGGTGGCGGGGTAGATGAGGTCGCCCTTGTACGAGCCCTTCACGGTGTTGAAGGCCTCGGCCTTCTGTTCGTTGGTGAGTCCCTTGTATTCTACATCGTTGTTGCACGAAGTGAGCCCAATAGCTGCCAAGCAGCAAATCATCAAAGAGATGAACGTTAACTTTTTCATTTTCTTGTTTGTTTATTATTGATTATTTATACTGGTTCTACCTCATCGGTTCGTTAACTCAAATGCTTCGATGGGCCAAACCTTGCATTGGTGGCTCAAAAAAAACAATTATTTTTTTCGACGTCTTTCATGCAAGGTTTTCACTTGCGAGGTATTTCTTGTGTAGAAAGATGAGGCTAAATGGTGTGGGAGTCACATAAAAAGACTACTTTTGCATCCTGATATGCGCATATTCGGACGAAACAAAGAACAAGATATCCTGAATCTCTTCCGCCGGGGCGACGCCTCGGCCATGGATGAGTTATATGCCGAATATGCGTCTTACCTCACGGCCATCTGCGTTCGTTACTTGTCTGACGATGATGACGTGAAGGATGTGTTGCAAGAAGCCTTTATTAAGATCTTCACCACCATCGACGCCTTCGACTATCGCGGATCGGGATCGCTTAAGGCATGGATGGGACGAATCGTTGTGAACGAGAGTCTGCTGTTCCTGCGGCAACGCAAGCGGTCGCCCATCGATAGGATGGAGGCCGATCCGCCTGACCTCCCCGATGACGATCCCGACACCGATGACCTTACCAGTGAGGAGATGACGCGTCTCATCCGGCAGTTGCCTGACGGCTATCGGGCGGTGCTCAACCTCTATATCGTGGAAGGAAAGAGTCACAAGGAGATCGCCCAGTTGCTCGGCATTAAGCCCGACAGCTCGGCCTCGCAACTGCATCGGGCAAAGGATATGCTCGCCCGTATCATCAAGAACTATAAATCGCATAGGCAATGAATAAGAAATGGACAAACGACACACACAGGCTTCTCAACGACGCACAGCATAGTGCGCCCGAGGGTCTGCTTTGCGACATCAAGAAAGAGATGGCGCGTCGGGGTCTGCAACCTGCCTATGGACAACGGAAGGCCCACATCATTAGCATGCGTGCGCGCCGATGGGGAGCCGTGGCTGCATCGGTGGCTGTGGTGGCCGCCATTGGCGTGTGCCTGATGCCTCCCCATCAACAGGAGCCTCAGCAACCCCTGGCCCAACAGACCGTGATGGACCCGGGAACGCCACGGTCCGCAAGCCAGTCTCGTGAGGCTGCATCTGCGATGGCTCCGACCACGCAGCCCGTGGCGTCGGTTAGCGGATGGGTGGCCCAAGCCGTCGAGACGGTAGCCAAGAGACGGCGTGAGGCCGAGAGTCTTGTGGCGCAACAAGAGGCTGCGTGTGCCCTTTCCGATCCACCGGTGGTGGCCATGGTCGATTCGTCGCAGGAGCCTGTGTGCGTTGCTGAGGAGCATGCCGAGGAGAGGGTGGAACCGCGATCATCCGTACAGCCACGCACAAAGGCCCGTCAGCAACAAGACGTTCGCACAACTCGAGATATCGCTCGTGAGCCTGAACTTCAGGCCCATGCGAGTCGTAGTCGGGCTGTGGAAGTGGGTGCCCATCTGTCGGGCATGCCCAGCATGAACCTAAGCGGCATGGCTGGCGGTCGTTATTCCGACCTGTGCTACACTTCGCCCTTCGATACCTCTGTGGGAGAAACCGGCACCACATTGGTGCCTGGACTGGGACATGCCAAGTCAACCGAGCTTCGCTCCAAGCACCATCAGCCCGTCAAGGTAGGCTTCTCGGTGCGTGTGCCCCTGGGCTATCGCTGGAGCCTGCAAACCGGCTTGAACTATGCCTATCTCAAGTCGGACTTTGAGGATTCGTCGAATGGCAACAGCATCACTGGCTCCCAAGCCCTTCATTATATAGGAGTGCCGATTGGTGTGAGCTATGATGTGTGGAGCAATCGCCGTTTCAACGTCTATGCCACGGCAGGAAGCGAGATGGAGAAACTGGTGAAGGGAACGTTCTCTACCGACAACAGCAGTGAGAAGGTGAAGGAGAGCCGTCCAGTGCTGAGTCTTAATGTCGCTGCGGGTATTGCGCTAAAGCTTTCGCCCATGGTGAGTTTCTATGCCGAGCCCGGCCTGAGTTGTCACTTTAAGAACGGCAGTGGGGTGGAGTCGTCCTACACCGACCATCCCTTAGGCTTCAGCCTCAATGTGGGCTTGCGCCTGAATACGAAGTAGCCCCAACCGTTTCTAACGGTCTGATGACCGTCTGATCATAAATAAGAGGGTGTGTCAAAACTAAAATGACTACTCTTCAAAGATACAGATTATAACTATGATATTAAAAAGGGTCTTATCAAACTCTGTATTGAGTAATGATACGGCCCTTTCTTTAGTCTTTTAGGATGC